>DYJL01000001.1 GCA_020723105.1 Nitrospira japonica | reverse complement strand
CAACGATTTGTTTTTACTTCTACCTACGGTAACATTTTTTATGAGTCAATTCGCTCGCATAACTTCACTCTCACCATTTTAATCAGTTGTTGTATAATAGTGCGTTCAGTTTTTTGAAATTTTGTTTCAAGGCAAATTCTAATATGCAAACCAGGGAAATCAGAATAGGCAATGTCACTGTCGGCGGACAAAATCCCCTTGTATTCATCGCCGGGCCGTGCGTTATCGAAAGCGAAGAGATTACTTTAAGAATTGCTGTAACGCTAAAAGAATATTCAGAAAAAAATAAAATCCCATTTATCTTCAAAAGTTCCTATGATAAGGCTAACAGGACCTCAGTTAACTCTTTCAGAGGACCGGGCATTGATAAGGGTCTAAGGATACTCCAGAGACTTAAAGAAAAACTTGAAGTCTCAATTCTCTCAGATATTCATTCAGTTGATGACATTGTAAAAGCTGCTGATGTGCTTGATGTAATTCAGATCCCGGCGTTTCTTTGCAGGCAAACTGATATTATTGTTGCAGCAGCAAAGACAGGCAAGCCGGTAAATATAAAAAAGGGGCAATTCCTAGCGCCATGGGACGTAAAAAATATCATTGAGAAAGCACGTTCAACCGGAAATGAAAATATCATGATAACAGAACGGGGCGTGTCATTTGGATATAATAATTTTGTTGTGGATATGCGTTCAATTCCAATAATGCAAGGCTTTGGCTATCCTGTTGTTTACGATGCCACGCACAGCGTTCAGTTACCCGGAGGACAGGGCAGTTGTTCAGGAGGTCAGAGGGAATTTATTGAACCGCTTGCAAAGGCAGCAGTTGCAGCAGGTTGTGATGCGGTTTTCATGGAAGTGCATGAGAATCCTGATAAGGCACTTTGTGACGGACCGAATATGCTGAGTCTTGAAAATTTTTATGTATTGGCAAAGAAGCTTGTGGAGTTAAATAAATTGGTGCGAGGCTGGGAATGAACGACATCATCAATCAGGCAAAGAATATTCTAAAAATAGAAGCAGAAGCCGTAAGCTCATTAATTAACCGCATTAGTGAAGGCTTCATTAAGGCAATTGAAATTATGCATTCATGCCACGGCAAGGTGGTAGTCACCGGCATGGGCAAGTCCGGCATTATAGGTAAGAAAATTGCAGCAACCCTGGCCTCTACAGGCACTCCGGCCTTTTATCTCAATCCCGCTGAAGGCGGTCATGGAGATGTTGGTGTTGTATCAAAAGGCGATGTAGTTCTTGCAATATCAAACAGCGGAGAGACTGATGAAATTATCAGGTTGCTTCCGACATTGAAAAGACTTGACATCATGATAATTGCCTTGACTGGAAACCCTCAGTCAACACTTGCCAAGGCTTCAGATGTTTCCCTGGACGTTTCTGTGAGGGAGGAGGCCTGTCCCATGAATCTTGCGCCGACGGCTTCTACAACAGCCGCCCTTGCAATGGGAGATGCTCTGGCTATAACTCTCCTGAGCAAAAAGGGTTTTACAGAAGAAGATTTTGCATTTTTCCATCCGGGGGGCAATCTCGGCAAAAGGCTTCTTACAACTGTTGAAGACCTTATGCATACAGGCAAGGCTATCCCCTTGGTTCATACAGATACTCTTATGAAAGACGCTATCATGGAAATATCATCAAAGCGCCTCGGCATTGCTGCAGTTACAGACAGCAGTTCAAAACTTCAGGGCGTTATTACAGACGGAGACTTGCGGAGAGGACTTGAAAAGTGGGGAGAAAACTTTTTCTCACTCAAAGCAGAAGACGTCATGACACATAAACCAAAAACAGTAACAGACAATATGCTTGCCGCAAAGGCAGTTTCAATTATGGAAAAATATTCTATAACTGTGCTTATAGTTACAGATGAAGAGAGTAATGTAAAAGGTGTGCTTCATCTGCATGATTTATTAAAAGCGGGGATAGTATGAGAGTCAAGAGTCAAGAGTCAAGAGTTAAAAGTAAAGACAAAAGATATATCAAAGAAAAGGCAAAAAAAATCAAACTGCTGATCCTTGATGTTGACGGCGTGATGACTGATGGGAGTATAATTCTCGACAATGAGGGAAATGAGCTGAAGAGATTTCACGTAAGGGACGGACATGGCATCAAAATGCTTCAGAAAGCCGAAATAAAAGTGGCAATTATTACGGGAAGAATATCCAAGGTTGTTGATGTGAGAGCCTCTGAACTCGGCATTACAGATGTTCATCAGAAGATTTTTAAGAAATCAGCCGTCTATGAAGCGCTGCTTCTGAAATATAAATGCCGTGATGAAAATGTGGCTTTTATGGGAGATGATATTGTAGATGTTGAACTTCTGAAACGGGCCGGACTGGCTGCAGTGCCTGCTGATGCAGACGGGGAAACAAAAAAATATGCGACCCTTATCATGACAAAAAACGGGGGGAGGGGCGCTGTAAGGGAATTTACGGATTTAATTTTAAAAGCAACAGGACTCTGGGAAAAAGTGTCAGGTGAGTTTCTTGGTTAACATTCCTACCATCATTACATTTAGCAGAATATTAATAATCATACCCTTTATACTGGTAGCTCCGGCAAACCCTTTGCTTGGCGCTGTACTTTTTGCCATTGCATCATTGACCGACCTTCTGGACGGATATCTTGCAAGAAAATCCCAGCAGGTTACCAAATTCGGTATTCTTCTGGATCCGATTGCAGACAAGCTTCTGGTCATATCTGCGCTTATCGTGCTTGTTGATATGGAGCTTATTCCTGCATGGATAGCCATAGTTATTATTGTCAGGGAATTTATTGTTACGGGTTTAAGGATTGTTGCACTTTCAAAAGATATCGTAATTCCTGCAGAGATGGGCGGCAAGATTAAGGTGGTTGCACAAATATCGTCAATACTTGTTTTGTTTATTGACAGCACCTTAATACCTTTTGATTTATACAGCACAGGCATTACCCTGCTTTGGATAGCAATGATTCTGGGTGTTGTGTCAGGAGTTCAGTATTTTGTACTTTTCTGGAAGCGGTTATGATGGCTTCCGTTCTAACCTTTTATCCTCAGCTTTACATTCTGCTTCCGATAGCGTTTCTCTCTGGTTCAATTCCTTTCGGGCTTGTTTTCACAAAGAGCAAGGGTATTGATCTCAGGTCTGCAGGAAGTAAAAACATCGGCGCAACCAATGTATTAAGGACCGCAGGAAAAGGGCCTGCACTTTTAACATTATTATGTGACATCCTCAAAGGCGCTGTTCCAGTTATACTTTGTAATTACATTATTGCCAGCATAACTCCGGCAGAAGGAGGTACGGCCCTGATAAGTAACGCAAAAGATTTCTGGGGAGGATTGACAGGGCTTGCCGCAGTTTCCGGACATATATTTTCTATTTTCCTTTCTTTTAAAGGCGGGAAAGGCGTTGCAACCGGCTTAGGGGTATTGGCTGCATACAGCCCTCTCTCTGCAGGACTTATACTTCTTATCTGGATCTCAGTTGCAGTGTTTACAAAATATTCCTCGCTTGCGGCCATCACTGCTGTCAGCGCCCTGCCGGTGATATTTGCCTTTATGGATTTTTCAAAGATCAAGATTGTTTTTGGTATCTTATTTGCCGTATTGATAATTTTCAGACATAAGGAAAATATTAAAAGACTCATTGAAGGAAAAGAGTCGAAGATAGGTGATAAAAAAGGGGTAAGGGGTAAGGGGTAAGGGGTATGAAAAAAGGAATTCCCTCTCCCCATGCGGGAGAGGGTTAGGGAGAGGGGGGAATTGATAAAATCTATGAAACCAGCAGTTGTACTTTTAAGCGGTGGGGTTGATTCGACAACCACATTGGCAATTGCAAAAGCGCAAGGCTTTGATATCTACGCCTTGAGTTTTGATTACGGACAACGACATAAGATAGAGCTGGAATCAGCCCGTAAGATTGCAGCAAGCTTTAATACAAAAAAACATCTTGTCATAAACTTTAATCTCAGAGATATCGGCGGTTCTGCGCTGACAACGGATATGGAAGTCCCAAAAACAGGGGGTAGGTGTCAGGGATTAGGGGTTAGTAAAGAAGAACCAATCCCTAATCCCCAACCCCAAATCACTGTCACTTATGTTCCGGCAAGGAATACCATATTTCTTTCCTTTGCACTTGGATGGGCAGAGGTTTTGGAAGCAGAAGACATCTTTATCGGCGCTAATGCAGTTGACTATAGCGGTTATCCGGATTGCAGGCCCGAGTTTATAAAAGCCTTCGAAGACATGGCAAATCTTGCAACAAGGGTTTCCGTCGAAGGGAAAATGAAATTCAGAATAAATGCTCCCTTAATTAACCTCACAAAAGGCGAGATAATAAAAAGGGGGCTTGAACTTGGTGTTGATTATTCTCGGACCTGGAGCTGCTATGATCCGCAGCCTGAACCAAAGCGGAAAGGGATTAGTTGCGGACGGTGTGACAGTTGTCTGCTGCGCGCAAAGGGCTTTAAAGAGGCGGGAGTGGAAGACCCCTTACTGAAATGTTAATTCTGGCTGTTCCGTTTTTCAAATACCCTCAGGAAGGCATCTACTACCTGCGGGTCGAATTGTTTTCCCTTATATTTATTCAATTCAGACAACGCATACTCTATTCCAGGGGCCGGCCTGTAGGGCCTGTCAGATGTCATGGAGTCAAACGAATCAGCCACATGAAGTATTCTGGCGCCAATTGGTATTTCATCTCCTTTGAGCCTGTAGGGATATCCGGTGCCGTCAATTTTCTCATGATGATACTCAATCATCGGAACAATGTCCTTTAACTGTTTGATGTCTTTAAGAATGACTGCGCCCTGTGCAGGATGTTTTTTAACAATTTCATATTCTTCATTCGTAAGCTTGCCGGGCTTGTCCAGAAGATAATCGTAAGTGCCTATCTTTCCAATGTCATGGAGTATCCCTGCCAGCTTGATGTTCTTTATCTCTTCACTGTCGAGCAGCATTTCAAAGGCTATCTGCTCTGTGTACATTGATACTCTTTCGGAATGACCTTTGGTCCAGGGGCTTTTTGCATCAAGGGCATTGACCATAACACGAATAAGTTTTATAAATAAATCTTCAAGTTCTTTATACGATTCATTCAGGTCCTCAAGCATGTTAAGGAATGCTTCCCTGCCGGTTCTGGCTTTTTGCTCCTGTATTTTCAGGTTGTTTGCATATATCTCGGAGAGTTCTTTATAGGCTTGTTCTGATTTTATTGTTTCAGAAATATTCATGACAGAACATGCTTCCTGATTAGTTTCTGATGAATTCATTTTCCTTATGGTTAGTGAGTTCTTCGTTTAATTTCTTTATCTCTTTCTTCAGCTCCTTCATTTTCAGTTCCCGTCCCACAGCCATTTCATAAAACTTCTCAAGGTCTTCAAGTTGTTTCTTAAGATTCTGCTCTGATTGCTTGAGCTGCTGCTGGGTATTTTTCAGGTTTGTGATATCTGTAGCTATAATAACTGTATGGAGATAATTTCCCTTTTTATCACGTAAGGGACGCTGGCTCATGTAAAACCAGTGATTGTTTATCGTATTGATTTCCATCCTCTCAAGCGGTTCTTCTCCCTTAATGAGTTCCTGGCAATACTGAAACCTTTCAGTATCGCTGAATGACAGATAGTCATAATATTTTTTATTTGCAAGTTTATGAGACGGTAATCCGGCATATTGTGCAAAACTGCTGTTGCATCTCTTTATATTCAGTTCCTTGTCTACCAGAACAATAAATTCATTGACGCTGTCAAAGGTCGCCTCCCACTCGATTTTGGCCATTGTGATAACTGAAAGCAGTTGTTTGTGTTCCTCCTCTATCTGCTTACGTTGTGTTATGTCTCTGACAATATGGATGAGCCCTATCATTTCATTGTTTTTATTCATGCGGGGAATGGCTCTGATTTCTATAAATTTCTCCAGATAAGGCTCGAATAATTCAAAAGTACCGGATTGGCCTGTTTTTAAACACTTACAACTCGGGCAAGCGTTGGGAGCCGTTTCTGTGCCGTGGTAGAATTTATAGCACTTATTTATTTTTTCAGGAGACAGTAATGGCAGAGAAAGCGCTTCCTGCGCGGCCTTGTTGGCCTGTATGATGTTCATCTCTTTATCGTGTATGGTTACCATATCGGGTATAAGATTGAAGGTATCTTCCCAGTCCTGTCTGGATTGGAACACCATTTCCTTCATCTTTGTGCGCTCGGTGACGTCGGTTATGGTCAGCAAAACACGCTCCTCTTTACCGCTGTCATATTCTGATGTTCCATCTCCTATGCAGGATATCACAGCAGAAAAAATCAGGGTTACATCAAAGCCCTCAGGAACAACAACAAACTCTTTTTTAATCGTTTCGCAGGTGCGCAGATTTTTTTTGATTTCTCCTTCCAGATTACTGACAAACTGTTGAATGGAAAATTCTGGAAACTGTTCCCGGAGTTTTTCAAAGCTCATATTCGTGGATAGTATTCTGAGGTTTTTATCCAGGACTATCAGTATGGAGGGCATGGAAACGATAATGTTGTCGGTATATTCCTTTGCGTCCTTCAATTCCTTCAAAGCGTCTTCGATGTGGGCCGCCATAAGATTGAACCCTTCTGCAAGCTGTCCCAGCTCATTGGAAGCAGTGACCGTTATTCTCGTATCAAATTTGCCGCGAGCGATTTCAATCATACCGCCGATTAATGTTTTTATCGGCTTTGTAATTGATTCCGATAAAAGAAAGGCAATAAACAGAATAATAATAATTCCGCCAATAGTTATCCCTGAGCCGATTAACGCTACATGCCTGCTTATATTTTCAATAATGACATGGTCAATTTTTTCGAGAAGGAGAGTTTTCTGAATGATGTTCTGTAGAATGACGTTGATTGCAATGCCGCCTGCAGCCAGGACAAAGAAAAAGGACAGGAGTATATTGTTTTTTATGCTTGTCCTGGGTGCCTCAAATTTGTTTTTAGTATTCATTGGTAATCAGTAATTATATCCGGCCAATAAAATAAAGTCCGGCAATCAATGCTCCTACGGCAGCTACAAAGCCGGTAAAAGTTATAATCAAAGCCTTGGATCCATTATGGGTCAATAAGCCTCGTACATCTGCATTTAAACCTATGGCTGCCATTGCTATCGCCCATGAAATATTATGAATAAACTGAATCTGAGGTATTAATGCAGTATTAAAGAAAATTTTCTGGGTAGAGTACAGCCACGTGCCGATTAAGCCTGCGATGAGAAAAGCCCATAAAAACCATGGCGCCGCTAATTTGTTTTTTGTGAAACTTGAAAAAAGCGGTATGACAACAAGCAAGCCAAGATACCTTACAGCTTTTACAGTGAGCGCCAGGGACTGCATTGCCTCCTGTGACATATCGTTTCTTAAAAAAGGTGTGTGAAATGAAGCGACTTTCACAAGGCCTGTAAACTGCAGGGTTGCGCCTGAGAGAAAACTGTAATTCAGGCTGGTCATATTAAAAAGTCCGGCACATAAAGGCAGGATAAGTGCAAATCCGATAAAGGCTGATAGCGCCACTGCCAAAAGTGATATTGAAACGTCTTCTGGTTCGGCTTCTATCGCAGGGGCTACAACAGCAATTGCTGAAGCTCCGCATATTGCTGAACCGGCAGCAGATAGATATGTTATCTGCTTTTTCAGTTTCAGCGCTTTTCCCAAACAGAGTATCACAGTAATATAGACAAACATTACAGCAAACAGCAATGTTAAGCTGGCTGGAGATACCTCGGTCAGCTTTGCAAAGTTCAGGTTGTGCAGTCCGTAAAACAATATGCCGACGGGGATGAATATCAGAGGGGCCAGGCTGATGCCCGCTTCATACTTTTTCTTATCTTTATTGACAGACCTTATAATGATACCTAAAAGCAGAGCAACAAGCAGAGGCTCCAGCAGATGCGATTGCATGACTTTTGTAAAAACATATCCAGCAGTTCCAATTACAACAGCCAGTACCAAACCCGGCTTTGCCTCTTTCAGAGTTTTCTTGACGTCTTTCATAGTAAAAAAGTTATAATGCTTATCCTGAACTTGCATTAATTTATTGGAAATTCATATGCTATCTATCGGTATAAGCATAGAAAAACTTTAATAAATCAAGACTTGATAACGTTAAGCAATTACAGGCATTTAAAATGAAATTAATGACGACAGCAGGAATAATTATTATCGGCAATGAAATACTATCCGGTAAAGTGCATGATGTTAACTCGCACTACCTGGCTTGTGAATTGAGAAGCCTTGGTGTGGATGTAAGACGCATTTCTGTTATTCCTGATGAAACAGAGATTATAGGAGCGGAAGCTCTGCAGTTTTCCAGCCAGTATGATTATGTCTTTACATCGGGAGGAGTTGGTCCTACCCATGACGATGTTACAATGTCCGGCATAGCAAAGGGTTTTGGTGTCAAGCTTGTATCGAATACAGAAATCAGGAATTTCTTAACCTCAAGATACAAGCATATTGTGAACAGTTCAGTTCTGAAAATGGCTGAAATTCCGGAAGGCTCTGACGTATTAATATCTGAAGATATGCGCTTTCCTATAGTTTCATATAGAAATATATTTATCTTTCCCGGAATTCCCGAATATCTGACAACAAAATTTTCAATGATTAAAGAAAGGTTCCGTTCCTCAGGATTTTATTTGAAAAGGCTTTTTCTCAATACACATGAGTCTGAATTTGCAGAGATATTAAATCTCGTTGTTACAGAAAACCCTCTGGTACAATTTGGTTCATATCCAATTCGTGGAAAACAGGAATACATGGTGATAATTACTGCCGAATCCAAATCAAGGGATGACCTTAATACGGCTGTTAACGACTTAATAGGAAAACTTCCCTCCGAAGTACTTGTCAGGATCGAATAAGCCTACCCCCTTAATCCTTTAACTTTTATCCCCTGCTCCCTATCCCCCTACATCCTGTCTTTTTTATCCGGACTAAATATTTTCCCATTTCTGCCGATATATACAGTAGGTTCGGCAAACTTATTAATTTTTATCAGGAGGAAAGGGGAAAATGAAAAAAAATATTTTTATTGTGTTGCTGGTGATTTTGTTTTTTGTTTCCAAGGCCCAGTCTTCTATAATGGGCACTCCGCACGATGTTAATGTTATGAGAAATACAAATGAAGAACTGCAAGTATGTGCCATGTGTCATACTCCTCATTCCAAGATAGAGATAACACCTTTATGGAACAGGAACCAGCCACCTCAAAGCTATACAATATATGAGAGCCCCAGTTTCGACATGGAAGCAGAAGAAGTCCTGCAGTTGCCTTCCAGTCAGTGCATGACATGCCATAATGGTGTCAGCAGTAATCTTGTAAACTATCCCGGCCCGGGTTCGAATATGGATACTTCATACGACATTATAAATAATGACCCGCTTTTTTCGAGTTATTCAAACATGGGATCCAATCTGAAAAACAACCATCCGGTCAGTTTTATTTATGCCCCCACAAGGGATGTGGATAACAACGGCTTTCCAGAATCTCGTAAAGTTGGTACAAGCAGAAAGGCCATTGTAGGATCCAGAGGAGTATATCCTTTGTATGGTCCCAATGATAATCATTTTGAGTGTTCCACATGTCATGATGTGCACGATACAGTTGAGTATCCAGGGAAAGAAATCAATGACGGTAAATCCTCAGGGAGACAGGTCTTTTTTCTGAGAGCCGATAATACAGGTTCGAGGATGTGTACGGACTGCCATACTAACAGATAGACATTTACAGGACAGGCGGTTGTCATCTGTCTATTATTCCTTCAAACACGCCTTTCACTTCATTTAGCAGTGCTCCGTGAAGAAAAGGCGATGCAGCTACGATATTGCCTGTTGAAAGATAATCCTTTCCTCCGCCAAAATCAGTCACAATCCCGCCAGCTTCTTTTATAAGAAGACTTCCTGCTGCAATATCCCAGGGGCTGAGGGCCAGTTCAAAGAATCCTTCACATCTTCCGCAAGCGATATAGGCCAGATCCAGCGCTGCGGAACCGGCCCTCCTTATGTCACATACTCGGCCAAAAATATTTTTAAAAAGACTCAGATATTCATCAATCAGTTCTTTCTTACGGAAAGGGAAACCAGTTGCAATAAGGCTGTTAGCCAGGTCAGTAGCAGTGGAGATCTCTATGGGCTTTCCATTCAGAAAGGCCCCTCCACCTGTTTCTGCTGTAAAAAGATCATCCCTTAAGGGATCATAAATTAAACCTAATATTATCTCTCTGTTAAATTCAAGCGCAATAGATAGAGAAAAAACAGGGTAACTGTGAATATAATTCGTGGTGCCATCAAGAGGGTCTATTATCCAGCGGTACTCTCCTGAGCCTTCTTCTTTTAGCGATTCTTCCGTGAAAAAATGATGCTGCGGATATTTTGATTTAATGGTCTGTATAATAATTTTTTCTGATTCCCGGTCCACATATGTTACGAAATCTGAGGCCTGTTTGATGTCAATATCTTTCTCTGAAATGTTGCCAATATTTTTCAGGATAACATCTCCGGCCAGCATGGCAGCCCTGAAAGCAGTGCCTAATAATTCGCTCTTATCAATATACATTAGCTTCCCCCCATATTAATACATGGCGATCACTGACAATATCAATACACAGATTATCAAGATTTACTGCCTCAATCTGCTGTCTGAGCTCCTCAATACTGTATGCTGACAATAGTGAATTGAAGAAATCTTTTTGTAATAATGGAGGTGCTTCAGCAGCATAAAGCCGTAACAGGCTCTTTGCTAATTCTACATCAGGAGGGCGCAATAAATCCATAACAAAAATCGCTGCGCCTGGCTTTGCGCACTGTTTTACAGTCTGCCACAATATTAAGGGATCCAGAAGATGATGCAGCAGGCTGTTTGAAATAACTGCATCAAATTTTTCTTTTGACAACTCACTGTCAGGCATCATACATTTATGCAGTTTGATCCGGTGCTCAAAACCTTCTTTCTTTACATCATGTAAACCAATATTAAGCATAGCCTGAGCTCCATCTATGCCTGTTATATTAACTTTGGGAAAGGCCCGTGCAAACCTGATAATGACATCTGCTGTGCCGCATCCCAAATCCAGTACTTCTCCAGACGAAAAATCAGGAAAGCGTAAGGAAAAATGTTTGACAAAACCCTCGTGCGGTTCGGAGAAATCAGCTTCCGCATAGGCTCTGGCCTGTTCAGCATCGTCCATTAAATCCAGTTCAGGAATACGCTTCATAATATTTATTCCCTCCACTGGCTTTGTATATCATAGGTCCCGTGGCGTTTGAATATTTTTCTCACTTTATTTAGGTCATCGCCGACAAGGCCGTCCAGCGAATAGTCCCCCATATGCTCTTTATTCTGCAGGTAGTAGAGATATCCTATATCTTCCGGTTCAAACCCGATTGCACGCGCAGCAATACCGTCTGCCTTTACCGGATCAGCGGAGGCAATTGCTATTCTCATGTCAACCGGGGTGCCGTCAACAGGCCCGTTATTTTCCATGCATACAAAACCGTCAAGCACTACCAGGTCAGGCCAGGTTCTTTTTGCAATCTCAACGATATTGTAATGAATCATCTTTACGCTTTTGCGATAGGCTGGATATTGCCTGAATAAAAAGTTTATAAGCCAGGGAGGCAGGATCCTTCGCGCCTTTGAGACTGTTCCTGGCGGCAGTTTGTCCAGAAGGGTCTTTGGAGCATCAACCTCAATACCACCTTTCATTCCGTGAATCATGGCCATATCCTGTCTCAGAACAAGCCCGGCCATGTTCTTTATGCCAAAGGTAGCTATCGCAAAATTATGTGTCTTGGGAATTGCAAGAGAGATCTTATAATCAAAACCCTGAATACGCCTGGTTATCCTCAAATGTGTGTCACCGACAACGGAGAGTATAGGGCTTTGTATAACATCCTGGTCCTTGTCAAAATCAATAAGCCTGACATTGCTGTACTTTTTTTCGAGCCGATAGTAATCGTAATCTTCAAAAACTTTTGTAGTCAGGAGGCCTTTATAGAAAGCTGATGCAGAGCTCTCACCGACTGTTATCGGAGTATCAGGAACAATAGTTCTGATAAATTCAATTACAGCTTCGATTGTCTCTACGTGTGTATTTGCAAAATCAGGTTCCAATGCTACGAGGTTGGGCTTGATCAGAATGTGCCTTGCCTTTTTGACTGGTTCTAAATCTTCCTGAATCAGAGAGAGACATTTCCTGATGTTTTCTTTCCGGTTGTCACCCTGGATCAGAGCGACTTTCTTTTTGCTGTTCATAGCAACCCCCTGTAAATTGGTTAGACTAACAGACTGCCGAAAAAGTCTGTAATTGTCATTGCGAGGAGCGTATTTTGCGACGAAGCAATCTCAAACTTATTGATTTATAAAGAAGTGAGTTTGCTTCGCTTCGCTCGCAAAGACAGCTAAAATACTTTTTCAGCAACCTGCTAACTACTGACTACTCACTACTTTCCAATAACTAAAAACTGCATTTGCTCCTCATATATTCAAACGATCCGTCATTTAACCATCGGTCCAGCAGGGAAGGTTCTTTTAACTGTGTGCCCCTGTATCTTGACACTGATATGTAGTTAGCATTCACATCCTTGAGGCCCGTCATATCGCCCCACAGTTTTTCAAATTGCGCCACAGGGTAAACATCTTCCTGTCCGCTGCCCCATACATGTTTTACCTCTTTGATGGTAACGTATGTCGGCATTCTCTTTTCAATCATGTGTATGGCGGCAAGTATCCTGTCCTGTTCCTCCGGATAGTTTTCAGATTGTAAAATCAGCTTCCTGTCAAGACCAAAGAACTTAAGTAACAGGTCAATATTAATCCAGTTACTGTTAGTATTGTAATAAGTTAAATTATATTCATCCTCTTCTTTTGGCAATGCAAGCCCTTCAATCAACTGAATATGTCCGTTGATTTTTGCAAGCCCTCCTCCGGCATCTTCCATTCTTCTGGGAGTAACTTCAAATGTCAGGCAAGATTTCCTGGCTATATGTAAGCCAAGTATATATGGTTCTATATCAGCGCCCATTGTATCAATATTATGGCAGAAAAGATATTTTAAATTCGGACAGGCTTTCAACATCTTTGCGAGAATACCGTTCTTTATAAGATTTGGAATTTCGTGCCAATGCCCCGGCGGATTAAATCTCAAAACAGGTTTATTATCAGAATAGTCATCGCCTTCCCCTTTGGATTTGGCCCATTCTATAAGGGCCCGGTGAATATCTTCCTGCACCTTCTGCAGATTTTCATCCATCTTTTGCTGAAGCTGCTCTTCCCAATAGAAACGCAAATCTCTTTCCATAGGGTAAACCCTGTGGCCTATGGATTTTGCAGGAGAAATATATATCTTGCCTTCATAATTAAAGTTATTAAATTTTTTCAGATAATCAGAAACAGCATTATTGGTTAAATAACTTGTGGTGAATACATGCGGCAGCCAGTGTCCATGGAGGTTTCCAGTCCTTCTGCTTTTGGCCAGATGTATTTCACTAAAGGTCCTGTATTTACCGTCAATTCGTATAAACGGGTTAATGGGTTTGACCACGGCAGCGCCATGCGACCATCTGCTTCCCATTCCACCTGCAAAAGTAACTACGGCGATTTCGTTTTTTCTCAAGGCCTCTATACCCGTTGAATGAAATTCATCATAATTAACGGGACTACCTTCGTCTTCGAAATGAAAAACATCTTCATATGCAACATCCTCAATTTTTATTGTTAAGGGAAGACGGTTTTTTACAAGCCCTATATCTCCGTTCTTTAATAACGTTTTCATATACTCATGTGATTTTAAATCAAAGCCGTAACGATTCCTGATTTCATCTTCGTTGATCTGATCTGAGGACAACGGATTAACATTGTCATTCTCTGGGTGGGCCTGGGAGGGTAGTTCTGCTTCAATAGATTCCTGATTATCCTGTAATGGCAGCGGTTCATCAGTGAAATGAGGCATTTTTGCATCAGGGCCTTTCAGTAATTTTGAGACTATCCCATTATGATTAATTTCAAAATCATACACTACAGGGTCAATGATGAAGGGCAGGGAGGCACTGTATGTCTGTTTCAGTTCGAGCATGATATTGCTTATCCTGTCTTTGAAAACTTCTTTGATTTTCGGATTTATAATGAAAGCCATACCGCCGCCTGACATGCCTCCAAGCATTAAAAATCCCCAGTAGTCTTCTCCAAATTCTTTTTTCGTCCTTTTTATCAAATCTTCTGTAAAGGCATTATTAACCCATGGGATTACATTCTGTATGGATTTTTCCCAATCCTCTGTTGTAAGTCTGCCGAGTTTCCGCATATCGCCAGCCTTCAGGACCTCTATAATTTTATCAAACAATTCTATTCCCTTTAACCTTGCTTTCCATTCCCTCTCATGTTTTAAAAGATATTTTTCTGTAACCATTTCGAGAATAGGACCGACATCCTGTGAAATTCCACCGTGGATTAACACCATCGAATCAACAATCTTTTGTTCAACTTCTTCTGATAGTTCCTCTCTTGAAAACACATTATGTTCAGGCAGTAAACACCCTCTGCTTACTCCAAATTCAGGATCCTCAGAGTCAGCTAATTTGCCGGTAATCAATTTAATGCCGGGCCAAAGGCCCCCTGAATCCTGCCAGCCTCCGCCTGAGCCCCCGAGCCACTCGCCAAGGATAGCCCTGGAGGCTACAACTCTCCTCTGCTCTTCTGTTAAGGTTCCGGTCTGATTTTCTATTTGCCCGCTGAATCTCATTAATCGTGTTATAACTGTTGAAAGGAGTGTTGTGCTTACCGCCAGTCTGGAACCCTTAGGAATGCCATGAACTTTCGTCACAATTTTTATGCCGCCGCATTTACCAAGCAGTTTATGCAGCAGGTCCTTTAGCGATATATTTTTCCTCTCAAAACATGGAGGCACAATTCCTGATGCTACAACCCCTGCTTTCAGAAGTGACAAATAGTCATTTCCAAAATTAAAAAGTTCCTGCAGGGTATATATTTTTTTTGAGGTTTTCAGGTCAATTGATTTTAGATGGATAACAGGCTCTTCTATAATTTGTGTATAGCATTCACATGGTGGCAATATCGGATTATCAGTTCCATGGATTTTTAAATTAACTGACAGATTGACAACCCTGGCGCCTTCAGGAAAATCCATTCCAAGAAAGAAAATATCGGACCAGCCGCTATGCGATGGATCGAGTCGTACCGGAGCTGCATCCATTCCAATGGCAAAAAGGCCTGTTCCAGGGTCAGGGGTTGTTAATTCTTCCGGAACCAGATACGGATAATCCGCAAGGCCCTTTATATTGAACAGAAGATAGTTTTCTCTGCAATGACTAATAGATAATTTAACCTGCTCCATCAAATAGTTGAAGGATACGTTATAGTATGCGTCTGCTAATGCGCTGTATATAGCGCTGTTTTGAGAGCCGTCGGACAAGTAAATATTAATTGCCTTTTCAAAATCCCTGTCAAAAGCAGCCTTAATGCCTTCAAAAGGTATTTTTCCGAATTGAACTGTCTCTTTATTGAATTGCAGGTAGAAATTATAGATTGCAAACAAAAACAATGAAGCCCGGACTTTATGGTAAAGATTATCTGAGGAACGCCGGAAGGTCTCGAGCTCACCTGTTAATTGCAGGATATGGTTTCTATTCTTGTTCTGCAGGATAGCATTTATAGAACGGTTACGCAGTAACTCATCATTGCTGACTATAGTTTTAATAAAGTCATTAGACATAGTTGAGATTCTTAGTTTAACATAAGCAAGCATCTCTGTTGGCTGTGTTTTACCTGTTAATAGGTAATCTCATTCTGATATACTTGCCTTAATATGAAAATTCTCATTCAACGTGTTCAGAATGCTGTAGTTGTTGTAAACAGTCAGAAAGTTGCTGAAATAGGGAAGGGGATGCTTCTGTTTGTTGGAATAGGAAAGGACGATAGCATGGAAGATGTTGAACGGATAGCCAGGAAAGTGATGAATCTCCGCATATTCGAAGACGAACAAGGTAAAATGAATTTAAATATTTACCAGATTCATGGACAAATTCTCAGTGTTTCCCAATTCACACTTTATGCTGATACCAAAAAAGGGAACCGTCCCGGTTTTGATAAGTCAGCCGTACCGGAAATGGCAAAGGCATATTGGGAAAAATTTAACGACTTATTACGGGAAAACAGATTGAATGTAAGAGAGGGTGTTTTTGGCGCTCACATGGAAGTTAATCTGATTAATGACGGCCCGGTTACCATACTGCTGGATTCTAAGAATTGCTAAAGATAAGCCGGGAATCTGTTTCATAATTTATGTTTAAAAAGTATAATGTAAACATGAATGAATCCTTAAAAGATTTCGTCAAAAATATAAAGAACCTTCCAACCATACCGGTGATAGCACAGGAAGTATTAAGCCTGCTCAGCAATAATTTGCTTTCTGTAGAAAAGCTTGAAAATATTATTGAGAAAGACCCTGCCATATCAGCAAAAATCCTGAGTGTTGCAAGTTCTGCGTTGTTTGGATTTCAAATAAGCACACAGGCGCTCAGCAATGCAATAATGAGGATAGGTTTTAACAATGTCAAGAATATCGCTTTGGGCATATCTTTAATAACTATACTTGATGACGGCAAACGTGGCAGGACCTCTGATTATCAAAAGATATTTAATCATTCTGTTGCTGTCGGATTTAATGCAAGGCTGCTGGCAAAGAATCTAAAGGTTGACATAACCGAAGAAGCCTTAATGCTTGGAATGCTGCATGATTTAGGATATCTGGTTTTAAACAGATTTTTCCCCGAAACATTCGAAGATATATTATTCGCCTTTGAGAAAGAAAACAATCTGCTTGATGCAGAAAAAAAAGTTTTAAATTTTACTCATTCTGATATTGGCATGTGGCTTGCAGAAGAATGGAAATTGCCTGACGTAATTATGGATGTAAATCTTTTCCATCATACACCTTCACTTGCAAAGAGGAATGTAAAACATGTAGCAATTATACATCTTTCTGATTATATAACTTCAAAGAACGTTATAAGTCCAACCGAAAAAGCGCCCAATTATCCTCTCGATCCGGCTTCACTGAAAATACTTGGAATATCAGAAGACGATTTTGAGGAACTGGAGGAATCATTGGGCGGCGTTCCTTTTTCCGATGAAATTTTCAAATAACTTTAAGACTAAGGAGATATCCCTATGAATTTTGATCATATGGCGCTTATTGCACAAAAAATCAGTTTTGCCTTTGAAGATCATTTTTTTGATGAGAAAAAACGTAACATTTTTACTGCACTTTTTAATAAATACCTGCAGCCAGTTGATCCGTCAGGAGCTATGGAGCCATATGACGCACTTGTATTATTAGGACGGCAAAACCCCGCAGAATTCGCCCTTATGGTAAAAGACATGAAAGAGAAAGGGTTGATTACAGATTGATTTAGCGTTGACAACCGGCCTTCCAGTTACTGTAGAAGTACGATTTTTGAAAGTTAATCCAGACGTTTGTACATGTAGTTATAAGGTAATGTTTTATGACTAAAAAATTCCATATCTACACATTCGGCTGTCAGATGAACGTGCATGACTCAGAGAAGATTGCCGGTATTTTATCTGTATCAGATTATGAGTTCACAGATTCAACAAAAAAGGCAGATGTGATTGTTCTCAATACTTGTAATATAAGGCAAAAAGCCGAACAAAAATTTTACAGCGAACTGGGCCGATTGGAGAAAATCAAGAAAGATAAACCAGCTCTTAGAATAGCCGTGGCTGGATGCATAGCACAGCAGAAAGGCGATGTGCTGTTCAATAGATTTCCCTATGTGGATTTTATTTTTGGTCCCGATAATATAGATAGTTTACAGACCTGGATAAAAGATATTACACAAAATACAGGACACGTAACTCAGACGACTGCATTGCGTCATAATCCGGAGTATCATACTAAAATACTGCCTGTAAGCAGGGAAGGGCGCATCAGAGCCTGGGTATCTATAATGTATGGCTGTGATAATTACTGTGCATATTGCGTAGTGCCATATACTCGCGGAAGGGAAAGGAGCAGGCCTTGGAACGATGTTTACAAGGAAGTTAATTCACTTGTCATGGAAGGATTCAAAGAGGTTACTCTCTTAGGTCAAAATGTAAATTCCTATGGCAAGAATCTTCAAGACTATATGGATTTTCCTGACCTTCTGAAAATTATTCATGAAATAGAGGGATTGCAGAGGATTAGATTTGTTACATCACATCCTAGAGATTTATCTGAAAAATTGATAGATACGATGAGGAACTTGCCAAAAATATGTAATCATATCCACCTGCCCCTGCAATCCGGATCTGATAATATATTAAGTTTAATGAACAGAGGGTATGTTTACAAAGTTTATAAAGACAAAATTGATATATTAAGAACAGCAATTCCCGATATAGCAATTACTACAGATATTATTACTGGCTTTCCAGGAGAAACAGAAGCAGATTTCCAAAGTACCATAAATGCACTTACCGATATTAAGTTTGACGGAATCTTTGCATTTAAATATTCTAAGCGGTCCGATACAAAAGCGCTTTATCTGCCAGATCATGTTGATGAAAATATTGTTTCACGTAGACTTGCAGAAATTTTAAAGATACAGGAGATCATTACATATAAAAAAAACAAACTGTTAGAGGGAAAAACAATAGAAGTCCTGGTTGAAGGTATAAGCGAAACAAACAGCGATAAACTTACTGGAAGAACGTCTTCCAACAAGATTGTAAACTTTTGCGGAAATGAGAAAGATATTGGTCGTCTCGTTAGGATTAATATAACGGAAGCCAAACAACATTCACTATTTGGTGAAATAATATAAGGTTTCAAGTTGTAACAGGAGAAGTTTCTTGAAAGTGGCTATTGCAACATTAGGTTGTAAGGTAAACCAGTCAGAAAGCGCCTCTATCGAGGGCTTATTAAAAAACAAAAATCATGAAATTGTTACCACTGCTGACAATCCTGATATTTATATTATAAATACATGTACTGTAACTGCTAAAAGTGACTATCAATCAAGACAACTTATAAGAAAAGCTTTAAAAACAGGAGCAAAAGTTATTGCCGCCGGCTGTTATGCGCAATTGAAACCTGACGATCTTCTAAAAATAGAAGGACTACATCTCATAATAGGTAATTCTGCAAAAAAAGATATTATTAATCATATAGAAAAATTAAAATATAATAATTGTGACGCTTCTGTGATTGATAATTATCCCTTGTCGGCACCTCTAACCTTACAACCATATCATTCAAACAAAGCAAGGGCATTCCTTAAGATACAAGATGGATGTAATTTTTCTTGTTCATATTGCGCAGTCCCTTTAGCAAGAGGTAAAAGTCGAAGCCTTAATATACAGGATATTATTAATGCTGTTAATGAACTTAATAATGCAGGATATAAAGAGATTGTATTAACAGGAATACATATTGGATCTTATGGGTTAGACCTCTATCCTAAAAGTTCATTATTAAATATTGTGAGCATGTTGATTCAGTATTTTCCTCATATCAGATTCAGATTAAGCTCGATTGAGCCTCAGGAATTTAAAGCCGACTATTTATCCTATATTAAAGAAGGATCGCTTTGTGCACACTTACATATACCGCTTCAAAGTGGATCAGATAGAATACTTAATGAGATGAATCGCGGCTACTCGACTATCTTCTTTAAAAAAATTATTGATACCATAGAATCCACAAATCCTGATATATCAATAGGGACAGATATTATCGCTGGTTTCCCAGGTGAAACAGAAAAAGAATTTAAAGAAACTGTTAAATTTCTTGAACAACTACCACTAAGCTATATGCACGTGTTTCCATACTCAAAAAGACCAAACACAAGAGCTATATTATCTAACAGTCATATTAATGAAAGTATAAAGCAGGATAGGGTAAAGACATTACTAACAATTGCAAATAATATGAAAAATACTTATCTCAAAAAGAACTTAGGTAAAACACTTGATGTCATAGTTGAGGATAAATCTATAACTACTGGATTATACATAGGTATTTCAGATAATTATATTAAGCTGTCAATTATATCGGATAATCTTTCAAAAGGTCAGCGTCTCAAAGTAAAAGTCATATCTTTGACAAAATCTGGCTTGATCTCAAAACCCCTTGAGAAATAGATAAAATACCATAACTCATTGTTTTTATAGTGTTTTGAATGTGCCCATAAATTGTGCAAACCCAGAAAATCCTATTTTAAAAGCCAGTTCAAAAGGGAGGGTGCTTATCGTTTTCACATCTTCTTAACAAAAGTTTGACATATCTAACGTCCGATAAGATATATTATGTAAAATTATATTGCCAGAAAAAATTACTTATAAATGTAATATATTCGGAAAACCCGGCAGATCCTTTCTAATGAAGTGCTGGCATTAATGAAGTAAAATGCTATTAACTGCGTAACTCGGCATTAAGCGTATCTTTAAGGCGCTCAATAATAATAAAATGCAATGCATCAACCTCTTCATCTGTAAGAGTTCTATCTGAAGCTCTGTAGCGTATTGAGAAGGCAAGGCTTTTTTTGTCTTCTGCTATTGGTTTGCCTGTGTAAATATCAAACAAGTTAACTGTTTCAATGATATCAGAATCTATACTCGATATTTCTCTTTTTATTTTCTCTGCGGTCATATCCATAGGGACAATTACAGCAATGTCTCTTTCAACATATGGAAATTTGGGCAATGAAACAAATTCGGTTTTATAGTGTCTATATTCTTGCAGACGTTCTAAGTTAGATATCTCCAGAATACCAACATCAGCTCTTATATCAAACGCTTCTAACACTCTGGGGTGAATCATACCAAGGGACCCTAATTTCTCATCGCTAATCATTATTGAACATGATTTGCCAGGATGTAGATATGGTTCAAGTAATGCTTTATCTGATTCAAGATAATATTCCCTGATTTTTAATTCATTGAATAAATTCTCGAGGACACCTTTTATATCATAAAAACCATCATGCTTTGTTTTCCATAAAGATGCAGTCTTATCTTTAACACAAACAGCAGTCAGTTGAATAATTTCGTTTGGTAATTTCTGGTCGGAATGAAGGAATATGCTTGATACTTCAAACAGATGAATTATTTTCTCTCCACGATTAAGATTTAGGCTCACATTATTAAGCAGTGCTGGTATAAGGTTTGTCCTCATTGCCAATTCTTCCTTGCGAAGAGGATTTTTAATAAGAATAAAATTTCTTCTTTTGTCCTCAGAAGGAATGTTGAGGTTATTAAGTATCTCAGGATTAATGAAACTGTAATTAATTGCCTCGGAAAATCCCGATTTTGCCATGGAATTCTTTACTGATTTAATAAGGTCTCTTCTTTCATTTCTTGGTGAAGGTTGCATCCTGATACTTGGCAATGTCGCAGGAATTTTCTCATATCCATAAAGCCTTGCTATTTCCTCTATTACGTCAATATCTAATTGAACATCTTGTCTGAAACTTGGAGGAATTACAATAAATTTCTCCCCTGCCCTTTTAATTTCAAAACCAAGTCGGGACATTATGTTTTGCAAAAATGATTCTTCAATCCTAATGCCAAGCAATGCATTTATTTTCTCATGTTGCACTATTATTTGTTTGGAAGCATGATGCCTGGGATAATTGTCGGTCAAACCTGAAACCCTTCCTCCTGAAATTTCAATGATCATCTGAGCAGCCATATCAAGGGCTTTCACAACATTTTCTATATCAATCCCTCTTTCAAAGCGGTATGAAGATTCAGAGCTCACATTAAGAGACTTGGAGGTTCGTCTTATTGATGCAGGATGAAAACATGCACTCTCAAGAAGTACATTCACTGTGGACAAAGAAACCTCTGTATTTAATCCACCCATAATTCCAGCTAAAGCTACAGGTTTTTCCGAATCCCATATTAACAGTGTGTCTTTACTTAGTTTTCTGTCCTCATTATCAAGCGTGTGAAACGTTTCTTCTGAGTCCGATATTTTAACCACAATTCTTTTGTCAGCGAGTTTATCAAGGTCAAAGGCATGAAGTGGTTGCCCCATTTCTAAAAGCACATAGTTAGTAACATCAACTATATTATATGAAGTCCTAAAACCATGGGTCTCAAGGCGCTTTACAAGCCATTCTGGGGAAGGAGCGACTTTCACACCGGAAATTATTCTTGATGCATATCTGTTACAGAGTTGAGAGTTTTTAATTTCGACTTCAGGTCCTTTGCCTTCCTGTTTCTGGATATTAACTGCTTTATTCTTAAAAGGTACTTCCAGTATGGCAGATATCTCACGTCCAAGACCTGTAATGCTCAGACAGTCAGGCCTGTTAGGAGTTACATTTATATCAAGTATGATATCGCCTTCAATCTCTTCCAGGCCCTCAACCTCAAATCCAGCCATTGTAAGTGCATGAGCCAATTCTTTTGGCAAGAGTGAAAAATCAGCAATTTCTTTAAGCCAGTTGTATGATGCCTTCAAAAAAGTACTCCTTTAAACTACTTTTTTACTACTTGCTGCAATTTAATCTAAAACTGTTCCAAAAATCTTTTATCGTTCTCGTAAAACAGTCTGATATCATCTATTCCGTATTTGAGCATTGCAATACGTTCTATGCCCATCCCAAATGCAAACCCTGTATATTGATCAGGAGCATATCCAGCCATTTCAAAAATCCTTGGATTAATCATACCGGCACCAAGAATCTCGAGCCAACCGGTATTTTTGCAAACATTACATCCCACACCTTTGCATATGACACAGGATATGTCAATCTCTGCACTTGGTTCAGTAAACGGAAAGAAGCTCGGACGGAAACGTAGTTTTGTATCAGGTCCGAATATCATATGAATAAATACCTCCAGCACTCCCTTGAGGTCGCTCATTTTTACATGTTTGTCCACCATAAAACCTTCAAGTTGATGAAACATAGGGATATGGGTTACATCTGCGTCACATCTGTAAACTTTTCCTGGTGCAATAACTCTTAATGGCGGGGCCGTTTTCTCCATGATTCGCACCTGCACAGATGAGGTATGTGTTCTCAATACAATATCTTCCGTAATGTAAAATGTATCCTGCATGTCTCTTGCCGGATGATCCTTATGCATATTAAGCGCTTCAAAATTATAGAAGTCGAGCTCAACCTCTGGTCCTTCTTCAACATTAAAACTCAATGAAGTGAATATGCTTATAATTTCATCGAGAACCTGTGTTGTAGGATGAACGTGTCCGGCAGGAATGCAGTACCCTGGAGCAGTAACATCAATGCGCTGTGTTTGGAGAGTTTTATTTAACTCAAGTGTTTTGAAAGAGTTTTCATATTTGGCAAGTAACTCTTCGATGTAGTTTTTTGTTTCATTCAGGATACGTCCGTATTCCCGCCTGTCTTCCTGAGGAATTAAACCAAGGGATTTTATCTTATGAGTGAAAATTCCTTTTTTGCCAAGATATTTTATTTTCAGTTCATGGACTGTTTTAAGGCTATGAGCTTTTTCTATTTCCTCTCTGGCAAGATTCTTTATGGTTTGAATGTCATTTAACATTCCCTTTTTTAACCATTTCTACAAGATTGTTAAAGGCTCCCGGATTGTTATAAGCCATATCTGCAAGCGCCTTTCTGTTTAATGCAATATCCAGCTTCTTAAGTTTATTCATGAATTGACTGTAAGATAATCCCAAGGCTCGAACCGCTGCATTAATCCTGATAATCCACAATGATCTGAAATCTCTCTTCTTTCCTCTCCGATCTTTATAGGCATATGTCAATGCCTTGTCAACTGCTTCTGTTGCAATTCTGTACAAACGGCTCTTGGCTCCATAATAGCCCTTCGTCATTTCGAGAATTTTTTTCCTTCTCCTTTTTGTTTTAAAACCACCTTTTGCTCTCGGCATTTATATTTACCTCCTGAATAATCTTTTAATTGTCAGTCCTGCGAAAGCAGAAACTCAGAAACAACGAGATCTCGCATCAAATGCAAAATAACTTGCTGCTCTCATATTTAACCTGCAACCAGACATAATTATATAGTATTTTTTAAATTTTTTGAATAGTTGCTAAGTAAAATTCTTAAAAAGAAATGATATTGATTGAATATTAATAGGGCAATATCTTTTTTATATGATCAAAATTTGCCTTATCTACCAATCCGCTTTTTCTTAAATGTTTTGTTCTTTTAGAGGATTTACTGGTTAGAAGATGGCTCCTGTAAGCCTTGCTCCTTTTTATCTTGCCCGTTCCGGTCTTACTAAACCTCTTGGCAGCTCCTCTATGTGTTTTCAGCTTTGGCATTTAACCTCCTCCTTGATTAACTTAAAACTAAAAACTGAGAACTCAAAACTAAAATTCCTGCTTCTCAATTATTAGTTCTCACTTATTTTGGTACAAGAACCATTGTCATGCGGTTGCCTTCCATCTTTGCTGCCTGTTCGACATTGGCAAGCGTTGAGAATTCATCAGAAATGCGTTTGAAAATTTTTTGTGAAATTGATGCATGAACAATTTCCCGGCCTCTGAACATCATAGTAATCTTTGCTTTGTCTCCATGCTCTAAGAATCTTTTTATATGCTTCATTTTAAAAAGTAAGTCATGCTCATTTATTTGTGGTCTAACTTTTATTTCTTTCAGGTCTATCGTTTTATGTTTTGATGTGTGTTTCTTGCTCTGCTGATAACGATATTTACCATAATCCATTATCCTACAGACAGGTGGTTGCGAACTCGGTGCCACTTCAACAAGATCCAAGTCATGTTCTGCTGCAAGCTTTAAGGCGCTGCGTATATCCATTACGCCTAACTGACTGCCATCATGACCTATTACCCTAATTTCTTTTGCCCTGATCCAACGATTTATTCTTAACTCTTTTTCTATGACTACCTCCTGTCTGAAATTTCATCTTTAAGAAAAGCTATTAACTTTTCAACAGACATTTCACCAATATTTTCTCCGTTTCTTCTTCTGATAGTTAATGTATTGTTTTCCATTTCTTTATCGCCTATTATACACATATAGGGGGTCTTTAATACAGCAGCTTTTCTTATCTTAAAACCTATTTTCTCATTGTCTTCATCTATATCTGCACGTATCCCTTTCTTTATCAATGTATCTGTTATCTGCCTGCAATATTCTACATGTCTTTCGGAAATAGTCAATATGGATATTTGTACAGGAGAAAGCCACAATGGAAATGCTCCTGCATAATGCTCAATCAATACGCCAAAAAAACGCTCCAGCGATCCCATAAGCGCACGATGTATCATAATAGGCCTGTAATCTTTACTGTCCGCACCCCTATATGTAATATCGAGCCGTTCAGGTATATTAAAATCAACCTGTATCGTACTGCATTGCCATTGTCTGCCAAGGGAATCCCTGACTTTTATGTCAATCTTTGGGCCATAGAATACCCCTTCACCTGGATCTATATCATACTTAAGCCCTTTTTGTAGAAGAGCATTTTCCAATGCGTTTGTTGCCTTGTGCCATCCATCTTCTGTTCCTACATATTTATCAGGTCGTGTTGAAAGGTAAATATCGTAGTTGGAAAATCCAAATGTATTCAGAATAAAAAGTGTGAACTCCAGCACCTTTAAGATTTCTTTTTCAATCTGGTCTTCTCTGCAAAATATATGAGCGTCATCCTGTGTAAAGCCCCGCACTCTCAAGAGACCATGAAGAACTCCAGAACGTTCATATCTGTAAACAGTCCCAAGTTCAGCAAACCGTAAAGGCAAATCCCTGTAGCTTCTGAGATGGCTCTTAAAAATGGATACATGGAAAGGACAGTTCATTGGTTTTATTTCATACTCAAGTCCTTCGATTTCCATCGGCGAGTACATATTGTCCCGGTAAAAATCAACATGACCTGTCTTTTTCCATAAATCAAGTTTTGCCATATGAGGTGTATATAGAATTTGATAACCCGCCTGGCAATGTTCATCCAGCCAGAAACTCTCTATGGCTCTTCTAATTGCTGCACCCCTTGGATGCCACAACACCAGTCCAGCTCCTATATCATCATTCATGCTAAAAAGGTCCAGTTCTTTTCCAAGTCTCCGGTGATCCCTCTTTTTTACTTCCTCAAGAAAATCAAGATGTTTTTTGAGTTCATCCTTTGTTGAAAAAGAAACTCCGTAGATGCGCTGGAGCATTTTGTTTTTTTCATCACCACGCCAGTAAGCGCCTGCAACTGACAGTAACTTAAATGCCTTCACCTTTCCTGTTGATTCAAGGTGTGGCCCACGGCAGAGATCAACAAATCCATCCTCTTCATAAAGAGAAACTGTTTTATCTGTAATCTCATTGATAAGTTCAAGTTTGTATGTTTCCCCAAGTTTTTGAAAAAGTTCTATAGCTTCCTCTTTTTGTAATTCTCTCCTGACAAAAGGATTATTAGCTTTTATGATTTCTTTCATTCTCTCTTCAATCAGGGGCAGGTCCTCCTGTGTGAAAGCATGATCACTATCAAAATCATAGTAAAATCCATCTGCAATTGCAGGCCCAATGGCAAGTTTTGTATTTGGGAAAAGTTCTCTTACGGCATGCGCCATGACATGTGATGTACTATGACGATAGATTTCGAGAAACTCCTTATCGTTTTGTAATGAGTTTAAAATATAAACCTCCCTGAAAAAAGTTAAAAGTTACAAGTTGCAAGATTAAAGATTGCTAATTCCTTTTTTTAACTTTCAACTTTTCACTTATTTTAATGGTAGGCACGACTGGGATCGAACCAGCGACCTCTTCCGTGTCAAGGAAGCGCTCTCCCACTGAGCTACGCGCCTTCAAAAATTACAATCAAGAACTTATATGACATTGAAAATATAAAAAAAAGAGTTTCTTTGTCAAGGCAAGTGTATATGAATATAAAAAATCCCCCTGCTCGTTTTTTCTGAAGCAGAGGGATTTTAATGATAAAAACTGATTAATAAAGAATTCAGGCTAAAATTTGTGGAGGGATTTATTTACTGATTTGCACACCTTATTTCCGGCTATGGGATTTACGATGAGACTTACGCGCAAGAATTTCCTTTAATGATAACGCTCCCTCACAGGGTTTAATATTATCAATTAGAACGGGCGTCGTCTGAAGATATTTGATAAGTTCCTTCACCTCTCCGCCTGTAATAAAAAAGGCACGGCCTCCATAAGGAAGCCCTCTCTTCTTAATATGGAGAAGCCTGATATATCCAAAGGCGCGTGAGGCTATGTATCCTGTTGTATAGTTTGGGTCGTCAGATATGCATAACTCTCCAAGAACCATCGGGTATTTGTGAACTTTGCTTGCCAGAATAAGTGCCTCCTTGACAGTATCATTATTAAGGCCGAGTTTTGCCAGATGCTTTGAAAGAATCGCATCTGCTTTTTTTGTTATGCCCATGCGCGTTACTCTTACCCCGCGCAGGAGGTCAGGCTCAAGTCTTACTCCTTCAATATCCATCAGCATTGCACCTCTCATTGTGATGCCGATTGTCAGGGATTTAAATGCCTCATCTATAGCCCTTTCAGTTATACCAATAGAAGACAGAATTTTAAATGCGGCTTTTCCTGCAGCTTCAGAATTTCTTGTATTTAAAGTACAAAGCGGCAGAGAAGATATTCTACGGGGCGTCTCTTTGAGTTCCTCTATAGTAAGATGAATCTCATCAGCCCTACCCTTATCGTGTGCATAGGCCCGGCCCGTATACTTCTGAACAGTATCAAGTACATCGTTTTTTTCATAGATACCTTCGGCGCCTGATATGTGAACACTGTCTTTGGCAGCCCTCATTCTTATGCTGTAATGCAAACGCTTTGACATTAAATCTCAAACTCCAAATCTTTAATTGTCTGTAAATCTTCTTTTGGCGGTCTCCCTTGAGTCGTAAGATAATTTCCGATTAAAAGTCCATTGGCGCCGGCGAAGAATATACAGGAATTCAGTTCCCTGAGGGTGTAAGGTCTGCCGCCGCAAATCCTTATTTCCCTGTCAGAAAGAATCAGTCTGTAAATAGCTATTATCTTCAGCGCTTCTAAGGGACTTAATGTCCCGCGGTTTTCCATGGGGGTTCCAGGTACAGGAGTAAAAAAATTTATTGGCACAGAATCAGCCTTGATTTCCTTCAGCGCAAAAGCCATATCAATACGGTCTTCCCATGATTCGCCAAGTCCAAATATGCCACCGCTGCACACGGAAAGACCAACGGATTTTGCAGCTTCGATAGTCTTAATTTTCTCTCTGTAAGTATGCGTTGTACATATTTCACTGAAAAAGGACTCCGAGGTTTCAAGATTATGATGATATCTATGAAGACCAGCATCTTTTAATAATCCAAGCTCTTCTTCCCCCAGCATGCCGAGTGTAGCACAAGGTTGAAAACCCATATCTCTTATCTCAGAAATAAACTCGCAAAGCTTTTTTATCTCTATATGCGAAGGTTTCCTGCCACTTGTAACAATACAAAAACGCTTTACTCCATATTTTCTCACTGAATCTGCTGCCTTAAGTATTTCTTCTTTATCCAGTAATGGATAACTATTGATTTTTGTATTACTGTGCGCGGATTGAGCACAGAAAGAGCAATCTTCAGGACATCCACCAGATTTAGCATTGATAATAGAACACAAGTCAATTCTATTGCTATGAAACTTATCCCTTATTTTGTTAGAGATAGCAAACAGATCGAACAGTTCAACACCTTTAAGCATTGATAAGCTCAATGCGGTATCTTTAGTTATTCTATATTCCGTCGTTTGTTTTATGTTTTCTGTAAGAAGCATGAGCTATTATCTACATGAAAATGGGAAGTTGTCAATAAGGAAAATGGATTTTGGGCCCCTGAAAAGTAATCTTGCAGATTATTTATATTTAATCGGAATGATAATAAATATGCTTAATAATTGAGATATTAGATGGCTTCATATAAAGTAATTTACCGAGATAGTCAGTTCATAATAACTATACGAAAACAATATTATTTTATTTATAACATAACCTAATTGAGTAGCATGATTTAAATCATAGTTTTAACGCTGCATTACCCATATAATAATTTCAGGATGCTGACTCTGATGTTAAAGGTTATTTCCTACCTAAGCTAAGAGCCCAATACTTTAACTTCAGCCATGTCCCCTCATAGTCAGCATCCTTTTATATTATTCGCTAACTTATGCTCTACAATTATCTTAACCCGGTTAATTCATAGTGAGCTTTATCCCAATGGTTGCAGACATGGAAGGCTGTGGAAGATATAAGAGTGCCGGAGGGGGGACTTGAACCCCCACGAGGTTGCCCTCAGTGGATTTTGAGACCGAAAAACCGGTTTTTAAGCCAATCTTACAAGCCCTTGAAATAAGGCTATTAAGCTCTTATTTCAAGGGCTTACTCTATTTTTTAATGTTGGATAGAGTTGGCAGAAATTGGCATTAATTTTGGTCTGACGGGCACAAAATGGGCACAATTTTGAGATTGATTTTCACAACCTCTTTTTTATAATCAAATCCTCTCCCAGCACTATTAAAATCACTCCAATGAAAATTGTAAAATATTTAAGCTTGAATCTTTAAGATTATTCAAGGAAGTGTCAACGCAAAAAGATTTGCGTTGTCTCTCAACACTGCAAACTCATCATCCGGTAGATGTTTTGATATCTGTACGGGATTGGTCGGTGCCGGATCAAAGAAGAACATAAAAAAGTATTGAAATAATAGTTAGTTCCTGATTTAATTATCTAAGCAATCAACGGAAAATAAAGGAGGGGAAAACCATGCCATCTTTAGCAACTTTCAACGCCAACAATTTTTTTCTTAGGTATAAGTTCAGCAAGACCTACCCTGGCGACATGTCGAAAAAATCTCTGGTTGAAGCATCAGAAGCAGCAACGATGGGATATATTCCTGAAAAGGCATTTGGTAAATATTTGCCAAATAATTTTATCATCTGGGAACCAGAGAGACGAAAGATAGCTGTAAAGGCATTGAAAGAACCAGACGGGCAGTTGCCTGATATACTATGCCTTCAGGAAGTAGAAAACATGGATGCGATACGCGCGTTTAATGAAAACTACCTCAAAAGCTATTATCAGTATTCATTATTGATTGACGGGTACGACCCGAGGAATATAGATGTTGGAGTCCTATCCACGTTTCCTATTAAAGATATAAGAAGTCATATTGATGAAACCAAGAACGGAAAAAGGATATTTAGCCGTGATTGTCTTGAAGTGACCTTTATATTGCACGGTGGTGAAAAACTTACTCTCTTCGTCAATCATTTGAAATCAAAACTGGTAATAAAAAAGAAAAATGAATCAAATGCAAAATACCATGTCCGCATCAGTGAAAGTCATGGGCAGAGGAAATTACAGGCAAAAACTGTTTCTGAACAAATAGAAGATCGTTTCAAAGGTGAACATGATTCTGCACTTTATGCTGTTGTTGGGGACTTTAATGATACTCCGTATAGTCCATATATAAAGCCTTTAATCGAATCTCCTTATCTAAGTAATGTCATTCAGGAATATAGAGCAGAGGATGACGCATGGACATATTTCTGGCGCGATAAGAATCGCGTTTCACAAATCGATTTTATTTTGGTATCAAAGGCATTAGCACAAAGGATTAAAAAGGAAGTACAGAATGATGAAAAGAAAAAACCGCATATTGAACGCAGAGGTTTATCTTATAAGGCAGGAAAATCTGGCAATATCCTTCCAGCAACCCTGATCCATTTTGAAGAAGACCCCGTTACTTCACAGCCAGGTTCTACTGCGCCGGAGAAATCGAAGTTACCATTTGACCACAAACGGTTTAAGGAAATCGAGAAGGATTGGAAGAACAACATCTCGGACCATTGCCCGGTGAAGATCTGGTTCTAAGGAAGAAACCGTTGCAATATTCAGAGGGGGGGCAAGATGTAAATTTAATGTATTCGAGTTTGATAGGTTATGTTCTACATATTTATCCATTTTTGATGATCCCTATCTCAGCACCCCGCTAATGTTAATCAAACTTCCAAGGAATACATTTTAAAAGCAAAAAAAAGGACGTACAGAAATTCCCATACGCCCTTCAATTCAATTTCAGCAGACGCTCGCGCCGCATGTGTAACACTTCATACATCCTTCTTCCAGAATCATTATCCCTCCGCAGTCGGTGCATGTTATTTCATAATGAGGCTTCAGGTTTAATGACTCAAGAGCCTTTGACAGGCATTTATTGATATGCAGTAGAGAAGACGTTACATCTCCATTCTCAACCAAGGAACCTTGCAAGCGCCTGAAAATACTAAATAATTATTACCTGTCTTTTAGTTGGCCCCATTTCCTATTCCTATATTATTCGTCGTAATTATATTGTTTTTGATAATTTTCTTTCACGATTTCTTCACGCTCCTTAACGACCGGGACTTCCGTCATACTGACATTCCGAAAGAAAACCCCTTATATTGCATTGCACCACGATATTATGTATAATCCACATTATACTAATCGTGATTATACTTGAGAGGCGGAATGAAATTTGTTGACAGAAAAGAAGAGCTTAAAATCCTTGAAGGATTATACAGGGAAGACAAATTCCAGTTTATCCCTATTTACGGAAGAAGAAGGATTGGGAAGACAAGACTTGTTCAGGAATTCATTAAAGAGAAGCCGGCCATATACTTCCTTGCCGACAGCGTTGCCGAACAAGAGCAACTAAAACTCCTCGGCAGAGAGGTAGGCGCTTTCTTTGATGACACCTTCCTTGCAGAAACAGGGTTCAAAGACTGGTATCAGTTCTTTGACTACCTGAAAAAAAGGACAAAAGAGAGAACGCTCATTGTAATAGATGAATTCCCCTATCTTGTGAACTCAAACAAGGCAATCTCCTCCATATTCCAGAAGGGGATTGACCAGTATTTCAAAGACACAAAGCTGTTCCTCATCCTTATGGGTTCAAGCATCGGGATGATGGAGAGGGAGGTGCTTTTCTACAAGGCCCCCCTTTATGGAAGAAGAACGGGAGCCCTCGAGCTCAGGGAGATGGGATTTAATTGTCTGAAAGAGTTCTTCCCCGATAAAGAAATAGATGAGCTCGTTTCCATCTTCGGGGTGACCGGAACGATCCCGGCTTATCTTGAAAAGCTCAATCCCGAAAAAGATATATTCCAAAATATAGAAGAGCTTATACTGGACAGAGGGACATTCCTTTATAACGAGGTGGAATACCTGCTGCGCGAGGAGCTGAGGGAGCCGAGGAACTACTTTGTCATTCTGAGATCAATCGCGCAGGGGAAAAGAAAGCTCTCGGAGATTATCAACGACACCGCGTTTGAAAAGAGTCTTCTTTCAAGGTATCTCGAAATTCTTCGTGGTCTCAGGCTCGTTGAAAAAGAGGTGCCGGTAACCGAAAAATATCCCGAAAAGAGCAAGATGGGACTTTATAGAATTCACGACCGGTTCTTTGAATTCTGGTTCAAATATGTCTTTCCGAACAGGAGCAGACTCGAAATCGGCAAAGGAGGGGAAGTGCTGCGGATGATAAAGGAAACCTTTGACCAACATCTTTCATTTGTATTCGAGGACGTGTGCAAGGGATATTGTTTGGATATGATGAGGGACGGCAAAATCAGGTTTACCTCAATAGGCAGGTGGTGGCAGAAGAATGAGGAGATTGACATAATCGCCATCGATGAGGAAAACAAAGGAATATATTTTGGCGAGGCCAAGTGGAGCAAGAAGCCGGTCGGAGTCAATATCCTGGACGATCTAAAGAGGAAGGCATCCCTTGTGGAATTGAACAAAGGGAAGAGGAAAGAGTATTTCATGCTGTTTTCAAGATCAGGCTATACGGATGCTTTAAGAGAAAGGGCTAAGAGGGAGCAGGTTTTATTGATCTCCGCGATGGAAATGTTCTGAGATGCCTCTTATGAACAGGGAATTGCACGCAGTCATAATGCCGGGCGGCGACGTCCAGCTTGAATGGTCGCCGTCGGAAGAACAGGTCACTAAGAGTCGCCAGTTATTGGAACAGGAAATATTCCGGCGGTTCAGTGCTGACAAGGCCTCAGCATTTCTTTTCATCGGGTTCAGTGACAAATCTATTCAGCTTTCCGATTCGGTCAATTTCTGGCGTGCATTTGCAGGCCTGTTCGCAGAAAAGATAAGGATGACGCCGGATATGGAGCAGATCAGGGAGAGCGTCACAGTCTCGCTTTTATCCGACGAAGCCTGCTCTGTAATTGACAGCGCGCCCCTCATGACCGGCGCTGAGTATCTGAATGCTGACCTCCTTGAAAACATATGGGGTGGACTTAACAGATGTTTTTCGGAGGGTGTCAGACATTATAAAGGGACTGTCGAGGAGTTCATCAGGTCTTACAGTCCGAATGTGCATCTTATAGGTCGGGTCTATTTCCATCTTGTCGAGAGCAAAAAGGACGATGCCCCTTTTGCCTTCCTGGCCACCTATTCGACAGGCCTCAACACCCGGGGCGCATCCAGACACGTCCCTTTGAAATATGCTCTCGAAGAATTCGGCAGCGACAATCAAAAGCTCCTGGATCTGCTTTCAACGGTCCACTTAGCTGCCAAGGAGAGCAGATTCATCAGCGAGTTGGTGGAATCCGGGGAAATCTTTCATCCTCTTTTAATGACAACGCAAGAGGCATACACCTTCTTAAAAGAGGCCTCAATCTATGAGAATGCCGGGATACTTTGCAGGATCCCGAACTGGTGGAAAGGCCCCACTCAGGGAGTAAGACTTCGTTTAACTGCCGGAGATAAGCAGCCTTCTCACGTCGGAATGGACGCCCTCCTTGATTTTAGACCAGAGCTCCTTCTTGGAGACACGGCCATCCCTGAAGATGAAGCCCGGCGGCTGCTCCTGAAATCGGAAGGTCTCGCCTGGATCAAAAACAGATGGGTGGCGGTTGATCCAGAGAAATTGAAGCAAACCCTCGATGCATACGAGAAGGCGCGTGATATGATTGCGGCAGGCGAATTCAGCTTCAGAGACGCCATGCGTATGCAGTTGGATCCGAAATCCGCTTTGGGAGTTTCCGACCAGTCGCAGGATATTGAATTGACAAACGGCAAATGGCTCGATACTGTGCTGAAAAAGCTCCGCAGCCCCGAGTCGATAGATTTTACTCAGACGGGGAAGGCATTAAAGGCCGACCTGAGGCCGTATCAGCAGAAAGGAGTGAACTGGCTTGCCTTTCTCCATTCTTTAAGACTTGGTATCTGTCTGGCGGATGACATGGGGCTTGGAAAGACCGTCCAGGTAATCGGGCTGCTCACTATTATTAAATCGCAAAACCCGCGACTGCCGAGCCTGCTCGTCGTGCCCGCGTCCCTCATTTCGAATTGGGAGAATGAGCTCACCCGCTTTGCGCCGGACCTGATTTTTTGTATCGCGCATCCTGGAGCGCCCACAGAAAGAAAGATAGAGCCGAATGACCGTGATTCACTGAAGGGAATCGATCTTGTCATTACGACCTACTCCCTTGCGCAGAGATATGAGTGGCTTCATGAGTGTGAATGGAACTACATCATACTCGACGAAGCCCAAGCTATTAAGAACCCCGGAGCAAAGCAGACGCGGAGCATAAAAAGGCTCAAGGCCCAAAACAGGCTAATCATGACAGGCACTCCGGTTGAAAACAGGCTGTCCGATCTTTGGTCCCTGTTCGACTTCATTAACCCCGGACTGCTCGGAGGCGCTCAAGAGTTCGTCAAATTCGCAAAGGCGCTGCATCAGTCTCCCGATGGCTACGCAAGACTGAGGCGGATTATCAGCCCCTATATTCTGAGACGTCTGAAAACCGACAGGGCGGTTATTTCAGACCTGCCCGAAAAGGTCGAAATGAAGACGTATGCATCTTTAAGCAAGAAGCAGCTTCTCCTCTATAAAGAAATGGTCCGTGAGCTTAAAGAGACGATAGATCGGACCGAGGGCATTCAGCGCAAAGGCATAGTCCTCTCCTCGCTCATGAAATTCAAACAGCTCTGCAATCACCCTGATCAGTATCTTGGAACAGACGGGTACGATGAAGAAGAAAGCGGCAAATTCGGCAGGCTTAGAGAGATCTGCGAAACCATCCTTGGAAAGAGGGAAAAGGTCCTGGTCTTCACTCAGTTCAGGGAAATAACCGAGCCACTCAAGGCATTCCTTGACATCGTGTTCGGAAGGGAAGGCCTCATCCTGCACGGCGGCACCGCCGTGGCAAAGAGAAAAGGCTTGATCGATAAATTCCAGAACGCCGCTTATGTACCTTTCATGGTACTCTCATTAAAAGCAGGTGGAGTGGGTCTGAACCTTACGGCGGCAAATCATGTCATACACTTTGACCGCTGGTGGAACCCGGCGGTAGAGAATCAGGCTACCGACAGGGCCTTTAGGATAGGCCAGAAAAAAGGCGTTGTCGTCCACAAATTCATCACAGAAGGTACGATTGAAGAAAAGATCGACAGGATGATAGAAGGCAAGATAAAACTGGCTCAGGAAGTGATTCAATCAGTAGGAGAGGACTGGATAACGGAGATGGACAATGATGCTCTGATTGAACTTTTTTCCCTGTCTGTATGACCCTGTGATAAAATAGCTCTGTTTATTCCTTTGCGCACTTTGCGGTTCGCAAGACAGACGAGAGTCGTTGCCATTAATAAATCTGTAAGGAGCATAATAAATGTCTTACTGGGATAGGTTTCCTCGATATGTATCCGTAGCCGAGAAAAAGGCAAAGGCAGCGAAGAAACTTAAGCAGTTGTCAAAGAAGAACCCGAACCTGAAGCCGGTGATCCTTCAGGGCACAGCTATTGCATGCACCTGGTGGGGCAAGGCCTGGAACCGCAATCTTGAGCGATACGCCGATTACCATAACCGCATCGGCAGGGGACGGAGCTACGTCCGCCACGGCGCGGTACTTGATCTGCAGATCGACTCCGGGGAAGTTCTGGCGTCTGTCCAGGGATCACAGTCAAGCCCTTATTCAGTGGTCATCAGCATAAAAACTCTAAAGAAAGATATTTGGCAGACAATCATAAATCAATGTCAGGGAATGCTTGAATCTTTGCGAGAGCTCATCAACGGGAGCTTTCCCAAAACGATGGCAGAAATATTTACTCATAAGGATTCAGGCATGTTCCCGTCGCCAAAGGAAATCAAATTTAGTTGCTCCTGTCCTGACTGGGCCGGTATGTGTAAGCACGTGGCGGCAGCTCTTTATGGTATAGGGGCGCGGCTCGATGAGAGTCCAGCGTTGTTTTTCAAAATGCGGAACGTGGAAATGGGCGAACTGATAGGGCAGGCTATCTCGGAGCATAAGCAAAAACTTCTGGCCCTGGCGTCAAAGAAAAGCTCCAGGATCATTGAGGAAGCTAATTTGTCCCAAACATTCGGCATCGAGCTCGAACATGATTTAGAGGTTTCTTCATCGGTCTCATCAGAGAGCGCTGTTTCCATTTCGTCTCGAAACACCAGGAAGACTGCAACCTCCGCGAAAGGCAGGTCATCTGCAAAAGACACTTTACGAAAGAAAGGCGCAAGGAAAACAAAGAAGGTGTTGGCCAAAAATACGCCCCCGAAAAGAAAACGGAGAGGACTTTAAGAGGAAACTTTCACGATTTCTTCATGCTAATATTGCTGCAAATAATTTTCAATAATGAAAGGGATCATCTGATGAAAAGGGGAAGTCATTTACTTTTCATGCGACCAATTTCAAGCTATTCGAAAAACAAAAAAGGACGTACAGGAAATCCCATACGCCCTTACTTTGAATCGTGCGGACTCAGCAGGCGCTTGCGCCGCATGAGTAGCACTTCATACATCCTTCTTCCAGAATCATTACTCCGCCGCAGTCAGTGCATGTGATCTCAAAGTTGGGCTTTCTGTTTAATGACTCAAGCGCCTTTGTCAGACCTTTATTGATATGCAGCAATGGTGATGTTACGTCTCCATACTGCAAATAGCTCTTATAGAGCTGATCAATAAGAGCCTCGCAGGAAACTCCGGCTCGCATAGCAATGGATATCAGCCTTGAGATACATTCAACCCACGCCCTCGATTTGCCAATCGGAGGAACAGTGACGAATATCTCTTTCGGCGTTCCATTAACATGGCTTAGATGGATGTAATATTTACCTTCTTTTGTCGGAACCACAACCCTTTTCTCATCAATCACCTCAGGCAAGGTCTCCTTCCCGCTCTTGCCTTTCTTTGCAATTTGTCTGTCTGTAGTTGTCAAAACCTGTTCTTCCCGGCTTCCATCACGGTAGACTGTGATGCCTTTACATCCAAACTCATACGCCAGCAGATAGGTCTTTGCAACATCCTCTCTGGTCGCCGAGTTAGGCAGATTTACCGTTTTTGAGACGGCATTATCAGTGTTCCTCTGGAAAGCGGCCTGCATCTTGACGTGCCATTCGGTTGGAATCTGGTCAGCCTTAACAAAGTACTCGGGAAGTAAATCCTTATCCTTATACAACGCCCATATGGGATGTTCCCATGTAAACTCCGTATCCACCTGTTTGCTTTTATGCTGCCATGCAAAGACAGGCTCAATGCCTGAAGAGCAACCAGCAATTATGCTGATGCTTCCCGTAGGGGCAATGGTTGTGATTGAGGCATTTCTGAGTTTTCTACCGTTATCTCCGTTGTGGATGCTTCCCTTCCAGTTGGGGAACGCCCCTCTTTTCATTGCAAGTTCAGCAGATGCATCATATGCTACAGCCTGAATGAAACTCATTACCTTTTCAGCAAGCTTGACTGCCTCATCTGAGCTATACTTAATTCTCATTTTAAGAAGCATATCAGCCCATCCCATAACCCCGAGTCCGATCTTCCTGTTGAGTTTGGTGACGGTCTCTATCTGAGACAGTGGGTACTTGTTCATGTCTATGACGTTATCCAGAAAATGCACCGCAGTTTTTATAGTATCCTCAAGTAACTTCCAGTTTACGGAGGCACTATCAACCATCAGTGAAAGATTGATGGAACCAAGATTACAGGACTCATATGGCAAAAGAGGCTGTTCTCCGCATGGATTAGTGGCTTCTATCTCACCTGCATGAGGAGTGGGATTTTTCTCATTGATCCTGTCAATGAAGATAATCCCCGGCTCTCCGTTTTTCCATGCCATATCAACAATCCTGTTGAATACCTCTCTTGCCGAAAGCTCTTTAACAACTTTCTTTGTGCGCGGGTTTATGAGACGGTACATCTTTTCTTCCTTTAGCGCCTGCATGAAACTGTTGGTTATGGCTATAGAAATGTTGAAATTTTGCAGCCTTCCCTCTTCGCCTTTGCAGGAGATGAACTCCAAGATGTCCTGATGATCCACTCTCAAAATCCCCATGTTTGCGCCCCTGCGGGTCCCACCCTGTTTGACAGTATTCGTTGCTGAATCAAAGACCTCCATAAAAGATATAGGCCCACTTGCCTTTCCCTTTGTTGTTGAAACCATATCGTCTTTCGGACGAAGCCTGCTGAACGAAAATCCCGTACCTCCGCCGCTTTGATGAATCAGAGCGGCCTTCTTTAAAGCCTCGAAAATTTCCTCCATCGAATCACCGACGGGCAATACAAAACACGCTGAAAGCTGCTGTAATTCCCTTCCTGCGTTCATAAGCGTAGGGCTGTTCGGTAAGAACCGCAAGCTCATGATAAGATCATAGAATGTCTCTGCAGTTTGTGTTACTTCTTTAGGGGATGCCCCGTAGAAGCTGTCTGCATGAGCTATGTTCTCTGCAACACGCCTGAACAAATCTTCCGGTGTTTCCGTCGGATTGCCATGGTCATCCTTTTTAAGATAACGCTTCCTTAATACCTCAAGAGCATTCTTTGAGATATTCAGTTTGCGATTTGCTGTCGTAAGCATTGTTTACTCCTTTCCCTAAATGAAGTGCCCTAAACAAGTCCTTCTCTTTTGTCTCAAGAACTTCATACTCAACGTTATTTCTTTTGAAAATTTCTTTAGCGATTAACTCAGTTTCCCTGCCAGGCATGTCCCTGTCAGGAGCAAAAACAATTTTTTGGGGCTTCATACTTTGAATTAAAGGGTTAAGCTGGGATACCTGCCCTACCCCATTTAAGGCTGCAAGTGATATGTTGTAATCGTTGAGAATGACCTCTCCGGCAAGCGCATCAAGTATTGATTCCGCAACCAGTATCCGGGATGTGTCTCTTTTAAATACCCACAAGGTCTTTGTGCCGTAATTCTTACGATTCTTTCTTTCTTCAGTTAAACCTATCTCTTTATCAAGACCGCATATCTCCCTGAGCTCCAACCCTCTGAGTTTTTCAGGATTGGGAAGCGGAAAAGTAACGTAGCTCAACTGATCTTTGAAGTGGACATACACCTTACAGCCCAGTTCAGGATAAAATCGTAATCTTCTTTCAGTAAAGTACCTCCTTATCAGCCTTTCATTATTATTAGGCAGCCGGCTGTAGAATTTTCTGGCCCAGAATATTTTTTTCATCTTATTCCGGGAAGTGTCAATCTTCGACCTGTTTACAGGCTGTGTTTGTTCATTCTCACAGCTTGATCCGTCAAACCTGAGCAGATCATCAACTGCCTCCTTAAAAGAACATTGCCTGAGTTTGAGCACAAACTTAACTGTGTCTCCGCCATCACGGTTTGCGCTCCCGTGGTCATACCACTGCCAGATCCCGTTTAATAACGAGACATGCAATGAAGCTTCACTCTCCTGCCTGAACGGCGAGAAGTAAAAAGTGCCGCCGGATACACGTCTTTGCGGAACAAGCCCTAACACGAGCTCGATGTACGACATTAAGTTGATGTTTTTTGCTTTTTCAATTATTTTCCTTTCCATATCACCTCCATGATATTTGAAAACAAAAAGGACATGGCAAAATAATGTTACTTTTGCTCTGCCCTTTTCGTTCGGATTTCTACTAAATAGTTAGTTATTACCTGTGTATTACCTCCTTAAGGCAAAAAAAAGGGCAAGAGAAACTCTCGCCCCATTTTTGGTAGATGTAGATAAGGACCTTAGAAAGGTTTCTTGTCTGATCTTTCTTCTCTGGCCTTGAACTCACCTTTTCCGTTTGAGGTCCCAAGTACAATACGGTAATCCGGGTGTTTGGATTCTTTTTTCTGGTCGTTTGGGAAAATGGCTATGTCTATCTCTCCCAAAACTCCGATATCAAGTGTTCCGGAAAGCATCTTTCTCGGTTCACCGTCTCTTGTATACTCCTTTACCCATAATGCGCCGATTTGTTTTGACATCTTTTGTCTCCTTTCTTTTGATTATTGTTTTTAAAAGTCATTCAGGGTGTTTACAGTCATTTTTTCAATGGCCCTTATTGCCATTTCTTTTGTAACCTTCTCAAATGAATCAACGCCGGTTAATTCCTTGAGCTTGACCGCTATGTCGTCTTCCCCTTCACACAGTGCCGTGAGAATGGTTTTAAGTTCTTTTACCTCATCCGGCTCATTGCCGTTATCTGAAGGCGGATCGCATTGCTTCTTGGCCGACTTTGTGAGAGCATCAATGGCTGTCTTTGCCTCATTATCGGTTAGTTCGAAAAAGCTGTTCCTGTTTGTCAGTCTTTCCAGTTCAGCCTTAATTCCCTCATTTGTATCGAATTTAGCAGCGAGCAGCCCAAAAAGTTTTCCTGCATCCTCACCAAGTGTCTTGTTTGTGTTTCCCGGCTCAGGATTTTTATCTTCTTTTGATCCCGTAGTGGCATTAGTTTCAGACTTGTCCATGCTATTATCCGATGGTTTGTTTAATAGCGATGAATGGGAACCTGTTCCGTTGTTTTTGCCATTCAGCAAGGCTGCGGATGAGAAACCGGTTGTGATCAGTTTATGACCGTTATAAGAAACAGCCAACTCTGTCAGATCTATATCTACGTCCAGATGAATAAGATCCTGCTCAACCCTTGTCGGATTGCCTGATTTATGATCTATCATGGATACAGTCTCCGATACCTTCCGGATACGAAACACTGTCTTAAAACGGCTTGGAGAGTCAGCAGAGGGTTCAACAAGTCCTGCAATCTTTCCCCGTGTCAGGTTTGCTACAATTTCGAACGTGCTCTTGATGTTTGATAGGGAATACCATGATGTTGTCGGTATAAGCCATACTCCTACACCTTTGACGCCGGGAATGTGGCAGCAGATGACCCCTCCGAATTTGCAGCTCCCGGACTGGTATTCAGGGCAATTATTGGGATCACACGGCCTTTCACCGCATCTTCTACCGCCGTAAATCCTTTTTCCGGGCTCAACGTTAAGAGGGAACCTGCAAACACGAGTAAACTCTTTTCTGCCATCAGCATCCTGTTTTTCAATGAGATCGCTATGGTAGCGGATTCCCTGCGTTTTGCCGAAAGCTCTCAGTCCGTGTGGGATGATGTTATACCATTCATTGATAGAGAACCAGACAGGAAGGCTTCTTATTTTCCCGTCAGGATCGGCATAAAAGTCATGAAGCCTTCTTGCGTCATCAGAATTCTTACAGTCCTCCGGACGTATAGTGAAGTAATCGACGTTTTCAGGGATCAATTTCGATTTACCATTCTTGTCCGTTCCAAGAGAGCGGTCAATTTCATCCCATGTAGCGCCTTCTTCAAGCATTCTGCTATAAATCTTCTGATCATCGGCAGTACAGCTTTTCTTTAAAGCTTTGATGCCGGGCCGGATAACTCCTGCCTTGGGAAGCCTGAAAATAGGACCCAAAAGGGTTGATGACAGTTCTGAATTATTTAAGCATTCTCTCGCTGCTACTGTATTGTTACCTGGTTGATCAACCATTTCCGTTTTCTCCTTTTTCTAAGTTTTATTAAAATCTGGTAGACAGTTTCCATAAGATTTATTCCTATATACACATAGACAATCAGCAGAATTGTTATGATTATTCTTTCAATCACGTTTCACCTCCCTTCAAGACAAAAAGGGCATGACGGCTTATGTCCAGTCACACCTTTTCGTTAAAACTACTGAAAATTAAATGCTATGTATTTGTATTACTTTTGAAGGGAGGTGATAGTGCGGAAAGACTTCCTAATGGAAGGATATTGGGGGGATTTCGGTTATTTTTGCCGAAACGATTGTGCAGGTTACCGAGGTTTTTAAAAAAAGCGAGAGCAGCAATGGTAGGCTGTCCAGATTAATTTTGCTGCCAGATTTTCAGTGACGGCAGTTCTATAGCCGTCAACGGCCCATAATTCCCTGCTCCGGTGTCAATGTTTATGCGATTTGGAAGAATTGATGGTGCTTGGACTGATGAATGAATTTTATAGTACTAATTTAGATTAATAATTTATTCTAATCCTTCATATTTGACAGTTCTCATTAGATAGTGGTAAAAAAGCAATTTATAAGGTCTGTACAAAGATGGGGATGATGATTTAATAGACAGGTCTTCGCTGGAGGGTTTTAACGCTATTTCTTTTCTCTTCTAAATTCCCACGGTGGTGTTGGATTTCTCTGCTGCCATAACCCGCGGCGCATTTTACGAGCCTCAGCTTCAGCCCTAATGTACTCGGAAGCATAAGGTCCTTTAAGATATTCTATGTAAGCCCACGCGTAGCCTCTTATAACCATCTCCCTATTGATGTCCACACCCATTTTCTTGATGATACATACTTCACGCTCATATGTTTTATCACCGGTAAGAGTAATATCAACAGTAGTATGCAGAATAAGATTTTTCAGCTCTCTTTCAGCAGCATTACCATAAGGTTGCCCTACTATTCCATTATGCGATATCTCAGGAGTATCAATTCCGTAAAGCCTGCACTTAAAAAGTTTCCCACTGAAAGGTCTGACAACAATAGTATCTCCATCGCTGACCTTCGTAACCGTTCCCCGGATAATCGTGTAATCCTTAGCATACGTTTGTAAGTTGATGCAGAGGGCAAGGAGAGAAAAGATAAGAACTGCAGAAATGATTTTCTTGCTACAATTCAACTTAGATCCTCGCAATCCGTCCCCTAGATTTGCATTATAGCACAAGAAAAGATAAGTCTTAATTTTCAGGTTTAATACAAGAAAAGAAAGATTGCCAAATCAGCATTATTTCAGATATAATCACGCAGTCTTAAAAAGCTATTTCTTATAAGTCAGGCATGAAACAGAAGTTTTTGACTAATACCATGAATTGGATGATACTAATACCCGCTTTCCTTATCTTATTGTTAGTTCTGTTAGTTCCCTATATGATCTACATCTACAATAAGAATAAAATCTTCGAAATAGAGTTAAGCGAACTGTTCTCAAACATGGAATCAACGAAAACAAAGCTAAATCGGGTTTACACTGAGGTGTCAAACCTTCTCGCAAGGTATTCCATTCATGAAAAAAATATTCTCAATGCTGTAGCACTTGGCCAGGCTAACCCTCATATTCTTCTTTCGAAATATCCACAATTGAAAGCGGACAATCTTTTTATGAGTGCCAGTGATAGGTGGAATAACCTGTATAATGAATTGCAGGGACTTCTGATGCGATACAATCAAAAAATTACGAAGTATAATGTAAGTGTAACACATTTTCCTGATGTGTTGGTTTGCAGGAGTATGAGGTTCAAGCCTAGAACGCATGCAAAAATTGTGTAGTCGTCTCTGATCTACCTCAACCAGTTCACTACTGTCGGCACGGGGGCAAAGTGATTGACCATCCATGCTCTCTTCGATAAATCATTAAGTTATTTAACATTCCTTATTATTCGGTAAATTATTGATGCCTCATTTGTATGCAAATATAGTAAGCCTATATATTTCATAGCTCTCCGAAGTATCGTTCACAACTTTTCAACAAATCACTTTTTGCTTTGGAAGTGACTCTCAAATATCCCCCATTTCTCCACATTCATTTCCCACTCACAATAGAGCGAAATACCCTGATAATTCCGCGGTAATTCATTGAAGCGGATCAGTCCTGCATGAATTGCAGGCAACGCGTTGAATAAGTTCTCAACTTCAGGATCATGATAACCAGTATCAGCGTCCTGATATGCAGGCAGACCGAAAAGAACTTTGGCATCCCCCGACCAGTCAAGTATCTTTTTTGTCCAATCAACCATGATATATTGATATATCTTCTCAAACCGTATCGCTGTGTCATACATCATTACAACCATTTGATCTGCGCGTTTAGAAACCTGACGGTAATAATCCTCGTCCCAATGCACATCTGAGAAAGGATGCAAAATAGTCGGTGGAGGGAAGGCGACAACCGAGAGTATCTTTCCTTTAGGGAGCACGCGTCTCACATCATCGAGCAACGTTAGAAAATTTTCATCGCCAGAAGGACATGGCTCAATATTGATATGAATGCCTGCGAATTCCGGATACATTTTTAATAATCTTGAGACAGAATCCACAAAACGCCTGCGCCATTCAGGTCTTTCCGGAAATGCCTGAATACCAAGTACTCCACCTACCCATGGAATTATGCGAAGCCTTTTAAACTCATTAAGGAACTTCTCAGTCTGCTCATGGTCAACAGCCGGGATCTCACCATTTGATAAAGTCGGGCAAAGGTGAGGGAATACATCGTTAATATTATGTTTTTGAAGAAGTGATGCAAGACTCTTTATCTCATCTGTATTACGAAAATATGCAATCTTCTCTTTCTTCTTGTTCCTGATGAACCACAAATCATCACCGAGCCAGCCATGCTGAATCCATATACCATTCTGCTGTTTGTCATACCTCCCGTCAGTGAAATCCTTTCCCGGGGTCCAAAGCTTATACCATACAGCCATTACTGCAATTAAGAGGAAAACAGCTATCGAGTATATGAGATATTTTTTATAGACCATTAATCCCCTTCAATGTGTAATACTTACAGACAATGATTTCGATTCATATTATCACAGAAACGATCAGTTTTATTGCCATTATTTTAATTGAAGTGGAGTCCAGTTAGGCGGGCATGCACAAATACTTCAAATCTTTCAGCTTAGGATTTCCAAACCATACAGCTTCATAAATCTTATATGCTTGATCTGCTTCCCTTATACCTAGTTCTTACTCTTGCAACACCTTATATTCATTAAGTATCTCTGGTCCTTCGCCTTCGCGAAAATGCACCAACTTTGGGTCAAGACTCACTTTTTCGAAAACCTCCTGAGATCCGGCAGGCTTTTCTGTTAAAACTAAATACGAAACGATCATCAGTAACATCGCAATAATCAGGTTAAAGTAATATCCTTCCTTTAATGTATATATTACTATTGCAACAAAGCACACAGATGAAAAACATAAGGTTAAGATGTTTGCTTTCCTTTCGCCGTATCTAAACAACAATATCAGATTATGAAGAATGCGTCCTCCATCAAGCGGATAGAAGGGAATCAGGTTCACAAGTCCTATCAACAGGTTTACCCACATCATAAGTTTTAATCCGTCGTAGATCAGAAAATGATATTCCATGGTTGCGTGCCTGTATGAATACATCAGTATAATGGCCAAAACAATATTTACAGCCGGTCCTGACAGATAGATCAAAATATTTCTGATCGGTCTCTCGTTATCTACCTGGATGAATGCCATTCCTCCGAGGGGTGGGAAAACAATTATCCCTTTGACTATATTCCCGAAGAACTTTGTGGCCAAAGCATGTCCCAACTCGTGTGCAAGGATGGACAGAAACAAACCTGAATAGAAAAGTAAGAACGCATACAGACACAAAATATTCTTAAGGCATGACAGTTTATTATACTCAAGCAATATTCCCAAAAGTACAAGAGCATGTATTCTAATATCGATCCCAAGTATCCTTCCAACTGGAACACATAATCCCCACGCAGAATCAAGCAGTTCATCTGAGGTATGTTCTGTCCCTGTATCCATTTTCCCCTCTTAACTCACTTCACAATCTTATTATCTTTTTCCTTTTGCTGACTACGTTCTTTGTTTCTACTGACATCTGAGTGCTTACATTAATTTTCCTAACTTTTTTTCAAACTTTCCAACCTTACAAACCTTCAATAATTACAAACAATTTCTAATCCCCTGTCGCTTCATCCGGTTTCTTCCTCTGCTCAGCATCCTTCTATTCAGATATTTCAGTTTCTTAATCCACAAACTTATATACCTGCTCATCTTTCTTTACAAGCCCGCGCTCTCTCGCAAGTTTCTCAATCAGTGTGAGGTCTTTACCGTCTTTAAGTAACTCTGCTTCTGCCCTGATTTCTTCAGTCTGTTTTCTTATCGTGTCTACCTCAACCTTAAGATCCGAAGTGGCCGTTCTCATTTGAAAGTATTTCAAAAGTGAATCCTCTCCAAAAATCATGTTAAGGAAAAGATATATAAATATCAAAACCCCGATAGTGGATAAAACAGTTCTCCTTCTCCTCCTGTCATTACAAACCTGTACTTTGCGTAAATTAGACATGTGAATATTATTATCTGTCAACTTTTTATTCTCTGAGACCTCTGTGGTTAAATGTATTATAAGGAGAAACTTGTTTTCGAATATACACTTCTCCTCTCATTCTGCCGTGATATATTTATCAGAATGCCCGCAGCAGCCATATTGACAACAAGGGCTGAACCACCGTAGCTGATAAACGGCAGGGGTAGGCCTTTTGTAGGCAGCAATCCCATGGTAACGGCAAAGTTTATCATGGCCTGGACACCGATCATCAGCGAGAGTCCTATCGCAAGGTAGTAGCTGAACTGATCATCAGTCCGTGAGGCGACCTTAATTCCTTTTATAAAGAGCCAGACAAATAGACCTACCACACACAAGCTTATTATAAGACCGAATTCTTCGCCTATGATGGAAAATATAAAATCAGTATGGGTCTCCGGCAGGAATCCGAGCTTCTGTTTGCTGTTTCCAATACCCATGCCAAGGATCTTTCCGTTATTGATCGCGATGAGCGACTGGATTAGCTGATATCCGCAGCCTAAAGAGTCTTGCCATGGGTCGAGAAAACATGTAAACCGTTTAAGCCTGTATGGAGCGATCCTGATAAGTATGTATACTGCCGGTATCGATGCCAGTATCATAGCGCTTAAGTATCTCATTCTGGCGCCACCGAGCATTAAAAGGCCTATCGCAAGTATTGCCAGACTCATGACCGCGCCAAAATCCGGCTGCAGCATGATGATCGTCTGAAACACCAACAATATGACGATGGGAATACAGATCCCGTACCTGTAGTCCTTCATCCTGTAAACGTATTTATCCATATAGTCCGCGAGGGAAATGACCATTACCAGCTTTAGCAGTTCTGTGGGCTGAAAGGTCAGTGTGGTCGGCCATACCCGTATCCATCTCTGCGCCCCGTTTGCGGAGATACCGATCCCGGGGACAAATACAAGAAGCAACAGCAGTGATGATACAGCGATCAGATGGGGAACACATGATCTGGCTTTTTTATAGTCGCCCATTGACAGCGTGAGCATTACAACTGCTCCGACGCAGACAGTAAAAAGGTGTTTCCAAAGATAGGCAGCCCCGCGCCCGTTACTCTGCATCGACATGACAGCTGTCGAGCTGAAAACCATCAGGATCCCGACCCCTGAAAGCAAACCAACCGCAATCACAATGTCCCTTGTATCCCTGCTATTCATCCCATCTTCTCAACCTTCAAGCTTTCTAACTTTCAAACCTTAATTTCATCTGCACTTACATATAGAAATATTTCCTGAAGAATTCTGTTGCGCTTTGTACAGATAGAGTTTATTGGCCCTTAGATCGGGAGGCATATCACTATATTCTGAATATTCACAACCGTACCCCACAAAAAACCTGTCTTTAGCTGTTAAGACCATAATATCAGCAGCTTTCTCAGTGCCCATTTCCTTTAAGATCTGATCAAAACAATACTTTATTTTTAGGTTGATCTCCATTTTTACCTCCTGTTATATGCTTAAATCGCATACATTGCAATCTCTCAGTTTATCATTGAGTACATTCCTCACCTTTTTTATCTCTGCCGAGTTATACCAGATCTCTTTGAAAGAGGATTCCTGTAAATTAGCGAGAGGCTTGTCATAATATTTTTTCATCTTCAGGCAGGGATAAATACTTCCATCTTCACAGATTGAAAAAAATGAGAAAGCCGCTTTACAAAGCTTTGGCTTTTTCCCGGACGGCTCTTTCTTGTTAAACGTTTCATAATCCTTGATCTGATCATCGTCAAACATTTCATACATGTTTTCGATCTTTCCATTATCTTTTGGAAAAATGAACGGATCATAATGCACGGGAATATTAAGCTTGTCTCCTATTTCAGTCTTTATCTCTTTATAGGAGTCTGCATTGGATTGCATAAGAGAGCAGTTGATACGAATGCCAAATCCTGCTTCTTTTAAAAGTCGTATGGCATTTAATGTCTTCTGAAAAGAGCCCTCCATCCTTGTGATCATGTCATGAACTTCAGGCTTAGAGCTATAAAGGCTTACATGTATTCTATAAATATTTGAAAGTCCTTCCATCTCTTTCACGATCTTCTCATCGATCAACACCCCGTTCGTATTCAATCTCAATACAAATTTCTTTTCATTCAGATATTTTAAAATATCAAGGATATCCTCTCTGCCAAATATTTCTCCCCCGGTCAAAACCAATCCGAAGGTCCCGCTCTCATGGAGATCATCCAATATCGTGATAATTTTATTGGTATCTAAAGAATCTTTATCCGTATAGATACAGTAGCAATGCCGGCATCTTAAATTACATCTACTCGTCAATTCAAAATGCCCACTCAGGGGAATAAGATTTTTAAAGGCCCAGTAGTTAACAGCCCCCAGATCCACTTCCTGAACAGATCGATCATTTACTCCAGAACTGTGCTGGTTTTTAATCGCCCCTTCTATTTCAACAAGTCCCAGATCAGCTAACTGTTTGAGTTTGGGATAATAACTTTTATCAATGTTATTTCTACTTAGGATCTGTTTCCATAATTCAAGAGGCTCATTCTGCAATAAGGTCACGCTGTTTTCTTTTGCGTTCATAATAACTGCAAGTGAATTCCCATATACCCGATATAGAAGTTTTTGGTGTATGTTTACCTTTAAATTCATTATCGTTCTTTTCCAATCGTCCTGACTACTTTGTCATCCTTCGGCTTCCTCTTTTACTAATGGTACAAAATCAGACAACGGACGCTTCAAACATTTCGCTATCTCACACATATTCTCAAATGATATCGACTGCCTGCCGTGCTCAACCTTCTGTATGAAAGACCGGTCCAGGTCCGACATGAACGCAAGCTGCATCTGGGTCAAACCCGCCTGTTCCCTGAAGGACCTTATCCGCGATCCCACAAATCTGCTAAAGTCCTTCCTCATATTTAAATCTTTCATAATATTCTATGCCCTTATGCTAATCCGGGTAAACAGACTCCAGAAGGCCTTCAAAAGAAGACATTAAGAAAAAGTGAATTAAGGAGTCAGAATTCAGAATAGTTTCCTTTATTCTTTCATCCTGACTCCTTACTACTGACTCCATATTTTTTATTTTTATAAATCTTACAAAGATCTTCGTGCCATTGTTTTGACGGAATCGCTTCTGCAAACACTATGTCCACTAAAGTCCACAAATTACCACATGTCACTAGAATTAGATGAAGATTGGAGTATTCTATACAATATCTTGGGTGGACATGTTTATAAAGTTAAACAGTTCATTAGGTTTTTCAATCAACTAAATTGTAATAATATTCCAACTTTCTAACTTTATGGACCTTCTAATCTTATCAGTCTCTCATTTTCCCCTATCCACAAAATTAAAGATAAGGTTTTTCTGAATAACTTTGATCTCAGTTTTTACAGTAAACCCGAACGGCACTTTGGGGAGCTCATGGTCATACATGTTCAGATAAAGGATGACCGGCTCTTTCAGTCCTTCATAAGAGATTTTGAATCTATCAAGGAGACCGAATCCTTCCATACCGTTCAATGTTCTGAAAGAACAGCAGCTGCCTTCCCTCGTATATCCGATAATTTCTCCATTTGGTCCATAGATGGAATTAAGGTATCGTCTCTCATTATCAGGGCCGTCTTTTTCTGAATATCCTCCTACCTTAATTGGATTCTCCTGTGTATACCCATAGGTCTTATCATTTGAGACCCCCAAAATTATCATGCCCGGACTATTAACGCTTTTACCGCATGGTGTTGAAATGCACTCATCTTCATTTGTTTGAATAATTTTATATTTGATAATCGTCTGTGGCTTATGAGAAAGCTCGGGCAGTAAAACAAAATATATCAGAGCGAACGTAAAGATTATAGCAATTGCAGCAGTTATCAAAAATGTTTTATATTCTTTAAGTTGAATGATCATTATTCAATACACCTCTCCACTATTCTGTCCACGTCAGGATGCGTCTTCACCTGCGTCGATGTGAAATAAAGGCTTCTCAGACGTTCTATAAAATCCTGCTGAAAGCTCGAAAGAGGAATCGTATGGATCTTTACCCCTTTTGACCTCGCAAATTCTCTCAGCGTATCTGACGGCTTCCAGCTGTTGACAGCTGCGATAATAACTGTATGTTCAGCATATTTAACAGCCCATGCGATACCGGTTTCCGGCAGGGGGAAATTACGGACCTCTTGATCAGACCCGGGAGAGATCCGGCACTGAAATCTTTCAGGCCTCTTCATGATAGCGGCATATCTCTGTAAACCCATGGTATGACGGGTATATAAAAATGTTATTGAGGAAATCTGTCTTCTTTCCACGTGCCCGTCATAATATATAGTTCCACCACTGAACGTATGGAAAACTGAGTAAACATGATCCGGGGGTGGATCACTTTTATCTGAGAACGCAGAATTACCAAGTTCAATGTTCCTGTTGGTAATATTGGAATCATGGATTGTACTGCTTCCATGATTACAAAAATCATCTGTAAAAATAAATGTTATCGGGGTATATTCATCTATCCTGTTCTTCAGGGCTTTTTTTACGTTGCTTTTCAATCTGATATAGATGTTGTCCTCGCCCAGCGCTTTTGAACTGATCGTCCTTTTCCAGTGGATCCCCTTTCCCATCGGGCCCATACTCTTTTTAGCAGTTTCGTGAAGGCGCTCTCTGTTTATTATGTCACGCAACTTTCCACACGCTGTCTCATGCATATAATAGTCCGACTGAACAGCCCAGTTCATAAAAGAGTTATTACCAAGTGATTTGATGGTCTTATTGTCTAACGATGGATCGAGCTTAAAGATAAAATTCTTCAGATCTTCAGGTGAGTGATCGCCATCCTGCAGTGTGTCGAATGAATATTCTGTACCCCCGGTATTGAAATAACGGTACTCCGACAGGTCAGGGATATTGAACTTCTTATGTAATGTAACGATCTGTCCTTCTTTAATATTTAAAAAGCCCTGGATCCTTTGTCTGTCAGGGATAGGGTATTTCATGAACTGTTTTGCAATATACTTCGCAAATCTCTTTCCGAGACATGAATTCGCCGAGTCATAAAGGTGTATAAGCGGCTGGGGCGTAAAGCGACGGGCACCTGTGACCATCGTGCCAAGATACCCATAAAAAGAAATAAGCCTGCGTATCGATAAACTGTCCTTCTCCTTTCCAGCGCACCTGTGGATTGAATTCTTAACAAGCTCCTCAATGCATTTGAGTTTGTCGAACATGCGGACACTGCCGAGCCTGAACTTGTTATAGAACTGTTCCACCGCGAACGGATAATCATCCAGCAGACCATGCGCCCAGAAATAATAGGGATCTTCATAGACCATCGCGCCCTTGAGGTCCTTCCATAAAAGATGAAAACCGTTCCCTCTTCTAACTGATCCCACCTCAAGCATGCTTGAGACTAAAGACCAGAGCCGGTACTCGCACACGAAAAGCGTCTTACTCCCCTGTCGGAGGAGCCCTGCCAGACGTTCGGCGATAATACCGGCCCTGTATTCACTAAAGAAACGCTGGTCCCTGGAGCACTCTCTCAAGGACTGATCAAGCTGCATGTACAGAGGCCCAAAGAAATTCTCCAGGCCATCTGTAAACACGAAATAGTCATCAGTGAAATTTATTTCGGACTGCATTAAACTCTCCTGCGGATAATTGAAGACCTGAGAGTCATCAATGCATTTAAGCTCAATGGATATCCCGTCTTTCTTTAACGACTGCACAGCTGCTACAGTGATGCAGGCCGCGTCATTCGGCACAAACGGGATGGAAACAAAAGTGCCATCTTTTTTCTTCAGTAGCAGTGAGCTTGCATAAGGCAGCATTTGTGAGGCTTTTTCAAGAAGGTTGTCATTGTTCATAAAGAACGGGAAATCCACCACCACACGTTCAAACTGATCCTCTTCAAGCGCCCTCGCCGCCAGCTCCGCAAACACCAGCCTGCCACGTATGTAGGGGATCACGTACAAATTGTCGAATCCTGTCAGTTTGATGTATTGTTTATTATTCATAATAGTAAGAAGCTGGCCAGATAGAAAGCTGAAAAGCTTGAAAGCTGAACAGAAATAATACAGAATCGAGGGCTTTCTTCTTTTTTCTGCCTTCTGTCCACTGCATACTGTCTACTTATCTTTCCAACCTTCAACCTTGATGGATATCATTTTAAAAATGGCGTCACCCTGATCTTTAGAACTTCTATCAAGTCATCATCCATATAATTGTATACATCAGGGATCCCAAGACATATGATCCGTGTATAACGTGCTGTTTGCCCGAATTTCTTTACGATTAGATCCTTATGCTTCTTTTCCATGACAAAAACAATGTCAGCCCACTTCAGCAGGTACTCTTCCAAATATGTTTCTGAAGTAAATCCAATGCCCGCAGACCTCGTTTCAATCTCCGGATAATCCCTGAATACTTCCTCCGCAGTCGGACTTCGCATCAAATTCTGTGTACACACAAAAAGCACTTTCCTTTTATTCATTTGCCATCACTTGGAAAAAATATAATTTACAAGGTTTATAAAGTTTATAATGTTCTTAAAGTTAAGAATAAAGCAATGCGCTCTAACGCCTCTATTTTAATAGCTTTTAACTTGCCAGCCTTACGAACTGTATTTATTCTGACTACTGTATTCTGTTTTTATTCTTTCTTTCTAACTCGTTTTTGAGTATAAAACATGAAACGAATCGCTTCTAAGGCACTCAAAATTACGTCTCATATCGTCATGCAGATCAAAGCTGACCTTCTTTTTGATATATTTCTTTTTTGAGTCATGGAACAATTTATTAAGTGATGCATTGTTAGAAACATTTATGTCCGGCAGTAATATCTCATTAAAGGAAAGGTCGCGGAACATCTTTTGGAAGGCGTCCTTCAGGGTGTCGTAGAACATCACATACCTCGTGTCAAAACTTGCTGTCTGGATACGATCGACAAGGAGATAAATCCTCGAATCGCATTCCATCTGGAGCATATATATGTTCCCGCAATATTCCTTGTCATTTTTGAATAACCTGACATTAAAGAACTGAGGGGTCCTGAGCTGGTTTACTCCCAACGTGTCCTTGCTGCAATCATGAGACCAGCGGTATTTTTCGAGATCCAGATAATCCTTGCATGGATACATATACAGTTTCTGTATATCGCAGTGTTCATATATGATCCTCTCTATATGCTGCATATTGCATGTGACCAGTCTGTTGTTCGGCCTGTACAGTCCATAAACGTCCTGAAGTTCCTTTTCAGTCAGGAACAGTTTTTTGTAAATAGAATCTAGACGTCTGATCTCTCCTGTCACATTCTGAATAAAACTCCGGACCGAGATCTTTGATTCTTCATCAACGATCTCAGTTTTCTCGATGAATGAGAGTAGCCGGTTCATCATTGCGATGAAATCATCCTTCTTCCGGGTGTTTGATCTGGGCGCCAGATGGAACAGCGCTATTTTTAAATTTGGAGGCCCCTTGACCTTTGATATTTTTGAAAGCAGGCGCTGCCTCAGGGAGACAATGACCTTCGGATCATCCGTAAAATGTGATCTTATATATGCTGGTATGCGAGTAAACAAAAGCTCCGCAACGGCGTTTCCCCTGAGAATGGGATTATTCATTTCCATTGCGAGTTTCAATGCCTGCAGTACATCTTTATTTCTATAATCATGAAGCGCTGTTGCAGCTATCACCCTCTTCAGTTCCTTGATCGTCATGGATTTGGCCTGGCTGCATTTAATTACAGCTCTGATCTCATCCATAATAATTTCATGAAGCAGCCTGTGGCGGTTCAATGCTCTGGCGTGTCCACGCAGCCGCCTGCTATAGTTATCACTGTCAGCAGATGCCACATACTCACTAAGAAATTCGGGATCGATCAGTCTTTCGAGCTCCGGAAACTGTTCATTGATAAGTTCGGAATTGCCGATGCTGTTGAATGCCTTTGATTGATCATATGTTTCGAGCAGGTGCGTTATCTTTCTTTCCTTAAGAAGAAAGAATTCCTTTGTGACGGATACAGCCTTAAGCACAGCAGCCGGTCTATCAATGACCGGTATATCCTTCTCAAGATCCAGGAGCTTTTGGTATGTCTTTTTTCCAAGCCCCAGTATATCATGCTGCATTGCGAGCAATATATCTGATGCCTTCTCCATTCTATGGGGAACTTCTAGAATGGGATCTCGTTCTTTGACACTATCATTCTGTGGCCCTGGATCTGATTGACATGTGATCAAAGGCCCGGAATTAAATTCATCCACGACGTCAGGGAGGTCTTCCTCCTTCACTATATGCTCGTATATAGTGCGCAGGTGGCGCATATTTGTTAGTGGGAAATGGATCGTGACATGGTTCTCATGCAGCCACTGAAGCATATGAGATGCTGAAACAGGACTTCCCGATGACGCATTCACAGAGGTCAGGAATCCCGCGCTTATCACAGACCTGTTCTTTCGCTCAATGATTATGAGCAATACCTCATAAGATATCCTGTTGAGATTCTCAAGTATCCCCATGACCCAGCAATCCCTTAGACTTTCTATCAGCTGCAGGAGAGGCTCAATACATGGCAGTTCTTTTGTATCGACCTTCTGAAAAATCTCTGAAGCCTTTCTGCTTGTCTTAATGTTATAGAGATTCTTTACGATCTGCGATGGCATTAATTGAGCCGTCTCCCTGATGTTCGCCCACAGCTCATCTGATTCGAACGGCAGGGATGAATTGCATGAATCATGGATCAGCATAAGCGCTAACGCAGGATTGTTCTCTATCAAAGTATTGATCGTCGCTTTCCTGATATAGAGAAGGATTAGAAACAGGTTGATGTTGTACCGGTCAAGAAGTGATACCTCTGTCTGATCTAATGAATCGTGAAAAAAGCGGTCAAGTACGCTCTTATGATATGTGTATTCATATTCATCAGAACTGTCAGATATTGTTCGATCTCTGAAACAGGAATAAGCCCTATTAAAGCTGAATGGCCTGAACTCCGGCAGGACCTGCTTCCAGTCATCAACCCCAACGATCCTCTGTTTTGCTGTTGGATGCCTTTCAATAGAGATAAAGCAAACCACATCCCTTTCCGTATCTTTGTAAAGAACTATAAGCTCTTTTGTATTCTTTTTATAGTAAAGATCAAATGACATGTCTGATTTCACTCTTTACATTTACAATGCAATATCGATGAAAGTAATAGTACAAATATCTGCTGCTCATAACACTTTGGGGTTACCCTTCTTCATCATTATGTTTCCTGTCTGGTGTTTCCTGGTCTTCCATCCCTATTTCCTATTTTCCCGATTTTAAATCCCCGGTTGCTTCTTCCAATGTTTTCCTTGACTCTGCATCCTTCTGTTCACAAATAGGACTAAACCTGAACATTCTGTGCGGAGGTATATAATTTTTGGAGCGCGGCAATCTCGTCACATAGCAAAGGAGTATGTTAAATAAAATAATAGCGATAATGATCAAAACAAATTTGATAAAATGTTTTCTCCTTACCACAACCCTCACTCAATAAACCTCCCCACAATCTCATCCCTGTCAGGCCGTCTCTTTATTGCTGTTGAGGTGAAGTACATGGTCTTCAGTCGGCCTATAAATTCTTTCTGAAATACCGACAGGGGCACGTGGGCGATCTCGATATTTCTTTGCCTGCTGAATTCGGCAAGGCTTTGCGACGGTTTCCATCCGGGTTTTGCTGCGACTACCACTGTATGTTCTGCGTATTTGACTGCCCAGGCGATGCCCTTTTCAGGTATGGAAAAGGATATGAGTTCAGTGTCCGTGATGGCACCGCAGCGAACAGGGAACCGGTCACGCCTGCTGCTGATAGCATCATATCGGGCATCATCGACAACCCTCTTGTTATACAGGAGTGTAATGGAAGAGACTGCCCGTTTAACAATATGTCCCCCGCTCAGTTCTTTCATATCATAAAGACTGTATAGAGCATTAATGACCAGATCAGGAGGTGGATAGCCATTCGGCAAGGACGTATACGGGTTCAGGTCGAGGTATCTCCGCGATCTGTTGGATGAGTATATTTCCCTGTACCAGTGTACCCTGAAATCGTCGGTAAAAATAAAGGTGACCGGAGTAAATTCGTCAAGCTTATTTCTTTTCTGTCTCTTCTGCCGGTATTTGTGCTTAACATACAAAGTGTCTTCTTTCAATGCGCGGGCGTTTATAGTAGCTTTCCAGTGGATGCCATTTCGTATTGAACCACTGCTTTTTATTATCCTGCGCCGCTGATCTCTTCCTGCCAGCACATTTCTCAGTTTAATAGCGGCAAGCTCGTATTGATAATAATCCGCCTTGATCGACCAGGTTATACCTATCCATTCCCCCTCAGATGTTAAAATATTGCTCTCCAGCCTTGGGTAAAGCCTGCTAATGATCTGCAGTTCTTCTACCGGTTTACGGTATCCGTCATACAATGTATCCATAGGCAATTTATTTTCACCACTCATAGAGGACAACCCTTTTGAAAGCTTCCTGATGTCATCCGGATGATCGTTCTCTATACTGCTGTCCTCCCTGATGCTCAGGTTTTTCTTCCTGTTATGTTTACCCTGCGGATAGAAAAGCAGATTCTTTGTGATACTGTTTGCCATTTTTTTCCCAAGACAGGAATATGCCGCATCGTAGAGGTGCCGGAGCACCAGAGGCGTCAGGCGGCATTCACTGAGCAGCCTGTTCCTGAGATATTGGTAAAAAATGATGACCCTGCGCAAAGAAGCTCCATCGACATTGTGATCACGGTCATGATGGAATGATCGGTTGAGAATAGTCTCTGCGGCTGCAAGTTTATCAAACGACGCGGTGATTCCCTTTCTTAAATTATTATAAAATTCATAAACCACAGCAGGGTAATCATCAAGGGCCCCCTTCACCCATAATTTGAGAGGGGAATCAACCACAAGGACTGCCTTGACGTCTTTCCAGGGATGAGAAAAATAGTGCTCCGGAACAGGACGCTCATTGATAAACATCTTACTTGCAAGCCACCACAGCCTGTATTCACACACAAAGAGAGTCTTCTTCCCGCCCCTCAGATAACCCCTGAGCCGGTCGCTGATAAGACCTGCCCGGTACTCATTGAAGAACCTCTGATCTTTGCTGACCTCTTTCCATTCACCATCGAGCTGATCGTAGAGGCAGTTAAAATATTCAGCCAGTCCCTGGATAAATACAGAGTAGTCATCGCCCACATTGACGTCCGGAAAGGCCAGGCTCCCTTTGGGATAATGAATTACCCGTGAATCATCGATACACTGAAGGTCAATGCTGTTTCCCCATTCCCTGAGGATCTGAATAGACGAGAGCGCAGTGGATACTGCATCAGATGGGGTAAAGAGGATCGCTGCAAAGCGGCCGTCTTCTATTCTGAAATATAGTGAACTTACATGAGGAAACTGTTTCACCGCCTCTTCCCATACACCTCCTTTATTCAGAAAAAATGGAAGGTCAACTATAACCTGCTCAAACCCATCCTCCTCTATCGCACGGGCCACAAGCTCCGCAAACACCAGCCGGCCTCGAACGTAAGGGATCACATACAAGTTCTCAAATCCAGTCAGCCTGATGTATTGTTTCTTTTTCATAACAGTTAAAGCTGGCCAGCTTGACAGCTTGAAAGCTTATCAGAAGAATCCAGAATGGCCATCCTTCTTCTGCCTTCTGCCTACTACCTTCTTCCTACTATCTCCTTTTCTCAACCTTACGAACTTTATAAATTGCCTAATCCACAAACCTCTTCACAATACTGTCGCGGCCGGGATGGTACTCCAGGTCGGTCGATATTAGGTATAATTTTCTGAGCCGCTCTATCACGTCAGGGCTGAACCGCGACAATGGCTGATGCATGATACGCGTTTTTTTATTTTCGGCAAACTCTGCCAGCTCCTCTGAAGATCTCCATCCGTCCTTCGCAATGACCAGAACAGACTCTTCAGCGTATTTCAAGCCCCACGCAACGCCGATCTCAGATAATGGAAAGTTCTTGATCTCTGTGTCGAGCTGCGGAAATGTACGGCACAAATATCTCTCAGGTCTTTTTATGAGCTGTTTGAACCTCTGCTCCTTTAACAACCCTCTCGTATACATGAGCGCAAGGGATGACAGATCACACCTGAAGATATGCTTCGGATAGACAACTTTCTCTTCCGGATAGGTCATAAGCGCATAATGGACACAATCAACCTTCATCTTTCTGAAATCAATAAAATCCTTTTCTTCCGAAGCATAGTAATGATAAGCCTCATTACCTTCTTCCAGATGCTTCACTACATGTCCTTTCATGTCATCCGTAAATATAAATATCACTGGTGTGAACTCATTAAGTTTTTTGCCGTTATTTCTGTTCATGCTTCTCTTTCTTATGTATACCGAATCCTCTCCGCTGGCCCTTGACGCGATCGTCGCCTTCCATTCTATCCCATCCCCCATTGAGCCCCAGCTCCTCATGTTTTTTTCTTTATACTGCTCCCGCATGATCCTCTCTCGAGCATCACTGCATACACTCTCAATGAGCTTGAAGTCCCTTCTGATCTCCCATTTGAAGCCGGTGTAATTTGACAGACCATTCTTTTCACTGTCGCTGAGGTTATTGAAGAAATCGTCGAGCATGGTATTTCTGTCTACAGCCCAGGACAGGTCATCATGAAAATGATCATATGAATACTGATCAGTGCCTGTATAGAGAAAAAGTCTTTTCGCTGAATGGGGGATATCGAAACCCTCTGTACCCATGGTAACTGAATTTTGCCCGATCACAATAAAGCGCTGAACACTGTCTTGTCCTGAATAAGGATACTCAAGACATTTCACAGCCAGCGTTTTTGCATACTGCCTCCCGATGCATGAATGGGCGCTGTCATAAAGATGCCGGATAACAAGAGGCGTAATGCGTAGATCTGCTGCAACCCGGTTCTGCAGGTACTGGTAAAATAAGATGGTCTTTCTGATCGATGAACAGCCCCGCCTTCTCTGTGACTCCACCTTGAAGTGATTTTTGATCAATGCGGCAATTTCATCAAGCTTGTCAAATGTCTTTAAAGAAGCGGACTGAAATCTGTCATAGAACTGCTTCACTATAGTCGTTGAATCATCCATCGCCCCGCGCTTCCAGAGATCAATCGGATCACTAAGGACGTGTGCTGCCTGTACATCCTTCCATTTCTGGGCATAATAGTGAACGGGTTTTGGATGGGACGCATTCAGTGTTTTCTGTATTTGCCACCAGAGCCTGTACTCACATACAAAAAGGGTCTTTTTGCCTCCGGCCATACATCCTTTGATCCGTTCACTCACAAGGATTGCCCTGTATTCATTGAATAAGCGCTGGTCCTCTGTCACTTCGCTCAGTGAAGACTCAAGCTGAGCATACATGGCATTGTAATATTCATCGAGGCCCTCTGTGAAAACAAATTGATCATCCCGCATCCTGATAACCGGCTGAACAAGGGATTCGCGCGGATAGTGAATGATATGTGAATCATCTATACACCGCAATTCAATATCCCTGCCCCAATCCTTCAGCAGCTTAACAGCAGCAAGCGACATGCAGGCAGCATCATTAGGGACAAAGGGAAAGACCGCAAACGTATCATCGTTTCTCTTAATGAGCAGTGAACTTACCTGAGGAAATAACTTTACAGCCTTTTCCCAGAGTGCTCCCGTATTCATGAAGAACGGTAAATCCGCCACCACCTGCTCAAAATTATCTTCTTCAATAGCACGAGCCGCCATCTCTGCAAACACCAGCCTCCCCCGTATGTAAGGAATCACATACAAATTGTCGAACTTGTTATGCTTGATGTACTGTTTCTTTTTCATAAAGCAATAAAGAGTGAAAGATCATAAGCTCGTAAGTTCGAAAGTTAAAACAGAAGAATCCAGAATTCAGAATGGACTTCGTTCTTCTGCCTACTTCCTGCTTTCTTTCTTCTGACTACTGTCTACTGAGTTCTCTTTTCTTAATCTTATGAACTTTCAATCTTTTCTCAATGTACTGTTTCCTTACTCTGACTAACGATCTGGTTAGCATATAAATCTCCTGTGTAAGTTTCTAAGCCTTTTTTAAGGTTCGCGTTATGTTCTTTCTTCTGGTCTTCATCTCCCGCTTTTATGTGCTTGTACGCATTGGCAATGTATTCTTTTATTTCCTTCTCGCTTAGGGGCGCTGATTTACCGTTTCCCTTTTTTGCAAGCCTGTATGCGTATCCCAGAAGGGTGATAGCGTTACGTGTGGACAGATTGACATGTTTAAAATCCGAGAGCAGCGCCCTCACCCAGATATCCGGCACCTCCTTCATCCTGCTCATCAGGATCTCTTCAACTTCTGAAACATACGGATATCCGACATAGATGGCAGGCCGTGTTCGTTCATCAATAAAGCCCGGCAGGCCTACGCCGTTTTCTTCATCTTCATTCAATGCCGCACAGCAGAGGAAATCAGGATGCGCCTTCAGATGTATCCCCGCAAGCACCGATGTCATACTCCTCCGGTCATCAAGCACAGAGGCAAGCGGATCGAGAGCTGACTGAGGGGTCTTACCTATCTCATCGAAGAAGAAAATCCCCCCCCTAAGCATTGCCGCAAACAATGGTGACGCCACATACTCTATCGTGTTCTTCGATGTCATGGTTGCAGAACACGCAACATCCTCAGGCCCAAGCTCTTCATGTCCGTTGATGATGTAAAGGTCTTTATTGAGAATACGCGCAAGCTCATACACAAGCGCATTCTTCCCGATCCCCGGAGGCCCGTAGAGTCTGAAGTTCAGGGGAGTTGTCCCGTTAATACACGTCCAGGCCGCAAGCGCCTTTTCGATGATCCGCTCCCTGCCAATGAATTTATACTCAGGGATATCTGTAGGATTAGGGATTAAAACAGTCTTCCCCCCCATCTCCACCCTCTCAAAACTACCGACATTTTCGAGTTTCATGATTGTCTCCTTTATTAGGTTATTTGTTTTGGGCATGCTCCGCACTCTCAGTTACATAAAAGCATTTTGCAATATCACCGCCAAACAATATTAAAAACAGGAGCGGCCGTCTATATATACGAAAGAGGCTAATATATTTCTCATAATAAAATAATTAAGCCAGTGAACAAATGTGAACAACTACATTACTCAAACAGGTAGTTGTTAAAAAGCACTACGAAAGCTATGGCAGTCTTTACCATCCGCTCTTTATCATCATATAGATCATCCAAGCTTTGCTTCCGGTTACTTTTGTTTTCAAGGTTAAAAGTATTTTTTATTAATCTGTCTAATAATCTGTTATCTCCAATAATTTCATCTCCGTGAGAATCCAAGATACTCCTGATCACCCTTCTTTGATCTTCAGGTTCTCTTAGATGATAGGCAAAGATATGAAGAAGAACATTCTGTGCCTCACTGATACTGGCATCTGCGATTGAACGCAACAGCCACTGAGAAGTCTCATCAAGCTCTATGTCACCTGAATACAGGATAGAAAACAGGCAGTAGTTTTTAAATATTTCATAAAGACGCTTGGAACCACGTATCTTACGCGCAGAGGGATGTTGCCCATGAATGTTCAAACCAGCGTATTTAACGTCAAAAAGAATCGTGAAAATAAGATGATAGAAGTTGACGGCCTCAGTTTGATCATAGAAATCCAATCGGAGGTCAAGTGTGTTGTCCAACCGGTCAGCAAGTTTTACGCGTATCAGTTCAGGAGTTTCTTTTGCCTGACAGAAAAGACGGGAAAGGTAATCATTGTATGTTTCTTCTTTTTCTCTCGCTAAAAAATGGATTCTTTCATTGAGAAACCATTTCTCCTCGCGACTATCGATCTTATTAACAAGCCTGCCGAAACTTTCTTCAAGTTTAGTCCACCTATCTGGTGAGTAGCTGTTGGACAGTATATCCTCGTCCTTGTCATGCAGAAGTGATGTTAGTACATCCAATGTGTTGATCGTATCATGCGCCCAGGCAAGGATTGCAGCCGAGCGAATAGGATGCAGTATGGCAGGGGTGCCAACCTTGCGTTTTTGTTCTCCATATGCATCGTTAAGGTAAGATAATGTCTCAAGCAGATTGTCTTCATTAGCAGCCGTTAACTGTTTGTTGAATATGCACAATAGCACAGCCTTCCAGTCAATGGGTTTGACCGACAAGATCAGGTTTAAGCGCAAAGACAGTGCGGTGAATTCATTGATTGTAAAAAGCATTTTCGTTTGCATTGCACCTCCAATGTGAGGCATTAATGAGACAACCCATCAAAATGCAAGAAAGTTTAGATGCACAATTATGTACCAAGTGAAAACAGAAATGGAGATTGAGAGAAAGTTTTTTTTAGTAAAAAAGATTTTTTCAGATAATTTATTTTTTTCTGAAAATTATTAATGTCTCTTTTTAAAATGAACAATAAATGAAACTAACATGAGGTGTTAAACACAGTAGATCATATCTGAGCTATGTAAAGGAACGAGACGGCATATTGTAAAGATAATACAGAAAGGTAGAACCAAACAATTACAGCTTATAATCAAGCAGGATCTTAACGTCCCAGCCTTCAACAAAAGATAGATCAGCAGGCAGACTCGGAATATCCCCAATTAAAATTTCAGCAGCAACGATTCTATAACTGTTCAGAAACTGCGGAAACCTCGTCCGAATCAGATATGCCCAGATAAGGTTACACGCACCTGTCATCCCGAAACTCACCATAAGATCAGGGCCACCTTTCCATGCCTCGCCAATGTAGATAAGATAAACTGCAGTCCGGCGACCATCTTTCTGCCGCCATTGTTTAACTCTTTTTTTAGCATCCACAGTCGCCTGATATCTCGCTACATTGAAATATCGAGTTATTTTGCCGTGTCCTGTAAAAGTAATTGACGACCTATCATCGTAGCCTGCCAAAAATTTATCTATAAAAGATGTATGCAGTGATACCTGCCTTCTTGAACAAACGGAAAGATACTCTCTAAGTGCATGAAATATTTTATTCTCCAGCGCTGTACCCCCCCTGCGAATAACAAGATGAGGCCCTTCTTCTTTATCATCGAGGGGTGGACGCGTTGTCATCACAATCAGATCCCCCTTTCTAAAAAAAGAGGTGTCCAATGGTTCAAATTTATTCCCTTCTTCCAGTGCAAGATTCGGAATCAAACCACCGTACTCAAAACCTTTTCCAATTAAAAGAGGCATAAGTTCAATAAAGCTTTCACCATCACGCTGATGATGCAGTAGGGGTTTCTTTCCATGTAAGTAACTGAATCTATAGAATTTTATATTGCTCATTTTGGCTCCCGGATTATAAATAGATCTATGTGAATAATACACTTAATATACAAAGTGGTTCAAGTTAAATTATGTTAGTGTATTTATTTTGAATCTCCATTTAAGTTTGAGCTTAAATTACTGGACATGCTCCCGCCCTCTGAGTTACATGATCGACTATTTTGAGTAATACTTTTTACTGAAACACGTGAGTCGTTAATTAAATCTTCCAAAAACTATATCCATACAGAATAAATGTACGAAACATTGCAATGTAGAGCCCGGAGGAGTCTCCCAACCATAGGAAACTCCCCTCCCTGCCGTAATACATTGGTTGATCGAACTCATAAACTAACGAGGACCTCCGGTCAGGTGAAAACTCAGAAAGCTCAATCCGATCATTGCTATCATGCCGGGCCATGCATTTGCCTTACATGCAAATCCAATTAACGGAAAACCAGCCAGTCCCGCAATAAATCCTGCAACCCCCATCACAAGCACATCAGCTTTGATGTAAATTATGTTATAAAGCTTCTGCATCTCCGGATTCATGTCATTACTTATTGATCCTGTATTACCCGCTGTTGCAAGTGCCGGATTGGCAGCTACCGCATTTTCAAACCATCTTTTTGCTAAAGGTGTTACGGCTATTGCTGACAGACCCCACATAACTAGTGTGCATATTAAGATATTTGCTAACATGTTGATTCCTCCTGTTGTTTTTTAATTTATGCTTTGAGTTGTAACCGGTGCTTCTAAGATTACGTTTGCATCTTTTTGTTTTTCGGTTGTTGTTTGCTGTTCCTTATCCATCGAATATACCCTTCTCACTTTTTCGCTCAGGAGATATGTCAGGATAATCGAGGCAACAGCTATAGCAATTATATTTCCCTCTGCTAATCCAACGACACAATTTAGTATGTAGCCTGCTATAGCTGCCTTCCTTGCCCAGGATCTTAAGCTGACTAATCCGATCCCAATTACAAAAGAAAAAAGACCTGTTCCAAAAAGTAATGCGATATCAGATCCAGATTGCAGGCCGAAAGAACTCAGCGCTAATATCGCACCAACCACAATATTGAATACACTAATTACTCCGATCATTACCGGCATTTTCTTCTTCATCTCTCCATCCTCCTTTCAATAGATTGTTTTTCAAATGATTGATTAATGAATAGATATAAAGCAACCGTTATGCCAGCACTAAACGGTTGATCAAACAATGACGATAACCTGCTGATTAATCAGTCAAATTATAAATATAGATGACGTTATGCGATAAGGAGAAAAAAGACGCAAGAGGCTGGTAATGTCTAATTATTGGACGGTATATAATTAGACTCTCGATGCAAAACAAATAAGTAAAGTGAAAATAATGAAATTCACAGATAATAACTTACGGCCGATCTTGTGAAATTAGAAAAGCTGTCAAATAAAGACTTGGCGAAGTCATTCATAACTTCCTATATTCCCCTTCAAATCATTTATCATATCGTTTACAAACAATGAGCCGTTTGCTGTCAGGATATAATCATCGGTATTTGCAGATATTCTGATCAATTTAGAATCGACCCATTTATTGAATGTATTTTCCGTGTGAACTCCTTTTAATAAACCTTTAATGATCGTACCACACATAAGAGATACAACCGCGGGATGCAGCTGGCGCTCAAGCGACGTCTTCATGACCGCGCCTTCTATCACGGGGTAAACCGATTCAGTTCCTTTTATATACTTTCCATATAAAGGATGACGGTATTGAAAGTCACCAAAAACTCAGTCGGCAGAAGCACCAAAGGCAAGCAGGTCCTCCCCTCTTCTGGCGTGAGTGTAATACAGATTTTTATCTTTGGAAAGGGCACAGTGGGCAAAATGGTTTTTACTATAACCGGATCGCATCATGTGCTGTTCCGCTGCCTGAAATGATAGATAGTCACTAAGTGCATCCGGCGCGAACTCATTGCAACTGTTTATGAAACTGCGGTTACGGCGTGAGACATTGAGACGGTACAGAGAAATACCATGAACCCCAAGGGCAATGACACGTGAAAGATCATCTGACGGACATTATTGCAACTTTTTTGATTGTTGTAAATTAAACAGCTGCGTTGGGAAGTATATTTTTCAAAAAGGTTAACCTTAATTACGATCGATATGAGAAATATGACAAAATAGAGTGAAGATATTTTCCAGCTATTCTAATTGTTTTAAGACAATTACTGATATATTATCTTCTCCTCCAGCTTCATTTGCCTGTCGAATTAGTTGTAGACATATTTCTTCAGGACTGCCCCCTCTTATAACAACAGTCTGGATTTCATCATCTGATAGCATATCCCAAAGCCCATCGCTACACAGCAGAACAATATCATATTTATGCAATACGTGTCTGTTATATTCTGGCACAATGGCATAAGGAGATCCGATCGCTTGAGTTAGTTGATTTTTAAATTGACTATAACGAGCTCCCTCCTTAGATATTTTCCCTGTTTCGATCAAATCTGTTACGACAGAGTGGTCTTTAGTAATTTGTTTTATAGCAAATCGATTAATTACATAAACACGAGAATCACCAATGTGACATGTATGCAATATGTTTTTTTGAAGTAAAGATAAAACAATAGTGCAACCCATACCACGATATTCAGTTTTTGTCATACTCAGATTCAGAACTTCCTGATTAGCCCTAATAACTGATTCAACCATTTCTTCCTTAATTCTTTGGTGGCTTAAATTAAGGTCTTTGTCATTAAAATAATTCTCCAACGTCTTTATGGCATTGAAACTAGCAATATCTCCTGCATTATGGCCCCCCATACCGTCTGAGATGATGTATATATGTTTGTCTGGAATTAGAAGAAAAGCATCCTCATTGCTATCCCTTCTCATACCTACGCTAGTTGCACCAAATACTGATTCAGTCATATATTATTCTGCAAACAGCATTTCAATTTATATAGCAAAGTAGTCATAACTTCATACATGGCTTTTATACTGAGGCCCGAATCTTATACAGGAGCCGACATTCAGCCATAATTGTCCTATTGAGCTGTTCATTGGTACTATTAATTTTTCTCTTTCAGATTCTCTCAAACACCTTAATAATCACCTTCCAACCCTAACTACTTAACAATCCTGTGAACTTGTCACCATTCATAACTTAATAGCCAGTTCAAGAGAAGTTCACGTATTATTTGCTATCTTATTAGACGCCAAATCTTTTCAATAAAAGATGGCTTCGACTCAAATAGCGCTTCCAATTTGCTATCCACATCATTCACTGTTACTTTCTTAGGCAAATTATTAACAAAGTTAAGAAAGGGTTCTTTTATTGTTTTTCTTGCTTTAATGGGAATGTCCCTTTCAATAATGTCTATTATTTTTTGGAGAAATGATCGTTTATCTTGGGTATTTCTATAAAGCTTGATTAACTTCATTGGTATTTCTTCTGGATCACTGTCATTAAGAATTTTTTTCACTATCAAATCAAAAACTTGAGTCTGTTTATTTTTTGCAAGTACAGATATATCACTTTCAACTATTTCATTTAATAATAATTGGTCATTCATCAGCGCATATACGATAATTTTCCTAAGCAATTTAATTGCTTTAGATCCTGTTTCTGGAAAGTTTTCAACTGATTGTTTGAAATCATTAGCTAATTTTCCAATATTCTCATTTTTTGAAATTATTAATAAGGTTTTTTCTAACAATATCATCTCGAGTCGATCAGAATAATGAAGTGGAATGACCTTAAATATATCAAGCAGTAAATATATATTATCAGTAGATTCTATTTCTTTAAGTATTTCAAGAAGACAACTATGCTTATCCGCTGACTTACCTAAAAGCAGATTTAACTGTTTTTGCACTTTATCTGATTTGTTATTTCTCAAGATACCTCTCAACATCGTATCCAGCACAATCTCCTGGAAATCTTCAGTGAGTACAGATATATCACTTTCAAGCATTTCATTTAACAGTAACGGGTCATCGATCAGTTCATATTTTAAATAAATTCGTTTTAACTTGGTGGCGTCTGATAATGATTCAGGAAGATTATCCAAAGATAATGCAATTTTCTTTGATATTTCTTTTTTACCCTTAATGTCTTGAAGCATATTAAATAATTTATCAAGCAACTTGGTTTCAATTTGATCAGAGTAGTGCTGTGGAATTACCTGGAGTACTTCGAGGAGCATGTTTATATCATTATCACTTTCTATTTTTTTCAGAAATAGTTCCAAGAGACAGTCGAACCTGATAATCAGAGTATAAAATGATTTTCTATCAGTTGCTGCGTAAAACCACCTCATAATTAACTCCAATATTATTCTGTCGTCAATCTCAATAAGCTTCTGAATAACCTGCGTGTCTTGAGAAAGGATATTTAGATCTTCTACTGTTAGATGATCCTTGGTCTTATAGAGTACTTCCATATCTCTTTTATTAATTATATAGTTTAAAATGGTTTTTCTATTTTCTGAGTAAATCATTTCTCTTATCCCTAAAGATAGATTATCAAATAAATCTTTAAATCCTGCGTAGTCGCCATTTTTTATATCGTTTTCAAGAACGTGCATAGTGTTAATCTCGTCAGACTTTCCGACAACAACCATTTCAGTAATGAATTCGACAAGCGGGATTGTTTCTTTGGCACTATAGTTTGAGGAATATTGTTGGGTTGATAGGTTTAATTTAAGAGAGTAAGAAACGCTCTGTTGAAACTCAGATGAATCTGGTATTCCAATAATCTTAATACCAAGACTTGTTCCATAATAATACGTATCAAATGAGATTTTTTCTCTTAAATCAATAGGCAGAATACGATACAGCCATTCAAGAAAATCAAGATATTCTTTATCAGTTCCAGAAAGTAATAATGGACTATTTTGCAAAACACAGGAAAAGCAGTAATAAAGAAGAACAAGAATAAGGTCTTTCTTCATCACTGGCATGGTATCGCTATATTTCTTGATATCACTTTCAAGAATCTCATAATTTTTCAAGGATTCTCCGGGAATGCTATTCTTGAATGCCCCACTGTCCTCGATTAATTTTATTAGACTTGCTGGATTTAAATAAAAGACTTTGAAGTCACTTTTAGAAATAACATAATTATGAAACAGATAATTACCAGGCCTCCCCATTTTATCCTCACCAATATAAATAGCTTTTCCCACGACAAATCGCTCTTCATTTAAGGGATAATATATATACTTGTTTGGTTTCTCATGTTCGTTTTTATAAAGAAGAGAGCCGGGTAAGATATAGAGAGAATTATTTTCCAACTTTAGTTGATCTTCACGATTAATACCTTGAGTAGAGGCAATAGTAATAAATTCTTTTTCTCCACTTGTGTAAATATGTTGTTCCAATCTCACAGGTACCTCTCAAGCTTTAATGTCCACAATATCGGATCAATGACTTGTGTAGGAGATAACATGGGTATTTCATTGCCATTTGGTTGACTACCTAGAGAAGATAGCGAAGTAAAACAAACTGATTTGAAATTATTATGAAGATTACTATGAAAAAGAGTATAGTTTTCGTATATATAATTACTAATGCTGTCAGAGCGTTCTTTCATTTTATCGAAATATTCATGTAGTTCATTAACGGAAGGAGTACCATATTTCCATCTTGCTGACAAAGGACCATAAATTTCTTTTTTACCCCACATTATATCTGCCTTGGTAAAACAAAGAACAATGTTTTTTTCTTTAGCCTGACCAAGCTCCTTTATAGCAAGATAGACTGTACCTAATAAATAATCCATTTTTTGAACTGCCGAAGACCCGTCAATAGAGTCTTTGATAATACCTGGCAAATCTATCAAGAATACCAGCGTGTTTATCTCTCCTAATATAGGTAAATTCTGCTTAATCTTCTCATCAACCTCAAAAGTTCCACCGCCAATATCATAAAATACAAAGATGAGGTCTTTTTGTTCCATCTTAGATCTTTTAATAATTCTCCTAATGCCTTTTACTTTAAGCGGTACATTCTGAAACTTTAATATGAGAGGGGTTGGGAACATAATAGCGGTTTTAGCTGGAAGTTTTCCCTGTTCCAGTATGTTGACATATTCGTTATGGATTTTATTCAGTGTATCCATATTCAATCCCATAAATGAAAAACCCGGCCATTTTTTTAGAATTGCGCCGTGATAAAGGGAATGCAAGAAACTGCTTAGAAAACATGTCTTACCGTGGCCACTGTATCCTATTGTAAAAACAAACACCGCCGGAGTACTGTTTTTTAAATCATCGATATACACAGAAGGTATTGGAATATTTTTATCAGGACATGATTTTACAGTATCCTCATGACGCTTCATGCAAAATGGGCATATAAACATATATTATCGACTCACCTCCTCGACTTTTTTAAACAGATTAAAAAATATATTTCTTAAGTTCTTGTGAAGTTTTTCTGGATCGCCATAAATTTGGACTTCTACATTTGTCTTGAGTTTTTCATCCCCTATATAATTTACTGCGTATGTAATAAAACTTTCAACATGAACGAATTCATACGTCTCAGTATCAATAATAATATTATTTAAATTTTTGAGTGGCACTAATAATTCTAAAGCATTAGGATTTTTTAATATATTTTTTTCTTCAATAAGTATTTGTCCAAATACAACTACTGTAAGCCTAGTGTAAATTTTTTCTATACTTTCTTTTATATTCTCCCAGACCGTATTATAGTTTATGTCCTGTAATAACTGTTTTAGAGTTTCAAGTGCATATGAGCCTAATTCAACAATTTTTTCCCATTCATGCACTGCGATAAAATAAAGAACTGTTTGCTGGCTATTCTTGGGTTGCCAACCTAATCTTTTTAATGAATTTGCTGCGGTTTTACGTACATTTAAATTATCATCCTGAAAAAGAGTACTATATAAAGCATCAATTGCTCTCTCGTTTCCTATCACTCCTAATATCTCCGTTGTTTTTAACCTGACAGCTAGATGTCTATCATTCACGACTCTACACAGAGTATCTACTGCAGCGCTGTTACCAATCTCTCCTAATTTCTTTACTGAATTAAATCGATCAACCCAAAACGTACTTTCCAATTCACTAATTAATTTTTTAGTCATATCATCAATCATTAATTTTATTATAATATCCAATTGTTACATATATTTTAGATCGGTAAATATGTTATTGATCAAATTTCTTATATTCGGGTGAAGCTTGTTTCGGTCGCCATAAACGCGAACCATGATATTCTTATTGAGGTGTTTTTTATCAATATAATTGACTGCGTATGTAATAAACCGCTCGACCTTATGAAAATCATAACTTTCGGCATCAATTATAATTTGTATTAGATTTTTCATCGGCACGCCCAATTTCGAAACATCCGGGTCTTTTAAAAATGTATTATCCGTGTTTTTTTCTATACGTCCAAAAGCGACCTTAGTAATGCGAGTACAGATTTCCTTTAAAATATTCTTGATATTCGGATCATTATCACCATAGACGCTGATCAAAGGTTCTATCGATGCCGCACCCAATGAGATAACCGCATTATTATCTGATATTGCTATTAAATAATACACTTTTTCTTCATCATCTCCAGGAATCCATCCTAATTTGTCTAATGCCTTTGCTGCTAAACGACGAACATTTTCGTCTTTGTCTTTCAGCACATGAACAAGAGGTTCAATGGACTGGTTACCAAGCATTACTAAAATGTTGGCTGCAACTTGCTGGTTTTTCCCAAAGCTAAGTTCATTAATTAGGGGCAATATAGAAGATATGCCTATTCTTGCCAGCGCATTTGCTGCACAATCCCTAACATTGTTATCATCAAGAACGCTGATCAGAGGTTTTACTGAGTCTTCGCCAATCTTAACCAATGCCTCTGCTGCATATTCTTTGATATTATTATCGCCAAGCACTCTAATTAAAGGATCTATAGATGATTTGCCTATTCTAGCTAATGCAATAATAATTTCCGACCGGACCTTCCAATTTATATCACCGAGAATCTCGACAAGAGGTTTTATTGCGCAAAGATCACCTATTTCTCCCAATGCTTTTACTGCACTTACCCGAACATCTACTTCCTTGTCCTTAATCAACTTAATCAAGGGCAGTACTGCAATCCGATCACATATTTTTCCTAACTTCTCTGCCACTATTTGTCGGATCTGCCAACTCTCATCCTGAATTATATCAATTAAGGGAACCGTTGCTGTTGACCCAAATGAATCAAGATAATCCCATTGTCTCTTCGCTATCATATATGATACTTTTTCTTCATCGTTTACTGGATCCCAACCAATTCTATCCAATGCCGCCGCTGCTTCCCATCTGATATCTGAATCAATATTGCCAAGTTCCTTAATCAAGGCGTCCACTGATGGTTTTCCTATCTTTACTAGAGTGTCCGCAGCAATCTCTCTAGTATTCTTGTTATCAAGCAATTTAACTAGAGGTTCCACTGATGGTATGCCGATCTTGACTAAAGTTTCTGTTACACTTGCTTGATGCTTATTATCCATAAGCAAAATGATCAAAGATTTCACTGCCGTGTAGTCATACAAAACAAGTTTATCCCATTCTCTCTTAGCTATTAAATAGTTGACTTTTTCTCCTTGATTTCCAGGACGCCAGCCAATTTTATCTAATACTCCTGCTGTTTTCATCCGGATATCAGAATCCCTATTTTCAAGCAATCCAATTAAAGCATTTACTGATGGAGTGCCAATTTTAACAAATAATTCTGCAACTATCTCCTGAATATCCGTTTTCCCATCTATAAAAACCATAATCAGGGGTCCTATTGAAGGAATACCAATTTTTATTAATGACTCTGCAGCACTATCCCGGAGATCTTTATTTTCAAGCATTTTTATTAGTGGCATGATCGAGGGGGTCCCTATTTTTGTCAATGCATCAGCTACATTTATTTTAATATTCCTGTCACCAAGTCTATTTATCAAAGGATCAACAGATGAAGAGCCTATTTTAACTAATACTTCAACAGCTTCCATTCGGATATCTGCATTCTCATCCTCCAATAATTTTATTATATAATTGACTGCCATTGAACCGAATGAAGCAAGCTTTTCCCATTGTTTTTTCGCTATTAAAAAGTAAATCATATTAAATTCATTTTCAGGCTTCCAACCTATTTTCTCCAGTGTTTCCGCTGCATTATATCTAATATCAGAATCCATATTCTCAAGCAATTCAGTCAAAGGCAATACTGATGCTGAACCCATACTAAGTAATGTTCTTGCCGCTATCCCACGTGCATTCAGGTCAGCATCGGTAAACATTCTAATTAACCGATTCACTGCATGATTAATATCGATTTTCATTAATGCCATTACTGCTTCATTAAATAATTCTTTATTACAGGTACTTAATATATTGACAAGTGGATCTATTGCGCGGATATCACCTACTTTTCCTAAAATAATAATTGACGACAATCTAATATTGCTGTTACCATTTTCAAGAGCATAAATTATAAGATCCAATGAAGGTAGTCCTATTTTCACCAGAGTTTTCATTGCATATTCCCGTATATTCTCGTTTCTATTTCCAAGAATATAAATTAAAGGCTCTATGGCAGATGAATCCATCTTAACCAATGCTTCTGCAGCTGTATTTCTAACAATCTGGTATTCACTTGTATCTTCAAGTATCTCAATAAGAGGTCTTATAGCTTTTATATCACCTATACTTCCAAGGTGTTCAGCTGCTGCTCTACGAACAGTAAAGTCCCTATCTCTCAGTTCAGTAATCCACTTATCAACTGTATCTACTTCTGACGATCCCATGAGTTGTGGTCCATAATTAGTTCATAAATTTATTAAATCTCTACTATCCCGCAATAGACAAATTTCAGATCTCTGGTTTTTGTACTTGGTTTTCCGGTTACCAATAGTTGATCATCCGGCCGTTTCAAATAAATCCTACCAAAAGGTTCCAATGGGTATTCACAAACAAGCTCACCAACAGTATTGTATAGATCCTTTCTTTTTACCCCTGATGAATGCATATTTTCGATCAGTCGTATCATCCTTATATCAAGTTTTGATCTTTCTTTTGCTTTTTCCATATATATCAACGCTTCTTTGAATAGTCGCACTTCTCCGAAAGCCATATCATAAGCCACATCCCATTCTTTAGCAGTAGGAGGCCTAGAACCAAACCATCTGGATATCTCCAAAGCTTCATCAAAATTAATGTTTGATAACAATGCTGATAAATGATTCTGTTTGTTTACCCTGGTAGGCGTAACCCTGCCTGTAGTCTTGATAATCTCATTATAATCACACCATTCCGGCGCAGTTTCCCAAATAAATCTCTCAAATTGATATTTTGTTAAAGGAAGTACATTGATGTATTTACCTTTTAAAATTTTTACTGACAGAGCCCCGCTTTTATCTATTATAAATTCCATTGTCTATCTTAATACAAGAATATAAATATCCCCGTCCGAGGAATAGTACAATTTATCATAAATCTCTTGAAACTCCACCATCTTAATTTTGTCAAAAATGCGAATATAATAAATGTTTCCCTGATCAGCTACAGCTATAAATTCTCCGTCTTTCAAATAGCAAACAGGTTCTTTAATCACTTTATAGTAGATACCATTATCTTTGTAGTATATAATTGCGTATCTTGAATCAGCTTTTCTCTCTGTTTCAATATTATCAAACATAATGTATTCTGATGCGGTGAACGGGGATAATTTATTGTGTTTATTGCATACAAAAGCCTTTGCAAAATCATGGTTCTGTTTACAACGATGGCAGTAATGTTTTATTTCTCCTTTTTTATAATTATCAATTGTATTATGAAATAATATTGTCTGTTCATCATCAAACTTACTGAAATTGGGATTTACGGAAAACTTAGTATGGTTGATATTTACATGTACTGTTAAGCTAGCCGTACTAACTGTAATGACAGCATCTTCTGTAACGCCGCATGTCTTTAAATGAATATCAACAAGCTGGTCATCATAGTCTTTTGTCATGATAAATTTTCCCTCTTTAAGTTTTATCTCAAATCCATCAGAAAAATCATAACATATGCTGTCTTCCATAGATAAAGCTACCTTATCAATTCTAAAATCAAATACAGTTTTAAATAGTTGTTCTTCTAATTGTACCCGTGTTTTTTTATCCAGATCTTCAGGATTCATTAAAAATAACTTGTTGAACTTAGATTGTATTTCATCCTGCCAGTCTTCAATGTCGTATATTTTTTCAGAAGAAAGAAGCAGGAGATCATAATCTTTGTTATCAAGTTCTGGAAATACTCGCTCAACAAGCGGCGTAATGAACCTACCCCTCTCCGAAATATAATTTGATAAAATAAACAACTCGTCTGGTATTCTTTGGAGCTCTTCGTCCCAGTTTAGAAGACCAATCTTAAATGGTATATCAAATTTTCCACACTGCGTTTTGATAACGTCATAAAGATCCTCCCATAACTTGCTATAGCTGCGACTATCCAAGCACAAGAACAGTCCCTCTTTCCTAATCTTAATAATATTATCTTCAACATATATTTTCATAACTTATGCCCTTTCATGGAATTCCACTCGTTTGCATAAATGTTTAAATAAATTCATAAGATTTAAATGAAGCTTTTCCGGATCGCCATGAACATGCACTTCGACGGTTCTCTTTAGATGTTCTTTACCTACATAATTGACTGCATATGTAATGAATCGCTCGACTTGTGCATAATTATAATTCTCTGTGTCAATATATATTCTGCTCATATTATTAAGAGGGAATACTAGGTCAATGACATCTGGGTTTCTAAAAGTAGTCAAGTCCTTATCTTCTTTAATACGTCCGAAAGCAACTTTTGTAAAACGAGCATAAATCATTTCGATAGCCACGCTTACCTCAGCACGCACAGTCTTATCTTCATCATTAAGCATTTTGACCAAATTCTTAATTGCTCTATGATCACTGATCCTACCCAATGCCTTTACTGAGCAATATCGTACACGTGCATAATTATCACTTAATGCCTCGATTAAAGATTCTGTATTCCGATTATCACCTATCGTTACTAACGCCTCCGCTGCCCACCACCGTACATGTGAATCTTCATCAAAAAGTGCGTTGGATAGTGGTTCCAATGCTCGGCTATCCCCTATCTTTCCCAATGCCTTGGCTGACCAACAGCGTACACCTGAACAACTATCACTAAGTGTTCTGATTAAAGAATCAATTGCCCGTTTATCACCAATATTTTCCAAAACCTCGGCTGATATCTGACGTACATATTTGCTCTTATGGTCAAGAGCTTTAATTAAAGGATCTACTGCTCCAGAATCATTAACCTTTCTCAGCGATACCGCAGCATCCATCCGAATGCTCCACCGCTTATCCCCAAGTTGAGCAACCAATCGCTCATATTTATTTTGTTTCCACCGTGACATGACTAAATTCCATTCCTCAAATACACTTGTTAAATTGATTTATGAAAGACTATTGTCTTGCATAACTTAACGAATAAATTATTTATATTTGGATGAAGCTTATCAGGGTCGCCGTGAATATGAACCTCTACATTATTCTTCAGATGATCTTTACCTATATAGTTGATTGCATATGTAATAAATCGTTCTACTTGATGAAAGTCATAACTATCTATATATAGTATTATCTTACTTAAATTTATGAAGGGTGTTTTCAATTTCAACACATCCGGGTTATTTAAAACAGTATTTCCCTCTTCTATTTGAATGCCCCCAAATGTAATTACTGTAATTTGAGGACATAACGTATTTAATATGTCTACCGCTATTTTTGGTAAATCTGAATGCACATCTTCATGATAAACTGCTAACGGCCCTATTGCCGAAAAGCCGTACTTTAAAATTGCCTCTTCTGTTTTATTACGAACATAATTATCATCGTCCCGAAGTATCATGATTAATTCATTTAATGCCCTAGCATCCCCTATATTCCCTAATGCTTCTGCAGCTTTAATTCGAACAAATCTGTTCTCATCTTTTAATGCCTTCATCAGAGGATCTACTGCACGAACATCCCCTATATCGCCCAATTCACCTGCAGCATCCATACGGACAAATGAATTCTCATTTTGAAGGTTATCAATTAACCGCATCATATTTCTTTTATTACATGAATTTTCATGACTCATGACTCGACCTTAATAACTACATATCAAATGCCAGTTAAATGTCATTACGTTAAATACACTATTAAATAGGCTGCTAATACTGATATCGATCTTCTCCTGAAGCGCATCTTATTGTTATCTCTTGTTTTTATGTATATATTTAAACTGATAGCCATTCATCTCAATGAGGCCTATATATTTTAAATAAAGTCAAAATTGTACTGTAATTTCCGTTACATTTGTGCGTCAACGTCTGCGGGAATTTATTATTATAACAGATTTCCATGCAGTTCATAACTACTTTATTAGACAGTTATGTCAACATATTTACAATAAATTGATAAGTTAGAAACACACACTTCTGCTACCCGAAGCGACCATTGAAATGCCCTCTTCTCTTCCTGCCATCTGCTTCTTGAATGCATCATATTCCTTATCAAGTGCAGAAAGTGATGTTTCACCAACTACCTGCCTTATATGGTATCGGCTATAATAAACCATAACAGGATGTCCACTTGTGCCTTTGATTAACTCTCTCTGTTCGCTGTTGAGATTACAATACCCAACACACTTCACATCCACTTCAGGGTGATTTTTTTTAAACTCCCCTATAATTGATTTTTGATATGAGCAATGCGGACATTCTAACGAATATGAAAATAAAAGTTTTATATCCGACGCCTCAACAATCACTGATGATCCTCCCGTCATTAAAACAACCAAGATCAGAGTTATGACAACGTATCTCATCATTTTCTAGCTCCTCTTTCAAATAAATTAGTGAAATCACAAAACTGATTCTTATATGCTGGTACATTTAAACGCTATTACTTATAGTTATATAGTCCCAGTCGGGGTCATGCTTTTGCGTCAATTATAATACCAATTAGAGAGAATCCAGCAAGCCCTGCCGTGAACCGTGTTATTCTTAATATTATTAACTCTGCCTTGTTTATATACATATTATAAAATCACTGTAGTCTTTGGACTAAATATAACCGCTGACTAATTCTGTATTTGCAGAAAATGACAAATCCGGATCACTCTCAACCGCCTTAACAAATTACCTATTTGCCTAATATGCTACTGCTATCTAACCTAATTACCCACATTATCAATGGACATATGGTTATATTTAGTAACATTGTTATACTTTTTTTTATTAAACAGGGGATATTTGAATTAACCTAAATATCCCCTGTTTAAAGTCACGCATTTTCAGAACAGATATGAGGTTTAACATTATCTGATACCGAAATCTTTTTAGGCATGCATATAAGCGCTATCTGTACAATGATCAGTAATATATCAAATATGATAAATGACAATGGATTTTCTATGGTGCCTCCTGACGCGCCAATAACAGCCCCTATGATATATGCAACCCCGAACACTATTGCCACCGGAAGAAGAGCCCACCAGCGCCACCCTTTGTTCCATGCATTAATTGTTAGTATAATCTCGAGTATTAGTATCATTGCCTGTTCCTCCTTTCTTTTGTTCCTCTAATTAATCAGGTACGACCTGATTCTTACGGTGGCCCTTTCCACCAGCCCTGATCACCCTCAAGGTCGCCAAGGTCGAGGTTAATGATTGTTTTAATTTATAAGAAAGCAACTCCCGTGCCAAAGAAATTAATAAATACAAAGAAATAATGATGATGGGGCAACTACCTGAATACAATAAATATAATCGGATTGACTTATGGTTTGTGCCGGAAAGAAATGATTTAATATATCGTTACATTGTCTAAAATAAGAGGACAGGTCGTCTAAATATTAGATGTCTGAGCAAGTAATATCCAATTGCCGGAATATTACAAAACTATATTTGATTGACAAAGTCAGCCTAATCTGGTGGTAACAGTTATGTTTTTTCCGATGTCCATAAGTATTTTACGGAATGCATTACCGCCACGTTCACCGGTACCAAGCTTGAATACTTTTCCTTTAGTTGCCTTATGAAGCGGGGAGTAGGTCTCTTTAAGGTATTCCGGTACTACCAAATGTAATTGATCAATTCTTGATTCCAACATGGTACTAGTCACATCACTAAATCCCTTTACACGACCATCCGGAATTAGAGGCGGTTCGTCAGTAATGAGAACCAAAATCCTGGTCACATCGGGATTAAAAGACTGGTGACACGCAAGAACAATAGCATCCAAGCTACTTTCACCAGGATTACCACCACCCCCATTGGCATATAGTTTACCAACCTTTTCCTTGAAGGCTTTAGAGTCTCTAGTGAACTGCCTGCCCTCAAATGTCAGTACCTCAGGAAGCTCATTCATCTCTAAATCCCGAAATGCAATCAATCCTATTTCCACGTTTAGGCCATCTTTTTTGATATAGTCCATGAACTCTTTAATATTGTTCTTAACTCCATCGATTTCTCCCGTCATACTGCCAGTAACATCAAGAACGAACATTACTTGCGCACAACCACCACCAGAGTCAAGACTTTCATTGCACTCGATAGTAGTTTTATCAGATGCTATGCGCCAACCTGGTCGTGCACAATATGGACATGGTGGAGATCCCTTTAATTTATTCATATCCACCTTTTGTCCTGTAGGCATAGAAGAGGCCTCCGCAAAGTAATCATTCCCAACCGGATAAGCCTTCTCTGCCTTATAATCATCCACTCCGGGCATGGTTCGCCTGTAACGCATCAAGTAAATGTTTCGTTTAGTCCGGCAACGGGCAGCCAGTATAATCTGAGATGGCTCAGTATAGTCTGGGGGTGCTGATCCAGCTCCGGAAATGCCCTGTGGTGGCGGCGGAAGCTTAACAAGCTCGCCTTCACGAGAAATGTTTACACTGGCCATCTGAATCGAATCTGATACCCATTTGAAATATAGCTTTAGATTGTCGGGTGAGGCATCAGAAAGGTAAAGGGCATTCGTTGTAATAGCTTTCAGAACTCTCATATCCACATCTTCTCCACACCCCAAAGCAATCAAGTTAACCATTGCTCCCGTGGTCGTTGCATTAAATCGTTTTACTGCATCCTGCCAGTTATCTGTAGGTATTCCATCAGTCAGCAAAAATGCAATCGGCTTCCAATCACCTTTCTGGCTTGAAGTGGTTCTTTTTACTTCTCTTTGTAAGCTCTGGGAAAGAATATCCAAAGCTGCGCCAAGGCTGGTTCCAGGACTAACAGCCAGCGTTGGAGGGTTGAACTGAGTTATGTCTGTAAGAGGAAAGACCTGTCGCGCCTTGCCTGCAAAGGCAATTACACTGATCCAGGCTGTTTCAATTGCCATGGGATCAGAACGCAAAGCCTTGCAAAGGAGCTGAACCCCCTGGTTAACAGCATCAAGTGGTGCACCAACCATTGATTCGGAACAGTCAAGCACCAGATAAATTGGCAATCGTCTCATTCTATTCCTTACTGCTTGAAGGCACTGGATGTTATCTTAAACGCTGGAGGCATGTAAGATAATAAGGACAGTATGGTATTGCTTTAACAATGCGATAATATAATTATTCTTATGAGCATTGTCAATCAGAAAAAGATATATTCAGGTAATTTTAGATAATTCTATCTGGTCACTTTACTTGATGTTTTCAATATGAAACCCAATATAATCAGGTCGTGTACAAAACTGAGAATCTATTTTGCTCCCATGGAATTTTCTGAATAACATGATAGGATCGCCCAATATATGCCCTCTTATTTCTGCATCATCTAAAAATGTTCTGTGGTAATCTGACCATATCTGGTTTATTCCCGTATCCATAAATGCAATATCATATCACATCCACGGCCCTACACCAAATAATAATAGCTATTGAGGCCCAGCGATTCATCATCTCTTCTCTTTAACGTGATTAGCCCGTAAGAATCCCTGTTATCGGTGTGACCAGAATAACCATACATTTGTATTCTATCCAACTTGTTAAACTTCCCCATAGCACTATCAAACTCATATACCGCATTAAAATATTGATATCGAGACCATTCATTATTCATTTCAGGATGTATGTTGTTAAGAATGTTTTTTATATCCTGCTTAATGTCTTTATGAACACAGGTTTTTAAGGGTTAATGACCTGATGTCTCCCTATTTAGCCAATACAAGCGCTGCTACAGATCGTAAAAAATGGATTATTGTCTCTATGAGCACGATAGAGAGGTACAAGGGCGCTTTCATTATTTATTTTCTCATGTTCCCATATCGCGACCCAAGTATAATCTTTTAATTGTCTTATTATATTTTCTATCCTGTCACTCATTTATTATTTCCTTAAACTCATGCATCAGTATCCTCATTGAGTTTTCGGAAAGCAACGGTTTGCCTTTGATAATAACTGATATTCCTCTCACATATTCCCTCGGCCTCGAGACATCATTCATCAGTTCATTTAGCACAGCATTAACCGCCCAGTCATAGTTAAGGCCACTGCCTTTTGATTCTCTTATCTCCAATATATCTATATCTGCATTTTTTGTCTTTTTTTCAGATTCATACCAGAGAGTAACATGGGCTTTTCCTTCGGTAATCTTGAAACTTTCTGTATCTATACCTATTAATCCAATAATTGATTTTATATTATTTATAAAATACAATGAGCTTCCGCATATCCGGCATGTTACATAAGAAGTAGAACTGAAAATACCAGAATTAATATCCTCTATCTTCCCCCTCAAAAGGCACCTCCTACAGATTAAATCAGGGAATGACTCTAAAAGGGGCCGGTTTGTTAATATTATTTTCTCCAAAGCCGTTGATATTGAATCGCTGCTAAAAGTATTCTTGTTTTTCATCGCCTCATTAAGAGGCTCAATTGCCTTTACATCCCCTATTTCTCCCAAAACCCATATCGCAGCGTTACATACTTCCCTATTGAAATCTCTTGACAGAGCAATCAGAGGATCAATTGCAGCATCACCGATTTCAACCAATGCTTCTGCTGCAGAATTTCTGACGCCTATGTTTTCGTCTCTTAATGTATCGATTAAAGGATAAACCGCAACGGGGTTGCCTATTTCACCCAATATCCGTGCGATAGTCTTTTTGAAACTGCTTATATCGTTAAGTGATAGTGAAACCCGAGAAGATGTCACATAGGTTATTTGCCATCCTGATTTTTCTTGAAGAGCCTCTATTAGTAGATCGACTGCGTCATCCCCGATATCGATCAATTCTTCAGCAACCATATCCCGAATTCCGGATTCTTCAGTTTTAAGGCCTTCAATCAATTCCTTTATATTCTTTTCCACTAAGTTTTTCCCAGATTCCTTTGATTTTGCCTGTAATGGTGAACTGCCCCACATCATTGTACCACACTCAGATTAGTCTTCCGGGTTACGCATTATAAACTGATAGATAATTCATCCCCTCAATGGAAACAGGTCTTATACAACCGTTACATCATGATAATTGATGTCACTGAAAAATAACCGTGAAGATGTTAATGAATTTACTCTATTGTTTTTCTGCTATGTTATTGCGCTGTAATATCTTGGGGAGACAGATTTAAATAAATCTAATATACATTACCGACTATCACTTGAATACAGACAGATCTATTTTATGCACATTTACTTTATGATATAAAGTAGACCGCGGTACAGAGAGTATTCTTGCGGCTTGAGTCACATTGCCTCTTGTTTCATTTAATACTTTGATAATCTCTGCAATTTGCTTATCCTTTAAGGTTGTCTCCTTCTGAATTCTATCCTCAACTTGCTGAACCCTTGTAAAATGAATTAGTTTCTTTGGTAAATCCCACGAAAATATAATCTCTTTTCCTGAAAGAATAGTATTTTTTATAATATTTTGAAGTTCCCGTACATTACCCGGCCAGTCATATTCCCGTAAATATTGCAGTGCCTCCCGAGAGATAGCACGGGTATTCTTGGAATATTTATCAAGAAAGTAATGCGCTAACAACGTTATATCTTCTCTTCTCTCTCTGAGAGGTGGGACGATGATTGTATGGGCAAAACGTTCATACAATGCTCGTCGAAATGTATCATCTTGCATTTTCTGCTCGACATCTCTGTCTGTTGCAGCCAAAATACGAACATTAATCGGAGTTGTTTTTTCACTACCCAAATGTAATATCTCTTTTTGCTGCATTGCTGTGAGCAACGCAACCTGAACATTTTCTGGAACATCACCTATCTCATCTAAAAAGAGCGTTCCACCATCGGCAATTTCAAAATACCCTTGCTTTTTTGTGGTTGCGCCAGTAAATGCGCCTTTCTCATACCCAAAAAGTTCACCATAAGCCAATTCTCTTGGTAAAGAAGAACAATTAACAGTTACGAAAGGACCATGTTTTTTGCCAGAGTTTTCATGAATAAATCGAGCTATCACCTCTTTGCCTGTGCCCGTTTCGCCCATAATAAGTACATCGTTGTTTTCCATATTTTCTATTTGTGCAAGTTTAATACATTGCTTTTTCAAATTTGGAATACCAACCATATTGGAAGGCCAAGAAGTTAGTTCATATAACTCGTTGACCTGGTTTCCCAGGGTCATAAGTCGACTGTAGACATAACACATAAAGTCCAAGTCCTCATTCTCAAAAGCTGGGGGAATAGATCGGAATAAAGCAAGAAATCCATTATCAGGCAATGGGATCCAAAGAGCAGCTTCTTGTTTAATAGGTCCTTTTTCCCACAAAATGGTTAAAAATTCCTCACTGCAGTAGATAGACTCTCTTTCAAATCCACTTTGATATGTAAGATATGTCCTTCCATCTTTACTATAACCGACAACATATTTCTCCACCCTTAGTAATTTAGTAAGATGATTCATGAATACTGAAGGATTTTCCAAAAAATCTGCTCCAAGTCCGGACCTAGTTATATTTGAAACAAATTCTTTTTTCTCCTGATTTAACTGTCCCATATGAATTTGTCTTTCAGGACGCCTTATAGTAGCCTGCTTAGATTTTTCTTCAGAGGATAGTTTGCCGTATATTTCGTCCAAAGAAAGTCCCTTACAAGTATATTCTGGCAACGTAGATTGTTTAAAAACCAGGGTATAATCGCATATATCAATTTTATCGCCATCATGCAATATCTTCTTGCGAATATAAGTTTTTCCTATCTTTGTACCATGGGTACTACCAAGGTCACGAATAAAATAGGAGTTTTTCTTTCCTAATAAATCAGAGCGTATAATAGCAGCGTGGATTCGTGAAACAAAGTGTTTATCATCTGGAAGGTATATATCATTACTTCGGAGCAGACCAATGGTAAGCACTTTATCATCAGCAGTAATTTTGAAATCTTTAATTAACTGCTTTCCCTTATATATCAGCAAGAACGTCATACAATCATGATCATCCATCGCAACTTATTCTCCTTTACCAATTATCGTAAACAATGATGTTAATTTTATCTTTGTCTCCAGCAATATTTGTCTTTCAAATATAATATCTCACATCACTAACATAAGATGAATGAAGAAATCCATACAAATAAACGCTACAGCTAGCGAACAGCCCATTTCCGCTAGGCTATAATTTTACCGTGCAATATAAAAATCATCTTTTTATCATCTTGGTCCAACCCAACATCCGCCGCACCACAGACAGATTCCTTGCTATATCCTAAACCTATATGCAAGTATTCATTAAGGTTCTGATTATACCTCTGTAATGCCCTGAATAATATTATTTATTTTAATCCGAACAACTTAAGTATAAAGCGTCCTACTTTACGCTCCCTGCCTGACTTAGTTAAAGGGATGCCTGTCGTTCGAGATATCTTATTTTTGGCAGCAGAAATACCTAGAGCACGCTTCCATGAAAAAGAAAAACCATATTTGCTAACCACTTAGCCCTCCCGTCATTAACTAAACATTACTGCTAACAACTACGTAAGACTGCTTAAATTAGATAACTGTCTAATTGAATGAGTATTATCCCTGAAGTCAAAGCTACTATATAATCATAAACTCAATATATTTTTTATGTTGCTAATATAACTTTTTTTATTTAGATTGTAAATAAATATTAATAACATAAATATTATTATTATTATTAATGAAATATTATTACTAAACGTTTTTCAACAGGAATCTACTTTGTTTAAATAGTAATATTTATTCTATTACATGGTATTGTAATAGATTTTAATTCGTTATCTGATTCTGCATGATTAATTTGGGCTAGATAGAGTCATATCTTTTTTGGACTTTTATCGTTACAACATATAGAGCAATTATTCTTCAGGCATATCTTCATGTCATGCTTTATAAATGTCGTCTGTCTTTATTGCTTTGTTACAGTTTTATAAACATATATTACCATTCTGCATAAGCCCAGAATGATAACCCAAAATCCTCTTTTCTGCCAGTATATATCTTTTTTGAAATAAACCAAAACTAATCTGATAAAGATCTATCTGCTTAAATTTACAATCCCTTAATATGTATACAATTATTCAGACGTCAGAAATAATTCAACCCTTCGGTTTTTACCTTTATCACTATCATCTTCTGAAATCGGATGCGTCGCGCCAAATCCCTTTTGCCTCACGTTGCTCAATTCCAATCCGAAATCATGTGATATGTATTTGTAAACCGATTCGGAACGCTTTTTTGATAATATTACGTTATAATTTTCACCTCCAACATCATCTGCATGTCCTTCTATATGCAATACTCCTTTATTTATGGCATTACGATTAGTTATCACCCATTCGCGAAGTATTGTTTTTGCAGTCTCACTTAGTTCACTAGAATCAAAATTAAAGAGAACTGCGATCTCAGGAACTGCATGAAGTGAAACAGTTTCTTTTGCGATTTCAGATTTCTTTGCGTCATCTTTTGAGAGGAATATAGAAGAAATAAATACGAGCAAGACACAAATAGTGCCAATTATCCAATATAATTTCGATTTCTTTTGACTAGGAGGAGGGTCTCCCATAACAATTATACTTTTATCACTGTCCATTGTTGTTTTGCTCCTTTTATTATCAGTTTTATATTCATTTGATTTTATTAGTAATTTTCTTAATCCTCTACCTCTTTATCCTTATCGTTGAAGCAAAGCAAGTGCTTCTGTTAAATCCTGTTCAATCGATAGTCGCCCCGGGACTTCAAGTCTAAAGTCAGTAGAGGTCGATTTCAGTTGTATTCTATATAGTATATTTCTCATTTTTCTCTAGGCATGAGTACGTGGCAATAAACTGTAACTCATTATCTGTATTGTCTTTTTCAACAATAACAGAAGCAAATGGTTTTAAAGGTGCTGGTAATTTACCTATCGATGGATACTTTACTCCTCGTTTCATGATTTATTGTGCTTTATCATATTATTAAATTAATCTCTTCAGGCGGGGGTGGCAGTTCAAGTTTTTCATAGAATCCACAAAGGGGACATATTCGCTCATGCTTTAAGTTTATAGAATTCCATGATGGAGCACATTCTTCACATAAACGAGCTCCACAGTTCTCACATTTTGAGGAATAACGTGAGTGAATTTTTCCACATTTATCACAGTTACACTTTTTATCTACAACAATAGAAAAATCTCCCCATTTAAAAAAAGCTCTAATGTCCGCAAAACCCGCGGAATTCAAATGAACAACGTTGTCAGTTATTTGTTTCAATATATTTGTATCAGCATCAAAACCAGCGGCACAGGCAATAACTGTAAGCTTTCTCTTTATTATTTCATCGGCACCTTGTTGCCAGTTATCCGTTGGATTACCATCCATCATTATAAAAAAAAGTGGCTTCCAGTCCCCCTTTATTTCAGCACTGCCCTTGTTAACCTCTGAATCAATTTTATTACAAAATAATGTTAAGGCTTCTCCTAAGTGTTTAGCTGTGCTGACTGTTTTTAGCAGAGGTACTTCAAATACTGCAAGATTAGTAAGAGGGACTACCTGCTGAGCAGATGAATCGAATGTAATAATGCTTAAATACACCATTTCCAATGCCTGAGGTTCACTTCTGACCGCTGAAACTATAATCTGCAAACCTCTTCTTACTGCGTCAAGAGGTTCGCCAGCCATTGACCCGGAGCAATCACATAATATATATATGGGAAGACGACGAATATATTCCTCCTTAGTTAATTGCTTGGACTTGTATTAATTGTCCTCAATTTAATACGCCATTAAAATTTTGCTGATCGTATCTCTTATAAAGCAACTGTGCCTCGCTCAACTTACTATAATATATTGTTGTAAGATCAACACATTTATCTAATGTTTTTTCCAAGATTCTATATTTCATACATTCATCATTCTCTTTGATATTTAAATAATTAGTAATTTTTTCTGCTGTATATTTGCACTGATATTCACGAGAAATCGTAGCAGGATTTTCATCAAACCTGTCCATGGGGCTAGGCATAAGATAATATAGGTGATTCCCGCCCTCAATAGGGGCATAACTTGCCTTAGGAAAATACAATCTTAACAACTCAACTTTCTTTGCATAATTGTCGTGTGTACCCCAGATAATAATAGATGGCAATTCAGAAATAATTGGTGATTGGACCTCTATTATAGATTTTGGCATTACAGGCGCAATAAGTATTATTTTATCTACATTATTTAATTTCGTTTTTAACAACTTTGCAAGCATAAAACATCCGAAAGAATATGCCATAAAGGTTACCTTATCATGCTTAGCCATAATTTCCGCAACTGATTCATATAATTGACCTGAAATACTACCAAGCTTCATGCTTAATGGCTCATCAAGAATATCTTTAAAAAGCAAATGATATTCCAGCATAACTACACGAAGGTTTGATTTACAAACAATTTCGCGCAAAAAGGGAGCACAATGAAGTGCAGGTCGTTCCACTCCCCTACCAGACAGTTTACCGTGAAGAAATACAATAGTCTCTTTTTCTCTATTATGAGAACCGCTACATTCATAATATATATTTGGTAACGACATCTTTATATCGTGATCTTATAGTTCCATTTAGTCAGCATAATTAGTTATTAAAGTCTGCTGTAAATGAATAGATCCTTTGTTCAATTGTAGATGCCACATCCTGACATAGATCACTATAAGGAGCGTTTGAATAGCCGTTCAACAACTCGCCTAATAAGGGACCAATGTATATGCGTTGTAAAATAATATCCTATGTCATATAAACAAATTCCCATTTCTTTCAGGATTATTATTGCCTTATGGCATTGAGTAGCAATTCTCCAGCAAGGATCTATAACTACAGTCCTATCTCTCCATGGTAATGCTCCATCATGCCATATGAATATAGATGAACAATAATGCCTATTAAAGGGAGCCCTTGCATAATGAGTACCATTGGGCCTTAACGGAATCTGACCTTTTTGTAATAAAGCCCAATTATACCTCATTGTACTATGAGCGAAAAGATATTTCTCAAGTGTAACCATATTACAATCGGTAATTTATGGTATCTGTTCCTGGACTTTTCTGCGAAACAATAAAGGATTAGATATTTTGTGAAATGGATCATGGAGCCCACCTGTGCCGGTAATAATTATAGTACCATACCCAAGCATACGTGCTAATATACTCTGCTTTACCTGAATACCCTCAACTTTTTTTAATAATATCTCGACTGAATTCCTTTGAATAAAGCCAATTTTGGCAATAACTCTTTTGTTAGTAACACCGAATTCTGATGTAACATAATCTACAATAGAAACGATCGATGAATATAGAGTAATTACTAATAATACATTTTTTACAAACCCGATAATGTTCCTTGATAAAAACATTTGACTGCTATAAGCAAAGGATTCGCTACTGAAGACCCCTAACAGTAGTATAATTAACAATGCAGGCCTTAAGAATACTATCCAGTGTAACTTTGCTGAATGCAAAATCTTTTCACCGGGAATGAGGTTGTTTTGAATATAACCCATAAGAAACCTTACATATCACTCAGTCTTCTTATAATTACCAAAAGCGCCTCCGAGTTGATTTTCTTTTTTTTCCTTTTTGGATGGCGATTCAGGAGATTTACTAACATGTTTATTCAAATCATCTGCTTTTGTTTCATAGGATGTTTTAAAAGCCGAACCAAGGCTGGTATCTTTTCCTCTGTTTTTCATATCAGTGGTATTGTCTTTATCTTTTGGTTTGGACATCTTTTCAAATAATTCTTTACTTATCTTAAGCAATATTTTTTTGGTTATTAATTTATTATTGTCAACAATTGATATTGTAAAAATACCATCCTCTTGTGGAATCCCCTCGATTACATTTAATACAGCATTATATTTAAGACCATTTGGCAAACCTGTCAATATAATATTTATATCTTTATTATTTCCCTTACTGTTAGTTAAGCAAGTGTCCTTATATGGTTGACTGACTTTCCCCTCTTTCAGCTGATCTTTGAAAGAATATTCGGGCAATTGATTCTGATCGTATTCATTAAATACCGTACCAGGCAATGATTTTTTTAATTCCTTTTTGATTTTGGTCTCTACCTTAAATTCTTTTTCACTGAAAAAAACTTCATATTCTGCTTTAATCATTACTTTTTCAGACTTGTTGTAGAGTATTTTTATGTTCAAGAAGCCGTTTTCATGTAATTGAATATTATGGGGCATGTTACTGATGCAAGAATATTTTAATTGTGCCTTTTGATTACCAATTATTGTGGCCATAATTTGACAATCGGCATTGGTTCCTCTTATTCCCGCAACTTCAATTGTGTCAGGAGTATTCCATACAATTTGGGGTTCGTCAATGCACTTTATACATAAGGATTCCGTTATCGATCGATTATAAGTATCAATAACCTCTATAGCAAATTTATAATCTTTTACATCATTAAGAATTCCTTTAATATGATAGGAGGTATCATCAAAATATATCTTGTCAGGTTGGTTTTTAAGCTTTACCTTAGGTGACAATTTTTCTGCATTTTCTATGACAATAGGGATTACTAAATCTCGTTTTTGATAAACCCTATATATCTTTTCCATATTTACTTTTAAAGGCTTTTCTGGTAAGACAAATATGTTTAGGTTACAAACCAAATCACTCGCTCCATCACTAATTTTGAGAGCGACTTTATATTTACCATGATCAGCAATAAGACCATTAATTATTCCTGTCTTATCATCAAAGATTAGTCCCCTTGGTAATTTGTCTGTTAATTGATATGTAATATCAGAAGAGTTACTGCTGACAACTTTGCATTGAATATTAACTGGTTTGTTTTCATCTATAATAATAGGATCAGGCAACTTTTCAATTTTAAGCGGAATCTTATCCTCAACAACTAATTTGGCAGTACGTTCGTATTCTTTTTCATTAATCTTGAACATCCATTTCAAATTAAAACTTCCATAAACCCTAGGAATTCCCTGTATTTTATGTGGCGCAATTGTAGAATTAAATCTAAGTCCATCAGGAAGATTATCGACTGATATATCACAATTATCTCCGTCATCAATATTTACAATGAATTCGTATGGGTTACCCAGCCTACCAGTAGGTATATTTTTTAGAAATACAGTATTGATGCCAATTTCGTTGGATTCACATTCCCATATTAATTTACCGTCAAACGTACTTGTATCCACGTGTTCATTAATCGTATTACCACTAACAGCAATCTTTCTCATTAACTTATTTCTTAATGTTTCAATAACCAGATCACCATGAATCAGAAGTCCTCGTCTTATTTCTTTTATGTTTATTTCAACCTCGTTAATTCCAGTCTGGAGTTTATCTGGATGACAGGTAATATCATCAAGGTTTGATGAATATATTTTTATGGGAACTGGCGTAGATATAATAAATTTATTTATAGTTGTTTTTTCAGGAATTATTGACAATTCCAAACTATTTGGTATCTCCCATTCACCTTCTTCATCTTCTAATCCCTGCACTTTGCCTTTTAAATAAACATCCTTGAAATTTGGCTTACAATCTTTTTGTACAGAAAGGCAGACACCATCATCTTCAGAATTTATAATATGAACATTGTCAAGCACAACATCTTTGCTTTGTATTGTTACAGTAGGAGAACCACCTGCAATTGCAATAGGATAGCGATCACCTTTTATTGTTATTGGCTTTTTAATGATAATCGATTCATGAAACTCCCCATATGGTATTTCAAGGACATCGCCATTTTTTGAACTATCTATTTTATATTGCAGGCTTTCTTTTGTCATATATATTTATTTACCTAATACTTATTATCTCTAATTCGTTTGGTGGTAAATATTTATGAAGATCTACAACTTCTTCTAACTCCAGGCTTAAGTTTTTGCTATAATCAATGATTATTTCAGTTATCCAATAAAATAAAGCATTGTAAAGATCAGCATTAGCATACTGAATCCTAATAATCATATCTGTATAATGTCTGAATACGTCCGGATCACCTTGGAATCCAGCAAAGAAAGTAATAGCAAAATACTTTCTTTTCATTAGTTCAATGGCCGCAGGCTGCCAATTGTCAGTCGATACTCCACGATATGTTACTATGAATACAAGAGGTGCACAATAATTGTCATTGATCTCTGTATCTATTTTTTCATACAATAGTTTAATTGCCTCTCCCAATGCTATAGTGCCATGCCCGATAATCTTAGGCACATCGAAAGAAGATAAATCTGTTAATGGAACAACTTGCTCAGCATAAGAATTATAAGAAATAATACTCAAATAAACTGTGTTAACTGCATGCTGGTCTCCCTTTAAAAATAGCGTCATCATATGCAAAGCATTTTGTACACATCTTTGAGGTCCTCCAGTTAAGCCTCCGCATGTCTCCAAAAGAATATAAACAGGCAACTTTTTCATTTAGTAGTTGACTCAATTTTAATCTGTATTCGCTATCTGTACTAACATAAGCCTTCCACCTTCTTCATCGGAAAGCAGCATCTGTTTATTCCTTTATCTCAAAGATAAAGTTCATCCGAACAGGATTCTTCTTTGTAAGATCCTTCAATTGGCAATTGTCCTGTGAATTCCCAGCCGCAGAAAGGACACTTTGGCTTGGTACTGTTATCGAACAGAAACCACTTCTGCTCGCAGGATGAATCGCCACAAGGCTGAAGCAAGTCAACCGTTTTAATCAATGCCTCTTCCCACGCATCAGCATAGGGTCTCTCATGTGGATTATGTAAACCATCAATAAAAACTTTATCAAAAAGCTCCTTCAGGTATGGGCCACAAATAGTGTATGGTATCTTTTCAACATCTATCCAAGGCATATATGCAGGGGGTTTCTCTTCAGGTCTGTTGCTCGTATCTGCGGGATGTTCTATAAATAAAGCCCTTTCACCCATCATAAGACGTTCGTCTATGGCAGGATCAAGATCATGTTTTTTTCCTCCCCTTAACGGATGGCGGCAGAGAAGTAATTCATAATTTAGTACAGCAAGAGCATAACGGTCTGTCCTTATTGAAGGATATTTCCTCCTTATATCTTTAAAAGGATATTTCATAGTTTGTAAAACTTCAGGAGCGATAAAATCAGGCGTTCCAATAACCTCCAGTGGATGTTCTCCAGGCACAATAAACTCATCGAAGTTTAAAATACAAGCATGTCCACCCTTTGGATCTATGAGTACATTATTGTAAGAAAGGTCTGAGTGAGTAAGTCCTATAGAATGCATTCTGCGTATAGCTCTACTAATCAGAATGCATATATTCATATAACCTCTCCAATCACCTCTTTCAGAAGGGTCAAGCATTTTTCTCAGTTTAGGTGACGAGAACCACCTTCCATTTTTTTCCTTATTTCTATTAAATCCTGCAGTAAAAAAGAAGTGCTTTGGATAAACTGGGACAACATAACCCAATCTTTTATCATCAATAATGTGAGTAGGCCATAAAAAGAGGTTTTCCCAATAGGTCCCTGCCTCAGAATGAGAAGTAGGATTATATTTGTAAATCAGATTTTCAAGCCTTTTTCTTAAATAGTCAGAGCGTGTTCTATAAAACGCAACAACATGTTTGTTGTCTGAGGAAAAGTGCACATCCTTCATTCCTAAATCGAAACTTTTTATTTCATACTCTATCATGTCACCATTTGTTGCTTTAACGGTTTTATAATTATTGTGTTGCATAAGGAGATATTATCGGTTCAGCCATATTTAATCACTCGAGATCATCTATTAGTTAGACTGCTACATCAAGGAACAAATAACATAACAGCTATCAATCAGAACTTGAATGAGCTAGAACTTATACGGATTTCTGTCTTCACAAGCATGATGGCTTCTGACTTTATAATCAAGCAAAATATATTGTTAAGCATTTAACATCTGAACTAAAATGAGCCTCCCGCCTTCTTCATTTGAAAGAAGAATCTGTTTACCATCTTTTAACTCAACCATTGAATTGTTAGGGACGGCCTTGTTTTCTGTAATATCCTTCATATTCGGCAAGTTCTGATTAACCAAAACCCACTTGCCATTATGCAAAACAAAATAGCCAACAGGCTTTTTATCAGACTGTGACAATTTCTCATTAGGGATTATCTTGCGATTCGCATGCCAAGGATAGAGATATTGATTGTGATATACCATAAGTCTATGATTATCTGGTCCGTAATTGCCTTTTTTTCTCATTGAATAGAGATTCAATATAGGCAATTGTCCTTTAAATTCCCAACCGCAGAAAGGACATCTGGGCTTCAACCGATTATCAAAAACAAACCATTTTTGTTCACATGAAGGTCCTTTGCATGGTTGAAGCAAGTCAACTGTTTTTATGAGAGCTTCTTCCCAGGCACCAGCATAGGGTCTATTATTCGGATTATGTAAACCATCAATAAAAACTTTATCAAAAAGCTCCTTCAGGTATGGGCCACAAATAGTGTATGGTATCTTTTCAACATCTATCCAAGGCATATATGCAGGGGGTTTCTCTTTAGGTCTGTTGCTCTTATCTGCGGGATGTTCTATAAATAAAGCCTTTTCACCCATCATAAGACGTTCGTCAATGGCAGGATCAAGATCATGATTTTTTCCTCCCCTTAACGGATGCCGGCAGAGCAAATACATATAAATAAGAACAGCAAGAGCATAACGGTCTGTCCTTATTGAAGGATATATCCTCCTTTTATCTTTAAAGGGATATTTCAAATTTTGTAGAACTTCAGGTGCGATAAAATCAGGCGTTCCAAGAACCTCAGGAGGATATTTATCCGGAACGACTAAACTATCAATATCGATGATAGCAGCATGCCCGCCTTTCGGATCTATGAGTACATTATTGTAAGAAAGGTCTGAGTGAGCCAACCCTGCAGCATGCATTCTTCCTACAGCCCTGCTGACAAGAATAGCTATACGCAAGTAACTGTTCCAATTACCTCTTTCGGTAGGATCAAGCATTTTCCTCAGTTTAGGTGACGAGAACCATCTTCCATTTTTTTCCTTGGTTTTATTAAAGCCAGCTTCAAAAAAGAAATGTTTTTTATATGCAGGCGCCACAATTCCACATTTGTCACCATTTATAACTATTTTCTTGGGCCAGCAATACAGATCTTCCCAAAAAAGACCTATCGAGGGATCAGTTGTAGGGTTATATTTACCTATAATATTTTCGAGCCTTTCCTTAGAATTATAATCCAAAGGCTTTCTATAGAAAGCAACAACATTTTTCTTGTCAGGAGTAAAATATACATCCTTCATTCCTCCCGCACCAATAATATCGTCCACGTATTCTATTATTTCTCCAGTTGTTGTTGTAATTTTTTTAATTCCGGCCATTTTTTATCTCCAGCCAGCTAATAATATATAGCAATTGTTCTATCATCATGGTTCCCCGGGGACCAGAAATTCAGCCAATTAAGAAGCTTCTTTTCCGGCTCTTCATCTGAAAGAATATCCGCCTGTTTAGGATCAATTAACTCCTTCCACAGATTATTCCAGTAGTCTATGTTTATTAAATTATTATCAGTTTCAAATTTTGGATCAGTAACTCCATCGGTAATAACAAAAAGAGCAGTAAAATTATCAACTAAAGCAAATCGTATACGTTTTGATAGTTCTTCATTATTTGTAATGATATTTGGTGTTGTTAAAAATCTTGTCTGACCTCCAAATTCACCGCTGTCAGGAATGCCAAGAAGATTAACTGAATCATTTTCATTATATATTGCCAAGCCACCGTCACCAATCCAAAAACCAGCAAAAAAGTGGCCAACATCAAACTCCTTATGTATCGCTATCAGTAGGGTTGTTGCAAAGGCATCTTCTGGAGATCCTTTTTGAGGTATATAATTTCTATCTCTTGCTTCCTGCTTTATTTTTTTTGCTGCTTCAAATGCAGCGCTGCCAATAATATTATAAAGATCCAAGCGTATAGGTTCGTCTTTACCTGTCTTTATATATTTAATTAGTTTATCCTCAAATACTTTACCATTTAATTCATTCAACTTGTCCCTAATGATAGATACAACAGCATCACATGCAATCTTTGAACCTACTCTTGATAACTCTGCAGAGCCTGCACCATCCCCGACAGCAATAATGCTCCATCCAGTATTAAGGCTATCAATATAAAAGTCATCGTCACGATATTTTGCTGCATGCTCATGTGAGCGTCCTCTCTTGCTTGCTGCAATAATTCTTCTCGTTTTCAGATCTATCCTTTGACAATCTTCATGTTTCTTATAATCAGTCATATCTTCAGGCTCAAGAACTTTCCATAAAGAACGAGGGTCAGGGTTAATTATAAATTTAAAATCAGCCTCTCTTTTATCACCTGTTGAATTGTTCCGCCTTATAATATGAATAATATATTCACCTGCTTTTTCAGGTGTACCTGTTATGGAACGAGTTTTAGAATCAAACATAAGTCCACCAACAGGTGGCAGTCCAAGAATGCTGTATTCAATTTCCTTGTCATTATCTATACTGTCTTCATTAATTGAAATCTGGTGATCGTATTCCTGGCCAACATTGCCATTCTTTATGGAAATCTGTAATGGTTTAATTATTGGCTCGACTGGTTTATTTTGAGTGGGACGTAAATTGGGAGCTTGATTTGGAGCTAGTTGTATTGATGTAGGTGCTGGGATATTTAAAGGAGGTTCCTTCTTTTCAATAGCCTGCGTATCTTTTACAGCTTTATTTGAATTTTCAACAACATGAGATTTCGATGCTGATGTCATTTCAGGAGCTTCTACAACATTAACTTCAAGGTGTGACTTTTGTTCATTCATTTGCCTCCCATAATTTGTAGGAGTTTTATTGGGCTTATGTTGATCCTGAGATGATGTAACCTTTGATTTATTAGCTTGATTCATCCGTTGCTCTTTAATTATACCTATATAAAATTTATACCAATAATCATAAATCTCCTGAGCTATCTTCATTTCGTGTGGGAATCCACTGTTTTCTATTGCTTTTAAATAATATTCCTTCAATGGTTTAAGAACTGGTCCTGATATTTTGATAAAGCTATCTGGTGCTTTTTCCCATATTTGAATTATCTCATTATCATTAAGTAAGCCAATATCATTATTTTTTTTCCCAAAACTCTTAATAATTTTCAGTAAATTAATATGCCTTTGATTCATTATTTACCCCTGTGCTTTATTTACATTAAAAATACCAACTTGGTAAGAACAAGTCTGCCCGCACCATGGGCATGTATTATATGGATCTTCTGCTTTTAAGCACAGCACCTTCCCACATACACACATACCCCAGAACGAACTCTTGCAGTATGGACAAAAAGGCATTCCAAAGAGTTTATCGGATTGGACCTTTTGCTCGTGTCCCTCAGTCAGTTCAAAATAATCTTCGCTTACAGAATAAGAGCCTTCATACTCATAATTGCCTGTATTCTGTTTTTCATATTTTATAAGATAAAGTTTCTTAATCTTCTGGCATCTAGACAAAAGAATCGTGAACTTTTCATCAGTTTCAAATGATGAATTCTTTTCTTTATTATCGATCTCAATTAGAGCATTATCTATGTGCAGAGTATTTATTTCTTCCTCCATGCCTGAAATAATATTTTTACTCGTTGTTTCTATTGAAGCTGATATCCATTGAAAAAAGTCCTTGTAGTCTTTTGAGTTAGTTCCCTTAAATTGAAGAACATTATCTGTGAACTCCCTCAATATATCCAAGTCTACAGTTTCAGCCATTGCTATGGTAATGAGAGTTGCCTTGCCTTTAAATTCTAATTTCCAGCGTTTAATGGCTGAGGTACACTGGTCAGTGGGAGCGCCATCTGTTAATAGAAAAACAATAGGCTTCCAGTCGCCCTTCATATCTGTTGTAGTCTTTTGCACCTGTTTCTTAATCTCATCCATTAAGAAGTCCATGGCATTTCCAAGCGCCGTACCGCCTCCAACAGGCAACTCAGGAAGTTCAAAGTCCAATATATATTTAAGTGGAACAAGTGTTTTAGCTTTTCCAGCAAATACTATAACGGAAACGTAAACACTTTCAAGCGCCATTGGATTACTTTTAAGGTTTCCCATAATCATTTGAATACCATTATGGACATTCCTTATGGGTTCTCCAACCATTGACTCTGAAACATCAATGAGGAAAAAAACTGGTAACCTACGCATAGATCCTCCTCATCAAATCGTATTAAGGCACAACATTGATTTCAGGCGGTGGAGGAGGAAGCTGGTCCATATCTCCTATTTCACCTCCCGTTTCTACTTTCTGACTACCTGTAGTAATAGATGCCGTTACCCACTTAAAGAAAGCTGCCAAGTCTCCAGAACTGGCAGATTGCAGTTGAACAACATTGCCTGTTATTTGTTTTAATACTGTTGTGTCAGCATCAAAACCAGCGGCACAGGCAACAACTGTCAACTTTCTCTTCTTTAGCTCATCGGCACCTCTATTCCAGTTGTCCGTTGGGTTACCATCTGTCATTATAAAGACAAGAGGTTTCCAGTCCCCCTTCATTTCAGCGCTGCCTTTATTAACCTCTGTATCAATTTTGTTACACAATAACGTTAAGGCTTCGCCTAATGCAGTTGTACCTCCTGCGTTTAATTGGGGCTCCTGAAACGATGCAAGATCTGTAAGAGGAACAACCTGATGGGCAGAAGATTCGAATGTTATAACGCTTAAATATGCGGTTTCCAACGCCTGTGGTTCACCCCGGAGTGCTGAAACCATCATTTGTAAACCATTTCTTACTGCTTCAATTGGTTCGCCAGTCATTGAACCGGAAACATCCAATAATAGATAAACTGGTAATCGTCTCATAATTTCTCTCCTCCTTAATATTCCGATACTATGGTATCTTTAATGATTGATTAGGATGTATTAAATTTGGATCTTTAATTTGATCCTTGTTTGCCTCATAAATATCACTCCAGCGGAAAGAATTACCGTATACTTCAGATTTCGCAGCAATATTCCATAAACAGTCACCATCTTTAACAACATATGTGTTTGCAGCAACAATGGTAGGCCTTTCTGTGACCTTTTTCGCAGTCTCAGGTTCAGGAGCGACTGAAGCGTCTTTAACAGCCATGGGCTCTTTTTGTTCCTTCTCAACTGGCTTTTCCGCCATAGCTGGAATTTCTATCGTCTTTGTTGTTTCAACTGAAGCTGTATCTCTTTCTTTAACTTTCGCTTCATGCGTTTCATCTTTCCCTGATACCATATACATAATCCCTGCAACTACAATCAACAATATAATCACAACCCAAATCAATTTACCTTTACTTGAACCAGGAGTAGGACTAGTCGGACCTCCCATTACAATTTTTTCATTACTCATGTTATGACCTCCTTATTATTTGTTTTATTGATTGTCCCTCGACTTCTAATATAAAATAAGTACTATCTTTAGGGAGAATAAAATGTCCCTTTGCCGGCACACCATCGTTAAATTTTTTTACAACATTACCGTCACTGTCATAAACTGTCCCAAAAGGAGCAATAATCGTGTTTTCATCAACCAACTCTGCAAAAATTTCTATCATATCTTTCATTTCGTGTGCAATCTTGTGATCCCAAATATCCACGTCAGTTCCTGTATCAATATCATCTAATTCCACCATCTGATTCTCATCTATTTCATTCCCTATCCCTATTAACACAGCTTTAAAAAATTCCCTTTTACCTGACGCGATATCCTTTGCAAGACTAATTGTATAGTTTTTCAATTCTTTTAAGTCATTTAATTGACCGTCAGTTATAAAAACAAATAATCCCCTTTTGGCCAAACGATACTTCTGTTCGAAATGTTTGACAACAGGTAGCAGATTTGTAACAGTTCCAAAGTTACATTTAGGACCTTTAAACTCTAAAGTTTTGCAGTGCTGAGCATCCAATACGCCTATTTCTTCTAAGCCACTATCATTGTTACATGCCCAATATACAATATCCGTCTGGCCGTCTAAATCCAGGCTGTCCGCTATATAAGAACTGAACTTTCTTGCTTCTGACTCAACAATATTATCAGTAGGCTGCAGATAGCCATTACTTATGGCGTCTTTAAATGCTTCTTCTTTCCAGTAGTGAACAGTCTTTCCGTCATGTTGATGTGTCTGAATCCATTTCTTCTTCATATATTTTTTTTTGACATCTTCCGGCACCGTACCACGAAGTTCTTTCCCAAATTCACCCATCATGGAAACACTTGCATCAATTGCAATTCCGGTCTTCCAGCCCTCTGACTTCTCACCAGAAAGTCCGACCATAGTGAAATAGGATACTTCTAATTCATTGCCATTTTCATTTACATCTATTTCACTGAATGCCTTGTGTATCATATTGCTTGGCAATTGCATAATTTCCTCCTTCCCCCTTTTTTAATAATTTAGTTCTGTTGACAAAACTTGCTCGATTGCTAATTGGCCTAAAACTATATTTATGTTCAGACGATCATAGTATTTTCATAAAGATTAATAATCACTACCCCGCTCCACGGCTAATATCTAAGCCACCAGATGAGAAACCATAAGTGTCTGTTTGATTACACCATGGGCAAGTGAGTGACAAGGTTACTTCTTTTTTACTTTCAGGACAACAATGAATCCCTCCACATTTACAAATAGCATACAATTTATTTCCGCAATATGGACATGGTTTTGAATCAAATAGTAACTCAGTTGATACCTTCAAAGGTGAGGCAATATGCTCAGTTCCAATATCAAAGGAGTCCAAAGCGTATGATCCAATACCTTGAAATGCATGCATGCCTCCCTGAATATGCTTCTTTTCATACTTCGTAATGTAAAATTTCTTATCCCGACTACATCTTGTATGAAGGAAAATAAATCTGTCCATTATAGGGAAATCTCTGCGATCTTCAAGTGTTGAGATCACCACTTCATTGGGGATACTTGATGGATCAATTGCTCTATATCCTACTGTTTCAATCTTCTGACTTGCTGTTGAAATAGATGCTGAAACCAGTTTGAAAAATTCACTAAATGTAGTTGTATCTGCGTTTTTCACAACAAAAACAGTATCACTGATTCTATGCAGTTTGTTGGTATCAATATCAGGGCCGAATGCAACGGCAATAACTTCAGATCTTTTCTTTGAAATCTGCTGTTTAAATTGATCTGCAATATTTTCCCATTTATCAGTGGGCTCACCATCAGTCAGAATAAAGCATATTGGTTTATAATCGCCTTTCCGCTCAGCAGACGTTTTGACGATCTCACGGTCTATACACTGTTCAAGCAATTTAAGCGCAGCACCAAGGGCTGTTCCAGATCCCAACGTTAATTTGGGGATTTGAAAAGAATACAGATCAGTAAGTGGAATGACCTGTCGAGCATTTACCGAAAACGTAATAATACTGATTGCTACAGTTTCGAGATTATGAGGATCTTGTTTCAAGTCACTAATCATTTTAGAAAGATTGCTATTTAGTGCGCTGAAGGCATCTCCAACCATAGATTCAGAACAATCTAACAGCAGATAAACTGGCAATCTTCTATTATACGGGCTCATTTAGGGACTCTTCCTTTCCAAAATTACCATTGTTTGTTTTTCCCACTAAACATTGTTTTTTTACTTCAATAACGCAATTGCTTCTGATAAATCCTGCTCAATTGCAGTCTGACCCGGGACTTCCAGTTTAAAACCATTAGAAGTCGAATTTAGTTTAAATTCTATTCTCGCTGGTAATCCATCATTAAAAACAGCCAGAACGTTTCCTTTATTATCAAGAACCTTTCCAGAAGGAGCTAATATAAGATTTTCTGACATAACTTCGTCAAAGACTTCATGCAGTTCTTCCATTTCAGATGCCATTTTTGAGGACCATACATCAACATCAACAGATGCTTCAAAATTGTCTAACTCTTCCAATTGTCCTGCATCAACATGCTCACCCAATCCAATGAGAACCAACTTAATAAGTTTTTGTTTACCTGCATCAACAGCAACGGCGTATTTTTCCGTATACTTTTTAACGTCTTCCATGTCGTCAATCAAACCATCTGTAATAATAATCGCCATTGCCCAAGGGGCATTGCTTAATTTATCCTCAATAAAATGTTTAACTATTGGCAATAAATATGTACTACCACCCATAGTTTTTGAAGGCTTTATTTTTAATGGACCTATATTAGACGCAGAAATAGATCCGACTCCCTCAACTTCTTTACCACCAGGACCAACAGCCCAGTAAGCAAGATCAACTTCACCAGTGCCAGAAAAACCTGCCAAAAAATTCAGCATGGATTTAGCAACTGGCTCAACCACATTAGGAGTGCCACCAAACGGCCCCCCCCCCGTGCCATAAAGTTCTTTCATGGATCTTGAACCATCTAATGCTAAACCGAAAGCTGCTCCTTCAATTTCTTTCCCATGCCCATCAACCAGACGATCCATTAATACTTGAGCAACTACGGTTATTTCATTATTATCGTAATCCTTCTCTACATTAATAGATGCATAAGGTTTTACTGGTTTGGGGAGTTTATCCGACGGGTACTTGACTTTTTGCTTCATGCTAACCTCCTAGTATATAAATGGTTTTCGTTTAAGTAACATCAGTTAATTATTAAAGAGTAAGTATTCAGATAATTTATACTCAGAACGTATGACACCAAAAGCATTTTTTGTTAGAGTCCGCGCTAAATCAAGCAGAATAATAGTTATATAGAACAAAGCAGCATATATCCATTTCAGTAACGTTAATCCCACTGTTCGTAATATCTCCCCAAAAAAATACGCGAAGATAATCTGAAAACCATAAAATAGCATTGCAAATCTTAAAAAACCTTTATTCTCAAAGAGGCGATCGAAAAGAATATATATGTCAGTTCTATCAGAGAATTTATTACGTTTAATGAAAAAAAGAAAAAACCGTGTCAGAAAACCGGCTACGCCAGTGTACATGGATTTACTCCCTTATTTTTACGCTCTAAACACAAAAATATGAATGTTTCTTGTTTTGGCGTGAGACAAAAAGCAATTAAAAATACCACTTACACACCCGTAAAGTCAATAAAATTATTAAAAATAATATGTTACAACTCATTGTTTTGTAACAAGCAAAAGCAATGCCAGTTACAAATTAATTGATAAAAAAATAATATTACACTAAACCAGCTAAAATAATGGAGTTTTTTAGAGAAACAGTTTTAATTTAGGTCGTGCAGGAAATTTCAATAAAGAAGATAGCAATCTAATAGTTAGAAACAATTGTTTAATAATTAGACTGTATTTGATATGGAACAATTTCTATATTCAGCGTAATACACCCAGTTACAGTGAGGTAAAATCTAAAGGTGTGGAAAAAGGAATAGCAGGCGGCGTATCCTTTCATAGTTGTTAGCGATAACAAAAAAACGAAAGGAGAGTACGCCACCATGAGAAAGAGTACAACTAAGAGTACGAAGTCGTCAAGAGTAACATATGATGTTTTGGAGGAGATAGCACGATTGAAGATTCAGGAATTCATTCAGGACATATTGAATGAGGAGATCGCCGAATTTTTAGGGAGGGGGAAATCTGAACGGATCAAGGCGATAGATATACCCCATAATTACCGGAACGGGAAGGGTAAGCAGAGGAACCTCGCGTTAATGAACGGAACGATAACGTTAAGAAGGCCGCGTTTGCGGGAGATCAAAGGGTTTGAGAGCAAGGTATTGCCGTTATTCAAGCGTCGGAGCAAGGAATTGGGGGAGATGTTGCCGGAGCTTTACCTGCATGGGCTGTCTAATGGCGACTTTGAGTTGGCCTTGCGGGGACTATTGGGGGAGGGAGCGCCGTTGTCGGCCTCGTCAATCCAGCGTTTAAAAGCAAAATGGCAGATAGAGTATGAAGAATGGAAGAAGCAGGATCTTTCAGAGGTAAAAATAACGTATCAATGGGCTGACGGCATATATGTAAAAGCCGGACTGGAGAAGGACAAGGCCGCGCTTCTTGTAATAGTTGGGGCGCAGACCAACGGCAAGAAAGTATTCCTTGCCTGTGAGAGCGGCTATCGGGAGAGCAAGGAGTCGTGGATGGGAGTGTTGAGGGACCTTGCCACGCGGGGTCTGAAACTGGGACGATTGACGATAGCAGACGGGCATCTTGGCATATGGTCAGCGCTGGGTGAGATTCATCCTGAAGGTGACGGCCAGCGGTGCTGGAACCATAAGATAACCAACGTGCTGGATGCAATGCCGAAAAGGGTTCGTGCTGAAGCGGCTGAATATCTAAAGAAAATTCCTTATGCCGAGACAAAGCAGGAGTGTCAGAGGCTGAGGGATACATTTGCAGCCCGGTACAGAAAAACTTATTCAAAAGCAGTAGAGAAGCTTCTGAGCGACTGGGACCGGATGGTGACATTCTATTCATATCCGAAGGACCACTGGGTGCATATCAGGACAACGAACGTTGTGGAATCGCCTTTCAGTTCAGCGCGGTTGAGGACGGATGCGGCCAAGAGATTCAAGAAGGTTGAAAATGCGACAACAATGTTATGGAAACTGTTGCAAGTCGCAGAGAAGAATTTTCGATCTCTGAAAAGTTATTGGTTGTTACTGGATGTTTATGCGGGGAAACAGTTCGTTGATGGTGAAATGGTAACCGCTATTAAAAAGTCTGAAAGGAAGGCCGCCTGAATGTCTTTTACACACCTATTGACTAAATCTCGTTACAGTGCCACGATAAGCTAGAGTTTTTAAAATCTTCTTCGCTCTTTTCTGTAAATTCCTTAGGTGAAAGAAAGCCCAGCAAGCTAAACAGCAAGTTTTCATATTAATCTATACGCCACTTTTTTTAATAATTTTTCATATAATTTCAATAATTCTGAACCAGTTAAAATTCAGAAATGGTCTAGTTTGTTTGGACAGCCTAAAGCAATTTTTAAGTGATAAGCTGCCAGCCTTATATAGCTACCTGTATTTTAGGTAGTGTACTCTAGTAAACATCATCTGGTGTCCTTCGGTCAAGGCTTTGATGCCGACGCAGAAGGTTGTAGAATTCAAAATACTCTCTGAGCCCCTGCCGAACTTCATCCGTTACTACCTGAGCCTAGCATTGAAGCTTTCCATTAATTCGTCGTCCGCAGGTTGTTCTTATAACAACCATTTAGGAAACAATGAAGTAAGGACTATTAACCGATGATAACATATACTTATATGTCTAAACGGATTGATACCGCTTTATTTCCAAGTGTACTTAAAGAGTAAACTTTGTTGAAATAGATTTTGCCTTAGCTTTTATATTATCAATTAAAGCCTTTTCAATATCATCTATCTTACCGTCTTTCTGAATTTTATTTACAAGATATATGGCTTCTTCATCATCCATCTCACCGGGTGAAGTTTCGTCATCAAGCACATATTTTGTAATAGCTTCAACAAATAGCTCCTTCCATGAAGGATGGTTATTTTTTCCACTTGTAGCATCATTGAGATCAAAGATAAAATCAGCTTCTGCACGGTCAACACCTTCTCCTCCCCCGCTTCCTGTACCGTATATGACCTTTCTAATCATCTCTATTTCAGCCTTGTCAATAATTCCATCCTTTAATACTGACGTCTTTAATGCCGACAGTACAAAAGCATTAAAATCATCAGGTACACTTTTGGCATTGGAAACAACACTAACAAGAAGTAGTAATTCATTATCGTCTATCTTGCCATCAGATTCTACCTTTGATCTGATATACGAAGCTTCATCTTCGTCCAAGATACCGGGTGATATTTCATCCTTTAAAACGTGGTCTGTTAAGGCCTCAACAAACAGTTTCTGCCAGCTCGGATCGTTTTTAGCCCCTGATGTAGCATCACTCAATGAAAAAAGAAAGTCAGCTTCCTCACGGTCAATGACACCATCGGCGTAGATTCTTTCCTTAATTTTCTTAACTTCACCAGCATCAATTATTCCGTCCTCGATAATATTTGCTGCAAACTCATTTAACGGCATTGACATATGATTTGACACAGTACAATCCTCCTTTACATTTATTAGATACGACAATGTTGAAAAAGTTTAAAAAGTTTTTTATAAGACCAAGCTATTTATCGCCATTGTGAAAATATTGTCCCTCCCTTCATTTTATGATACTGTTAACTCAGGAAACAGTCTAATGATAAATTGTAAAATAATATTTGCATAGACTCCCGCCACAACATCATCAAGGACAACCCCAAGACCTCCGGGAATCTTAATTTCCACCAGATTAGCAGGATAGATTTTGACAATATCAATTACTCTAAACAATATAAATCCAATTATCATGATCTTCCATGTGACAGGTAAATAAATCATTGTAACAAGATATCCCACCAATTCATCAATAACTATTTTAGAAGAATCTTTTTCCCTCAATATAATTTCAGCTTCGTGAGATACATAACATGAGAACCAGAAGAAAATGTACAATGCGCAAATATAAAGGACAGGCGGGAGCTTAGAGAATCCAATATACAGAGGAATTCCGGCAATAAGTGTTGTAATTGTACCCGATGCATAAGGAACATAACCAATATAAACAACGCTTGCAAATACTATAAAATGTTTGTTTTTCAATTTATGATAGGTTAGTTTTATTCATTGAAACTACTATCCATCAGTAGATAGCATATTTACACATGTTTTACACATGTTTTCTTATTGATAATATTAATTTTTTATGCTAAATTGTATATGTTTTCTTTATATTTATCAATTCTAAGGAGGGAATCATGGGTATTTTGGATCGGCTCGCTGGTAAAAGAGGATCTCAGGAAACATCAGAACATCGTGGTTATGTGGAAGCAATGATCATAATGATTGCTGCAGATGGGATCATTGAAGACGATGAAGTTCAGGACTTTTTAAGAAATGTTTATACTCGTCCTCAATTAAGCAAGATCCCTAAAGACGAAATGGTAAGTATGATTAAACGCAGCTTAGCTTCAATTGAGTCTGAAGGAGTAGATGCCAGGATTAAAGCTATTGCCCAGTTACTTCCTGGAGTAGAAAAGAAAATGGATGCGTTTAGAATGTGTTTGTCAATCTGTGCATCAGATGGCGATGTTGCTCCTGAGGAACTCGATATTCTGAAAAAAATGCAAGCTGCTTTCGACCTCTCAGAATCACAAGTTGAGAAATTGATGAATGAATAATAGTCATTCCCATTTTTCACAAGATTATTTTATAGTCGTTTTCCCATAGTACAACTTGTGAAGCATTCTATGGTGCAGAGTTTTATGGAGGACTGGCCATAACAGATAGTTTGGTAAAATAATTTAGAATGGTATTTAGCTCTGTTGCCAAAGCTTCAGTGAAGGCAATTCAATCGCTGTCAAAGGCCCATAAGCTCCAGCTCCGGTATCAATATTGATGCGATTTGGAAGTATTGTGGGATCTTTGACTATTGAATGTCCGTGAACAACGATTTTTTCAAAACCTTTGTCATATGAGAGAAATGGTTCCCTGATTTCCAATAAATCACTCAGCTTTTGTTTGTTCAGAGGGACACCTGGTCTTACCCCTGCATGACATAAAAAGTAATTGTCTGTCTCATAAAATAATGGAAGTGACATATAGAATTCCTGATGATCTTTTAATTGCTGCCCTGCTTTTCTATAGCTCCATAAAGTGATTTCACCCCCATTCATTTTAAGCCAGATGTTCCGTTCAAACATACTTTGATTTCCCATGAATAATGAAATAACAAAGTCTTCATGATTGCCCCTTAAAGCTATTGTATTAGGGAATCGCTGTCTGAAATCAATTATATATTGAACAACCCTGAAACTATCCGGGCCTCTGTCAATAAAATCCCCGAGAAAAATTAACTGATCTTCTGCCCCTGGAGATATTTTTTCAATTAAACCGACCAGCTTTGATAATCTTCCGTGAATGTCTCCTATAGCAATTAATCTTCCCATAAAATCTCAATTAGCTAATATCTTTGTTCAAGTTGTACAAGTGTAATGAAGAGTTTGTTGGGTAAATGAATTGAATTAATCCATAGGGGAAGCATTACACGAATATCTCAACTAGTCAACGTTAGATATCCTTTGCCGGATTTACCGGGGGATTGACCAGATTATACAGTTTTTTCCTTCGTTTTCCCCTATCAAGCCAATCTATAAAAAAAACAGTAGCAATATATTAAAAGATATTATTCTCCAAAAGTCTTAATACTATTTTTTCAGCTCCATTACGTAATAATTCTTGTATTACTGCAGATTCTTCATCTTTGCTTATTTTTCTAATGGTGCTTGTTAGCTCAGTTATGTGGAATTCTAATATCTTGTCTTTCTTTTTAGTGGAATACGCGTTCGCTTCAATTTTTACTACATGCTCTGTAGCAATATCTCCTACAGGCATTCCGTCAATCTTAATTTGCTGGGATGATTCATCAACATTGACATATACAACTACTCGGACTCCTTTATTAGAACATTTATCCATAAATTGGTCAAACCCTTTGGATTGGCTTGCAACAATCGGTTTTATATCATTAATGTTGATCAAATCATACATTTGACTTTCCAACAAGGGCATTCTAAATAAACCTTCATCCATATTCTTATTCACCATACTTATCTTGAGCGGCTCCTTTAATTTTTCTATCCATTTATTGGAATCATTTGCTTCCTGACTTTGAGGATTAATTTTGATAACCTGTTTAAATTTAGTTAAGGCAATATTTTTATATCCTAAATATATATTGCATACACCAATGTAAAAATTTGTAGAGGGGTCATCAGGATATATATTTTCCGCTTTTTCAAGTGAATAAAGAGATTGATGATAATTCTTCTCATCAAATTGGAAAACTCCTTTTTGATAATATTTTTGAAACAGCTCATAATTAGATATATTTTTACGATTTTTCAATGTTGCAATTTTTTTGATCTCTAACAGAGAATAAAATTCTTTCGGGCGTTTTGCATTAAAATCATTAATTATCTTAGTCGCAGCAGTAAAAGCCGCTTTATAGCCTGTTTCTCCAACAATACCCATACCTGCAAAAAGTGTATTTACAAAGTTAACTTCCTTGCTCTGACTCTCTCCCATCGCTTCGCCATGCCAAATAACTTTCCCGCTTAAGTCATATGCTCTTACACGTATTTTTACATTTGCTTCTATATGTCCAGAAATAGTTCCTATAGCATTGCCATAGCAATAAAGTATATCTGGTACAACAACTGCTTCAACATCTGGCCGAGAGTTTTGTTTATATGGGGGAAGCGAATCAACATATATTACTTCTTCAAACATAGCAGAAACAATTTCCTTTGAAATCGGAACGACATTATCACCAATATTCATTTGAAACGTCATTCCCATCTTTTGCTTCTTATAAATGTAATTTTTCACATCATTAGTTAAATATAAACCGACCTTTGCTGGTATTTTTTTTGTACGAGGCAAAGATTGTTTTATATCTTTAGATGAATCATCTTTAAGCGGAACTGTGTGAACACAGGCAGAAACAATAAAAATCACAATTAATTGCGTAAGTAATAGTATTACCTTACATTTAAACATCGTCGTCCTCCATATCATTAGAAATCATCCCGTGATGGTGGTGCAAAGCTCTTCTTTTCAGATTTATTTGTTTCTTGCTCTTTTACGCTTTTTGGTACAGCAACCGGTGGCTTCTGCTTTTGCTCAGGCATTACTTTTTCTGGTAGTCTTTCTGGTTGTGTCATGTTACTTGTACCGTTAACTGGTACAAATGGTTTGCTTTCTACCTGTTGCTTAGTCGTAGTCCTTTGTTTTATAGTTTTCTTTGACTGAAAAGGCTTTGATTCTTGCGTTATTGCTGATTGTGTAGAAGGTTTTGACAGAAAAGATTTAATGAAATACACAGCTATTATTAAGACAATAATTGAAGCACCTATTATCACAAACTTGACATAATTTATCGTTCGAGCTGGTGCATAAGTTGTAGTGCTCTTTTCTGTATGAGTTTCGGGAATAATGTGTTTTACAGGTTTTTCAGTGGGACCATTAACCGAAGTTTCTTTAGCATTTGATTTATTCTCAACTATATGCTTTGCTTCTTGCATAGATTCCTCTGCCACGGGTTTGGGCTCAACTTTGGTATCTTCCCCTTTTGTAACGATTTCTTCATTATCAACAACAGAATATTTAAGAATCTTTTCCTCAAATTTAAGGCTATCTTTATTTTCTATGAAACTTGATCCGCTTTTGTTTCGATCAGTAGCAGTCAGAGCATCCCTATCGATAACATCCTTCTTTGTTCCCAGTAAATCTCTAATTTCTCTTTTCAAAAGTTCATAGTTGTTTTTTCTGATACGAATTCTAATAGGCAAAGGTAATAATTTATATACAATCTTTGTAATAGCATTAAGTTTATCATTACTAACAATCTCATTATTGGCAACATCTGTCCTATTAAACGCTATTACAGAAGCATTTTTTATTCGTTTCTTAATAATATTTAAATAACCTGCATTCCCATTTTGATAATGATCCATATTATTCCCTCATTCTCTATTTTATTGCTGAGGTTTAATTATATTCCATATCTGTCATCTATGTTTTGTGAATTGCATTACGGTAAATCAATCCCACCATTAGGCGGTTTACATTTCATAAGCCTTCTCATTGTTTTTATCATTCCGATCAAAAAACCATATTTGTTAAAGGCAATTAAGGAATATTGTGAACAAGACGGCTCAAACAAACAGGGCAAAGCTGTTTTTCGGTAAAATGATTTCTGGTAATATTTAATGGCTAAAATTGCAGCCTTCGTAAACATATATTTAATCCAAGGTTAATCAATCAATTGCAATATCATTAAATACACAGTTATTCTTATTAGCATGCCACAACTTACACCTGTCACCAATGCAGGGAACAGGTGTATATACTGTGTACTGTTTAAATAAATTTCCAATTATCGGAATAGAACCTAAAAGGTTACCCACACATCCTCTTGTTAGATGTACCTCTCTCCATGAAAAAGGGCAGGCATCACTTGGCACTTCCGACAACTTAACCGAATTTTTAATCATTTCTTTAATATTCTCAATAGCCATAATTAACCTCCTTAACTGCGTTTATTATAGTTTTATAGACATATAATTTTGACTCACTTTGATCTATAGGTGATCTACTTTAACTGTTTTTTCACTGACCAACCCCAAGTTGAAATCTGTATCTTGTATTTTCATAACCCCTTTCCAAAGCGCACTATAGTTCTTTAAATCGAACCTCTTCTAATTAAATATCTGCATAAAATTAAAAGTCCCACCCCAGCAGTTCCCATAATCAAGAAATCACTAACTGGTAATGTTTGTTCATGCATATTAGTGCCAACAGCAAATCTTGAAAATAAGAAAAATATAAAATTAATGACTGACATCACTCCAAATGTTCCCAGGAAAATGGCCGGCATGCGATACTCCGGCCTGCAATAGTAAAGCGGTACGCCGCTGACCGTCTGCAATATCCATAGGTTAAACTTCCATATTGTCCTGAAGAAGGCCGCAACAGCCTTATATATCAGAACTGGGAACCAGAGCCAGAATGCGTTAGAAAGTCCACCCACTAAATGGTTCTCCAAATCTCTTTATGAACAACTACTTCCAATATCTTAGAGATGGGCATTATTCTAAGAAATCCTTCATATACAGCGCGAGAGTTATCTCTAAACACAATATGATCATCTTTCACTTCCAATATTTCAGTGTAGCTTTTTTGATTTTTCTCGACGCATGGACCATAACAATCGAACACTGTATCAGCCATTCTTATGCGCACTGGCACTTTATTTTTCATTATATGGGTCAGCAGTTCGGATAGAGTTCGCATTACTTTATCTCACCTCTCAATTGACTCATTATTCCCGTAAACACTATTAGATAGTTTGTTCCCAAACTCCCTCGCATCTTTTTCAACCGGCTGATTTCTGTATGTCTCGAATTCTCTGAAATATTTTTCAGGGTCAGTTTTTGCTAACTCAGAATCCGGAGGCTGCTGATAATTCTTTAAATTCTCAGACCACTTTTTTGCCTTAACTGTATCATCGGTTTTGAAGCCTTTATCAAAAGCATTTGCCTGTTCATGCTGGTATGAATGCCTGAACTCATGCCCATAAGTCTCCAAAGCTTCCCGTGGGTCTTCACCAAAAAGCTTCTTATGAGTATTAGGATCCATGCCTTTTTCATTCATCTCAATACCATAGTCAGCACCAGCAATTCCATGCCCTTTAAAATCATTCGGATTTACCTCGACATGCCCATTATATTTGTCTCTTTGATGGTCATATTTATAGCCATCACCATATTCTCCCTGCAACCCGGGAGCCTCCATTTTCTTTGTAGTGAGTGGCGGTTCGGGAGTCTCATATGCTTTCCCGAGTGCTTTTCCACTATGGTCAAGAGCCATTCTTTTATCCTCAATGCTTAGTGTTTTCCACTTCTCCGGCTGCATAAGTTCATTTTTCTTAATATCCTCAGTAGCTTGGTCTATTCTTTTTTGCTCAGTTAATCCAGGCGTATCTTTTACTGCTTTGTCTGTTGTATCCGCGCTTTTTGTCTTGTCGCCTACTTCCTTACCCCCTCTTAAATCATCAAAGGTCTTGATTGAGCTGTCCGACTCTTGCTTCCTGAGATCATCAAACGTATTAATACGCCCAGAATTGTCAGATGCTTTTAAATCGTCAAAGGTATCAATCTTCTTCTCTGGCGTTTTAGTAATTTTCTTTTCAGGGCTTTCGTTAATTTCGGGAGTATCCTTCATGATCTATTCCCTCCCTCATCTTGCAGAGAAGAGCCGTCCCATTCATGTCTTGGGTCCGGATAAAAAGTTATACTCTGATACAGCGTGATCAACCAACCGCCAGGCACTTTAGCTCTATTCAAAGAAAAAAAATCATTTGATAATGAATCCACACTAAATTTTATACTTTCAAATTCTAGCATTTTGATCTCCCCCTCTAATATCAAGAAACCAATTGGTTATATTCAATAAAAGCTCTTTAACGCTCCACTGCACTGACTTTTGAATAAAGAAACACAGGGCGATATTCTCAACGAACTCATTGCTGTTAGCAATTATTAACTTGCGAGCGACATTTGTGCACAATTTTCTGACATTTGCCTTAGAATCGTCCCCACTTTGTATTGCTCTCAGGAGTTTTTCGTCAATGGCTTTATCTTTAGCCGATGGCTCTACGTCATATCTAAAATAGCACTTATTATTACAGTATTCATTACAACCGGGGAGTGGTCCCTTATCTGTATAGAATGTCTCTTTATAAATTTCTTGTAAATCCATCAAACGATCAATAGATTCAAATGATAACTGAGTCTTAACTGGAACTGAAAAATAGGTATTAATGAAATCGTTATATGCGTTTAACAATGCAAATGTCTTATTTATGGGAAGTGCGTACTGCTGTTGCCTTGTCATTATCAGCATCTCTCCGGCATTTATCAGGTAGCAGAACATAATAGCATTGACTTCTTCATCTCTCTGTAATGATTGCTTTACGTCTAACAGAACAACATCTCTGAAAGACGGATATAAAACAGAAAAATTTTCAGCCTTTTCAATAATGGCAAAAATAAACTTACCAAAATGACTCATCGCCTCTGGTTTCGAAAGAAGATGGTTCGCTACTTCTCTATAGTTACACTTATACTGGCATTGCTTACAACCGCTGTGTCTTCCAAATATCTGATCAATAGCAATCATATTTTTAGCCATAGCACTGCTGACATCCTTGTCTAAAATGTCGCTCATTTCAAGATTGACCTTTTTAGCAGATAAATAATAATGCGGCACCCTAACCAGAAAAGGTTCACTAAACCCTTCAGAAAAGATAGCGGCTTCGCCTTTATTCATTATGGCTATAAATCTGTTCTGCTGTTCATTGAGGTTCATGGTGTGTCCCATCAAATCCCTGTCATCCTTTGCAACAACTCTGTGCATAACTTTAAGATTGGTATTTTTGATAGCATCCTGAGCAAGTTTAGATGGTATCTGCTCCGCAATCAAAACACTCTCACCAAATGCCCTAATTTCCGAAAGTATATTACAGAATGTCTCTACGGCCTTCGCCTTTGTACTGACGTTTTCTAGATTGCTGAAGTCGGTTGACGCCTTGGTCAATAGCCTATGAGCTTCTTCTATAAGGGTTACATGTTTTAAACCTGTATTGCTTCCTTTATTCTTGTTTTCGATCTCTCTATATTCGTAGAGCCGTGCCACAAGAAGGCCAATAATAAAAGCCTTTTCTTCATCGTCACCTATGCTTTGCAGTTCAAGGATCGTCGGCTTGCTTAAAAGATGCTCCATAGGAATAGAAAGCGCTGTATCGAGCATCGAGCCTTTTCCACCTATGCGCAAACTACCGATGCGTGCCTTTAATCCAGCTTTAATATCCATTGTGATTCTGTCTTCATATCCCATGGCATCTACAATAGTGTCTATTTTATTGAAAAGATCTGTCATGGTAGGGAATATACCGTATGGATTCTTATAATCTGTGTTTATAAACCTGTTTTGATTTGTTGTAAGGTCCCACCCTTTGTCCCTGTATATTTCGTGGATGCATCGCTCTAGTACATAAGGCATTGGGGCATACATGATAAAGCTTGCATTAAAAACTGCCCTAAGATTATCAATATGAGTTTGTAGTTTCACCCCATCCAAGATCTCAAAAGGATTTATCCTGAATGGAGAAGTCATCTCATCGCCAAGTGTGAACACCTGTAAATCTTCATAGCCGGTAATATTCATTAAAGAGCGATACTCAGCCTTCGCCGGCTCTATGACCAGGAAAGATATCCTGGATTTTCCTTTCCATAATTGATCAAGGAGAGTTAGGCACGTATTGGTCTTTCCACTACCGGTAACTCCGGCAATCAAACCATGTTTAACCAGATCCTCTACGGGAATACTGTAGTAATTGCCAGTCCCAGTGCCGCGATCCATAATTTCTCCGATAAAGAGTTTGTTTCCCCCTTGTGTTTCCGGCAAGCAAACCCCGAATCTGGCAGTATCTTTAACATCATAACCCGGCATTTCTTCCTTTGGCAGATGTATCAAAGTCGCTAAATCACGAGAGTTCATGGCAGTTATAAATTTATGTTTAATAATTTTTTTTAACGGATGCTCTGCCGAATATGCAGAATGAAAATTTAACTCGATCTCAATTTCTTTGAATGTGCTTAGAATAGCCAAGGGATTACTACCATTCAGAACAAAAGTGCGGATTGCTTCAGGCACTGATTTGTCGCCGCTGAATACGGTCTTAAGCAGACTGCTCATCTTGACCGTCGTTTCAGGGTGTGGCGAGAAGAAATATGACATAGTCCGCCACATCCCTTGCGCCTTTGACAGCTTCAACTTATCAAGCAGTATTTCAAGCAATTCAACATAATATTGTGTTGCTCTATTAAGCGTCTCTCCGCTCAAAGATACTCTTGATGTCTGTGTATATTGCTTTGACTCCTTTACCAATGAGGACTTTTCCCTGATAATCCCAGCTACATCGTCAAATGCATTAATTATGTCGCCATCTTGAACTGGATCTGCAATAACCATGTAACCAAACTCCTGCCGGTATAGTCCTCTAATAAGCCTTTCTATTTGTTCAATGCCATGCTCTTCAACTCCAAGCTTGGCGGTAGGAATTCCGGTCAGGATGCCGTAGTTCTTGCAGTTTTGGAAAAAATTTATGATCTTTCCATCAACGTCAGACTTAGTCAGGGTTTCAAGCTCAATGTCGGGGAAAGTGCTTTCCATCAAAGATGAGAGCACACCTAACGTCGCTGCAGACGACAGCTTTGCAGAAGGTTTATTGAGGATACCAAGATATACGTTAACCGACAGTCTTGATCCTATAATTAAGTATATAATTGGAGTCGTAAGACCATAAATACCTGATAATACGTCCTCCATCATATGACGCTCGACATCAGACTTGCTTTCAGGTAATGCCCTAGAAATTGACTTTACTCGAAAAAATTCGTATTGCCCGCCTCCTGTATAAGAACTTCCTGTCTTAACGTAACTTGACAATTCTGTGAGAGAAATAAGATCAAGGTCTCTTCGCTCCAGCACCTGAACGTAACCAGCTATTTCATCTTCAGGTGTTTTATTATCTCGAGTTATCATAGTGCTAAAACTAATCTCCAAAGAATCTATCCAATAGTCCCGGCGCAGGAGTAACCCATGAATTCGTCGTCAGGTTATAAATACTCCTCGCGTGAATGACCCCACCCTTTTCTATTCCTTTGACTATAACCTGTTGCCCTACGTCAGCATCTCCCGGAGGCTCTCCTTTATACAAGACCTGAACGAGCTTTCCAGCAGATGTGAGTATACGAAGGCGGAAGACAGGGATGTGAAGAAATTCCTTTGGATCAGGTTTTACTACTCCCGGTCTTATCATCTGACTTCTATCTTTTTGGTCTACTTCACCTGTAACTTCAATCACTGTTAGTCACTAATTGATAGAGGGGAGATCCTCCCCTCTATTTCACATGAATCTGGCAAGCATTATGAGCGGTTGCAAATGTTCTCCGTCAGCACAGATTTATCTTTAGATATTTAACTTGTCATTTCTTAACATACTCCTCGACGATAATGCTATTTCCTTAAAGTATTTTTTTCACACCTCGGACATTGCTTATCACGGTTGCCAGCACAGACCGAACAAATGAAACCGCATTTGTCGCAAAATCCTGCACCAGGCCACGATGTTTCCCTTTTCACTCCACAAAGTTTACAAATTTGTTCAGACATTATCTCACCTCCTCTCTGCTTGACTTATCCCAACTATTTTTCATCTACAAATTTCCTTATTTCGTTTTTCACACTGATCTCATTGTCAGAGACCTTCGAGTTCAGAAACTTCTCTAATGATGGCTGATGATAACCAAATAAATACATTTTTAAGGCTCTGTCTATTTCAATTAACCTAAAACTAATTCTAAAAACATTGCGGTCTCTTTTTAAATTGAATTACCATCAGTCGAACCAACACCACCCACTCTGTTCTTTTCGGTACTGTCACTATCAGCAAGTAAGAATTTCTTAAATATACCCTGCGCTATTCTATCACCCTTTTTGATTACGAGAACATCATCTGAATTATTTAACAGCGCAATTAAGATATGGCCTTCATTATCTGGATTATCATAGTAATCAGAGTCAATTATTCCTTCATCATTCAATAGTGAAATACCTTTTTTAATTGATAGTCCACTCCTGATGTGAATCCCTAAATATTCATCATTTTGCATATAGGCTTTAATTCCCGTGGGAATCACAGCGAAACTCTTGCCACTGATTGTGATGTCTTCCGCTGCTGAAATATCATATCCTGCAGAATGTTGTGTTGCCCTCTTTGGCAAAACAACCCCCTTATCGCTGTAAGCTGAGACAATGCTAAAACATCTTTTGCTTTTTCTCACTTTGCCTGTAACCTTTTGCTCATCCGCCACAGCTCCCCAATCCAGAGTACGACAGAAGTACCTGCAATTATAGCCACCCAATCCTTAAAAGAAAGAGGTACCGTCCGGAAAAATGTCCCGCCAATCTGCACAAACAATATCTGCCCTATAAATATAGTCAGCGCTATAGCAACAAACCCCTTGTTTTCAATAAGGCCTTTAAAAGCTGAATGCGTCCTTCCCAGGCAACGGGCATTGAAAATGTTCCACAGCTGGAGCATCACAAACACCGAGAAAAATAGAGACAACTCATATTCGCTCACACTTCCATCTTTCTGGATATATAGCAGGAACGCCACAAGGAATACAAGGAATATCCCTCCAATAGTAAAAATATTCCTTGCCATGGTTCTCGTGACAATAAAAGCGTCGTGCTTTCTAGGATGCCGCTTCATAACGCTCTTATGCGGTGGCTCTGTTGCAAGCGCTAATGCAGCAAAGGTATCCATTATTAGGTTAACCCACAGCATTTGTGTGACAGTAAGAGGTAGTTTCACACCGATAAAAGGTCCAAGAAGCGCAATTCCAAGTGCAACGACATTTACTGTAAGCTGAAACAAAATAAAACGCTGAATATTCTCATATAGAGACCTACCCCACATCACGGCATTAGCAATACTACTGAATGAATCGTCCAATAATATAATATCGCTCGCCTCCTTAGCAACAGCAGTTCCTGTTTTCCCCATTGCCAGACCAACATTGGCATGATTAAGAGCAGGAGCATCATTTGTACCATCACCAGTAACTGCTACAACGTGGCCATCTTGCTGCAATAGTTTCACCAATCTTAACTTGTCCATTGGGCGAGCACGTGAGAGCACCTTAAGCTTCGATGCAATACCCTTTGCCTTGACATCATCAAGCTCAGAAAAGTCTTTTCCTGTTAAATGATGAGACCCATCATCGCTATCTTGCCACAACCCTATTTGACGAGCAATTTCAAGAGCTGTCGCAGAAACATCACCTGTGACAACCTTAACATCAATTCCGGCTTCTTTGCATGATTTAATTGCAGCAGGCACATCAGGACGAATTGGATCAGCTATTGCGACAAAACCAAGCCATGTCATTTCTGAGACTATATGTTCAATATCTACACCGTCATGTTTTTTTGGCGCTTGATGATAAGCGAACCCCAGAGTACGCATGCCACGAGTCTGATAGCTCTTTAAAGTATCCTCTATGCTGGCCATCTCACCAGCAATTGGTTTTACACCATCATTTGTAAGAATTGATGTGCATCTGGATAATATAATTTCCGGAGCTCCCTTGACATGCAACATTCTTTTATCCGTTGCCGATGAAGTCCCCAGTGTTGCCATAAATTTCCTATCGGTAGAAAATGTCCACTGATATACAACGTTGAACGCAAGACGATGAATTATATAGTCTATACCCTTTTCCTCCAGCCAAAGAAGCAAGGCACACTCTGTTGGGTTCCCAAGAGGACAAACTGGTTGTCCAGTTATTCTACTTAGGTTTGCTGTGGTATTAGCCGCTATTGCCTCTACAATAAGCTTTTCCGTTTCATTGCCATCAGAAGTTAATATATTATTTTTCAGCGCAGGAAATTGTGTCTCATATATTCTCATCTCATTTAACGTCAATGTTCCAGTTTTATCAGAGCATATAACAGTAGCTGCTCCGATAGTTTCACATGCGTGCATCTTACGGACAAGATTGTTAGCAGCAGTCATCTTTCTCATGCTATAAGCAAGACTAAGAGTAACGCTCATTGCAAGGCCTTCGGGAACCGCAACGACGATGATTGTAACAGCAATCATAAAGAAGCCAATAAATTCCATGCCTGCATAGGCTGGGAGCCATTCTGAGGGTGAATGTGGAAGGATATTAGAAAAAAATCCTATTCCAATACCAGCCAAAAATACAATTCCGCCAAGTACAATTACCTTGAGCCACTGCCCAAAACCCTCCTTTTCAAGCCATTGTGGGGGGGCTACGTTTTTGCCTATAATTTCGAAGGCATCATAGACTATCGGCAGCCAGACACGAATTAGCGCAATAAGGATGCAGGTAGTTAAAAGACCCGCAAAATACCATTGATAAAGAGCAAGATTCAAATCACTTGTGATAATTCCTCTAGCTACAAGTGCTGCAAATATAAGCGCTGCAATACCAAATCCAAAAACACCAATCATCTTACTGAGTTTTTCAAGTTGCATGTTGAGTGGCGTTTCTGCTTCTGTTACTTCTGCAGCAGCACGTGCAGCTCTGCCAATTTCTGTAGCATCTCCCACTGCTGCTATTTCTATCAAGCCATGACCATCAGCGACTATCGTCCCCCTAAGTACTCTATCTGGTGCATATGTGGTTTCAACTACATCCTTTACATTTACCGCATTTTTAGCAATTTTCTGGGCAGCAATAGACTCTCCGGTTAGCCGTGATTCATCTACCTGCAGTGATACGGCATCGGATACCTGCCCATCGGCAGGCACTTCCTCACCTACTTCGATTAAAACTAAATCTCCGACAACAATATCTTTCTTTGGCACTGTCCTATATCCATTATCACGAATGACTTTATAGGGCACTTCATCATTCACTTTATTTAAAATGTCAAATTCCTTATTAGCCTTGAATTCATTCACAAATGCAAGTAATGTCGCAAGAAGTATAGCTACGATAATGCCAATACCTTCTGCATATTCGCCCTCCATGATTCCTACGCCAATGGCAATAATGGCCGCTATGATTAATATACGAATTATCGGGTCATCAAATTTCTCAAGTAATAATTTCCACCATGGCTCTCTTTCAGGTGGGGTTAGAACATTGATGCCATATTTCTCCCTGCTTTTTAAAACCTCTTCAGATGTAAGGCCTCTCAATTGCATTACATGTTTAGCTGAATTATTCATAACCATTGATTCTCCTTAGCTTGATTTTATATGCTGATAAAGTAACTTACAGTTTTCATGAGATATAATATGGCCACAGCATAACAGCCACTGACAATATCATCCAGCAATATTCCCCAAGAGCCACCCATATATTTATCTATCTGTCTCGCCGGGCGTTGTTTAATAATATCTATAATCCTAAATAGTAGGAACCCACAAAAGACAGTCTGCCAGAGAACATTGTGTCGAAATAATATCGGCACTAACAGATACCCCCAACTCCATCTAGAACGAAATGTTTAGGGTCTTTGGAATGCCAATAGTTTACCGCCCATGGGGTTAATACGAAATGGAAAATGCATACAACTAAAAAAAGCATTATTAGAGCTATTAGTTGATTATCTGGCTGCAATGTTTTTGCAATTAAAATATGACCTATTACACCTAATAATGCACCGCAAGTACCTGGTGCAATTGGCGATAATCCCAGTCCAAATGCTGATGCAAGTAATATAAATAGTGCCTGGATTGGATTGGATAGTTCTGTTGATTTAATATTTAGAATACTCAACTATAAGCCTCAAGCAATAATAGCATGATTTTTTATTAATACAAACATCTTAAAGGTAGATAAATCATAGAAACTGCATTCATTATGTTTGTCTCCTCCGTTTTTAATAATATCCACAATTATTTCTTTTATCATTAATAAAAACCATCCAATTGACAGCTCTAAGAATTAATCAAATTCTCAATTGATTGTAATCTTGTGTTGTCTCCGTTTTTCAATTGGTAATAATTAGCAACAAATGGAGTATATTTATCTTCAGTCATTTCCTTCTCAAAAAATATAAAATATCGGCTACCTAATCTTGTATCAACTCCTAAAAACTGCCTCCTTAAATAGTCATCTTCTGCAATGTAGATTTGCTTGATATCTGCATGAGATACAAGGGTGGTTTTAATATCACGTAATTTATAATTACAGTTCCAGTTTTTAGAATTAAGATCACCATTTTTTAATGCTTCAAAATCTGCTTTTGCAATCAAGAAAATATAAGTTTCATTAATAAAAAGCTGCCCCTGTGTCCAGTGAAGAAATTCGTTAGTAAACTTATCAGAAAGTTTTATTCCTATGCATAGTTTGAAATTCATATCATCCATAAAGTTTAGTAACACTTCTGCTCTCTTTATTGTTTTGATAAGTTTTATAATATACATAGCAATTATTATGATAATTATTGAACCTAAGAATATCACGTTTAAAGTTTTATTTTAATGATAATATCTACATTAAGTCAGCGCAATTTGAGTAATAGTTTCTGCTTTTTTCATTCATATTGCCGCAGTTAGAATATTTTGTTGCGATAGCTTTCTGCTGTGGATTCTTTAGAGATTGTCTCATGAATACTGTCAATCAAAATCCGCATAGCTTGATTTAGGAAGCACTTATCACTTCACACCTTGTATCCTGTTGCAATAAGTATTGAAAATACTATTGGCAATATGATTCGTTTTGCTGATGCTCTTTTCTTCTATTTTATTTAAATAGTTTTTTTGTTTAAAAATATATGTATAGCAAATTTTCTCGCAATTATAATTCCCGTAAGCAAAATAAATGATGAAAAATTAATAAGTCTTTCACTTCACCATAAGGCTCTACGCTACTTGAAAGATAGGAAATCCTAGCTCTCCTCCTTTTACATAAAAAGTTTAAAAAGTAATTGTAAAACTAATTTTCCAAATTTACGTAATCCGTAGTATTCCGTAGCATAAACAAAACTGATATTTTCAATAAGGTTACGTGCAACTCTTTTATTATATTTATCAGGACAAAGGCTAATAACTAATTCAATCCGGTAAAAAAATAAAGCACAACAGCATCTAATAAAAAACGAAGCAACAACTATAACCCGTTGCTTCGCTATCTAATTAAGATAATTATCTTCAGGCATCCTTTGAAAACTACAGATGTCATTTTCTCCTCTTTTCTTTATAGTTAAGAGAAAACCCGAAATTATAATCAACGAAGGCTATCCAATTATATTGACTGGCATTTCAAATGTCAACAAAAATATCAAAAACAATAAGTTAGGCATTTCCAGAAGCAACGAATTAAAGGAGAGGAAATATTAAATATATGAAACTATAAATTCCAATTCTTAAATATATTATTTAAAGAAGTTCAACAAATACCTTGTTTTGATGAAGGAATAAAATCCAGATATTACTCCTTCATGTAAGTTGAGTCTCCTTTAATGATAAAGTTCACCGACTCAATCACGCTACTACTATTATCAGCAAGAGATAATGTATGCCTTCCTGGTTTGGGTTTCCATGAAACTGTGCTTATATCTTTGCCAAGAGCTTCACCGTCTAACATCCATAACACATGACTATTACTCCCTCTCAACTCAAAAAAGATACGCTGTTGCTCTTCCGGAATATCAGGGTCAATCGCATACACCGCGCCATCAGGAGGATATAGAATACGTGGACTATCTGTGTTTTGTGAATTTGAGAGAAGCACAAGGTTTTCTCCATGAATACCCGCAGGTTCAGTGCCTTTTATAAACCAATCGTCCCTATCTGGTTCTAGCCTATTGGCGAATGATACTTTCTCTTTACGCGCTCCCCCGGGTATTTTTCTCGGCCTCATGGGTAAGTCCTTATGCAAATAATTCATAATCTCAAGCCATACCGGTGCAGCTCCGGATACGCCTGAGACATCCCACATTGGTTCACCCGTAAAATTTCCGACCCAAACGCCAACAGTATAATCCTGTGAATACCCTACACACCAGTTGTCTCTCATATCCTTGCTGGTCCCGGTTTTCACCGCACTCCGGAATTTTGTGGATAGTGGGTTTTCCAGACTGAATGTAACACTCCTTGCATCTCTGTCAGACAGGATATCAGAGACCAAAAATACAGCTTCTTCTGAATAAATTTTCTTCCAACGTCCAACAGTGTTGTCTGATGTAAGTCTCAGATCACTCCAACTGCCACCATTAGCCAATGTCCTAAATGCATTCACAAGTTCGTAAAGACTGACATCGGCAGTTCCCAAGGCAAGAGAAGGACCATAATAACCATCTGTCCGGTTAAGATTAAAACCAAGATGTTTGAGTTTTTGTATGAAATTTTCCTCACCTACCAACGTTAATGTCCTGACCGCCGGGATATTAAGTGATGATGCAAGCGCGGTGCGTGCCGAAACCTGCCCTTTAAAATCATTATCATAATTTTCGGGTTTGTAAATTCCATATTCAGTTGGTATGTCGACAGGGCTGTCATTCAAAACAGATGCAGGGGTGAATAACTTTTTCTCAAATGCTATCGCATAAAGGAATGGTTTTAATGTCGATCCTGCCTGCCTTCTCGCCCGCACCCCGTCCACATAACGTGCACTCGATTCCGTCCCCCCTATGTAGACCAAAATGTCACCCGTTCTGTTTTCAACAACAAGGACGGCACCGTCATTAACATTCTGACTTTTCAGTGCATTAAGCTGGTAATTCAATGCCTCGGAAGAAAATCTCTGAAGATCTGCATCAAGTGTTGAGGAAATCTGCATATTATCATGTTTTAAAAGCTGGTATGCGACATGCGGTGCTATTGCAATCTGCTGTCTGACCAAATAACTGCCTGTCAGCTTCTTCTGCGCAAGGGACTGAAGGTCTTCACATGCATCTGCGTAATTTAAATGACTGCTGAGCACGCAGGCCCTTTTTGCCACCAGTTCAGAAGGGGCATTCGGTGAACGTATCAATGCTGCGAGAAGAAGGGATTCGTTCCTGTCCAGTCCTGAAGGATGCTTGTCATAAAGTCCCCTCGATGCTGCGGAGATACCCTGAAGTTCACCCCTGAATGTGATCAGGTTTAGATATGCTTCCATAATTTCATCCTTTGTCCATTCTCTTTCAAGTTGTCGTGCGCCCATCATCTGCTTCCACTTCTGCCCGAGAGTTCGTTTGCCATGTCTGGGCTTTAATCCATCCTCAAATAGGGAAACAAGCTGCATAGTAATAGTGCTTGCGCCCCTTTTCGATCCTTCTGTTACATTACTTGCAACCGCAGAAACCACTGAGAACCAGTCAACTCCATTATGCTGGAAAAATCTTTTATCTTCAGAACTGATGACGGCGTTTATCAGTGCTGGTGAGATGTCTTTGACACTGACCCATTCGAGCCTTCTGCCGTTTAAGTCTATGCGTAATTCATGGATCACCTTGCCATGCCTGTCGAGCAGCAATGCCTCAGAGCTTTTATAGTCATCTTTTACCTGCTGAAAAGAGGGTATGGCATAAGCGCCGGTTGAGATCGAAATAAAGAATATTACAAGTAATAGCTTTTTCACTTCACAATTTCCATTTTGTTATTCGGCAGCTCTCCTCTCATCTCGGGAGAATAGAGCGCTTCAACCCTTGTTTCCGGCAGATTGAAAATACCATCGTTGTTGAGTCTTACGGTATATTCAACCGTCCATTTCCCTTTGGGAACAAACTCATAATACAGCCTGTATCCTTCAAAGGACCGTTCTTCAAAGGCAGGCCATATCCATCCTGTGTTCTTTTCATTTTCCGTCAGGATACGCGAATCCCTCCCCAAACCCGAACCAAGGACGATTGAGCCTGCTGGAATAGGGTCATTCACAACAACCCATGTCATATCCGTCTGCGCCTCAAATTCAAGTCTCACACGCGCAACATCACCCCTGCTCCATTTGTCTTTCAGTTTTTTCTCTACAGGTATAATGGTCTTACTTATTTTATATCCGCTTGAAAACGCCTCTTTAAGAGGAATCGCCGCAAGGCTCTGAATGATGGCCCACGGAGTCCCGCTTCCATCATGAGAAATCCTGAGATTATCCTGCTTGCCCGGCCAGTCATACATAATATTTCCGCCTTCCGGTTGATTACTCCATTCAACTGATTTAATTACCCCTTCAAGCGATGAAGATGTTTTGCCTGTTGGAGATATTGATTCAAACCTCTTTGAAAATTTCTCCATCGCGAGCACGCCCCATGCATTCGCGGTTGTAGTGTTCCAGATTCCCCGGTACTGTCTGCTTAATGCCCCTCTGACGAGCCTCGGCATATCTTCATTCCATGAATCGAACTTAAGCAGAGTGAGAATACTCCTTACAGCATTTACATCTGCCGATATCATGAGCCACCATAGATAGTCTGATTGCTCTGTGGAGAATGTCATTGTTGTTCCTTGAAAATTAATTCGTGATCTCAATATTTGTTCCGCCTCTTTCAGCTTTGTATCGCGGTCTTTTAAATCCTTCATTCTCATAAGTACATTAATCCAGTCTATAACGGCAGATGTCGGCAAGAGATTAGGTTCTATGGAAATTGAGTCAAGATTTACCGGATTAGACTTGCCGCTCCGGGACAGGGCTTCAACTGCAGCGACTTTACGTATTGACAGGTCTGCTGTTGGAAGTGATGAATATCTGATAACCTTTCCATTTATGAATCCGCTTAAGCCATCTTCCATTCGATTCTTTAAATCTGCTGGAATTGTCCATCCTGCTTCATCAGTTATGGAAATTATATAAGACGTTAGCACATCGCTGCCGCGAAGCATTTTGGGAAAATATTTCACAAGTCCATCTGAATCAAGGTATGATGGGAGTTCTGCAATGACCGATTTCCAAAGCCCTTCATCTCTAAGGGCAATTGCCTGCGACACTTTCTGTTCCATGCAGGTATACGGGTATCTTTTCATGTACCAGGTGACGGCTCCGAGTTTGTCAGCGAGTCTGGGCACAAATGAAACGGAAACGCCCCCTTTCCCCTGGATCGCATCCTGAGGTCTTTCAACGTTTATACTGGCGCTATTCTCTATCCGTGTAATTGTAGACTGGAATGTCCTTACCTGCACAGCCTCGATGACTTTCTGTTTCACGGAAAGACTATCATGGGCATCTCCGTTTTTCTCTTTAACTGTTACATTATAATTTAGCGTATCAATGCCTGCAGGGACAGTGACATCCCAGCTTATTTCCCTCGCCTCTCCTGCCTGAAGAAGTACAGAAACTTTATCCGGCTGTTTTCCTTGCAGACCTTTTATACCGGCAGTAATATCTAAATCCATTGCTTTACCGGATGAATTCCTCACTGTGACCGATGCAGCAAATCTGTCGCCTTCCCGCACAAGAGGCGGAATACCTGAAAATATCATCACATCCTGAGTAGTTCTTATGCTCGTCTGCCCTGTCCCGAACAGTCCCTTACCTCCATTTGCTACAGCAACAATCCTGAAGCTCGTTAATGAATCGTTCAGAGGTATATCGATCTCGGCTTCGCCTTTTGCATTAAGCGGAACCCGGCCTTTCCATAAAAGAAGGGTATCGAACAATTCGCGAGTATTCTGCCTTCCGCCGCCGCCACCATGTGGAAGCGCCTTAAGGCCATAATGCCTTTTACCCACTACCTGCATTTGCGCAGTGGATGTTTTGACCTCATAACCCCTCCGTCCCATCATAGCCTCAAGCACATCCCAGCTTTTGTTCGGCTTGAGTTCAAGCAACCCTTCATCAACAGCTGCAACAGCCACTTCGCTGCCTTTAGGCGGGATATTCCCGTCAGCCCTCGTTACCTTTATTTTTACGTGTGTCTTTTCCCTTATCATGTAAACCGGTTTGTCTGCAGATACTTTTACCTTCAGTTCATGTGCTTTCCATCCGACATTAATCTCGGCAATGCCGAGTTTGAAAGCCGGTTTCCCGAGGTCGACCATTGCAGTCGGTTGATAATCCGTCACACGCCCGCGAACAACAAAAACAGAAACAAATATATTCGGCGCGTAATTATTTTTTATCGGGACCTTAATGACCGGCGTCTTTCCAGAGAGCTTTTGAATGGAGCTGTTTATCACGCCTTCCCTCTCGATTGTTACGAGCGCGGTGGCTTCCCTGAAAGGCATTCTTACCTGAAATGTCGCTGTCTCACCAGGTTCATATTTTTTCTTCTCTGGAAGGAGGTCGATCCTGTCGCTGTCTGAGACATCAAACCACCAGTCATCTTTCCCTGCAATCCATACATCCTGATTCGCTGTTGATATATTCCCGGTGTCATCGGTTGTGTTCGCCTGAATTATCACATTCCCTGAAACAGGGGACTGAGTCTCGCATATTAATAACCCTTTTGAATCTGTCATTCCTTCGCACAGACTGCCAATGCGGTTTATCTCGGTCACATGCTCATACGAATAGAAACCGCCTACGAGTCTTTTTCTGTGGGAATAATATTTTCTCTGAAAAAGTTCTGTCTTGACGCGTTTGCCGGGAACTGGTTTGCCGGATGTATCAAGAATAAGCGTATGGAATTTAAATGATTCTTTGGAAGATGACCAGGAGTCAGGTTTGATCCCAATGATAACCTTTGAATTCCAGAGCGGCACACTCTTTGAAACCGTCTGAATTTCACCGTTAGGGTCCCTGAATTCAAGCTCCATCGATAAATCGTGTGGAGTTTCAACCCGGGGTATATTTGCTATTTTGGTCCTCAAACTGCCTGCGTTGTCGAGAGTTAAATCGCTGGTCTGAATTTTCTCCTGTTTACCCCTGGGCTGAAATTCTTCGGCCTCTTCATAATCTGCCCTTCGGGTTATGCCCGCCTTAATCTGACCGTTTGAAAAGATGAAGGATTCATAATCATCAAAATGAATGGATTTAGGCTGAATCCGGCTTCTAAGTTTTACAGGCGCATTAACTGCTCCCCCACCTGCCAGATAAGATACCATGAGATCAACATCAACATTCTGAATATTAACTAATGGTTCTTTCGGGGGCTGAATAATGCCCTTCATGAGCGGAACTCTGAATTCCTCAACCCTGAATGAGCCTGAATTCCAGCCATCGGGGGAAAAGTATCCTTCATCTCCTTCCTGATAACCCCCGGTTTCCGTTCTCGTTGCGGATTTGGCAGGCAGATTCTTCAGAAGATGTACTTCATATTCTCCGAGCTTTGCATTCTTGGGGATATTCCATTCCGTCTCCGCAATGTCGTTTGCATTCCATGCAACCGGAAATGTATACCTCTGATAACTTCCACCATGCTGTATGAGCACTGCCTTGGGCAGTTCCGGGTTCGAGACAAGAGAAAAGCCGTCCATTACATGCTTTCTCATAATATGTTTCATATGGACTGTTTCTCCTGCCCTTAGTAAAGTTCTATCGAAAATAGTATGCGCAACATTATTAAGCGGTGATGATATTTCTGGAAGATTAAATCTGTATTGCTCGATGCCTTTGTCCCAGCTCGAATGGACAAAGGTCATATCTTTGCCGGATTTCGCAAAGACAAAGAGGCCATAGTTTATTCCTCCTAATGTTTGCCATGATTCTCCGTAATTGACTTCAGAGGAACAACGGGGAATATTTGATTCATCAGGCAGTTGAGTTTTTATATCGGCTACTCCGTTTCCATCAGTTTTTCCTTCCCACAGAAGCTTGCCATTGCAATCTGTAACGGAAACAGATGCTCCTTTTACCGGTTCGGCTTTATCAAGAGTTGTAATCCAGACCAGTGATGATTCTTTACCCCATTTGAAATGTGCTGAAAGATTTGTTACTAAAGCCGCTGTTGGAACATACATGGGTTTCTGCTTACCGAGCAGTACAGAACCGAGCGCCTCGCTTTCCATCTCAACAACATAAAAACCAGGCTCTTTCAGTGGAATACCGATAACCTCAAATTCTTTTGAACCTGCCGGCTTTGGAACAGAGAATAACTTCGGGCCGGATTCCTTCTTCAAGATGGATTCTTCACGCTTGGCAGAAGCGACTTTTCTCAGCCATCCAATAATACTCTCCTCCCTTTCCATCCGTATTTTCTGAAGTCTGCCTTTCAGACCGTCAACCACCGTCTTATCCTTGTAGTTTTTATCGCCTGGAAGTATCGAACCGACAGACTCTCCGATTTTAATGGCGCTGTCAAGCAACTCTTCTTTTGTTTTCTCTATTATTCCTTTTTCAGCGTTACCGACATCGAGCATGCGCGTCGTAATCTCCGACTCAAGGTTTCTTACTGTCACTGGCAGGGTCGCATCGCCATGGAGTTCGACGATTCCGAAACGTGCTGAGAATTTTGCAAGGGGTGGATATGAATCTGTCTTCACCTCAAGCGGAAATTTGTCCTCATTTGCAAGCGGCCTCCCCGCATCATCCTTAAAATTTTCAGGAATGGAGATTTCAAATGAGACCTTCTCCGGAAACGGCGCATTAAATGTAACCGAATATACAAACTCTGTACTTTCATCATCATTATTGAGCGATATTTTATATACTTTATTATCAGACCCTTTCATTATAATTTTACCTGCAGTTTCCCTGGGAACAGGGGAGGTAAAATCCAAGGACATCGGGAGAACGGGGATGCAATCTGCATTTGCGTTTTCTCTCTGACAGTGAAAACTTGCGGTAAAAGGCATGCGGGATTTAAATCTCAGTACCTGGTCCTCAGTTGTTGATACCCCGCTCATTGATTTTATGCCCTTCCCCCATATCAGACTCACTTTCGTATTTTCGGGGAAGTGCTGCCTGCACTGCAGTACCAATATCGGCATTTTATTAACGTAACGCCTGGATGAAGCTGTCGAAAGAATTTTTTGTCTGTCCTCGCCCTTGAGAATGTTCACGCCAATCCGTTCGTTTAAACCTTCAACGGCACATGAAACATTTGCCATGACCGTTCCTTCATCCGCTTCAGCGTCAAGGGTAAGGATGAATATCTGGTCTTCATCAATATTCCAGCCTTCATGTGGATAGAACCCTTTGATAACGGGCCCGCCTGTGAAAAATGAAAATCGCTGCTGCCCGGATAACGGCTTCCCCGAAAGTGTCTTTAAATCCGGCTTGAGAATAAATTCACAGATTACCCCCGCTGGAATATCCCTGTCAAAATCATATATCCAGTTCTTTCCATCCGCCCATAGTGCATGCCCTTTCTCAGGACAGAGTATTTCAAATGGTTCAATGATCCGTGGATCACCAAACGGAACCATTTGTTCTGAGAACCTCACCGTAACTTGTCTGACTCCCTTGACAGCGCCCTGTGGTGAAAACATCTCCACATGAGCACCATCCTGTGCAAAAGCAATATTGAGGAATAAGAAGATTAAGCAGAAAACGCAAAGAAACATTCTTGATAATTGTGTCATGTATCCCCTCCCGTGTAGAAAAAAATTTATATTAGCACTTATCGGTAATAGAATGATAAAAATTTCCCTATATTATTAACAGATATTCCATAAAAATAAAGCGAAATATTTAGTTGTATTGAGTACTAACAAAAATAGCAATAATTCCCCCGTTGAATCAAATAGAACTCGCGATGCAATAATGCTCTTGATTTTACTCAAGAGAGGCTTTAAGATTTATCACTCTAAATAGTAGAGCATAATCAATAAGATAAGAGGCCTTTCAGGTCATGTAAAAGGAGAAACAGTATGAAACGTATCACATTTTCTATGTTTGTTGCATTACTTCTCAGCACATCCGCCTTCGCTGAGATCAAACCATGTGAAGAACTGAAGTCTGAGATCGAGGCCAAGCTGAAGGCTAAGGGCGTGACAGGCTACACGTTAGAGATCATTCCTGCAGATCAGGTAAAAGATCAAAAGATTATCGGCACCTGTGAGGGCGGCACAAAGAAAATTTCCTATATTCGCAAATAGTTCTTTCTGAGTACAGTTTTTTATGGTAAATATATACGTAATAATTACGGAACAACCAACTTAAGGAGGAATGTCAATGCCAAAGAAGACTGCCGCAAAAAAGACTGCTGCAAAGAAACCTGTTGCGAAGAAGACAGTAAAGAAAAAGAGAACACCAAGTCCCGCATTCATGAAGCCCTTGCAGATTAGTGATTCTCTGGCAAAGGTAGTCGGAAACAAGCCGCTTCCGAGAACAGAAGTTGTCAAAAAACTTTGGGCTTATATCAAAAAGAACAATCTTCAGGATTCGGCAAACAAAAGAATGATTAATGCTGATGCCAACCTGAAGGCAGTGTTCGGGGGAAAAGAAAAAGTTTCCATGTTTGACATGACCAAGTTGGTCAGCAAACATCTGAGTTAAAGAAAATATCAGATTCCAGCAAAAAAGGGGGAAAGCGTAAAGTTTTCCCCCTTGAAGTGCAGTTATTATGCAGTGAGCGAAATCGTATAATCCGCAACCTCCTGTATTTCAGGTGATTGCGAGATAAACAATTCCAGATCGTATCCGCCGAGATCTAAAACCTTCCTCTTCATGGCGATGAACTCTTTTTTCTTCTGATGGTCCAGAGCGCCGTCTTTTTCATCAGTGAAAAGGGTCAGGTATTTCTTGCCGCTCTTTGATGAGTTATAAAGAGAGATGGCGCGGGTAACCGCCTCTTCAATCCACACTTTTTCGCCGCCCGACATACTGCGAAGACTCTTCGATTCATTCCTTTCCGAATCGAATATAACGATATCAAATGTCTCCTTAAGTCCCTTTCCGTCAGCTTTTGCAACCTGGGTGTCGATCCTTACGGAGAACCTCGGTCCGAAACAGCTCAAAAGCAGATCATTTGCGATGGCGCTTATCGTGGGGCCGGCATCATCAATTTCAAGTGCAATAATGCCTTCATTGCTGAATGCCTTCTCCAGGATTGTCCATTCGGATATGTCCTGAGTAATCTTCTCAATTTTCGGTTTTATCCCGGAAAGGGCTTTTGCCGAATCATTGCCCTTTTTAATAAGCGCGGTTTTTTCTCCGATATGCTGACGTATTTCAGCCTCTCTCTTTAAAAGCGCGGCTCTTTTCCTCTGCAGTTCGGTCAATGTTCCATTTAAAGCCTGCTCTTTTTGTTTAAGACCATCGTTTGGAACAATGATGTTGAGCTTTTCTTCAATCCTCTTAAGAGACTCCTCAAGTTCCGGGATGCTTTTTTCAGCAAGCACCACTTCCGGTAAAAGCTTGCTGAGCAGGCGCACTCTCTCAAGTTCCTTTTCCGCATTAGATATTTTTCTCTTGATCCCTTCCTTCTCTTTACTGGAGACGTTCAGACTGTCCCTGATATTTCCTGCTGATGCGATTCTGTTTTGAAGCAAAGCAATTTCTGATTCCAGCCTCTTTTCCTCTGATGACGGTTCCTTTACCTGAAATGTCGCGGCAAGCAGCTTTGTTATAGAGTTTTTAGCTTCTACAGCATCTTTAAGAAGCGGGCATTGGGCGTGCAATTCAAACCCGCAGGGAACGTTGTCAAGCAACTTGCGGGACTTCTGAGCGCCTTCAAGCTCCGTTTTCAGGGAGCTCAACTTATGTCTTCTCGTTAAGGATAACTCTGAAAGAACTTTTTGCTTTTCCGCTATATCGGTCTCCATGCACTTCATATCCGAAAATATCCTGTTCAGATTCTCTAATACGGTTTCCGTATCTGAAAGCTCCTTTTTCAGGGCTCCAATATCATGTAAAAGCTTTATTTCCATCACAGAAGCTCTTCTGACCTCATCCACCTTACTTGCAGTCTGTCTAAGCTGGCTTATTTTTGTCCTGATGTTGTTTGCCTCTCCTTCAAGGGAATTCTTTTCTTTCTGGAGATTCTCATTGACTGCGATCTCCGCTTTTACGGACTGAAGTTCTGAAAGGATGCCTTCCTTTTTCAGTTCCGCTTCATGGATGTAGCCGGATATCTCTTTAAGTTGCTTTTCATATTGCTCAGCCTCTTCAGTTGCTTTCTTAGCAGTCTCTATGTCAGCGGAAAGACGGGTTTGCTCCTTTGTAAGCAATTCAAGCTGCCTTAACTGTGAGTCTTTAAGTTCCTTTGCCTTTAATCCTCTGAGCTTCAGTGACTCTATCCCAAGTAACTCGACAAAAATGTCCTTAATCTCACCCTTCGTATAATCGCTTAATTTAGCGGCGTCCTGGCAGCGAAACACGCTTGTGAAAAACAACTGGGGCGAGCCTAACAGTGAGTTGATCATATTATCGTAGTTTTCAACCTTGCCGTCACAAAGAGGCTGCCACTGCTCTCCAGCTTTCAAGAAAAGATACGCTTCCTGCTTTTTCTTCTCAGCGTCTATGAGCAGAAGACTTTTGTATAGTCTGCCTTCAAACTCGAAAAGAATTTCCTTTGATGCGTCCCTGCCATAGCATTCGTTATAGAAGGAAAATGACTTTGGGGAATAACTGCCTGCCCTGTAAGGCATTATCCTGTACGGATGAAGATTATCAAGAACTGTTGTTTTTCCGGCTCCGTTTGATCCTGCAATTGCAGCAAGACCTTTTATATCTGAAAAGTCCAGGGCAATTTCATCTTTTCCGGATCTTGATCTAATGCCTTTGAATCCGCGAAGTCTTAATGAGATCGGTCTCATTGGATGTCCTCCTTTTGCGTTTTATAAAGACTGACTTAAATTTCTTTGTAATGCCTGATTGTATGGCATATGAGCTGATCAGAATAAGCCTTATTACCAAAAGAGATTTTTGCAGGCAACTTTTGAAAAAATCAGGGATAAGCTCAAGCAGTCCGCAGATGCTCATCGTTCCGCCCAAAAACAACCGGGTAACCATATTAAGCATGGAACTTCCAAGAAAAGCCGAGAGAATAAAGATTGCTCCCAGCGATACAAGCACAACATAAAAGGCCTTCTCAGCCATATTAATAAATTTGTTCATGCATCCTCCTTTTTGTGGTTTTTTTAAAAACAAAAAAGGCATACCGGATAAACCGAATATGCCTTTTCGTAAGTCTACTTAAAGATAATTGCTATCTGTGTATTACCTTTAGCCTCTCATGGGCATGGCAACAAAACAGTAGTCGGGATTGTTTGCCTCCATCATCCTTGAAATGCTCAACGGGTCTTTTAAACCTATCGTCACCTTATTGCCGGTAAGCGTATTTAAGGCGTCAAGAAAATACCTGGCATTAAAAACAATACTCAGGTTTTCGCCGCGATATTCAACGGGAATGACCTCTCTGCCCTGCCCTATGCCGCCTGCTTCAGATGAACTTAGGATGAGCTGATTGGATTCAAACTCGAATCTGACCGCATTAGAAGCATTGCTTACTATAAGCATCCTCTTTAAAGCGCCCCTGAGATCATCTACCGACAAATCGGCATTCTTGTCGTTATCGATTTCTCCGGATATCTTTTCATATACGGGAAACGTACCTTCCATAAGCCTGATTACGATCTCTCTGCCTGGAAATGAGAAACTCATCCTGTCTTTTGAGACCTTCATCGTCACCTTGTCGTCATCGCTTCGCAGCAGGAACTGTTTCAATCTCTGAACAGATGACTTCGGCACAAGAAGCTGTATGTCTTCATCCCCTGATTCTATGTCCGTGCCTATCACCGCCATTCTATGGCCATCCGTGCCTACGATATTCAGTCGTCCCTGCTTTACATGGATAAGCAGGCAGCCTAAGGCGTATCTCGTGTCATTTAAAGAATTGACGCAGTGAGCAGTCTTTTCTATCATCTCGACAAGCTTCCTGGCGCCGAGCACTATATTCAGCGTACCTTCCACCTCCGGAAATGTTGGGTAATCAGAAGGATTGATGCAGGATAGCTTGAACTTGCTGTTTCCTGACAGTACCTTTATCGATGAATTGTCTTTGGAGCTCTCCAGTGTGACCTCACCCTCAATCTGGTTGATTATTTCGTACAGCTTTTTCCGGGGAATACCTACCGTGCCTTTCACTTCCGCTTTTACTACGTCTATGGTCTCCTTTATGGATGTGGTAAGGTCCGTTGCCATGAGGGTGTTACTACCGTTATTGCTTAAGATAAAATGATCAAGGACCGGCATGGCTCTATCATTGCTCAACCCTTGAATTACCTGAAGCGTCTTCTTGAACTCTTCGCTTTTTACGATGATTTTCATATATGAATTTCTCCTTTTAATGATTTGATTAATGAAGGGGTATATCGCGTAAATTACGGATATACCCCTTGAGAGAATGAGATTCAGGCCGCCGCAGCCTTTTTGAATATCTTCTTTACTATGAGGTCACATGCCTCATCGTCCGTTGCCTCCCATCTCCATGCCTTAAGCTTCCCATAACCGGTAAGCAGTGTAACCAGTCCTTCTTTCTCAAGAAGGCGCATGATGGATGGAATCCATTCCTTGAGATAAGGTATCCGTCTTTTTTTGAGAAACATGTCCCAGGCTTCGGTTGGTGAGTTGTTCAGGTCAATGATGCACTCTGAAAGTATATTGTCGTCCCTGAGCGCTGCCTGGTATTTGCCATAGCCGAAGCGCCAGCTTTTAAGTTTCATCGAGCTTGGGTAGTTCTTTCTGAGGGTCTTCCTGCCATCAGCGTTTTCAACAATAAGAGGGTCGCCTGAAGTGATTGACGCGAAGATGCCCCTTACCTGACTTTCCGATCCGTAGTAGTTGAGAAAGGCAAAGACACTGTCATACTTAGTTGCCTGCCATAAGACGGTATCCGCAACAGCGGTTATCCCCTTGCATGAAATGCGCAGTAATTCAGATGACATCGTACCACCTCCCTTTCTCCATCACCCGTATGCCGGATATGTAGCTGTCTGTTGTTACCTGCCTGTCATCTTCTTCCCTTACGCTTCTCTGACGGTCAGTGAAGCATTTAAAGACGAGTGTCTTTCCGTTTGAATGGAGTTTGCCGTTAAGGACACCAGACATAAGCAGTGATACGAGATGACCTTTCCGCAATGGGAATATGGGAGAAATGATGTTCCCCCCAGCACTCTGATAACTGCTTATAGTCTCCGCAATGTTCTGAGTCGCTTTGGCCTCAAATGACCGGATGTCCTCAGTTGTGATGGTCTTAAGCTCAAAGACCTCCGGTTCTGAGGAAGGATGAACGTCATACCTCTTGCCGTCGCTTATAGAATCTTCAATGTGAGGATAAGGACCTATCGGGAAGACGCCGTTTTCATTGTCGTCTTTCCCCTTGATCCCATAAAGAACTACCTGTTTAAAACTTGGATAGTCTTTCCTGGTAAAGCGGTGGATTTGAAGATCATCATACTTCCTGCTTAGCCAGTTTCTTACGTTAGTGATAAGAAAAAGATTCTCCGGCACAAGAAAGACCAGAAGGCCGCCGGGCATAAGCCACTTGTGACAATGCTTCAGAAGTCTGAATTCCATGCGGTCACCATCCTCGAAATCATACGGTGGGTTAAGAAAAAGCATGGAAAAGCTTTCAATCGGCCTTACGACTACCTCATAGGCGCTACCGCAGACAAGCTTTTGCACCTGATTGCCTGCCTCAGAGGCCCTTTCGGTGTCAAGCTCGATGCCGTATTTGATCGCCTCGAAGTAATCATCGTCATTTCTAAATTCATAGGCAATTTCATTCAGGGCATCGCCTGTGCCGCAGCAGGGGTCAAGTATTACCGCATCCTGTGAGAGATTGATTCTTTGTTTGATATGTCGCAGGGTATCATCCGGGGTCGGATAATAACCCATCTTTTTTTGTGCTTCAAGTCTTGCCATGTTTCCTCCGTTTGTATCTTTGGGCGTCATTCCCGCATGTCTTTGGCGGGAATCCATTTTGAGTTTTTATTGAACTACGCTACGGCAAGCTGGATTTCGCTGACGTCTGAGAAGACCTCCTCACCGAACATATCTTCATAATCGCTGTTAGTCATTTCAAGATATTTTTCGAGGGTGAGTTCATTTAATTCGAGCTCTTTTTTTCTGATCTCTTCATGTAAAGCATTGATGTCGTCTTCAATATCTTTTCTTTCGCTTTCCCAGCAGGACCGTAGATGCGCCACCTCATGTCTATACATGCCTTTAGCCTCGTTTGTCAGTTTTTTGATCAAGGCGGTTAGTTCATCTTCAAGGACTATCATCATTGCTGTGTTGATGTCGGTATACTCTCCCCATATGCTAAAGGCGTTCAGAAATCTTTCCCACTCGTAGAAAGTCTTCGGAGCAGGCCCGATATCATATCCGTTATCTTTTGCATAACGGATAACCTCGTCATTCCAGTATGTGTAGTAAAAACCGCTCTTGTTGTAATGGGCAATAAAGCCGCAGTGAAGATGAAGATGTTCGTATACGCTTTTTGTAAACCTCTCCGGATTGAATCCGCTCGTTATGAATGTTTTCCACTGTTTCAGTATCTGTCTTTTTCCGTCTGCCGAAAGAAATCTGGTATCCGCCATCTTTTCCGGCATGGTGGATTTCCCCACCTTTTCTATGATTACCTTTATCTGCTCCCTCAATATTTCTATTGCATCCGCCATCTCGCCCTTTCTTACTTCCTGACAGTAATAATCCGTAAGATAGTTAGCTGGATAGTGACGGAGTGACAGGCAGATAATTTTATTGTTTTTATCCATATCTGATACCTCCATTATTTTGAATGAAAAAAAAGAGCGCCCCATGTAAAACATGAGTACGCTCAATTCGTCAGTCTACTTAAAACTAATCATTGATTATGTATTACTTTCTATTCTCTTTTCGTTGGCATCCTTTTTCAGTCCTCATCAGGCATCATTATGGTTATTACCGGCTCTCCCGCATCGCCCGGGTGACAAAGGGATTTGAACTTTACAAGCCGCTTGTTCTTTTCCTGCATGATCATGTGGACGCTGAAGAGCAAGTTGGACCCGCCCTCTCCTCTTTTGATCGCATATTTGAGCATCCAGAGAATATCCCACAACCTGCCTGCCTCATCCTGTCCGTATTTCCGGGACCTTTCATCCGGTACGACATAATCAGCCCAGACAGCCTGTGTCACTGCAATTGGATAAAGAAAGCCTGCCTCTTTTGCTGTATCCGTAACATCTATAAGCTGTCCATCATTGATGGCATCAGTCCGTGTATATCGGCTTATGATTTCAGCTCCTTCCCAAAAGGGATCCATTTTCTTCCTCCTTTGAATATATTTCCTTAAGCAACTTCCAGAAGTGTCGACTCATGATCTTCCTGCTCAAGCAGATGCATTTTTTCGATAACGCTGCCGGTTATTTCGATTCCCGTTGTTTCGGCCCATTTCCTGAGTTTTTCTTCCACGGAATTGAGTTTCGATACGCCTTCCGCGCGTACCCTTTCTACAGGAATAACCGTTTTCTCTATCTTAATCTCTGAGGCGCCTGCATTGAGAAGATTTTCTTTAAGCGAAAGCTCATCGAATGTGTGGACTTTATCCTCTGTCGTCTGGTATTTGATTCTCACACAAGCCCCTTCCGGGATATTTGCCAGCTCAGTCTCGGTGGACTCATTATCCAGGTCAACTGTTATCATCTTTCTTGCCGGTGTTTCAATAAACCGCGATGAAGTCAGATTGTTTCCTGATAGTTCATGAATCCAAAAACCCTTTGCCTCTTCTTCGCCGAAATTCAGCCTCGTTAATGACCCTGAGTAAAAGATTTCACCCCAGGATTGGACTTTATGAATGTGCCCTAAGCAGACAAGGTCAGCAAACGCCATCCTGAGGTCTCCTGCTCCAAGTTCAATGTCTCTTCCGACCATTTGCTGGCCTGTGCTTAAAGTGGAGCCGGTAACGGTGAGGTGTCCGACAAGGATTACCGGGATATCGGCATAACGGGCTTCCTCTACTATCATGCCGAACATCTGAAGCACGTTCCGAAGGGCCTCAATGGTATCCAGCCTTGATTCTTCCATTCCGTTATCACCGTGCGCAAGGAGATTCGCTTTTGATACCGGAGGGATGCTTAAGATTATGGCGCTTGCGTAAACGCCTTTTTTCAGGCCGGTGATTAATTTTTCATAATCAACTGTCTTAAAATCTGTAAGGAACATCGTGTATCCTATTTCTTCAGCCACATACACCGGATGTCCGGTATTTAAGGTTTCAAGAAACTTAATGCTGGTGCCGTCGTGGGAGTTTGTGCCCTTTAAAACATACACCGGAGATACTTCGGAAAGCTTTTTTATGAAACTTACGGCATACATAAATGCCTCTGAATCATAAGTGTGCCTTTCGTTGAACAGATCCCCGGCAATAATTGAAAGGTTCACATTTTCTTTTTTTGCTGTGTCCACCATAAAATCCGCGCACTTACTGATTTCATCGACAAGGTCGTTTCTGAAGTGTATGTCACCGCAGTGCAGTATTTTCATCTCTTAATCCTCCCATTTCAATTAATCCCTTCTCTGAAAGAGAAGTGAAACTGTCATCGCTAATAACGATATGGTCCAGCAATCTGATGCCGAACAGCGACAATGAATCTTTGATCCTGTGTGTTATCGCTATATCATCCCTTGAAGGACAACTGTCTCCGCTTGGATGATTGTGTAAGATAATGACCGATGCCGCATTGATGAGAATCGGAATGCGAACGAGTTCCCTCATATCAACGGCGCATGTATTCAGTGACCCTTTTGCGATCTCGCTGTAACCGATGATTCTGTTTTTGCAATTTAAGCAGACAACATACAATGATTCCTGCGGTCTGCATGCTATGAATTTAAAAACATCATAGATTTCTCTGGCCGAGCATGCTTGTATATTGAAAGCCTGTGTTTTTTCTCTTATCTTGATCGTTTCAATTCTGTACATAGACTTGTATTGCATTCAAGCCTCCTATCTGTTGACGCAATAATATTTAATAGAATTAATTGGCGTGTGCTTATCCTGTTTGAGGACAAAAAAAGGACATGCCGGTCAAGAACCCTTGATGCGTGTCCTGTTCGTAGGTCTACTGTGAAGTTAATTGTTGGTTATGTATTACCTTTGGGGCTTCAGTTTCATACTGCTTTTTTTAATCAATTTGAAAGGATAAAGAAGCGTTGGAAGGGAGTTATTGACAATACCGTATAATATGCATACACTTATTAATATGTGGCGTCATATTATACGGGTGTAACATGGAAAAGAGCTTGCAAGAAATGATTAATTATATTAAAGGACACGGTGGAGTTGTGCGCTTCTCTTCTATACTGAAAACAGGATTCCACCCCGATTCACTTGCTGCGCTGGTCAAAGACGGGAAGGTAGAAAAAATTGCCCGGGGCCTTTATCGTCTATCTAACTTTGAATTTGCTTCCCATCCCGACCTTGTGACAGCGTCTCTTCAGGCGCCAAAAGGTGTTATCTGCCTTATTTCTGCCCTTGCATTTCATGAAGCGACAAATGAGATACCTCGCGTTGTTGACATTGCTATTTCACGTTCATCACGTTCTTATAAAATTACATACCCCCCGGTAAAGTTTTATCGCTTCGCGCAAGAAGCCTGGGAAGCGGGAATCGAAAAGCATGAAATAGAGGGATATACAATCAGAGTGTACAGCCTTGCCAAAACGATAGCTGATTGTTTTAAATTTCGTAATAAGATAGGGGTGAATATTGCCAGAGACGCTCTTAAGATCGCTATAACGGAAAAAGGAGTAAAACCTAATGAGATTATGCAGTATGCTAAAATTTGCCGGGTTGATAATGTCATTAAGCCCATACTCGAAGCCCTGCTATGAAAAAAGATATTAAAAACATAGAGGCCTCTGTTCGAGGGCAGCTCCAGAATAAGGCGAGAGAAACACATCGTCCTTTTGCGGAGATATTGCAATATTTCGGAATGGAAAGATTTCTTTATCGGCTCAGTCGCTCCGAATATGCTGATAAGTTTATTCTCAAAGGCGCATTAATGTTTACAGTCTGGCATGTGCCGCAGCGGAGGACCACTCTCGATATTGATTTCCTGGCGCGCTTTGATAACCAGGTTGCGAGTATTGAAAAAATGATAAAGGACATCTGTAAAACTGAAGTGATTTCAGACGGCCTTATATTTGATCCTGACGCAGTGAAAGGATACCGGATAAAAGAGGATGCGGATTATGAAGGAGTACGCGTGAAGTTTGCGGGATTTCTCCAGCGTTCCCGGATACCGATGCAGATTGATATCGCCTTCGGGGACAGTGTATATCCAGGGCCAAAGGCAATTGAATACCCTGCTATTTTAGATTTTCCCAGGCCTCGTCTTAAAGGATATCCGCCGGAGAGCGTTATAAGCGAGAAATTTGAGGCTATGGTAAAGCTGGGACTTCTTAACAGCAGGATGAAAGATTTTTACGATATCCGGCTTATGATGCACCAATTTGATTTTGACGGCTCAAAACTCACTGAAGCTCTAAAGAGAACTTTCGCGCATCGCAAGACGACATTCCCGGAAGACAAGAATCTGTTTGCTGAAGAAATATATGAAATAAAATCCGACAGGCAAACACTTTGGAAAGCTTTCTTGAAGAAAGGAGATATAACACATGCTCCACAAGAACTTTCAGCAGTTGCAAAAGAGATAGAACGATTTCTATTAAAACCGCTCGATGCAGTCAAAAGAAGGCAAAAGTTTAGTGGAAAATGGACGGCCCCGGGGCCGTGGAAATAATGGGTGTCGTAAAGAGAAAAAAACAGAGTAATTCTGTACCTGCTAAGAAAAAAAAGGGGCATACCGGATTAACCATGTATACCCCTGATTGATTTATGCTGCCTTCTTTCTCTTCCTCACCTTATACGCCCATCCCATCCTGCTCCAGACCTCAGGATCAATCGGCAAGGATCTGATTGTCAGCGGATTCAGGCTGATAAACGCCCCGCTTTCGGTTATATAGCCCCTGCGAAAGAACTTCCAGAGAAGCTCTAAGCCTGCCGTAGCAACCCATTGATTTATAAAGAGGTCTTGTCTTTGTAGAGCCTCTTCAAAGGAACATGAAGGCCCCTGATCTTTTTCGTTTATATTTCCCATATCAGGATAAAGATCAAGTACCGTAGGCATTCTGTCAACGGCATGTTTATACGGTTGTTTTATCCCGTATCCCGGCAGAGTACCCAGAATAACCTGCCCGCTTGAGGTTTTGTTTCCGAAATCCAGCCAGTAAAGCATGTCGGTTTTTCTTAACCAACCGCTTATTTCAATTCGTCCATTAGCCGTATCTACAGCAGTTATTATTATCGGAGGATATCCATATCCGTTTCTGTCTATTTTCATTTCTTTTGACATCATTACGGGATAGGCAATCCATGAGAGACCGAAAAATGTATTGACCCTGGTCACCAGGACTTCGGCTTTATTTCTTCCGATGTCGGATGGAGAAAATATCTGTCTGCCGATATTGGCCTCAGATACTCTGTCCCCGTCTATAACATGAAGAATAAATCCCGAATGTCCCAGTTTTCTGAGCGCATAATGCATGCGAGCAAGTCCGGTCAGAACCTGACTGCCAGTTCCGCCTGCGCCGATCAGGACTATCTGTACAGGATAGGGAGGCGCTGTGATACTGGAAGGGATGAAGTGTTTAATTTTCTGATCCATATTCCCTCCAGTCAAAGAAGAAGCCTTCCACGGTGTATCTGCACTTCCACTGGAAAAAGTGTGTGCCAGCTTCCCTGATATACCTGTAGTTTCCAAGCACCATGCGTATCTTTACTCCACCGGAATCATCCACGTCATCAGTGTAGGAAAATGACGGCGGCATCTTGTGGTGGCTGTGTATATCAACCACGAAATATTCACCAACGGGAAGACTGGGAAGCTCATACCGGGCATTGAGTCCGGTTGAAGTGAAATCTAAAGGTAGATACTTAAGTCCTTCAGAAGTATAAATTATCTGCCCGGCCCATTCCATTTTCTTTTCTGCAAATTCTGCAGCATGCGGGATGACCTCCTCATGCATAATAGGCCAGATAGAATTGATTATGTCCCTGAATGTATCCACCTCTTCAACTATTCCATATGGAAGTTGTCTGTCCGAATGCCAAAGCTTCTTTACGAGACGCCCCCATATCTGGTTTGTCTCAATGTATAAACCGTCATGCCCCATAGCGAGACGCGTCTTCCCGGTTCCACATGAAGCGATCTCTTCATACTTCGGAGCCATAACAGTCGGTAAATGAGTTTGCAGTATTTGGTCTTTACTGTTCATATTATTATTTAACCTCCAGATTATCCAAAACGTCATTAAGAGTCCCCCATTTCTTTAAACAGGAAGCGGGGAACTTTTTCTTTGTATTAATTAGACTGCTCCACAGCTCATTGCCTGTGATTCCCTTCAACTCAGGCGGGCTTTCATTGGTAAAGGCGCTTCCGAAGAAAATGTCTTCCCATCGCCTCGTCTCCAGAGGATCGGTTTTCTTCGGTGCTTTCATATTACCCATGCAGGTTCCGTCCTTAAAGACATTAAAGAAAGGGGAAAAATACACAGGCGTAGTTGGCGTCGGTCTTCTGTTCGCCTTTAATGCCCACACATGGAGCCTGCCCCTTATCACGGTAAAAAGGGTTGCCGGAACCGGCGCAATCCCGCTTTTCAGGCCTTCGATCTTAAAGAACATGCTTTTTCTGCCTGCCGGCATCCACCAGACCATCGCGCTGTATTTGCTGAACGGCACATAGGAGATGACATTTTCCGGAACGTACTTGACTACGGTATCGATTCCCGGCATGGCGAGTTTGCAAAGCTCATATACGTCTTTCTTGCTTACAGGGTGTCCTTCACATACAACACCGTCTCTGATGTTGTGCAGTGAAACGTAGAATTCAGGGGAAGAAGAACTTCCCCTGCACGATTCGTTATCAGACATTCTCCTGTAAACAATTAATGTCTTTACAGGCATAAACTGCCCTTCATTGGCAAGATTTGTTGTTATCATCCCAAACTTCCTCCGCCTGGTATAAAATTCTTTGAATAAGTGAAATGAATCTCGTGAATTTCATCGTGTACTCGATGTCTTCTTTTGTCTTTGTCTCTACATAGACACATTCAATCGGTTCGGATACACTCTGTGCCTTGTAGTGCATTTCTTCTGAGTAGTAATCCGTGAACGTGCTGCACTTATCCCACAGGACAACAAAGAAGCTCTGAACATCACAATGCTGGTCAAAATAGGAGTAAGAGAAGATCTCTTCAAAGTCGTCATACCCTACGAATTTCATTTTTGTTTGAAGCTGTCTTGAGAGCTCATGGATTTCGATGACATCCGATATCCATGACTTTTGGGCTTCAGATAAACTATTGCTCAGTCTCCTGAATTGTCTGCAAATGCTGTTGAAGAGATTTGTTAGATTTTTCCGGTTGAGGCGCTTTTCGCAAGGGATGTATTTCCTGAACGCACTGAGCTCTTCCTGCATTACCTTTTCTGTCTCATCATCACCGCGTTCCAGCGCTTCATCAAACATCCCGGAGTTCTCAAAGTAGTCGTAAATGTTTTCCACTGTGGATACGGGAGAGAGATTGCATTCTGTAAGTCCTCGCAAGCAATCCCTTAAAAGCCTGTAAATGTCATGTTGATTCTTCTTCAGCGAAATAAGAAAATCCGCGTACATTACACACATGGACAGGAAATCGAATTTGACGAGAAGCATCCAGTTACCGTCCTTATAGGCATTTTCCACCTGAGTTCCAAGCGTCTCGGGATTGATTATATTTCCGGCTAATTTCCTGGCTGCGGCATCCGCTATGATGCCTTCCATATGGATTACCGTGCTGATCAGATCCCCGGCAGGCACCCGGAGTTCAGGGTCTCCGTTGAGAACTTCAATATAGAAGCTGCACATCTGCTTCAGTGTTTGATGAGCGTTATCTACGCTCATCAGTACACCGGGGAATAACATCCCTTTTTCTATCCCGTTAAAATTTGGGACAAGCATCAGATCACCTCTTGCAATGCTGAAGGCGCCATAAGATCGTCCCCATCGGGTTGTGCAGAAACTATTACACTTGCAAATTGCTGCATAAGGTCGGTAACTACGGCGATTTTCCTGTCTAAAGGAACATGATAGGATTCGTCGGCAATCCGGCTTACGGAAACCGTATCGTTTCCTTTTGTTCCTACGGATTTCCTGAAGATGTACGTCAGTCCTTCATCAGAGACATCCGGTCCCTCTATAATGCTTTGAGTCAATTCAGGGTATGCATTGCCGTAGAAGTCTTTTACCTCTTCTATGCTCCATTTTGGATCAGGATCATCCAAGATAAGTGAATTGTATTTGAATATCCTGTTAACGGATACTTTTAAAGTCATTTTTATTACCTCCGTGATTTTTTATTGAAAATTAAAAGATTGTCGGTTTTGCGGTCTTCTGTTCTTGCGGATTTTCGTTTTCCAGTGCAGTATCGGTTTGCTGAGATGTTTCATCTGCTTCAGCCTCGTCACTTTCGTTCTGGCTTTCTTCAGCAGAATCATCGGTGCCGCTTTCCGCAGACTTATCCTTTGATTCATCTTCCTTTTTTGCCGGGGTGAAAAGATTGTTACCTGAAGCTGAGTTTGAATCATCAGTCTTTTTGTTGCCGGCTATGCCTGTCCTTGAAGTTTTGCTCAGGGCCTTTTCCGTTTCCGTCTTTCTTTTGGAAAGATTTGATGTTGACGATGCTTCTACAAGCAGGCGTTCGTTCTTGGCAATCTCAGAGATAGCTTTGTTCCACTCCTCATTCAGATCTTCAGGCATTCCGGTTACAGTTACTGGACGAAAATCAGAGTTCTCTACTTTGCCGTCATATTTTGGAGCGTAACAAACTATCATCTTGCCGTTACTTCTTTTGAAAGTTAATATCAGAGAGCCCTTTTCAGGGACTAATGTAGAAAGTTCCTTGAAATCAATTATCACTTTTGATACCTCCTTTGATTTGAAATAAAAAAGGACACCCCGGGCAAAACCCTGCGAGTGTTCTTTTCGTTGTTCTACTGAAAGTTAATTGTTATTTAGGTATTACTTTTGGGGTAGTATTCATGAGGCACATCTTGCCGTTGTCTCATATTCAGTACTCCGACCAACATGAAATTCAGCTTGACATATTATACAACTTGTATTATTGTGTATAATATGAAAGATAAGACAAATCTTACATCTAAACAAACAGATACCCTTCGCCATATAAGAAATTGGCTAATGCATAAAGGAAGATTTCCCACTGTTCGTGAATTAATGAATGCCTTAAAGTATAAATCCCCCCGTTCGGCTGCCTTGATTATTGAGGAACTAATTCAGAAAGGAATTCTAAAAAGGCGTTCTAATGGTGACTTACAGCTAATAAAAGACCCTGAATCTAATTTATTGCATGCCCGAACTGTTGATATTCCTCTGGTTGGTACAGTCACTTGTGGAACACCTATTTTAGCGCAAGAGAATATCGAAGGATTTATACCTGTCTCAGTAGCACTTGCACGTTCTGGTTCTAAATACTTTTTGCTTAGAGTTGCGGGTGATTCAATGGATAAGGCTGGAATCAATGATGGTGATTTATTACTTGTCCGGCAGCAGATAACAGCAGAAAATGGTGATAAGGTTGTAGCCCTCATTGATGATGAAGCTACGGTAAAAGAATTCCATCGAGGGAGGGAGGCGATTGTTTTAATGCCAAGATCTTCTAATAAAAAACATAAACCAATTATCTTGACTGAGGATTTTCAAATTCAAGGTGTGGTTATAACAACAATTCCAAGATTGGAGGGTTAATTTATGTCTAATTATCATGTTTCAAAGAACAAAGAAACAAAAGAATGGGATATTCAGAAGGAAGGAGCCAAACGCAGTAGCGGCTCTGCCGGCACCCAGAAGGAAGCTGAACGCATAGCAAAAGGCTTTGCTGCTAATTCAGGTGGCGGGGAGGTTAGAATTCATGACCTAAAAGGAAAAATCAGAGACAGTGACACCGTTGCTCCTGGAAACGATCCGAATCCGCCGAAAGATAAAAAAAATTAATAATGAAATTTTATCCATTCAATGATGGTGATACATTTGCAACATTTCGTAATATTACTGGAAAGGTAACACAGGAAATACAGTCTTTAGATAATGAATATGTCCTCAAGGCTTCAATAACTGAACTGGAAAATTATTATATAAATAATGTAACTATTAATCCGCTTATTCTTCATTCCGATCAATATTATATCGAAAATCAATCTGGTACTGATATAGATGTTAGCCATGACTTCCGACGGGCAGTTTTTCCCGGCGAGCGGGCTATCGTTAGGGGAACTCGCCTCGATATCGCCGTTCCATACGAGGGGGAGAATATTCTATGGAAAATTCGTCCCTCGACATTTAGTGTAAGTGGCTATCCTGAAATAGAAGTACGGGATGACACTATAGTAATAACAATTAGTTTTCCTGATGACTCTGCTTCCCCTGAAAGTCTTAAAGCAGACATAAACAGAAAAATTACGTCCTTAGCGGAGGCAGTCAGACATTTAAGTCATGATGTAGATAATCATAACAACACAGCCCCTCAATTAATAAAATCTGCATTACTGCAAAAAAGACAATTAGCTGAATCTACAACCGGAGTTGTGTCGGCTCTTGGAATTCCAATAAAACGGAGAGAAAAGCCATTATCATATACAGCTCCAATAAAACATCGAGAGTCACCGGTGAGCAAGCCGCGAGTTCAAACCGAAACCTATAAACCAGAGCCTGTCTTATCAGAAGATGAATATCAACATATACTTGAAGTTATGCGAAGCATGTCTTTAGTAATTGAAAGAAATCCGGCAGCTTTTTCATCCCTAGATGAAGAAGCTATTCGCACCCATTTTCTCTTACAGTTAAATGGACACTATAATGGAACCGCTATAGGAGAAACCTTTAACGCTTCAGGTAAAACAGACATACTTATAAGAGTTGATAACAGAAACATTTTTATTGCTGAGTGCAAATTCTGGAGAGGGGTAAAAACATTTAATGAAGCTATTGATCAACTCCTGGGTTATTTATCGTGGCGGGACACAAAATGCGCATTACTTGTATTTAATAAAACTAAAGATTCATCTTCTATCCGTCAAAAGATGCATGATACCATGACAGCTCGACCGGAACACAAGAAAACTGTTTTGTTTAATCCCCACGGTGATGCAAGATATATCTTTGTAAAAGAAGCTGACCCAGGACGCGAGATTATAATAACTACACAATTATATGATATGCCAATTACCGATAACTCAGTTACCCAAGCGGATGATTCCACATCTGTCAAAGGATAAGAACCATCAAAAAAGGGCATATGAGATTATCTCAATATGCCCTTTGTACTTATATTCCATATCAGAACAGCGCAAACTGCGCGACCTTTCCCTGCAGTATGCCATCCAGTTCTCCATACTGAACAGTCAAAGTGGCAGCCTTTTTTCTTCTGCCTTCCACGACGGTGACTTTGATGACGGTATTGTCAATTACAGAGGTTCTTGAATCACCTGCAGTTATTTGCTTTGTTTTGCCTTCTGTAAAGATTGTTTCTTTTTTGCCGATGCCAAGGTTAGCTTCAATTTCCTTTTTCCTGAAATTAGCCCAGGCTGTTTCTGCGCCGGAGCATTTGCGGCCTTCTACCAGAGCCCTGGACATTTCTTCAAGCAGTGAACCGCCTTCGACCTGGTATTCTGCCAGGCCTTCTGGAAGATCGCCTTCTAACAGGAGCGCGACTTCGAGCTTTTTTGCTATAAGAGAGATGGCGGTTTCCTGCATAGTGTTTTTGTTTACCATAAAGAAAACCCGTACAGGTCTACGTTGACCAATGCGCCAGGACCTTCTTGCAGCTTGTCTCAATGTGAAGATGTTGTATCCTGTCTGGTAAAAGACAATGGTTGGGAACTGAATTAGGTCAAGCCCTACTTTAACCAGTTCCGGATTAGATAGGAGCACGTCAAAATTGTGTGCGTTTTTCTCTATCCAGTCCTCACGTTTCTTAGGTTCCACTGTCTCAGAAAGAATCCCGACTTTAAATTTGGCTTTTTCCAGAACGGTCTTTACGCGATCCCTTATATCTCGTTTTCCGGTAAAGGTTATGTAGATGAGAACCTTTCGACCTTCATATTTCTCCTTGTTACAAATCTCCAACAGCTCGCTTTCCTTGGGGAGAATACCTGCTTTGATCTTTGGCGCGGTGATGGTTTGAACCACCTGCATGACCCCGGTTTCTCTATCCGGCGCCTTGATCTCGATGTATTCAGGATATACCACACAGGAATCCGGATAAGACAAAAGGGACTGAAGCATGGCTCCAGAAGCTTTCATCTTGTATTTCTTGACCGCTTCTCTTAGATCATCTTCAAGGACAGAGTATTCATCCCTTTGTTCTCCCGACATTCTTACGGTCATGACCGTTTCATCATATGTCGGTAGGCCGTCGATCACATCCGCAAGCCTGATGAAACAGCTTTTGTCTAAAAAATACTTTCCGATGACTTCAGGGGAGACGCCCGGCTTCTTTTTGATGATGACGTTACTACGCTTGATCCTGCCGTAACTGTGCTCGTCATCTTCAAGTTTCCGAATCTCCTCAATAACACCGTAACTCCTTTGCCACTTCTCAACACCGTGGTAGCCGAATTCCTCAAGACGATGCGGCTCAAGTCTGTAGAGTAAGTAAAAGAGATTGTCCGCATAGCCACCATTGAGCGTTCCTGTTAATCCAAGAAAATACCTTGAACAGGTTGCAAGTATCCCCATAGCGTGTCCCTGAAGGGTATCACCAGCCTTGTAATCATGCACTTCGTCGAGGACCACCATATCTATCTTTCCTTTCAAGTATCGTTTGATGAACTCCATCGGGGCAAATCTTCTCGGTTTCGGCACATTCTGCCATAGAGGACTTCCGCAGTGACATTTGCATTTCCTGTGTTTAAGGACGCTTATTGTCAGCCATGTTCCTTCTTCATCCTGCGGTATTTCTCCGCAGCTCGGACACCTTGGGAAACCTCCGCGTTTTGTTGTTGTGTATGCAGGCTCCCACCCGCAGCTCAGTTTCAGTTTCTCTTTCGAGATAAACCATAGTTCATGGTTCTTGAGCGGTGCTTTCTCGCTTCTGAAGGTATCCAGAATGGAGATGGCATTTTTTACGGCAAGGTCTACGGTCCTGACACCCGGAATGGTTATTCTGGTTTCTCGTATCCATTTATTAACCAGATGCCCAGGGGATGCAACGAGAACCCGCATGGGTTTCGGCGACATGGCAATGACGGCGAGTGTAAGCATTGTCTTTCCAGTCCCCATTTCGCCGCAGATGAAGAGCTTTTCCCTGCGTTTGTTATAAAGGGCCTTTGAAAGTCCCTTTACAATTTCACGCTGAACAGGAAATGGACTTCTAAGCAGTACATTCATCTTACCGTCATAAACATCAAGTATCGGATCTGTTGCTGAAGGGTTATAAACCGGAGTCAACTCCTGTTCTATCCGTTCACCCAATGCCTGACCGTGCTCTTCAAGAAATTCCCGAAGGGATATCTTTTTTCTGTCTAACACTGTTTGCATAGCAGATGTTCGCTCCTTTCCTTATTTTCATGAGATTTCCTCCTTTCAAAATAAAAAAAGGCATATCCGAGCAAAAGCCGAATATGCCAGTTCGTTGTCTACTTATAATTAAGTCTATTATTTTAATATTACTTTTTTGGGGGTTTAAATATTGTATTCAATCAGGCTGCTTTTTCTACTTCCGTCTTTGTTTCAATCAAATCAATGAGCTTCCCTGCCGTGTTTTGGACGGCATTTCCCCATGCGAGGATTTTCTGAATGTCCTTCCCCCATTCAGCAATATAACCAAAACTCGCAGCGGATGAATCAAGCCCGAAGTAACAGGCCGCAATATACGCAGCTCCTTCGGCGATTACCTCGGCTTTTGGACGATCTGTACGGCTGATTGTGTGTTCTTCAGACTTGACCGCACAAAAATGAGCAAGCTCGTGCAGAAGTGTTATCGTGCCATCTACAGGACTTAGTCCATCTGCAAGAACGATGCAGTTCTCTTTTCTGGAATAGTATCCCAGACACCGGCCAATTTCATCTTTGCTTTTGAAGGAAACAGAAACAGGAGATACGGACAAGAGGCGATTGTATAGCTTATCTGGATTGCCACTTAATACAATTGTATCTCCAAATCCGGGAGCTTCCGGCAGTGGGTCACCTTCAGTCTGCGATACGTCAAAGACATAGACAGCCCTGAAGCCAAAAAGCCTCTCAGACTTTTCAGGTTTATTTAAATCATCTTCTGATATTTCTATGACACCCGCCTCCTTTTCGTCTTCCTTAACCTTCCTGATCATCGGAGCAAAAATGGCAATCCCTTTTTCACCCTTTTTGATCCTTCTGCCAAGCGAATTCCATGTCCTGATTCCCGCCACTCTTGTTGCATCAGGCTTTTGCATGTATATCAGCAGAATGTTAGTGAAACTGTACCTGCGAAACTTCGCCTGAAATCTCAGAAAATCCCCCAATTGCCCCTGAAGGAGATTTTCAACCCCTTTTGTGAGCTTTTCATAATACTCTTTGACTTTGATTCTCATACGATTGTCCTCCCTTTGAAAAAATAAAAAAGGGCATACAAGACAATGCTCGTATCCCCTTTTCGTGGTCTACTTAAAGTTAATGGTTAAGGAGGTATTACTTATTGCTCATACAGGTAGACGATTTGGATTGATGTTTTATGTTGTCACTGTATAAAATAGTTCAATTTTAATTGCGTGGGGATATGATTATTCCCTTGAAAAATACAAAAAGCCAAAGGTTTTTCAATGAAAGATTACCTTCATTCGTCAATTAAGGATATCAATGATTCTCATATCATTAAGCTCATTGATGAGTTAGAAAAAGTAACGCGTGTTACATCAACTGTTTTTTATAATGAAATGCTTCTCCATTATCTACAGCAGTGTCTTCGCCCTAATGGTGCATCAACAAAACAAATCCTGATCAGGCCGGAAACAATAAAAGCTTACGATCATAATAAAGATTTCATCCTTGCGAAAAAAATTAAAAGTTATTTTGAAACAGAGTTATTTTGGTTATTCAATAATATCGCGAAATTAAAAGGGGACAGCATCGAGGAAGTTCAAAATCAAAATAGAACGGTTTATGTATTTCTAAATCATTATTTAAGAGATACAGGAAAGAAAAAGAAGAAGAAAATTGATTCAGTTAATTACCTCTGGCGGTAGCCATAAATGTACATATGTAATGGAGTTATCAAATGGGACTTGCTGAATGGTTTCAAGAATTCTGCAATAATATCCAGGTGAAAGATGGAGTAACCATATCGATTCGTTATAAAAATATAACTAGGCGATTGAATACAGACTTTTGGAACACCGCCTCAGATACCTCTCATAGTCTTTACGTGGGATCGTACGGCAGAAATACCGCAATTCAGGGTTTCAGTGATCTAGACATGGTCTTCGAACTCCCGTCATTTTTATACCACCAGTATGATGCTTACGTCGTAAACGGTCAGTCCGCGCTTCTACAAGCAGTACGTTCTTCAATGCAACATACATATTCTACATCAAGTGTTGGTGCCGATGGCCAAGTTATTGTAGTAAGTTTTCAGGATGGTATCACGTTTGAAGTTGTTCCTGTCTTCATTAACCAGGCAGGAAGTTACACGTATCCTAACGCAAATAACGGCGGGAAATGGTACACGACAAATCCAAGACCCGAAATTCAAGCAATTCGTGAAAGAAATGCTGCCTGTAACGGCAATCTTATCCCTCTTTGCCGAATGATAAGATCATGGAAACAAAAATGGTCCGTGCCGATTAGTGGTCTTCTCGTAGATACACTGGCATATCAATTCATTGAGTATTACGAATATAGGGATAAGTCGTTTCTATACTATGATTTCATGTGCCGGGATTTCTTTAAATGGATGTCCGAGCAAAATGAGAGTCAGGAATATTGGAAAGCACCCGGGAGTGGCCAATACGTATATGGCAAAGGACTATTCCAGTACAAGGCAAAGAGGTGTTATAACATAGCACTTGAAGCCGTAGCTCACGAAAATGCAACACCTAAACAGGAATGGTCAGCAAAGCAAAAGTGGAGGGATATCTTTGGAACAACATTCCCAGACTGACGATACAACCGAGTCCCGGCGTATTCTTGAAGGACAACTACGCGAATGTTACGGACGAGTTGTATATTCCCACAAAACCCATGAAAAATGTGCAGACATTTTATTGTCTCGTATGAGCACAATAAAACTTTGGCAGATCATTTTATCGGCAACCACAACTGGGGGATTCATTGCTGCAATCTTTGGTGCTGGCGAAATAGGTGCTGCTGTTGGTATTGTCGTTTCTACCATATTGCTGGCTCTCAATGCATATACTAAAAACTATGATCTTGGAGAACTGGCTCAGAAACACAAACAAGCAGCTAACGACCTCTGGATCGTTAGGGAGAAGTATTTATCTTTGCTTGTGGACCTAAGAATGAGAGAAAAACCTCTCGAATCTTTGCAGAAGCATCGAGATGAGTTGATCGAACGGCTTCATTCTGTGTACAGCGGAGCTCCAAGCACTACATTCCAAGCGTACAAGAAGGCCCAAGAGGCATTAAAAGAACTTGAAGATATGACATTTTCTGATGCCGAGATCGACACGTTCCTTCCACAGGAATTGAAAAGAGGTTAACCCTCTTTTTTACCTTCTTTATCTCGAAAGAATTTCTTTCACAACACCATGCCCAAATCTTATGCAAAAACCTTAACGCCAGTATCTCCAGAGAACAATCAACAGGTTTTCAACCATTCACAGCATGACGATTTCTGAAATCCCCGTAAACTGACAGACTGAACACACTGGTTATAATTTCCCATATTTTCACACATTTCTTAACAAAAATTCCTCATTTTAGCTATAATTTTATATTCTAAATATAAAGGACTAATATTTTTATGGGCTATGCGTCATATTTAACGCCAAGACCTGAAACAATTTCTGAAGACGGGATTGAAGGTATCATAGATTTAGCTAACCTTCAAGCCAGCACTGCCAGGAAAATTGAAGCCAACCCGGCGGCATTTTTTGACCTAACATATCCAACGTCAGATATCCTGAAAGTTCTTGAGCATATCAATACCCGCTTTTCATCGAAGAAGGACTCTTCCGGACTATTCCTTTTTGAGGGCTTAAAGGGAAGCGGTAAATCTCATCTTCTGCTTCTTATATACAATTTATTCAAATATCCGGACATAGCGCAGAGATGGATTGAACAAAACAAAATACAATGCAACATACCTGATGATTTTGTAGTAATAATAAACAAATTCACAGATAATCCTTATGACTCTGTCTGGAATATGATCTTTAACGCTCTTGGCAGGGAATTTAAGAAAGGCAAGACACATCCAAAGCTTGAAGAATTCAAAAAGGCACTCGGAGATAGAAAAATTATCCTTATTTTTGACGAGCTCGAACAAGGTATAAAAGTAATTGCTGATTCTGCGCTTCAGGCACAGAATGTCGCTTTTCTACAAATGCTATCCGAGTTCAGTAATAGATCAAATCAGGTAACAACGTTTGCAAGTATATATAGTGACAGAGATGAACCCGGAAGCACTTTAAAGCGTGTTCCAAGATGTTCGGTGCAGTTTGATAATACAAAGGATCGCTGCAATGTCGTACTCCACAGATTATTTGAAAATTACATGACGTTTAGCCGGAATGTTATTTCTCCTGTCATTGACAGTTATGTACAGTTGTGGCAGAAACATGTTTCATTTGATTCTGAAGAAATAAAGGGCAGATTTAGGGACACCTATCCCTTCTCTCCATCACTAATGGATATAGTACTGAAGAAGATACCATCAAGAGGCGGCTTTCAGAATGTCAGAGGAGCAATTTCTTTTCTCGGCAATCTGGTCAAGATTACACATACGGCTAATGACATTATTACCCCGGCAGATGCCTCACTTGAAGATAAAGCAAACACTGTAATGCTGAAGGATCTGGATATCGGAGGCGATTTAATCAATAGGGCAAAAGAGAATATGGAGGAATTAAGACTCAGGGTGCCTGTAGCAAACAGGTTGTCTTCAGCAGTTCTCCTTTATACACTGACCGGATTTGAAGCGGAAAAAGGTGTATCCCGGAATATGCTTATGATGGATATGCTTTCTCCTGCTGTAGACATCAATGAATTAAACCAGGGTGTAATGAGCTTTCAGAAGTACGCAGCTTACTTTCATACCGGAGAGGGTGACAGATTTTATTTCGACCTCGAAGAACAGCCGGAAGCGAAGGTTGAATATAAATCACTTCAGTATGACGATGATCTCGCGCGGGAATTCATCGTTAATTTATTTAAGTCGGAAATATTCAGAGAGTCATCAAGCACGCTTGTATACACATCGGTAGATCAGACAAAACAATTGCTCAATCAGTTTGATAAAAACCGTCCGAGATATGTCTTGACCGGAAGACGTTTGACGCAGGAAGAGCGGCACAATATTTATTACGGAATGGATATCCGGAACCTTATACTTTTGCTTGAACCCAAGGATGACAAATTTCAATTGTTATCCGATAAAGACCTTTTGAAATGGGCAAAACGGGTCAGCGCCGCAAAATCTCTTGCAGAAGGGACCCGAAGCTCATCAAAGAAGGCCGACTATGAGAGAATCGCAAGGACTGACCAATCCTATATTATCGAACGCATCAAGAAGGCCGGGCTTGTCTTTATTCATTGGGAGAAATATGGTCAAACAGTGAATGAAGATGACATTATTCTTGAAACCCTTCCGGGAGATTGTTCAAAAGAAAGAGTGCTTGAGTCGCTTAATCAGGACTACTTTCCAATGCTCATATTTAAAGAACATCTCGAATCCCGGCTTGATGATATAAAAGACAAGCTTGTGAAAGAGATAGATGACGAATATAGAAGAACCCTTACATTCCCTGTGCCTACTAATGTCAGGGCCGTTTCAAATGCTATAAGAGAGCTTTGCAGGGAAGAAACAATAGGCATTCAGCACAGCAGGGGTAATTATTGCAGGAAAAATCCAGACCTGTCAGAGACTGAATTTATCAGCGCAAAGATAATTCCGCCTTTTGATGAACAGCCTGTACCAGAAACTGTTCCGGGTAAACCAAAAGTGCCTGAGCAGCCAATACCCATTCCCGGAAAGCCGGAGCCTTCTGTATGTTCATTATGCGGGCAAGAGCCATGTATATGTCCCAAAAAAGAAACAATCTCTCTGAGAGTCCCGCCAAAGACAAGTTTAGGAAGCCTGAGAGAAGAGACTGCCGTAAAATTACAGCAGTACGAGAGCGCAGAGATAATAAAAGTAAGCTACAAGATATTCTATCAGCAGGAGAATATTGGAGACTTGAGCACACTTCCCGCTTCAATGAGGGGAAACCTGAGCGGACAGGGAGATGTAACCGCCGAGATTTCTATAACTAAGACAGGTAGATTCTCAAAATCACAGGTGGAGCAGCAGATTGAATCTCTTCCTTCAATTGCCGGTGCAGATTATTCGGTCGACATAACACTTGAGGCGGATAAAAAAGGAGCCTGATTGGAAAATCTGACACTTCCAATACTCGAAGACCTAACCAATCCCGGGAACAGGCTTACGTGGATTAAAAATTGGCTTGTAGAGGAAGTATGGAGCCCGGCTCATTACGCATCACTTAATCACATAGAATATCTCAAACAGGGTGAAAACGCTGTTAATAAATTTGAGACCTTAATAGCCGCTTCAGCGGACAGGATTTATCGTGAATTATTGTCAATGAATGATCCTGACAAGAATCTCTTAAAGGTACTGGCAGACAGTAAAACTGCCGTAGTGGTCTTTGACGGTCTTTCCCTGAGAGAACTTCCAATAATACAAAAACTATCTCAAAAATCCGGCTTTAAGATCAACGGCGTTGATTGCTCACAAGCTGCCATCCCTTGCGAAACAATTGATTATATCGAAAGAGAAATGAATTGCGGACGCATCGGGCCTTCCCAACTTCCAGGAAGAAAAGAATTGAAAGAGAAAGGCATTTCCGCTTTTTACACAAATGATCCTACTCAAAGGATAAGCTTGTCAGATGAAAATTCAGCGCTCCTTGTCTGGTCTGCATTCCCTGACAATACATATAAAGACAGCGGGGCAAGATTTGAGAACCATTTTGAAAATATCCATATGCGTTTTGAAACTCTGTGGATGAATACGGTACAGCAGATAAAAGGAAAAACACGGATAATCATAACAAGTGATCACGGGTATATCTTCTTTGGCACAGGCATGGATTTTCCGAGAAGCGGTCAGGAGATGCGAGAGCTGAATGACTATTTCGGTAATGACAGATACGCCTTTCTTCCCGAGAAACCCAATCATCCAGCAAGCGATGACATCATAATAGACGAGACAAGGCGTGTTGCGCTGTTAAAGGGTCGTGTAAAAACCCGTTCCACCGGTGAAGCAGCTTCAAAACTATACAAACACGGCGGCCTTTCATTAATGGAGATGCTGACGCCGTGGGTTGTGCTGGAGGTATAGTTTGACAAAGCGTGCCATTGAGGAGTCCTTCCCCATAGTTGAAATAAACAGGCTTGCAGTTCCTGAACGCAATGCCTTCAAGCCAATTTATCAGATGCATAAATGGTTTGCCCGCCGCGCCTCATGTGTCTTCAGGGCGATTCTCCTGGCATCAATGAAACCTGCAGGGACGGATATCATGTCGGAATTTTATAAAGACCATACGAACGATCCTGATACTAATGGTGTGAAGGTCCTTGACCCCTTCATGGGCGGAGGCACAACGGTTGTTGAGGCATTGCGTCTTGGATGCGATGTTACCGGAATAGATTTAAATCCTGTTGCGTGGTTTATCGTAAAAAGTGAGGTAGAGCCTGTTGATATAGGCGAACTGAAGGCAGCATTTAAAAGGCTTGAAGAACAAAAGACGGCAAGCGGCAAATCCGTAAAGGAAGAACTATTAAGCCATTACAAGACCGAGTGTCCATGCTGCGGCGCAGGAAGGGAAGAAGCCGACATCATTTATACCTTCTGGGTAAAGTCAGCCATCTGTACAAATCCGAACTGTAAAAAAGAAGTTCCTCTTTTCAGCAGTTACATGATTGCGCAGAAATCTCCTACAATCAGATATGTGCCTGATTATAAATGCAGGTTATGCAATAAAGAATATGACCTCGATGTTGAACCTGCCTCAATGATAGCAGAAAAGACCCTTTCAGTTCATAATGGATTTTCATCTGGAGAAGGCAGGTCTAATAAGCGATGGGCAACGTTAAATGAATTTAATAATAAAGTCACATGCCCATGGTGTTCGGAAGAAAATACCGAGGACATCGAAAGGCTAAAGCCTGCAAAAAAGAAGGTGCCTCTTTCTGTTCTTCTCTGCCCTCATTGTTATGGTGTATGGCAATACCGGGGTAATCTTCCTGACGATGTTTCTTGTCCTGTCTGCAAAATAAAATACTATCCTAATAGAGGAAACATTCCTTCGAAAGGAGAATTTATCTGTTCATCCTGCGGGACAAAGGATAAGATTATAAATTCAATCCGGAAGTTGCCGCAGGAACAGTTACTGCCTACGAAATTATATGCCCTTGAAGGTTACTGTCCTGAGTGTGCCGGAGATAAGGATAGTGATCTCTTAGGAAGGAAAAAGAATAAAAACTTATCCCATTCGTGCAACATCAACAAAAACAATGGAAAGTTCTTTAAAAAGATAGAGCCTGCCGACTTGAAACGTTATCAGGATTCAGAGAGACGATGGGAAGATGAGAAAGATACATTGCCATATCCAAGAAGTTTAATTCCCGATGGTCAAGAAACCCATCGTCTTCTTGAACACCATTACTTGTATTGGCATCAGATGTTTAACTCAAGGCAGCTATTATGTTTGAGCACTCTTCTTAAGGCGATAGGAGAGGATAAAGACCAGGTGATGAAAGAGATGTTGCTCAGTGCCTTTCAAATGACACTTGAAGCGAATAATATGTTTTCAAGATATAGAACGAATGCAGGAACAAGAAGCCCATTTGGAGGTCTTTTTTCGAGACATGACTTTCAATTGAAGTCAACTGCATGTGAAATTAATGTTTGGGGTGCATTACCACTATATGGTCCATTCATATCTTGTATTGGTAAAGTTGTTCAAGGAAAAGAATTTTGCATAGCTCCATTTGATATGAAAGCAAATGGCAACTTAAGAGAGAGAATACCATCTAATGAATGCATAAATGCCGAGAAAAGTAGATTGTTTGCAAGATCTTCTACCGAATCAATAACCCCAGACTCGTCAGAAATAATTATTACTGATCCCCCTTATGCTGGGAATGTCAACTATTCTGAACTTGCTGATTTTTTCTACGTGTGGTTTAAGTTAGTGCTCTCAAAGACTTATCCGCAATTTTCTCCGGAAATAACTCCAAAAGTTGATGAAATTGTTGAAAACCCTTCTCGTGGTAAAACCACAAAAGACTATGAAGACGGGCTTACAGAGGTATGGAAAAGGTGTAACGAAAAGATTGATGACAATGGGTTAATGGTCTTTACTTTCCATCATGCCGAAGGAAGCGCATGGGAATCATTACTGGAATCACTTTGTAATGCTGGTTTTGTTATAGAGGCAATATATCCGATTCATGGTGAATCTGAAAGCTCATTGCATTTACTTGAAAAACAGGCAATCTCCTATGACCTAATCCACGTTTGCAAGAAGCGTAATAGCAATGGTGAAATCAAAAAGAGGTCATGGGCCGGTGTGAGGCAGGAGATACGAAAAAGGGCAAGGGAAGAGATTCAGATGATTGAGGCAGGAAGATATGGAAGTGAAAAGCTTTCACCTGCGGACTTAAACATAATCCTTATCGGCAAGTGCCTTGAATTATACAGCAAGCATTATGGAGCTATAGTTGACCACAATGGAGATGTTGTACCGATTCAGCAGGCCCTCACTTCAATCAGAATGATGGTTGAACAGCTCATTACGACTCAACAACCGTTGCCATCGGAGCTTGAGCATATTGACCCGGTTACTTATGTATATCTCACATGTCTTTGTGACAGGATGGAGATACAGGGGGATGAAGTGCATAAATCAACACGCGGGATTCTCGAAATTGATACACTGATGAAAGCAGGGATAATGCGTAAAGGCCGGGCAAAAAGAGGCCGGACATATGAAGTCAAACATCCTGACGAAAGATACAAAGACCTCTCATATCTTTTTAAGAAAAAGACCAAGGTCTTTGATCAGGCACTACTTTTCCCTGAAATGGAGGAGGAAAAGTTTGACAATGTGGCCCTTGTGGATATCATCCATTATCTCATGGGGCTTGCTGATGCCTCTGAAAATCTTGTCCCGTGGCTTACTCAATTCAGACCGGTGATACCGCAGGTGCGCGTGGCCCTTGAATATCTGAAAGGCAGAAACCCTACCTTTCAGGAGCCGATAAATAAGATATTAGGATTGGTTGAGGTATGATCTATGAAGGGTTATGAAATATTTGAACAGAAATACCTGAAGCCTTATAAAGATGACGGTATCGACCCTAATGATATCAAAATTGGGTTCCTGGATTTTCTGCGGGAAATAAAATCTGATGCCGAGGGCATAAGCCGTCTTTCTTCATTTATGGTTGTAGGCATAGATGAAGTGCTCTATATGACAAAAGCCGAAGACAGACTAACCATGGCACGAAAAATCCATAATATCCTTCAGTCAGCCGCCTCCGTCCTTGAAAAGAAAAAAATACAAGTTCAGATTGTCTCTAAAGGCAGGCTTGTTCCCGGCGATTCGCTCTTTCTTGAATACCGGGGTGAGAAGCTCCCCTTGGCTTTTATATTCGGCTCGACCATTCGCAATGATGTCAGGGGAGCCAATGTTTATACAACCGGATTTAATTTGTCCACTTAAAGGATTAAGATGCCTGTTAAAGAAAATTCAAAGGTAAAGGTTAAATATCGTCCTGATCTCGGTTCCGGGGAAGTTATCCGTGTCTCTGAGGAGCGCGGAGAATATAAGATAGACGTAGCTTTTGAGAAAAATGGTAAAAGAATCCTTGAGACCTTTCCTGAATCGCTTATAGAACCGGTTGATGATATCTTTCAGAGATTTGAAAAGGGATTGTCTGACAGGCCGATGGATTTTTTTCTCAAACAGCTTGCCTATCAGTTTCCACTTGAAAATTCCGGTGGAGAGCTTTCCAACAGCAAGACAGACCTGCTCCCTCATCAGATTCTGCTCACTCACAACGTAGTTGAGGCGAGGAGAAGGAGATTCCTGATCGCTGATGAAGTCGGTCTCGGAAAGACCATCGAGACCGGAATGATTATCAGAGAGCTGCACTCAAGGGGCGAGGCAAAGAGGATATTGATTATCTGTCCAGCAGGTCTTACCTCAAACTGGCAAAATGAGCTTAAAGACTGTTTCAGGATGTATTTTGATATATTTGGGCAGGACTTTACTGACACAAGTTCACACGCCTGGGAAAAACATAATCTTGTTATCGTCTCCATTGATACAATAAAAAAATCCTCACGCCTCGAAAAACTCATGAAGGGGCCGGAATGGGATGCCATTATTTTTGATGAAGCGCACCACCTTACCCGTAAGAGATACGGCAAGAAGATTGATGTTACTCAGAACTACAGACTGGCAGAAAAGCTCAAGGGCATTACCCGTGATTTCCTCTTCCTTTCAGCGACCCCTCATCAGGGCGACGCCTTTCAGTTCTGGTCCCTGATACAGCTCCTTGACGACCAGTTATTTGAAAATCCGGAGGCAATGGAAGACCACAGGGGATTGCTTGGAAGGGTAATGTTCAGAAGAAACAAAAGAGAGGTGACCGATGTAGACGGCAACCCGATATTCATGAAACGGAATGTGCATTCACAGAAATTCAGCCTTTCAATGAGGGAACAGCGGTTTTATGAAAAACTCACTGAATACCTGAAAGAAGGATACAACGCTGCCGGTGTCGGACAGGATAAGACGACAAAGCAGCAGCGGGCGGTCGGCTTTGTCATGGCAACTTTCCAGAAGATTATGTCTTCAAGCCCCAGGGCGATCAAACAGTCCTTGAGAAGAAGATTGATAGCCATTTATGCGAGAAGGCAGATGGCTCTTGAGAGCGGCCTGCACGGTTCAATAACGAGAGCCGATATATCTACCCAGATTATGAAGTACCAGGAGGAAATGCGAAAAATAGTTGTTGACCTGCTGGCATATGAAAGAGGAAAGATTGATTACACCGATGCAGATGCATATATTGCCCAGTTAAAACAGCGTTTAAAAAAACGCCCTAAATTTGAAGAGGAAATAACCAACTGGGCCTTGGATGCTCTTGAAGTGAGTGATGACATCATAGAAGCAGAGGCAAATATCCCGAATGAAGACCGGAAAGTGAAAGAACTGATAGATCTTATAGAGGATGGACCGGACAGAAAGTTTGATACGCTTATTAGGGCGATTGAACAGATACGCCGGGTGAATGAAAGAGAGAAGATGATTATATTCACCCAATATCTTGAGACCGTATATTTCCTGCATGAGGAATTAGGCAAATATTACGGACAGGAAAAGATTGCAATAATAAAGGGCGGGCCTCTTGAGGAGAAGATAGCCTCCTGCGAATCCTTTTGGAATGAAAACGGGGCGCAGTTCCTTTTATGTACATCTGCCGGCGGTGAGGGTATCAATCTTCAGGTATGCAGGATACTTTTCAACTATGACCTTCCGTGGAATCCTATGGCAGTGGAACAGAGGATAGGCCGGATTCACAGATATGGGCAGACAGAAACGGCACAGGTTTATAACCTTGTTGCAGAAGGAACAATAGAAGAAAATGTTTATTCAATACTGGAGCAGAAACTTTTTGAAATAGCCAGGACTATAGGCAAAGTTGACGATCTGACAGGAGAGGTTACAGAAGATTTCAGAGCAGAGATTCTCGGTTTCCTTGGATCATCTTTAAACTATAACGAATTATACAAAGAAGCGCTGGTCAACAGGGATTATCAAAGAACCGAACAGGAAATCCTCGAAGCAATCAGACAGGCAAAAGAAGCAAGTAATGCGTTGAGACAACTGACACAAGACTTGACAGCATTCAATCTCGAAAACTATATAAAGCTCAAAGGCAGGTATACACTTGATGACCTGAAGCTTTTTTGTGAAAAAGCGATCATCAGCCTTGGCGGAAGCTTTATCCCTTCGGGAGAGATAATAAGCATTGTAGTTCCACCGGCGCTCAAGAAATATTCGGGAGTTTCTTCACGATATGAAAATGCTACATTTTCACGAAAGATTGCAACAAGGAAAAAGGGAATTGAATTGATGGGAATTGGGCATCCGTTGATAGATGCCTTAATCGATTATTACAGAAGCGAAGCTGTTTCAGGTAATGTTCTGAATATATACAATAAGAGTGTACAGCCTGTCTCTTCGGCACGGTATCTTTTCTCAATGGACTTTGACGATGGGACAAAACGGGAACTCTATAAAATTTTCTTCCTCTCAGGAAGTGAAGCCTTCAATGACTTACAGCTTCTTTGTGCAAGTGGATGGGAAGAGAAAATTGATGCTTCAACGATGAATGACCTTCGGGAGCATCTTGCCATGCACGTCGGTAACTTTGAAGCAACCCTCCGTTCCGATTATGAGGGGATAGTAAATGTCAGAGCGAATTGTGTTGGGTTGATGAGTCTGAATTGAAGGTGAATAGGTATTAATCAAGGGACAGTGGATAAGGGCAAACCACCTGCACCAAAAACAAGTAAGAATCCTAATGTCTTACAACGTAAGACTGCTTTTCCTAATCAGTTCAGTGTGGGCATACTAAAAAAACAGCTATTCTTCGGGATCACGCCAGCGCCAAGAGCTTTCCTCATACCTGTATTCGTCATTATCATCACTGGAACCGTTAATATCAAAAGGAGGCTCTGGGAACCACAGTATTGTGAGAACTACTCCGTAATATACCATTGGCACACAGCTTTCAATAAGAGTGGTAGTGTTATTTATTCCTCTCCCCGTAAACCAGTATGTGGCATGAACCTGTTGAGTGTCTGGTTCTTTAATTGCCCCATCTAAAGAATACGATGCTGTCAATGTCCCGTAGGAAATTGATTTACCTACATCAATACGATATTCATACGGGAATGATGGAGATTTTTGAAACCATTTTATCTTGTTATCTGAAGATGCTATCAGAACACAACAATCGTCTGATAATGATGCAAACTTAATCGCAGTCGCTGTCAAGCTTGTACCACAATCTTCCGATAGTTCATTTATGCTTTCAAAATCAGGTTTATATGAATGGAGTATTGGTTTAAGAAGATTTTCTGGTAGTAACAATTCTGAGGCAAACTTATTCGCCTCTATCTCAACCTGAGGATTATTTGTGAATGGATTCAAATATCGAGTAATACATTTATAATTCCCTCGATGTGCAGGGATACAATAATGCCCAATTTCATGAGCAAGTGTAAAATTTTTTCGCCCTATTGATGGGATATTCTTGTTAATAAATATTTTTGTGCCCGAATTACTTCTCAGTAGAAACCCATCATAACTGTCAGCATCTGTCTCCGCAACCTCAATATCAAATTCTTTAGTAACAACAGACGGATTGATTGGGAAGGATGTGATACCTAAATCGATAAGTATTTCTCTTGCATAGTCCTCAGGACGCACGCTATTTATTTCTTGTGAGGCTTAAGAGCTTCAATCTGCCTCAGGATAAATTCACGATCTTTCTTGGATAGGTCTTTGTACGTCCTAAATAAAATTTCAATCTTCTCATCTTGAAGAAGATCAGAAAGATCCTCTTCAGTCTTATTCCCTAGAAGATAATCTACAGAAGTAGATAGTGCTTTCGCAAGTTTATGGACCACTACGGTTGACGGAAATCTTTCACCACTTTCAATCTGGCTGAGTGCAGATGGTGTTATCCCCGCCCTTTTAGCAAGTTCGGTCTGACTCCAACTGGCTTCGTCACGTTTTTCTTTAATCCGTTTGCCGACACTTGTATCCATTAGAGCTATAAGTATACAAAATAAAATTAACAGAATCAACAAATATATTTCACAGATGTGATTATCCACTTGACTGTATTGTCACAGTTGTGATATGCTCTATCACATAACGGAACAGTCATTGCTCGTAGATTAAAAAAAGGAGGTGAAAAAGATATGGCAAAGAACAGACCTTACGGTGATGGGCACAGGCAAGGGGCGGTAAAAGATCGCTCTCAAACTTACAACCCCAAAACTGGAAACTGGACAAAGCGCAATACAGAAGATGGCCAATTTATGGATCAAAAGGCCAACAAGGACCCCTTTAAAGGCGTCCGGAAAGAAAAATAATAACCTATTTAGGAAAGGAGCAACATTATGGACAATTCAGTAGAACATAAACATGAAGCACCGGGTCACAATAAAGAATTTACAATCATTGTTAATGGCAGGGAAAAGGTAGTAACAGGCAAAGAAATATCCTTCAGTCAGGTTGTTGAATTAGCTTTTGGTACAACCTCAAATCCAAACACCATTTATACGGTAACCTATAAGAGGGGTGAAGGCAATAAGCCCGAAGGGACTATAGTAGATGGCGACACAGTTAAAATTAAGAATGGGATGATATTCAATGTCACAGCAACTGATAAATCATAGTCCTGACCTGAAAAGACTACGAGATGAGGGCTTTGAAGTTGAAATTAAGGCTGGGTATCTTTTGATAAATGGCGTCCCCTATGTGAACTCCAATAAAGAGATAAAGGCCGGAACACTTGTATCAGAACTGACGTTGTCCGGAAATAAAACAACAAAGCCCAATACTCACGTTGTTTTTTTTAAAGGTGACTATCCATGCCACAAGGATGGATCTGCAATAGAACAAATTAGACATAACAGCCATCAGCAACCACTTACTGATGATCTGGTGATTAACCATTCCTTCTCTAATAAGCCTGCAAATGGATATTCGGACTATTTCGAGAAGATGACCAGATATGTCGATATTCTCTCAGCACCTGCCCAATCACTTGACAGTTCTGTAACCACAAAAACCTTCAAGCTTATTGAATCCGATGATGAAGAATCAGTATTCAATTACATCGATACTTCTTCGAGTAGGTCTGGAATTGCTATCATAACCGACAAGTTAAAAATCGGTAAGGTTGGAATAGTCGGTTTGGGCGGTACCGGTTCTTATGTTTTAGACTTGGTTGCTAAAACACCGACGCAGGAAATTCATCTTTTTGATGGAGACAAGTTTTTCCAGCATAACGCGTTTAGATCTCCAGGCGCACCGTCACTGGATGAATTGAAAAAGGCACAATCGAAAGTGGTTTACTTCAGCGAGTTATATTCAAAAATGCGCAAGAAGATTATTCCTCATGAATTCAATATAACTTCTTCAAATATCGATGAATTGCGGGTAGTAGATTTTGTCTTCATGTGCCTTGATAAGGGAACTGTGAAAGAAGTAATTATCGATAAGTTGGAAGAATTAGGAATATCTTTCATAGACGTAGGCATGGGAGTAGAGATTGTCGATGAAGCGCTGATCGGAATACTTAGGGTTACCACAAGCACCGAAAAGAAAAGAGAACATGTGAGAGGCAAGAACAGAATTTCTTTTTCAGATGGAGACGGCAATGATGATTACTCTCGAAATATTCAGATAGCCGACCTTAATGCGCTCAACGCTGCATTGGCTGTAATTAAATGGAAAAAATTATGTGGCTTTTATCAGGATTGTGAACACGAACATCACAGTACGTATACGTTAAATGTAAATATGTTAACGGGTGACGATCTGTCATGAAAACGAAAATGGTTCTCAAGCATGAATTCGTGGAATATATCCCCAACCATTTAAAAGACGGGACGATCTACGTTTCAGTCACGTTCGGAACAGTTGTTCATAAATGTTGTTGCGGGTGTGGAAATGAAGTTATCACTCCACTTTCACCGACAGATTGGAAATTGACATTTGATGGTGAGTCAATTTCACTTTATCCTTCTATTGGAAACTGGAATTTTGCTTGTAAATCTCATTATTGGATAGAAAATAACAGGGTTGAATGGGCTAAGAAATGGTCAGAAGACAAAATCAATACCGGGAGACGTCATGATTATTTGAATAAAAAGAAATATTACGATAAAAAAAACCTATTTCATAACATAGAAACACATAACAAATTGGGGAATAAACATAATTTCTGGTCGAGGTTGAGAAAGAGGTGGTTTTAATCCCACATATTAATTATGTGAAAGGGAGAATATTTGTCCACCTCTCTCCATTGATGTCACTCTCAATCACCTGCATAAAATCCATTTTCCTTGCCTTAATTTGCCCATATTCATTATTCAGTGGTATTCTAAAATTGTTCACATTTATGCTTTTAAAAAGTGTAATTTCATATTAGCACATAGAAAATGGAACGAATTCCACCCTTCACTGCACAAAAATTAGAAGCTGCATGTCGTGTCCTTGCCGATACTGAACGAGGCCTCAGTGGTTCCGAGATAGGTTATCTGCTACAGGACTGCAAGGTACAAGATGTCGATCCGAATATGACTAAATGGAAACGTCTTTTTAACGCCCTCGTGGGTGCGCAGAATACATATCAAGTCGGCAATCATTTAATTATGTTCATCAATCGAGCTCTTGACCCAGTGAAATTCTCAAGAGACCGTGAGAAATTTGAATGGATGAGAAACGAGCTGAATGTTGTTCTATCATTTTCTGGCTATGGTGTTCGCGAAGATGGGAAGGTGATAAGGACAAAGAAAGCAACGACGCTGAAAGATGCCCGTGCGAGGGCCGGATCGTTGAAGTCAAAGCTCGAGGAAAGAGGGAAACACTCAGAAATATTCAAGTATTGTCGTGCGGAGCTTCTTGAAGACAACTATTTTCACGCCGTATTAGAATCAATAAAGGGTGTTGCAGATCGAATTCGAAGCTTGTCCGGTCTTACTTCCGATGGAGCCGAACTTGTCAATACAGCTTTTTCGACAAAAGCACCCGTGATCGCCATTAATAATCTGACGACGGAAACTGACATGAGCGAACAAAAAGGTTTTAGCAATATCTTAGTGGGTATGTTTGGCGCAGTGCGAAACCCAACAGCTCACGCGCCGAAAGTATCTTGGCCCATGACGGAACAGGATGCTATAGATATCTTCGCTATGATTTCCTTTATACATCGCAAGCTTGATGGAGCTGTTATCATGAAACAGAAACCATGATAGTGTAAGTTAGTCGAACTTTAATTCAATCACCGCACAACAGCAGCCTTCAAATACCCGCTGTGGCTTTTTCTCTCTCTGATATCCAGATTGCAAAGCGCTTCATCATAAATCCGGTCGTAGATTTCCGGATGCTTTTCTTCCAGCAGTTTTGCCATCTCAATAAAGATATTCACCTGGCCGGGCTCAAGCGAATGTTTCTCGATATTCCTTTGCTTGATCTCCTTTTTAACCTCGCCAATCCGGTCTTTATAGAATTGCCTCTCAATGTTAAGAAATTTGATTTTGTCTTTTGCCCTTATAAACCAGTCAGCTCCGAACTCGGGATTGTCCTCCATATCTTTCATCATTTGACGGATGTCGCGCTTAGTCTTATCGAGCTCTTCGATTTTGGCAGCGAGCCATTTTCTGAGCTGCTCTATCGGTAAATCTTTCGGTATGTAAGGTGTATCAAATTTCTTCATCATGGTTTACATTTTACCCGATATTAATTGCCTTATCCAATAGCAACCTTAAATATGGCGACGTTAATATGAATTGAGATGAAAGGGATTTATGCAGACTTTTTGATTAAGGAAGTTCACGAATTCTGATTTTCTTGACCTTTATTACAGCAAATTTTTGAGTTAAAGATTCACCATGTTTATTGAGAAGATTTGTTAATGAATCAGTTATCTGTTTAAGTTCGTTCAATTGATACCTCAATAAAATAACCCCAACACCCTTTTCCTTGTGAGCAAAAACCCATTCCCCAAAATCCTTGTCTTCTGTCACAAGTAACGCTTCTTTACTCTTTGCTACTTTCAGGACATCCTTATCAGAAAATCCTTGATAATTTTCGAGTACAGCAAGAATTTCGTATCCACTATTTCTGAGTGCTTTGACTATCCTGTAATCAACACTTTCATCAGCAAGTATCTTAAGAGGCAATTAATTCCTCCTGAGCAATTACATCAGCCGAATAAGAGAGGGCAGCAAAGATATCTTCTTTTGTTAAATTCGGGTATGCCTCTAATAACTCGTCTATAGTCATCCCTTCTGATAGTTTCCTCAAAATAAGTTCTACTGTTATCCGGGTTCCTTTGATAATCGGTTTGCCAATCATTATGTCCGGATCTACTGCTATTCTTTCTTTGTATGTCATCGCTTCACCTCCTGATCTCTCAAACAGCGATAAAATTTATATTATAATTATATAATTTTCTCCAAATAATAGTCTGAGAATTTTGCAAACAGAAGACACAAAGACGTCGACTGGTAAAGCACCTACCCCTTCCCCACCGGCGTCACCCTCTCTATTACCTGCATAAAATCCATTTTTCTCGCTTCAATTTTTTCCATGTCATAAAAACTGACTATCTTCAGCGGTATCAATATGTTCTTAAAAGAATTGCCCGTCTTCTGTTTTATCTCAAATTTCCTTGCAATCTGATTTGGGGCCAGTAGTCCTGGCACCAGTTCGGCTTCCCTCAGTTTATTTACCGTCTTGCGTAAGGCATTTTCCTTTTCAGACTGATAGATGAATGAAAGATCCAGCGCCTTTGCTTCCCTGCAAAGCTTCTTGATGGTGTCATAGACAAAATCAGGCTTGCAATAAATTATGCCCCTGAATGTAAAAGCATCCCATTTGCCGTATACCTGCGAGTAATTTATCCGGGGTTCTATCTCTTTATAGAAGGTCTCAACATTAAACCAATCCTCAAATTTCATGATGCTGTACTCTTTGGTAAATGTCAGTAATTCCGTCTGACGCGCCGCCTTGTCTGCCTTTTTCAGCAGAATAGTGAACTCGTCATTTGAATGTATATGGTGCTCTTCGACAGCTTTGACAACGTGTTTCAGCCAGAAAAGTTCTTTGCCCGCCAAAATCTCGTTAAGCTTCAGGGCGCTGATCAGATGATGTTCAGATGTGTTGTATGCCCGCGAGTCCCTGAATTCCGGTATCTTGCCGAGGTCGTGAGCAAGGCCGGTGATGATTGCTTTCGGGATATGATTTTCGTAGTCAATATATGCCTTTTTGACCTCTTCAACGAGATTGTAGGCAACGGTGTAAGTGTGATCTTTCAGCGAAACCTGTGCGAGATTGTCTCTTACTGAAAACAGGTCGGCTGATTCAGTATCCTTGCTGTTTGTTGAAACGGATGGACAATTGCCGTATTTTTCCATGATATCAAGAAGGGTTTTCACTACGTCCGCAACTCCCTGCCGTTGAATAACCCGATGATACGGATTTATGCAGGTTTCCCAAAATAATTTAATCGGACCTACTGCAGGGGAAGAAATGTCGGAATCGGCAGCCGGGACTCCGGATTCCTTTGCCGTTTCGATTTCCGTCTCCTTTTTCGCATCATAAAGAGGAGCTATTACGTCCTTTGATTCCGTTGAATTAATCAATTCATAGGTACCGTTGTACTGAGTCCATATGGTGGACAACTCTGATAGAGAGATAGTAATCCTTTTTTCCTCTTTTGCCGGACGTAAAAGGATAAGCCCTGCGATGCATATACAAATAACAAAAGAAGTTACTAATAGAATCATCATAATTTTCTCCTTACGGTAATTGTCTTTTATGTTTTTCGTCATGTCCGAAGTTTTTAATCGGGCATACATGGTTCGACAAGCTCACCATGACAATGTCACCCTGAGCCTGTCGAAGGGTGGATTCCCGCTAAATAACCGCGGGAATGACGGATTTATTTCTCCTATTTTCACCGAGCATAGTGGCTAATCTATCTGCCGCAACTGACTTGTGGCTTTCGGAAAGTTCATAAATATTTTTCTTTCCCTCAATCACTTTCCCATTCTTATTTCTGAACGAGGTAGCTTTAAAGAGGGCCTCCTCCGGGGATATCTTCATCTTCTCCGCAACTCTATCCATAAGATGCAGAATCCTGCGCTCTTTCATGGAGAAGAATTTTAATTCAATATTCTCACCTGATTCCCTGATCTCGTATATGCGAAGGATAAGAAACTTTGTTATGCCGGTGTGCAGTGAAAAACTTAGAGGTTCCGTCACGCTGATGGATTGAATCTTCGCTTTAAGATCGAGCCTTCCGGCATTCGGCTTCTCACCATTCCACTTTGGGTACGTCGCCTCCATGATAAACTTTTGCGGTTCACCTTTGATCTTTTTCAGCTCTTCAAGCACTTCATCCCTGCAGTCCAGTGTGGAGATGCTGATCGATATGGATTTCTTTAATACGCAAAATCCTTTGATGGATACCTTTCGGATTATCATTCTATATCCCTCCGGAATATTTTCTTATTGAAATGCATTGCACCATCCTCAATCAAACCATGAAATAACCGCCCCGAAGTATGTGAAAAAAACGGCGATCACCAGCATGACGAAAGCGAACAGGGGACGGAACTTGCGCCTGATGATTGAATAAACGCTCATTGTCAGCGAAACGCTTGCTATGATTTTTGCCCAGACTCCTCTGAAGGCAGTATTCACAAGAAAAAACCACCAGTATTCATACTCTGCCGGGCTTACATTCCAGTTTGTCGGATTGAAATGCTCTAACATGCCTCATCCACCACCTTTATCACCGGGAACTCAATATTTATATAAGAGGGCTCGACGTCAGGAACAAAACCCTTATATATATGCCCGTGCGACTTCAAATAAAACCACCTCGGCTTCAGTCTTGTCGCCCTTTCCTTCAGTATCAGCCTCTCCTCTGTCTCTCTCAGCGATATCCGTATCTCCCCGGCGTCAAAATGTAGATACGGTTCCCGTTTTTTAGCTAACGGAGACATGTCTTCAATAAGCTTTGCCGTCTTATCATGATTGACCCTCATGAATATCCAGGTATTTATATTGTCCATGATGGACTGTGTGGCCTCGGGACCTATTTCCTCTTCCATCTGCGCAACGCTCTGTGTGGAGAAGTTGATCCATACGCCGGCTCCCCCCGCCTTGTTGAAAAGCTCCTGTATTCCCTTATAAAGCACATTGTGTCCTTCATCGATATACAGGCACAACGACGGATCGATCCTTCTGCCTGAGGCAAAAAACCTCCCGACCGTGCTTTGTATCATCGAGACAAGTACCCTTCCAATGATATGAGCAGTCCTTCTTGCAAGCAGGTTGCCGGTATTGCACACTAAAATAACCCGTTTGCCCTGCTCAAACCTCTTTACAAATTCATTCGTGTATGCCTTTCCGATTATGCGTCCTGTTGTGGATGAAGTCAGGGCCGTGAGGGTTGTACGCAAAGAAGACGAAACCTTGGCAAAGAAGTCTGCCGGAGATTCGAGGATCTGCTCAATGTTTGCAATGACCTCGTTAATCGCTTCTTTAGTCTCGGCATTACATTTGTTTTTGGAAGCCTCCAGTGATGCTGAAAACTTCTTAAGGGCGGGATGCGTGCTCCTCATTTTTATGTCATTAAAATTAAGTTTCAGTTTTTCGCCGTTTGCCTTTGCCATCGCGATCAGCCCGGCAATGATGACCTGGGTTATCTCGCTTGCAACATTGATGAAATATTCTTCTTTCGCCTTAATGCCGGAGATCACATGATCCACCAGCTCATCCTGCATATAATAGTATGCAAGCGGGTCCATCTTCAAGGAACATTCGGGGTATATAGGAGTTATCAGCATGATCTCATCAAGCCTGCCTGATTCGGCAGCCACCTGTATTATCTTGGAGAACAGGTCCGAATCCCCTTTGGGATCAATCACAATAACGTTGTTCCCTGCCCTTATGTCCTGTGAAATAAGGTGCTCAAGCAGTCTTGTCTTGCCTATTCTTGTTGTCCCCAATATGCCCAAATGTCCCGCCCGGTCATTGCTGCTCAGATGAAATTTCCTGACATCCATATTGCCGCTCTCGGCAAGCGAGGCGAGATCGACAGCTTTCCCAAGATAAAGTTTATTCGTTTTGCCTGTTCGACCTTCTTTACTGATCTCTTCAAGTTTCCTGAGAGACATCCGGTTATCTGTAATACTCATCGCCCCTCCTGAATTGTATAATCTTTTTTTTGCAGATGCTCATGATCGACTACCGCGCGCACGGGTTTGTCGAAGACACTTAATTCAACCACGTATGTATTGTTTGGATTTGCCGTTTTAATTATCCCCTTGAAATCCTTGTAAGGACCGCCAATAATGCACACAACCTCGCCGGACTTAAGCTTTGCCGGTGAAATGATGTTTTTCAGCACATCATCCCCCTTCAGGAACGTGTAATAGTTCTCATTGAATTCCTCAATCCTGATCTGCTCGTGAAAGCTCTCCGGTATATCCCTGCGGGGGTCCCGCCTTACAATTACGTATTCCTTTAATTTTGTAGGCATTACCAGAAAGCCCTTTCCCGACAGTATGAATGTGATTGTCTTAACAATCTTTGGCGAACCGAATATTACATACATAGCTTTACTCCCATTCCCTTAAAAATTCCTTTCTCACTTTTGTTCTATGCCTGCCGATCACAACTGCCAGGCTCACGATTCCGACAAAGAGCAGATTTATAAACGCTATGAAATACGAAGACGGTATAAGGACGGCCTTGAAGTCCATAATTCTCCAGTAAATGACGTTCCAGTCAATGTTCAGTCTCGGGACAAAGAATATCCCGTTTACCCGCCTGATAGCGCTGATGACATTGTCGGAACTTAGAAAGATGAGTGCTATGTAGTGATATAAAAGCGATATCAGGATAGCCATTCCAATATTTCCTGCGCTGATAGATCCTACAAGGCTGTTGATGGCCTTCCTCGTTATATTGCCGGCATAGGACTTCGTCAGGATTACGAAAATAAAAAGCGCGAATGAGACAGGGAAGGTAATCGTTATAAGCACGGAGAATATTCTGTCAAAAAACGTAAGCTCCCTGTCGCCAAACACCGGCAGGAGCTTGTCACCGGCAGCCATCATTAAAGGCGTTGTCAGGGCTATAACAAAACCGCTTAAGATGCTGGACTTAATGCCTACATCATAAAAGGAAAAATTTGCCTCCGTAGGCAGCGAGCCTTCCGGAAGCTCCGAGTGCATCTCGGCAACGGAAAACTGCTCTATTTCACTTATTGCCTGTATGAGACTCTTGGGTCTTGCGCTTTTGTTCGTTTTGTCAGTCATTATTAATAATCCCTGTTCCTCATTGTTTGCCATGGGTATGTATTACTTATCCGCAGAGATTTGTTATAATGATTTCAGGGCTGCGAATTATTAAGCGACATAAGATCGAATAAAAATTTGAGGATACTGACAGGATTTTAAGGTTTTCCTGCCTATAAAGCCCATAAAGAAACCTTAACTTCAGCCATGTCCCCTCATCTGTCAGTATCCTCTTTAAATTTTACAGTGAAACGCCTAATCACCCATGCTTCCGCCGGACCGTTTCCGTCTCATGATCTCCCGGCAGATGATCCTCCTTTTCACCTTCTGCGCCAGACTGATAAATTGAGGCAGCATATTTTTTTTGATCCGAAAGTAGTTCACGCACATGTGAGCAACCTTTTTAGGTATTAATTTCATGTTGCGGGTGAACACCGCTTCCATCCAGTTCTCTATCTTTGTCCGCTCAGAAGGATAAGCAGACTTGTAGCTGATGTAATGCAGCTTCTTCTTCTTTTCTTCGTCGCTGTTCTCATACCATTTCTTCATAACCGTTATCTGGCTCTCTTCCGGCAATTGAATCAGGGTATGCGCCGTCTTTGCGGCCAAAGCTTCTGTACTTAATTCATCTCGCATCCTATTCACCCCCTTTCTGCTTTGAAATAAAAAAACCCCTTGAGACAAATTGCATCTCAAAGGGTTCGTTGGTCTACTTAAATTAAATCTGTTGAGGGTGTATTACTTTTTTTCTATTGTGCTATGATTAAAATTCGAGGGGACGGATTGTGAGGACCCGGTTTGAGATGTCGTAAGAAATTTCAGTCTGCAGTTCTTCTCTTCATTCTCCTTTTCCTTCCTATCCTCGCTCAAACATACGCTAAAGATTACAAAGTCATCAGGGGAACAGTAACAAAAGTCAGTGACGGCGACACCGTTGTTATCAGGCCCTTCACCGGGAAACTCTTCAAGTGCAGGTTATACGGTATTGACTCTCCGGAAATACCTTATAACGGCAGACCCGGGCAGCCATACGGTCGTGCCGCAGACAGAGAGCTGAACAATCTTGTCCTTCACAGCACTGTTGATGTCACTCTCACCGGTGATTCGTCATATGACCGCGAGATATGCATCATCAAAAAGATGGGCATGGACATCAACCGTGAAATGGTGAAACGCGGTTATGCCTGGGCATACCGTCAGTATCTTAAAAGTCCATATGCATCGGAATATATCGACGCTGAAAACGAGGCATGTAAAATGCGTCGGGGGCTATGGCAACAAACGAATCCCACACCGCCGTGGGAGTTCAGGAAAAGAAGAAAGATGTGAAAACAGGAGGTCGGATTTAGAATCTCTTCGATGTACTCTTCGGGAGCGCAGCATCTATCGTCTCGAAAAGTTCACCAATATTCAATGGCTTCATCAGAAAAGCAAAGGCCCTAAGGTTGAAAGCCTTTTCTTTAATATCAGAAGGCACAGAACCTGTCATCATTATTACTTCCGTGCGAGGGTAGTTCTTCTTTATTTCTGCAAGGGCGGTCATGCCGTCCATATCCGGTATATTATAATCAATCAACACTATATCGACGGAATGTTCAGCCATATATGAGAAGGCTTCTTCTGCCGCGCCGATTGTTGCAACCCCGTACTTGTCCTTTAAAGTACAATAGAGAAAATCCCTAAGCTCACGCTGGTCATCAATTATCAGGATATTTGCTTTTACGGACATGTTGTCTCCCTCGTAAATTTCCACTTCCCCTGGTGTATTTTCTGCTGCGATGAACGGGGCTGCTATTTGTTCATCTCGCTTTTCCCTACACTATCGCTTTAAACATGATACAACTTCAGGTTGTGCTTATCAAGTTAAAGCAACCTGTAATAGGTAGACACTTGTAACCCGGAGTTGTATTTTGAGGAGGAAGGTAAAACGTATGGTTGCAGATAACAAAACAATCGGTCACAGAATAAAGCAAAGGAGAGAGCAGCTCAACATTTCTCAGGAGAGTCTTGGGGAAATGATCGGGGTAACCTACCAGCAGATACAGAAGTATGAAAAAGGGGTAAACAAAGTAAGCGCCGAGCGGCTCGCCGGAATTGCTAAGAATTTGAAGGTTCCAATAAATTTTTTCTTTGAAAATGCAAAGGAGTTTGTTGTAGCTGAAGAACGGGAAGATAAAAACTACGCCATTCAGAGAGACAAGGCTCTTTCCCCTCAGGAGCAGGAGCTGTTGAACTGTTTCAGATTTCTTCCGGATACAGATGCAAGGGCAAATCTTCTCGGTTTCTTAAAGTCTGTGTGCAGGAAGAAAAGAACTTAACCCTCCTCATACGCTATCTCGAAACACGCTCCCCGTAGATATCGAGTTTATCCATGATCTTGCGGTCAAAATACTTGAAAGAAGAAGACAACTTTTTATATCAATCTGCTAACTTTTGCAAAAGACATATTAGAAGTAATATGTTCTGTTGCTAAATTTCTGCTAAATGGCGCTTTAAAATGCAGATGCCCTTTCAAAATCCTCTTCCTCTCTCCGGGAATTTTGAAAGGGCAACCAACTACTCAATAAATTATCCATTTTCAGCATAACCTACTGTAAAGTTAATGTCCTGCTGCCAATGTATTACCTCCCGGCTCTTAATCCATACACAGCTTTTATTCGTCTGGCCACAACTTGGGCCATAAATTTCGTAATTCGACATTGCTCACAGATCTGACGGATTCTGTGGCCACGGCATGGCACGTAAAAGTAATACATCAATAAAAAAGACAGGCCGTTCCGGAGATAACATGAAAAAAAGAGTCATAATGAAAATTTCACTTAATCCGGCGCATCCGGCAGAGGCAGAATTGATCAAAAGGCTGGATGCCATAGAAGGCAATAAAAAAAGCACGCATTTGAAACTTGCAGCGTTTCATTATTTCGGGATTATTGAACAGTTGGTGAAAGCCAATAATCCACATATGAAGGAATATTCATCTGCCGGTATCAGCAAGCAAACTGGCAACGATAATTATCCCGGCATGAATAATAACACTCAAAAGAAAGAGGACCCGCTGGACGGAAGTTCGATTTTTGCAAGTGCATTCGACAACACCTAAATAACCATAAAACATCAAAGGAGGCCAAAATGAACAATAATATTTTAGGAGTAGACATCGGGTATGGTTACACAAAAAGCTATTATTCGAAAAAGAGTTTCGATGACCGGGATATCTTTATTTTCGATCTTTTCCCGACTGCGGTAAGTAAGTTTATCCCGAAGACCACATTCACAGAACAACAGACTGTCATTAGTATAAACGATGAGAATTTCATTGTCGGTGAAACGGCGCTAAGGGAAGGCGTAGGACTGATAAACACGAGAAGGACCGACTTTGTTGGTTCAAATGCATACTGCGCGGTGCTTGCATATGCGCTTACAAAAACCCTCAAAGACCCGGATATTCTTGTTCTCGGGCTTCCGCCGGGGCAATACAGCAATGAATATTCTGCTGAATTAATTTCTCTCATTCGTTCCTTAAAAGTGAAGACATCAGATAAGAATGATATCAGCTTTCCGAAACGCATAAAGTTCATCCCGCAGGGCGCGGGTATTTACTTCTCACATGTCAGAAGCGGTAATCTTGATGATCTGAACAGGAGAGTTGCCGTTATCGATGTGGGATACTACACATTGGATACGTTGTTCTTTGTTAAAGGAAAGTATGTGGAGAATTCTGCAAGAAGCCGCCAATTAGGTGTTTCAAAAATATATGAACAGGTTAAAAAAGAATTCTGTTCTACATACAAAACTTTCATTAAAAACGACGAGACTGTGGAAAGGCTACTGTTAGAAGAGAAGGTTTCTATAGCCGGAAAGGAATTCACTCTCGATACATCAAAGATTCTTGATTCATACAATACCGAGGCATTGTCGCTTGTAGGCAATTATATCGAGGAGCTCCCTGACGAAGCAGATATTATTATTGCAGGAGGAGGAGGCGTGCGATTCCTGAAAATTAACACTTTCGGGAAGGTCAAGATCGATCCCGTCAGCCAGCCGCAGCATGCAAATGCAAGGGGATATTTTGAATTCGGCAGGCATGTAATGAATGCAATGGGAAAATTGTAATATGGGAAGACCTGAAAACAGTAAAACTGCAGGATCGGCATTAGATGCCCTCAATCGAGCCTTCAGTATGGCAGTGAAAAACTACAAAAGAAGGCATGGGAGTTTGCCAAAATGCGGCTTTCATGTGGAATTCATAAGCAGCATGACCCATGAAGAGGAACTGTTAGAAATCTTCCATGCTCTAATCAGGGCAGGCAAAACACCGGAGCAGGCTAAAGAGCTGGCGACATTAAAGCTTCAGGAGATATATGATATGCAGGAACAGTTTGAGCGGACCGAAGCTATCTGAAATAAAGATAACAAAATAAAAAAAGAGGGAGCAGAAAATAATTTTCTGGTTCCCTCTTTTGTTTTAAGCATGCATTGCATGCTCCACTTCTTCAGAAAGCTCTTCAGCGCCAGTATTGAACCACCGGTTCCCTGTGATGCTCAAGGCTTCCTTTATTATTCTCCTTACCTCTTTTACAATCAATCTCCGTAAGGCCCGGCCCTCGAATTTCTTGACGCCTAAATCACATACGATCCTGACCGTATCGTTTACGACCTCTGCATCCGCCTGAATTTCTCTTCTGATATAACTCAGTATATTCGGAAGATCCTCAAGGATATACTTCTCATTTGATACTACTACGACCTGATTTTCATATATTTTTGTAACAGTTGCGGCAAGGCTCATGATTCCTTACCTCCTAAAATAGATCTCCCCACTCGTCCTGTGAGGGTGGGGGTGACTCTTCAAAGAAGAGCTGGTACCATTTACCCCCAGCAGGACAGGGGTTGATCAAAGAAGCCTTTCAATACAGAATTTCCTAAATGGGGAATTACTGCCTGAAAAGCTTAATTCGTAATCTACTGAAAATTAATCTTGTATATGTATTACTTTTGAGGTCTCTTGACTTTATGGTCAATAGAATTCAAATATATAATTGTTTAGTAATCAGTCAATAAATTCTTACAGGATAATACTCCTTTATAAAATGGCAAATATTATTAACATAAGCGGCGCTCACATCGAGGACAGAGGTATTGCCAAGCTTGCAGGGTACGTTGAGGAAAACTTACCGGAATTTACCCTCATCATAGGCTGCAAGCCTTTTGTTTATGATGTGGATGCTGTCCTCATCGGTAATGGGAATATTTACGCTATCGAATGCAAAGACTGGAAAGGCAAAATCACCGGCGGCGCTTACGGCTGGTGGCAAAAAAACGGACAGGTCATAGAAAATCCTTTGCAGCAGGCAAGGAATAATGCTGCGGCTCTTGGGAAGTGGTTACGGAAAAAGATATTAAACAACAATGGCAGGATCTGGGTAAAAAGCCTGTTAGTGTTTACTCATGAGGAAGGAGAATTGCATTTAACTCTTGACAAAGACTCAAATTCAGGAGTTGCAGTGAAAAATTTTAATATATTAAAAGAATGGGTTCAAAAACAAAAGTCATACATTGATCCAAAAACTATAAATTTGACAGTGCACTGGTTCTCTTCACTGAAAAATAAAGATAATGACAATTCTGATTTAGGAAAAGAAGTCTTTATAGCCATTGTGATAAGCTCCATTGTACTGATAGTATTTGGATTAAATTCATTGTTTTATATCGGACTGTTTAATGCTTTCTATTTCTTTCTTGTAAGGCCATCTACAAAAAGAAATAAATTCAATAAAAAATATACCAACAAATTTTATACCGATGACAGCTATAGTGTTTCAGGGTTAAGCGATGATCATTTAACTTCACGAAGATATACTGATGGGTCTTAATTTAATTTCCATCCTGTCTATTACCTGGGTGATAAGGTGAAGGTACAATCTTAATGCTGCCTATAGCTTCTTTTACTGCATTTAAAGGTGCACTTGCTCCGAAATCTTCTGGTTTATGTCTTTGAACTTCTGTGTAAAAAGCATTGGTATAATTTTCTATACGCGAAGACAATAAATTTCTTGTATCGGTCATATCTAACCCTTTTTCTTTTGCTTCTCCAAGGGCATCACGAATCAATGTTCCATATTGCTGAGTCATAAGATCAGTGCCTTTTCTGTCTACTCTTTCTCCACCTATTCGTCCGGATGCACCAAATGCTATCCCTCCTCCACCTCCGAGAGATAAGTGAGCATCTCCTCTCGTAAAATCAGCGGAAACACCTTGTCTTTGCATGAATTGAGATGCTGATTTGCCAAGTGCAGATGACAATGCGGCTATTTCAGCATTTTTTGATTTGTCACCCATGTATGGATTAGTAACCTGTCCGACCAATTTACTATCACCACTCAGGGCCATCTGAAATGCGGTACCCTGATCAATTTCAGTACCGCCGCTTATTATAAGTTTGTTGACATCATAAGTATTATCCATAGATCCCCTTGTTGCCTCGGTCGCAACAACTTTTCCATCAGGGGTCATAGACAAATTAAATCTCCCGCCCTTATCATGCCCGAATAATTTCGCCTGCTCATCCCCTAAGACTGCGCCAACACTTCCATTATGATGTTGTAGGAAGTTGTACATTTCCGCTCCGCCAACCTTGCCGTCTGATCCTGCAAACCCTCCCTGAGTAGCAGCAGCGCTTAGCATCTCAAACTTTGCAGCCTCATTCAACAACTTGCCCTGCTCGGTTGCCATGAATTTATTATCGCCAAGAAGTTTATACCCCCCTGCCCTACCCATATTCGACAGCGCATCCATATTCCCCATATATTCGGATAGAGTATCAGGAGTCCAGCCATGCTGTCCTGCTTTTGTAATGGCCCCTGCCGTCTTCCCATATTGCATAGCCGCGAACGCCCCGAACATTGCCTGTTCGTTGCCGCCGAAATGCTTCTGTGCAATGTCCTGTAATTTGGAGCCCCCGGCAAAGCCCTTGCTATATTCCATTTCTCTCATCATCGACATGAAATCACTTGGACTGCCTTTGTAACCGCCGCCTTTTGCCAGATCATAGGACTTCTCAAACCCTTCAATATCTCCGATTGCCTTTGCCGTATCAAGCATACCCTTTGCTCCGCCGAATTCCATTGGCGTCATATTATGATCAGCCATGTAAGATAATGCCTTTAGAGTTTGAGCTGCCTGAATAGTATCTTTACCCGCCCCTGCTTCGATCAAACCGTCAAGTCCCACAGCGCCCTTTGTCTTGTAAAAGGACATTAGATCCGTGAATCCCTTCTGCCCTGTCAGCATGCCACCGACTGCAGCTGCTTCTTTTGCATCCTTGATCCCCATGGACTGCCCTAATCTTGTATACCTCTCACCTTTTGTGGAATGTTCCTCGCTGCCCTCTGCAGCAGACATTTCACGAATATCGCCGCCGTAGTAGGCATTGGCCGCCGCCTGAACAGCATCAGCAACACCGGCAATCCTCTGACCTGCGACCTGACCAAATCCGAATGATTCTTTGCCCATTGCACTGCCTTTTCCGAAATTAAAGGCGTGGTTATTTTTCATCCCGGATACGGCAGAAGACAATCCGGCTTCATTTACAGCGCTTCCCATAGACATTGAGCTGAGATATGAACCGTGCGAACCTATGGCATCGATTGTTCTCATGCTCTCATTACCGTAGCTTCTGTTTGCCACACTTACATTGCCTGCCCCCTGCACTTCCGATCCGACCTGCATCGCCGTGCTCATGCCGGCGCTCCTCGATGACATCATGCTTACGGCGGAAGAAAGCGCATGTCCGCCGCCTGACAATAGGCCCCATGCCAGGGCAGGAACGCTCCATGAAGTTGCGCCCACGAGGCCCAGAATTATATTGGCCTGTTCCTGAATCTCGTGAAGGTTTCTGAAATTAAGCCCTGTCCCTCCAATGGCAAGCTGGGTAAGCTCTCCAACCGCTTTGCCGAATCTTACGTCAACAAGCAGGTTTAAAAGCACATAAAAGGGAACCCACAGATTGAGCCAGAACACCAGTTTCAGATATGTTGTAAGAGCCTTCACTCCGGCTAATACAAATGCAAGCGGCAGCAATATGCTTAAACCGTAAATAAGGGCCTCAAATACCTGCCTCAGAATAAGCACAACCGAATTGAGAAGACGAGCCGCACTCATCCAGCCTGAAGCCGTTTTCCTCTGTGAAAGGTATTCGGCTAATGTATCCCCGCTTCCGGCCCTTGCTGTAAATACGAGCATAGAATCCTTAAACGTATTGACAGCGGCTATATTCATTATCATCTGTCTTGATGACAGAGCGCCTGGAATATAATAAGCGAAAACCTGCTCTATGTAATTCTGCGCATTGAGAGACTCCCCTATATCAAAACCGGTCCTTCCGGCTATCTTTCTCATGAGGTCATCGATCCACAGGCTGTATACATCATTCCATGCTGAGCTGATTTCAGGAAGGGCCTCCGAGCAAGTCATCTGGGGTTGATTATTCCTGAGACCTGTAATTACCTTTATTGGAGATGCTCCTATGGTCTCGATATCGGGATCATTTAAGATATTAGGCGATGTAAAAACGGCATTGAATGCGTTGGAAGTTGTATCATCCTGATTGGGAAATGCAAACTCCGGGAAGAGGCACGTCATATAATATTCCCTCAAGGCTGTATAAATCAGATGCGTCCTGTATTCCCCTGCATAGCCGTTATAAACAGTGTCAGGAGGATAGATGCTCATAAATTCACCGGTATACTTGGCGCCCAGGGCCACCCCGTTATTGCGGAACTTGATGGCGTCAGGCAGAGTGAAGACATCCTCCATCATGCCGCCGATCTTATCTCCAATAAGTGAAGAGGCATACATCATGTATGCCTGCACAAACGGGACATTCGACACGACCTGAGTCTGAGACGGTTTGCTCCGGTCAACGATCATCACGTCTGCCTTCGGTACACTCAATAACTGCACAGCGCAAAGCACAAATATGGATACCCTGACAATATCGAAAATACCTTCACCCATATAAATTTCGGTATTCCCAAATGAGCGGGTCAGCAGCCTCGATACAAGCGATATCGTCAGTAATATGCCTGCAATTGTAATCAGCGATTTCACAGCGCCGCCGCTGAAGATCATGGCTACGCCGTTAAGGACATAGTAAAGAAAATCCCCGCCTCCGTAGGTATAGACTTCATATGTATCAGCGTAAGCAGGGGAAGTTATCAGGAGGGTGCTAATAATGAGCAGCGAGGCGTTAGACTTTCTGATCATTCTATTTATCGCTGCCGCCCGCGGCTGTTATGGCCTTCGATAATTTATCTCCAATCCTGCTGTGAAGCTGCTTCATGAAGAAATCCGCAAGCTCATAGCTCCTGAATATCGACTCAAACTCACCCATATGCTTCATCAAGTCATCATGAACCAAGGCCCTTGCCTCATCCATCTTTCTGATAAACTCCTGGCAGTCCACCTGCGCCTGATTGCATGCATTAGTCTTTACTTCTCTTGCGTATCCAGCGATCAGCTCATCCACCATATATGCTGCAACCAAAGCGGATACGATATCTATTGTGTTGTTGATCATGCCAGGGGTATGCCTCGCTGCCTCAAGCAGACTAATGACAGGCACTCCGGTGGCATTCACATAACTTTTCTCCTGATCCGTCAGCGGATTTTTTGCCGCAAGTTTGCCATAGACGTTGTTCATATTTTGCTTGACCGTTTCAAGAAATCCTCCGGCTTTCAGGTATCCGTCAAAATAATTCACGACCGCAGCATTCCCAATGGCAGTGTAGGGAACCGGTTCGCCTATTTCTCCTATCTCCGCATTCAAAAGTCCGTTAAAGTCCGGATTTTCCACTTCCTTCGGATAGTAAACCTTTGCATCCGGCCTGCCATACATAATATCCTTGAATCCTATCGTGGGTCCCATGTACTTCAGTTCAGGCGTCTGACCATTATTTCCGGGACCGCTTAATACAAACGTCCCCAGGAGATTTAAGGCAAAAGCCCTCTCTTCAACGCTCAAATGCCTGAGCGCCTGTACAGTTGCGTTTCCGGGAAGCGCCTGATCGGACTTCTCATTGTTCTGGGCCTTCTGTCTCGCTTCATCGTATATCCTGCCAAGCATGTCGTTGTCGGTTACACACATCTTTCTGGCCTGGTCGGGATCATTGGCCAGCCCCAGATCCTGAAGCTGGTCAGTGCATCTGTTCACAGCGGCATCGGCCATTTTGTCGACAGGAAGAAGGTTGTTGACCAGATACTTTGAGGCTTCGCAGGAATCAGTTCTCATCTTGTTTAACTGTGAAGCCTTGTCCTGAAGCCACTTGAGAACTGAATTGCATGTGGGACAGACAGCCTCAAGCCCGAGCTCAAAGGCATACCCGATTGTGTTCTGCCCCAGAGCCTTCAGCATGTTCACCAGCTCGTCCTTATTGATAAAGTTGATGCCGCCAAAGAACATATCAACGCCCCCGCAGCCCGCCCTGATGCTTGGGGGAGTTATTGAGCCTATTCTCATCTCTTTGTATCTTGCCCTGACGTTAAGACTGCCGCCTGAGATGAAACCCTGCGTTTGAGCATCGTATGCCCCTGGCTCCGTGTTGTTCACATAGAAGCCGAATTCCTGAAACATGTCGGTCAGCTTGTCCTGACTCAGCACAGTTGAAGGAGATATCAGATTAATCGACAAAGCTAATGTAATTATTATCGCGGCTAATTTCTTTTGCATGTAACAATACCCTCTCTTTTAATTCTGCAAATGTCACAATGCCTGCAGAAAGTCTTTCAAAACGCTTTTCATCAGGAAAAGCAAGGAATATCGCGGGAACGCTCTCGATTCCAAGCCTCACTGATATGCCGTTGTCCATTAACGCATCCGGAAAATCGGGATAGACGCCTCCGTCAAGACTTACGGCCTTGACCTGAAATCCGTATGTATCAGAGAACTCCTTCAGATACTGCGCCTGACGCTCACAGTAAAGACATGTAGACTTATAAAAGAAAAACAGTCCTGCCCGTTTTGCAAGACCGTATATGATTTCGTCCGCCTCTTTGCTCTTTTCCATGATGTATATATCCTTTGCAGCATCAACCATCGGCATGTCATAGGCCAAATACGGATTCCTCATGAGCTCCTTCTGCCAGGCTACTGCGAACTTGCTTGAAACGTCCATCATGAACTTGTTCCAGCGAAGATAATTCAGGATGTTCTCCGAATTGGGATACTGCATGGCAGCGCTCAACAGTTCCGAGCCCTTCATTTTTACCTGTTCGGTGAATAACTCCTGTTTCAATGGATTAGATAGAGGGTTTGCCTGAGGCGCTGTCGCGATCATTTCTTTATCCCCGATATTTTCAACATCATCTTTAGGAATAACCGGCATCTTATAGAAAAACCATCCCTCATTATCCTTCTTCCACCACCTGTCATCAACGGCATTGCTCTGACCGCTCAGCACAATAAACAACGTTAAGATTACGGATATAACAAACAGTGTAAGTCTCACTTTTCCCATAACCTCTCTTCCACGGTCTTTGTTATATCAACTGCATCCGAGACAACAGCGCCTTTGGTTAAAATGATCTTGTCCTTCCCTTCCTCTCTAAGGATGTCCTCAAGCCTTTGAGCAAACATTGTTATATCAGTCATCATTTCCTGTTTTACAGCCATATCATCCGCATCCCTTGCGCTGTATTTCGCCATGAATTCGTCTTTCCTCTTTTCAACAATCTGTTCTACATCAATAACAACGAGTTGCCTTGAATTCTTTTTTGCAAACCACCATCCGCTGAACGCGCCCGAAATTAGAGACACTATTAATAGAGCTGTCACTATTAACAAAGACGATATTTGAAAAATACCTCTTTCAACAGCCGTAATTGATTTTTTATCTTTGTCTTCTTTCTTGTCTGAATTGTTCATTCTATAAATGACCTCTTGTAGCTTGGCGGCAGCCCTTTTAAAGGCATTATTCCCAACCAGTAGAGAATGTGCTGCAAGTAACCGTCTGACTTGTCCTTTTTTACTTTCCCGATTAACTTCGATACGATAAGCCCGCCGACAATAAACTGCGTCAACTTGCCTGTAATAATGCCTACAGCCATGCATATACATATAACCGCCAATTCATCCACATCCCAGAACAGGATCGTCGGCGGATCGTCAATGTATCGTGGTATCCTTGTCATTTAATTCTCCTTTTTTAGCAGATATAGAGGTATTACTTTCTTGATTATTTTTTCATGTTTTTGCATGGTGTTACCCTTGCCATAGGCTTGTGCTTCTGCTAATATCAATAAACATTAACAGATTTAACGTACAGGAGAACTTGGCCTCGGCTAACGTTAACCGACGCTTCATAAGTTCACACTTATACCGGGCGTACACAAATGCCCCAGCGGACGCGGTAAGACTGTACCACTGAGTTTCGTCGTTATAAATCAAAATAAGGATCATCATGGGAAATACCTGGGTAACAAATATACAACACTTTCTAAATGAAAGCGGTGAACTTGGTGATTTACCGAAGCCTGCTTTAAACTTAGTGAATCACATCATCTCAATCATAGAAGAGGCGACACTTGGCAATGAGAACGAGCCCCGGGAAACCAGTATACAGTGTAGACGTCGTCCGGGAAGAAAAAAGTGCACCGGTAAAATCATAACCTACATAAATGAAAGAAACCCTACCCAGTTAATTTGGTTTTGCCCTGATTGTGATGACAACGGCGCAATAACCGGCTGGGAGTCAACGATATATAATAATGCCGGGTACAGAGAGTCTAATTAAATCATGACAATAAAATACATTCATAAAATGGTCAGCAACTTTAAGACAGTAGATTCATTGAAACTGATTAAATACGATGAAAGTGACCTGCCGGATAATATTATTCAGATTATTAAAACGCATAAAGAGTTATCGAAATCAAATACATTTGGAGAAAAAGATTTAGGAGATCCGCAGGAGTATGAAAAATTAATCATAGAAGATTCATCAGGCACCAAAGAGTTTGAATATTTCAATAAAGGCATTTATTTCATGATGAAGGGCAGAGAAGAAGATCGTCCGGTTTTTCAGGTGTTTGCTCATTTAATGTCAAAAGAAAGAGAATAAATGAATACTATTGTTACTTGAGACTATGAGGAGGTCACGGCTTCTCCTCATACTTTTCCTGAATCAACTGTTTTGTCCTGTCCATGATCTCCTGCATTTTTTCCGGCGATATATTCGTATTATGTGTTACATACTGCATATATTCCCTCAGGTCGATTTTAGAAAAGTCGATTTGTGAGAGCTCTCCCGGAGTGAGGCCGCTGCAGTCGGTATTATATTCATCCCCCCACCCCTTGGCTATCTGACCCCGTGCCTGTTCGTGCAAAACCCTTGCAAGCAGGCTGTTAAAACAGCAGTATGCCGTCTCTTTTTTTGTGCAAACACCAAGCGCCCTGCTGGCACATCGCTCGCCCACTTCATGGCAGACCCTCAGACCCACCTTTGTCGAGGCCAGAATATCCTCTTCAGTGCATTGATAAATATAATCATAGATAAATTTTGCAATTGCATACACAATGACTGCTACGCTGACTACTGTTGCAATTGTTGCAAGAGCAGAAACAGTGGAATTGGCTGATGTCGTAATCACGGCATTACCTCCGGATTCGTAGGCCACCTCCATGCCGACTGAATTAAGAGCTTCCGGACCGAGAGCTCCGAAAGCCTCCTGGGAAACTGTGGTATAGACCGACCCCTCTGCGGAACCCACTCCAAGCAATCCGGATAACGTGCCCTGCTCCCCCATTGTCGTAGCGAACGTGAAAGCGTCGGCGTAGGAGGCCCATGTTGCTGCTGTTCCACCGGACAAAAGGTTATATGCCGAAATAGCGCTTCTTGCGGCATTTACATAGTCGCCCATGCTGATCCCGCTGTCCGGACTCTTACAGCAATCTTTGGGACTGCTCTGGCAAGACTGTTCCTCTCCGGGGAAGATCTCCATATCAGTGGCGTCCGCCCGATACTGGTTGAACACTTCTGTAGCAGACGCGGCAGCGGCAAAATCATTATTGGCCGTGTAAGACGCATCTTTGCACTCCGTTCCGAGGCATTTAACCTCCCCAAGACAATTATAGGCTACCTGATAATCCTTTATTCCCCCTGTGCCGCCGCAGTTATATGTGTACTCCAATTGGTCGCACCCCTCATCAATACACCGTTGACTGTAAAGCACACATCCCTTATCTATCAACGGTTGGCATTCGCTGGTCTTATCCCCGCAATTGAACGTGACTTTCGAATACCAGTTGTTGAGATAGGGCTTGACATCAGGCCCTCCGTAGACCCGGCTCCAGTAAAGGGTGTTACCATATTCGCTTTTAGTACTGTTTATTACTTCCGGGGTTGTTGTCAATTTCTTCAGACCCTGACCGCCGTCAATGCTCACATCGTAGTACTGCATGCATATCAGGTAATTTTCGATGGAGCCCGAAAAATTTCCGCAGACTCTCGGGTCCCTGTAATAATAGATTGTCTCATATGTCCGGCTTATCGCCGCATTTTCGATACAGTTACCATCGACATCCCATCTTATGCACTTATCTTCACACTGATAACTGATACCCTTTACCCTCTCTCCCATTTTAACTGCTGACGGTGTGGGTGCAGGTTTCAGGACTGCGTCTGACGGACATGAACCTGAAATGCATCCATTTGGACAACTGTAATCCACAATGCTGCAGCCATAATCTGGGTCGCATTGCTGAACAGGAGTGCATGCGTCACAGTTTCCGACAGTCGTTGTTCCCTGTGATACTTTTGTGAGATATGTAAAGTCCGGCTCCTCCCCGGTGCTCTGGCCGTCCTGAATGCCGACAACGCAGTTGTTTCCCGCAGGGTCACACTGCTCAAGACGGTAAACCGTACACTCATCCGCCCACTTATAAACGTTGTCTCCGCAGGGAGAGTCGGACTGAAGGAAAATTCTTTCCACACTGCTGCTTCTATATCTGGTGTAATATCTGTAACGGTCGGATGTGCAGTCATCCCATCCGTCTTTTTGATCGCGGCCTCTGAAATTCTCATAGCTTGTGCCGAGATACCGGGCACCTCCTGGACGTGCTCCGACAACCGAATAATTGGAAGGTCTTTCATCACCACACAAGGCCCCATCGTGATTGCCGCAACTGCAATCGTCTTCGTCCTCGCCTGTGCCTATGTACACCTTGAAGTAATCGTAGTAATCCCTGCATACCGCATATATCTGTCCCGGCTGATAGTCAATATTTATCAGGTTACAGGGACCATTGACTGTATCGGTCTGTATATTCACAAATGTCCTGATATCGCATGATGTCGTCTGCACTGTATTTGTTGCCGTGCATACTTCCTGCACAGCCGGATCGTCATAGGAAGGAATAAGCACTTTCTCACAGTCAGTAAAGGTGTTGCTTATCAAATCCGCAGAGGCGCTCCACATGGTGCATTTCCCGTCTGCATCAGTCTGGAGGCATTTACTGCCGAATACGGAATCCTGAGTTAAATCATACTTTGGTCTCATGTTGTACGAGTTTTCCACAAAGTTTCCTGCTTCGCTTTCCGGAACATTGTTTAAATCGGCGGGTTCAGAATAGAAGTTATCATACGTATTTTTTTGTGCCTGCGCATCATTAATGCGGGGAGTAACAGTATCCGCTGTCCCAAGCCCTTTGTTCTGCATGGTCTGGTTCAGGTTATCCGGATTGAAGTCATTGACCAGTCCTGATCCAATATTTTTACCCTCCCTAAGCGCAGTATCGAAATCAAAGGCGTAGAGGTTCGCAGTGTTTTGAATTACTGGAGAGAATCCCCAAAAAGCCATATGCAATGCCAGAAACACTGACAGTATCTTCATAAAAGTTTCAGGCAGCAATTTCTCTTTCTCCACATCATATATATCTGGAATTCGCCCGTTGCCGGAATGTTCCTGTGTTCACCCCAAAGCAGTGTTGAACTGCCGAGGGAGTGACAGCATCGGCCTTCTGTCTCAGGTATCGGGAAAATCGTTGAAAAGCGATATTGACTCTTTTTAATGAGCGGAATAAATGTGCCTCCGCATTTGGCGGATGCACTGCTTGTATCATACTCAACCGCAGGAGGCACGGGCAGTCTTGTAAGACGCGCTATCAGTCTGGCAGCCAGAAGGCTTGTGGTCCTCACCGGTGAGCCGACCGTTCCAGTGTTTCCGGTAAAGGGATACATGGACCCCCAGCAGCCTGCGCACCAGAATAGGGAGTTAAGAGGATAGCCTGCCGAGGCAGCAATGCAATCCACAGAGCATAAAGCCTGCGCAACCGGGTTTCCAAAGACAATTGCCTCTGGATACAGGTTTACCGTAAGCTCATCATCATTCCACAGAGGATCGGTTTCGGTGAAATACATCAAATCTATGTCGTTGAGCCAGTCCGTACAGAAGTCCATTCCGGTGATCATATCCATTACCTCAAGGAGCGGAAATGTGTAGTAATGCACGTTATAAAACGCCTTCTCTCCGGCAGTAGGCCCCTGCCCATTTTCCCCGTATGCGCCGAAGAAATTCAGATCCTCTCCCATATCCATCCCGAATAATGTGGGAAAACAGTTCGGCTTATGCACTACCTCAAGTACCCTCGCAGGCTCCCAGAAGGATATATAAATCCCCACTCTCGTCCTGCCGTCGCTGTCTTCACAGGTGCATACAGAATCAGAGGGGTTAAAGTCATCACTGTTACCGGTATCCGTATTATCCGGCATGTCTCCGATATTCATGATCGTATTGCCGCCGATACGTATGGGAAACATACATTTCCAGCATATGTCCGCAAGAAGGTTCGGGAATGCATTCTGGCATCCACCAGCAGGCGCGTCGATCTCCTGAGCCATAATCTGTAAATTCATTAAAAGGACAACGAAGATTAGTAGACTAATTAACCGCTTTTTCCGTAACACGGAGATACCTCCCATCCTGCTCAAGTATCGCAGGCACACGTGTCAGTTGGATCTTCTCGATAAGATCATCATTGACAAGAAAGAATCTCTGCCGATGACTCCTGGTTAATTCTTTAAGATCGCCTGATGTGAGAACGATCTTTCTGAATTTACCGTTAAGGGCATATGAGACCTGTTTTTCGTCATTGCCGTCGATAAAAATGTATTTACCTGTAAGCGGGACATAATCCGCAGGGTTGACCGCCATTCCCTTTTTGAAGATAATGTTTCCCCGATGATCAGCGATATCCATATCAAGGGTCCATGTGGGATCTATGCGGTACACCCTGTCTTTTTCAGCACGGCTGAATCTGCCGCCATATTTCGTAAGTCTGTACATGTTGTCCCTTGCCTTGCCAAGCATGCTCCTTACCCGCTGCTCAAACTCCGGGGATTTCAGCCGGGTTTCTATAACATTCAGTAAATCCTCCTCTTCTATCTGATAGGTAGTTCCGTGCTTTCCATAATCTTTGACGTCTTTTCTGAATCTTGAAAGGGCATGGGCGAGGCTCACTCCTGAAATACGTCCTGTTCCTATGTCCGATTCATAAACAACAACAGGCACGCTGGTTACGGAATAGTCGCTGAAGAGCTGCGGATGTAGTTCAACAGGCAAATCTGAATTATCAAGACCGCTTTCTTTTATAAATGAGTATAATCTCCTGATAGTTGATTTCAGATCATTCCTGACGAATCCTCTTAAAATCAAAACAACATTGACGCCTTCCTTTCTGAGCCTGACGGCATCTTTGAATGCGTCCTCCAATATCCCCTGCGGCATGGAGAATGAGATAAAATAGTACATCCTGCTTTCCGGGGATGAGGCATACTGATGAGTGATGAATGGAGAAGAAACGGATGATTCATGTACTGCCGCGTTACCAGTGCTTTCCACGGTCATTTCAACTTTACGGGGAGAAAGAAATGTTGATGCTGCCGAACTTGCCGCATCAATATCAGGCTTTTTTAAACCGTCTAAAACATTTTTCGTATCCTTGCACATTTGCTTATCAGGCATTGTTATCCCGGAATAATCAAAGGAAACTGCATTCACTGACCATACAAAGATAAGGAACACAAGTAACACCATCCCGAATAGAATGACAATCGCTTTAAGTAGCCTGAGCCAGTTCATGTTAAACCTGTCCTTTCTGAAACGGCATTGGAAATGCCTGTCCAATGACCTGTTCTTCATTTATTAATCCCCAGTATCTTGAGTCAAATGTCCGGTCTTCCGTGCCGGAGACAAAATACTTTCCTTCAGGTATTACCATCTCATCTATCATGGGAAGGCTTCTGCCAAGTGAATCCTTTTCTATGACGTCGTATACAGAGGGATCGCCATTTCCCTTCTTATACAGATAGACGCGGCCCTGCAGTCTCAGAGTAAATAGTTGACCATTTTTCTCGAGGTGTAAGGTATGTTTTTGTCTTTCATCCTTAGAGAATATCTCCCGTTTGATAGTGTCACCCGGAAGACCTGTTATCATTTTTGTAAATGTCACCCCATCGGCAAAGTTCGGTATGCCGGCAGATATGAAGGAGACGAGGTCGCCGTAATGCTCCGGTATGACGCCCTTTTTTACATACAGGTATTTGTAGGGCAGGCACATGTGCTCTTTTCGCACAATATAAAACCCGTACCTGTCCGATATCAGCTTAAATGACAGGGCAATAACCAGCGCTACGATCGCAAGAATCACGACATTTCTTCTGAATTGCTTATTTCTCATCTTGTTACCTCTGAACTGTAACATCCTTTGTTATTGTCCCGGTTTCGTTGGAATCGTCATATGCAGTCAGGGTAACAGTATATGTGCCGCTCTTCGTATACTTTCCGTACGCCCTGGGGCTTGTTGTCTCGGTCCCGTCTCCCAGCACCCAGCGATACATCATGATCTTGCCGTCAGGATCAGTGCACTGAGGAGTGAAATATGTAACCTTCGACTGCGGATAATCTTTCCATGTGAAATCGCACTGCGGGGTCTGGTTTGCATTAACTGTTACCACATCAGACGCAGAAGCGGCATCATTATATTGTGTCGTAATATCAAGGCTCAGATTGTATATCCCCGGATCAGGCATGGTGTAATAAAAAAGACTTTTGCCTGATGCGCTCTCTCCATTGACTTTCCAGCCGTAGGTCATAATTCTGTCCCGGGGATGTCCGCCGGTCTTCTTTACCCTGGCAAACATGTTCAGTGGCGCCCTCATGTAAGCGTTTGAGTAGGTTGGCGTGATGGACAACTGTATTGGATCAGGCGCATTCAGAGAAAGCTGGACAGAATCACTGTCTGTATTGCCGCTCTCATCCGTAACGTTCAGTGTAATCGTGTAACTTCCGGGATTGACGTATTCTTTATAAATATATGTGGCCCTTTGTGATGTGTAAACAGTTCCATCACCGAAATCCCACGTATATGTGATTGTCTTTCCGGCCGTTTTCCTCAGGTCTCCGGCAGGCTTAAAATATGTCAAAAACGGCACTACCCCTTCAGTTCCTTTACTGGTGCTTATGGAATAATCCGGGAATACGTACTCCAGCGGGTAAATATTGGTTGATCTCGAAACAATATCCTCTTCATAACCTTCAAACCATGCTTCATAAGCAATAACCTGCCTTCCCGGTATCGTGAATGTATAAGTCAGGGCCTCTCCTGAATCGCGGGAGCCGTCAGGCAGTACCCACCGGCCAAATAACTGTCTGTCTACACCTGACGGCACATAGGTCTTCACAGTGAATTGGGCCGGTTCATTTACGAATACGGTTTTGGGCTTTTCAATATACGCAACCGGCTTGGGGTATTCGCTTACATAGACTCCCATCGCGTTTTCACCCTGACCATCAGGATCGCCGCCACTTCCCTGTATTGCAGCCATCGCCTTTACCTCCACCCTTTTCGCCTCGGAGAATGTATACGTTATCGCATTACCGGTTCCATACTGCAATCCGTCTACATACCATGAAATATCCACTGGTCCCGAAGGGGAAGATATGTCCTTGATTGTGTATGTATGTGTTTCCTTTTTGTAAGCAAACTTGGGTCCGTCTATAGTCACTACAGGCGTCACATATCCGTTTACGAGTATGGTTGCGCTTGAAGTTACTTTCACTGCAGGAGCCCCTGCCAGACTGACTGCGGCATTTACAACTCCATATCCCTTTTGACTGAAAAACACATCGGCGTCACTACCGTTGCCCGTTACAGTGCCGGTTGCATCCCATGCGTATTGCAGGGTCCCCCAGGTGGTGTTTGCCGTTACTGTGCATGTTCCTTTCTCATTCTTCCAAAGCTCAACAGGACAGCTTATATCAGATGTGATTTGAGGGATATTAATTCCTATGTCCGCAGATAATGTTTGAAATACTTCAGGAAATTCAGCAAGGGATACTTTAACTGTGACATAACCTGTAACCGAAGCGTTGAATGACACAGCCGCCGTGTTTCCGTTTTTTGCGATGTTGCCGGTAGAGGTCCATTCATATTGCAGCGTTCCCCATGTAGCAGTTGCATCAACTGTGCAGTTTCCCTGTTCTGTTATCCATAATGATGCAGGACAAGAGAGAGATGCAGTTATCTTCGGCGCCTCAACAGTTATTGATGCAGTTGTTGACTGACTTACATTTGGCGCTTCAATCAATGAAGCTGTTGCGGTAACCAAACCCTGCGGCCCGGAATTGAATGCTACTTTGGCGGTGTTGTCTCCATTATCTGTTAAGTCTCCCGACGAAGCCCAGATGTATTGCAATGTGCCCCATAATGAAGTCCCGGTGACAGTACAATCCCCCGGCTGCGTGATTGCCAATGACTGAGGACATGACAGGGACACATTGATCTGCGGATCATTCACATTGACCTGAACGGTTCTTTCTGCGTTCACGGTCGGAAATTCAACGAGTGATGCCATGACTGTAACTGTGCCCTGTCCTATAGAGTCAAACCGGACATTCGCGTTATCACCTGCGCCGGATATATCACCTGAACTGCCCCATTGGTACTGCACAGTGCCGTATTCCGAAGTTGCCAGGGCATTACAGATCCCCCATTCTCCCGGGTACAGGGACGGGGTGCATTTTAATTGCAGATCGGTTATATCAGGGATTTTTACATCCACGTTTGCAGTCCTGGTAATTGAGATGTTCGGGCTCTCAGCAAGCTGTGTCGTGACGGTTACCGTTCCCCGGCCAGTAGTGTCGAATGATACCTGGGCAAAAGCTCCGTTACTTGTCATATTACCTGTAGAATCCCAGACATACTGCAATGTGCCATAAGTAGTTGTTGCGCTTATAGAGCAATTGCCTGTCTCACCGATGTAAAGCAGTGGCGGGCAGTTCAGAGCAGCAGATATCGATGGAGCAAATACGTCCACGAGTGCATTATCAACAATTACCATCGGCGGGTCCGTTGTAAGCTCTGGAGCCCGGTCGATGTTTACATTCACGGTAACAAGTCCCTGTCCCAGGCTACTGAAGGACACGTCGGCTGTCTCATTGTTCGGAGTTACTGACCCGCTTGAGCTCCATACATAGGAATCAATGGGCGCTAATGTGTTGACTACCGTCGTGCACATGCCGGGCTGTGTGATGAACAAAGACGGTGGACAAGTCAGATCAACAATTGCAACAGGCTCAGGTACTATCACTGTGGCCTGGTGGTCCTGAGCCTGATACGCCGGATCACCCGGTACATATACGTGCGCATTGATTACCGCAGTTCCGGGTCCAAGCAATCTGAATGTCGCTTCATATGAGTACTCCATTCTATAGGTAACCGCATTCCAGTTGGACCCAGTAAGGACGGCATTAGTGATTTCCCCATCACCGGTCTGCCCCCACGAATAGACTATGGGCGCTGTATAATCTATAGCCGGATTGTCTGTCGACTCTGTTTCGATAAACAACGTGCACTTAAATGGCTGTCCTGTTTCCGCCGTACCAGGACAGCTCAGGGCAGACTCAATCGCGCAAGCCTCTGCCTGATCATCCCAAAGGGTGATCCCTGAGATCAGTATGACGCTCAAAATAAGCGCCATGAATAGATAATAATTTCTCTTCAAGTGAAGAGGGGTATGTCTGAATGTTCTCGATTTATACATATACACCTCCGATTTAATAGTTTCATGCTTCTTCATGAAGCAGATGGTGAATATGTATTACCTTTGGAGGATTTTAAAGATAATTTTTCAGGATGTTACAATTTTGCATAAGTCTTTATTTTGACTTGCATGAACTGTCGGGGATATGTTTCTTTGTGATAAAAAGAAAGGATAACGAGCTGACGTGATATTTTGCGTCTTCTGCTAACACCCATTAAGCGGACAAAGATGCAGTGTAAGAAAGATTTACTATCAAATTCTTCGGGATATAATTAGTTCCCTGATTATAATAACACGTTTAAGTATTCGGTATGAGGTAACCATAAGAGTAACCATAAGATTAAAAGTGATACCGACTTAATAAAGGGCTTGGTCTTGCCAAGCCCTTTAAATTATCTACGGTAATAATAATTTTTAATTCTATTTCACTGTCTTAAATGTAAAGCTTCCTACCTTCCAGTTCTTATTAATTCTCCATATTTCTACTGTATATTCTGCTGGCGTGGTCAGGGTCTTGAAATTTGTGATATACAACTCGCTTGTGCTGATAATCCGGTAGTCTGTAGAGTTAACACCAAATAAAGATGTCTGCAAGATATTTCCGAGATTTGAAGATTTGTATATCTTGATAGCCAAGTCCTCGTTGTAGACAAATGGCGTTTTTGGATCAACGCTTGGCACTATTCTCAGAGCGAACTTTACCGGCATTGTACGGCCTGCCTTGTTATTCTCTGAAGCCGGCAGGAGTTTAATAACCGCCCAGTTCCTTATGCTGAACGGCACAACCGCACTCCAGCCTTCATTACCATAAGTGTCGGTTGCTTTTGCAATGATTACGTAGTAACCGTCCTGCAGTTTTGTTGTATCAAAATTATATTCCCACTTGCCGGTGGCTCCGTTAAACGTTCCCGCAAGACCTTCGTATCCGATGGGTACTCCATTTGCTCCGTTCGGTTCCCGTACATAGAAGCTCACATCAGTAACACCGCTTATGTCAGATGCCCCGGCAGTTAAAGTCACGCCATCCTGAACTGCATCGTTGAGATCAGGGATGATTATGTTAACTAAAGGGGCAGTGGTATCAACCACATTTATGTCAACCGTATCGATACTTGATAACTCGCCGTCAGAGACTGTCAACGTAATAGTTGTCAATCCTACAGGGAGAATTATAGTTGGATTCACCCCGTTTGCCGAACCACCGCTCCATGTCCAATTATAAGTGAGTGTATCTCCATCAGGGTCAGAAGAACCAGAACCATTGAATGTTACAGACGCACCTGATGTGCTTGTTCTTTCAACCGTCTGGTCAGGGCCGGCAGCGGCTATGGGGGGCTGGTTGCTACCGATTATCTCTGTTTTTTCCATTGAGGTGCTAATTACATTTTCATTAATCATAACAACTGCTTGTACCAAATAACTTCCATATTCTAAAGCATCAGGGGGAAACCATTGAGTTTGAACATTCCTCGTCTCGTTTAATCCGATATTAACAGCTGAAAGTTGAGGTAATTTTGCTACCTGATGTTGTCCCTTATATATATAGAAATCAACTAAAGCAGTTGCCAGAGTATTGGCAAGATTCTTTATTCCCACTTCAAATGTTCCATAGTTGTTTGTTATTATTTTCTCCGGAACATTAAAATATTCAATCTGAGCATTAACTACTTTAATCATTTGTTCAGAACTGCCTATCTGGTTTTGACCGTCTGAAACTGTTCCCACTACTTTGTAGTTACCGGGATTAAATGGAGTCGGAATATTTACCTGAATTATATCTGAAGAATCAGAGTTAATAGAAGCCGATCCAGACGCAGTAGTTACAATATTATCAAGATAGTCTCTAACTTCAATGATTGCCAGATAATTTGTAGTATCTGGTGACGTGTTTTTGACTGTCGTATAAGTCTCAATATTTTCACCAATTGCATACGTATCTTTGCTAACAGAAAAATCTGTGACAATACCTTTGCTCGGTGTAGAATATTGGACATTTATATTGATTGATTGATAAAGATCGGTTTGACCAGTTGCACTGTTAAAAGATACAGGGATTACTGTCACAATGACTCTCACCTTATTGTCATGAGTTGCAACTTTATAACTATATAGGTTTTGCGGAAAAGTACCTATATCTGTTGGTGATGACACATAGTGTGCTGGAAGAACATTTGGGTCTGACATTGGCGAAGCAGGAACAAATGCAGGAATATTGAGCTGTCCAAGCTCTTGTTGACCACTTAATACAACCTCTACTTTGTCAACTGTAGCATCCAATGGGAGATCTACATTATATGTTTGTATCGGCACAACCGGGATTTGACTATTCTGCATAAAAAGCTTGAAACCGTCTATTACTACTAAATCATAACCATCCTTTGTTGTTTCGATGCTATAACCAGATGCATCTATTAGTAAATTTTGACTCAATGAATTTATTGCATTTTGGAGGACTTGTGATGATTCAACAACTCCAGCAGCCATAGCAACTTTTGCAATATTAGCATTTCTGCTTTTAGGCGGGGTTACCTTTGCCCATGGGACACCAAATAAATTCACTTCAAATTTTGCATAATCACACATAGACCCGCAATAAATAGAACCATAATCTTTTTCTGCTCTATTTAACGCACTTCCGGCATTACTACTTAGAAATTCTTGATAGAATATATCATCCAATTCCACAGAACTTCCTTTAATCATATTCGCTGTCCAAGAAATACCTGTAGAAGCAAGAATCCCTTTTGTATTTAACGGAGCCCATATATTCAAAAAAGAGATTATAGGATCATCTGCATCTATGTCGGTCAGACCTAATAAACAACCATCATATATAAAAAAAGGTGATATTTTTTTAAAATTCTCAGATATAAGTTGTTTCGAACTTGAAATATCGAAGGTATCAAAAAATGTTGTTTGACTATAGCTGCTATATATACCTATAGTATTTCCATGTGTATCTGCCCGAAAAATATCAAAGGTCTTTATATTCCCTGCATTGCCAGTGAACAAATTCTCAAAAGATGGATCCCATAATGCTGGATCTGGGTCTTTACAATTATCTTTACATTTTAAATCCCACCATCTACAACCACAATCAGGATAAAAATCTAACGATACATTATCTATATTTTTGACCACTGTGTATCCAAATTTTTGACTTACTTTTTCATAATCTGACAACTCGCCATCAAATTCATAATTTTCTAGTTTGACTACGTTATTGCTATTCGTACTTTGATTATTTGAAGATTCTAAGAATTTGGCTAAATCTTGTGGATACATACCAATTATTCTTCCTACAAATATATTTTCAACATCTCCATTGCCCCACCCTTTTCCATCATAATCCCGATAAATTATATCTGTAAAAAGATAATTATTTTTAGCATCTTTTTTAGTGATCTTAGATATATCATGATATTCCCAATTATCTAAAACAGTTTTAGTTGGGTCAAAAATTCTATAAAATGGGATGATTGCATCATCTCCAATTATAGCAACATATCTTCCACTTCCAACGCCACCTGAATTATCAATAAAAGTCTTAAGCATGCTATCCACCAAATTGGATACTTTGTTTATCTTGCCCTCTTCATTATTTGAATCAGTATCACTGTCATAGTCATTAGGCAGATTTTTTTTCCTGTAATCCCACCAATTCAATGTTGGATTATCTGATGGATTAGGATCATATTGATCATATTTATCAACATAATAAATGACTCCCCTCTGCTCCTCAGCAATTTTATTCATTGTCTCCCATAATTGATTAACCTGGGATGCATAATCACCGTTCAGGGTGTTATTAGCATTCCTAGCGAAGTTGCGATACATCCCCTGCCTATTAGTGAGAAAGATTTTTCCATTATTTATAATAGAAACTGGCGTTTTGGCATAATCCGATAATCGCTTCATCGACGTAGCAATGTTATCTCCATAAACGGACGCTGTTGCATTGATATTACTTGTGCTTGACGACAACTTAAACCTGAAAACAAAATCATTCCACTTCTGTTGAGTTTCCGTAGGAATAGTAAGACCAGAAACCGTTATTACCCATTTATTCCCGTCTAAACTTTTCTGCACATTTGTTGTAATCTCTTCATAATCTTTAATAGCAATTTCTTCTGCAGATGATCTTTTAAATATGGGAACAAATTCATTTGTGTTGAAGGCACTTGCTGGTTCTACTTCTAATTTTAAAGTTACACCAGATTGCTCTTGACCAGTCGTATTTGTAATAACAGCAACAATATCGAGTAAATCTTTAGGGTGTTTATAAATAGTTGGTCTACCATTTGTAGTCCAATTATCTTCGGGATAAATACTAATATTTACACCAGATGGTTTAAAACCACCAGCCAATGAAAAAGCATATTTAAAAACATCGGGCAACGATCTACCATAAGACCACATATTAGGAATAATTCTGTTCCACCAAGAATATCCTGCTTCCCATGTGATACCAGATGCGATTACATACCCTTTCCCTAATGGATACACAACTAATGTCGGATCTTGGGAAGAGTCATTTGTACGAAGAATAACGATATTAGAAACTGGTAAAGTTGTTTCGATAAAATAGTTGTGTGAAACATAGTTGCCATATAAATCTGCATTTGAAAGTGGCAAGCTTGGATATCCGAACAATAATTGATGATCAATAAGTTCTTGAGTAATAATAGGATGACTGTAATCTGATATTAGATTATAAGGGTTATATCTGTCGCCAACCTGTACATTACCAGGTAAATTAGTATAATTATTTCCATTTGCCCATCCCCGATCACAAGCAAAAAATACCAAGATGCCTCCATTTCTAACATAATTATCAAAAAAACTATAGTTTTGAGCATAATAATTATAAAAAGATTGCACTTGATCATTTACTATTAAAATGACCTGGTAATTATTAAGATTCATATTCGGGATATCTGACATATCAGCAATTTCATACGTATAGCCAAGTCTATTAAGGACATATGTATCAGCAGTTGAATTCCAAGGTATGGCCGACTGTATAAGTAATATATCTGCTCCGCTTACTAATGGTGCAACCATCGCTTTCACGTTAACGTTGTTCACTCCAGGGATAGCAGGAGAGTAACCTACTGGCGGAACTGCAGTGTTAAATTCATCAACTGCAAATGCAAAAGTGGGCAAATATAATACTACTGCAAAGATTAAGATAAACATACAAAACATTTTTTTGACTATCATGGATATATCCTCCTTTGAATTTTCTATAGAAAATAGTGTGCTGCACACTTTTACTTAGTTCACGCAAAAGTCTATTTTAAAATAATCCCGTCAACTTAAATGGATTGGAATCTTTGAGGCTCCCCCCACTCGCACTAGAGGAGTTTTATTTTCTAACGACTAACCTAATTCGAGTTTTTTTAAAACACGTACAAATAAAATTGAAAATTTTGGAATAACCGGGACAGAGAACGAACTTTGATTTTCGAGAAGTGAATGAAATTCTACTTTAATGCGCACGCCCTGCCTCCGTTGCACAAAAGAATATTGGATAGAGTAATTTATAAAAGTCTGATAATTTCTGTAAAGAAATAAATAGGTTATTTTATAGATTTATAAATATTTTTAATAATTAGATAATGCAAATATGCAATGAATTAAGGCCAACGTATTATTGTTTATTCCCTTTGGAATATATTATAAATTTAATTTACAATCACTGAACATACGGATACCAATAATCATTTCTGATTATTTAGTTCATGCCGTACATCGCAAATTTATTTTTAATAAAAAACTATCTCTTTTCGAAAGAAAGCACGTTTAATGACAGAGGATATCGATTGTAAGACAACACCTTCCTTATTTTGATATCTTCACAAAAAATTCATCTTCCCGCCGTTCGCTATATTTGACATTAAGAACCTTACTTACGGTAGCGATGATCTCTTTAAGAAATCCCTCATCTTCACATTTTTTCCAATTAGGGTTCCGATAGTAGAAAAGCTCTTCGATATTGTGAACATCGAAAAATGTCTCCCAAATATCTATGGGATAATTGCTCTCTTCAGTTCTCACATAATGCTCATACCACATAATACTGTTTACGGGATAATGCGCCAACATCTTGTTATGGACATACTGCGCGATTTCTTCGCACATTTGTGTAACAGATGTCCCCATGTTTTCAGGAAGCTCAACAAGAACAACTTGCACGATATTTCTTCTGAAAATTGAAGTCTCAAACTTAAACAGCAAGCCGCAGCAGCTTTCACAGTTGTTAACCCCTGGAAAATGGAGCCGGCCCAAGACCATATCATTTCCTTCATATAAGCATTCAAACTTTGTTTCTGAAATGTCTCCTATGCTTCTGTTACAAACAGGTTTATCGTCTACCCATGATTTTAATATTTTTTTAATGTTACTCATTCTTATTCTCCTTATTAGTAATGGTGTTACTGATCTTTCTTAAAGCCTTTTCAACTAATAACCGGAAGATATACTCACTGCGACATCACATTCAATGTCCCCGAATCCGCATCATCCGCAACAACTAATTTCTTTACAAGATACAGGTTTGTCTGTTCATCTGGCTGCAATTCGTGAGAATCAATCGATACAGCAACTACTCCCCTCTCATAAAACTCCTGCTCCTTAATCCTGGCCACATTGGCCGACTTGTTGTGCAGTGTGTAGACTTCACCGCTCAGTGAAGCCCCCACATACTTCCTGCTCATCACCTGGATCAAGCCTTCCCATGCCGAGACATCAACTCCGCCGCCTGGGTCTGTTACGGAATATCCTGATGGAAGCTTGTCCAAATACATAGCCTTGACAAGCTCCTTTACGGTTTCGATGTAAGGATGTTCCTGCTCCCATTTCAGGGCATTGTTTTCTGTCACATTGCCCTCTGTCTGTACCATAATCGTTTTGCCCGGGATGCCCTTGGGAATGACTACCATTGAATAAGTTCCATCCTTTGTCAGGAAATAAATCTGCTGCGGCGCGTCCAGTATGAGTTCAGTTCCTGTTTTAAATGAAATAAATACCCTCTGGCCTTCAATTTTTATATCCAGAAGTTCGCTCTGGGTCATTACCTTAACGGGATCAGGGAATAGAATGACATTCAGATCCCTGCCTGACAGATCTGCAAATTGTGTTTCTCCCTGTGAGAGTTTCATGGTTTCCATAGCGAAAACGCCTGATATGTTTATGATTGCCATCATTAACAGGATCGCGATCTTTTTCATTATTCCTTCATCTCCTTTTCAATTTCATCAAATTTCTTTTTAATTTGTTCCCTGTCTGCCATACCGCTTTTCTCACTTATTAAATTCCTCTTTCTCTTATCGGGATAATCAATATAGAGCTCGTTAATGTATATTTTGTAGTTATCAATAATGAATTTCATCGTGTACATGACCTGCTCTGTCACCGGGTTGGCAGAGCCTATCTTTCTTACGGTCTTACCCTTAACAGTTGCAGTTGTGCCGTCAACCTTAACATCATTAGGGAAAAACGCCTGTGTAACATTATTTTCTATAATGGATAACGCCTCTCCCATAAGGCTGCTCTTTATGTCGCCATAACCGCCCGGCATAACGTATTGCAGCAGGGCATTGACATTGTATGCAGCATTGGAGGGCGAAAGATTACCGCTCAGCGTAGCAAAGAAGACCGCCATCTGCTCGATGTACGATTCCGACGCCTTTCCTTTTCCGACCCAGAATTCTTCCCTCACATCAGGGGGAGAAATCATAACGACTGTGTCCTTTTTTAAAAAGGTGGCATTCAATATCAAGCCGATCAGAAGGAGAAGGGTTACGGCCTTAAGGAAGAAATTCTCTACAAGGAGCGTCTTCCAGTTTTTAATGAATTGATCAAATCTCATTAAGCACCTCGACAATTACAAGTTTTTTATTTTTATCCCGGTATGTTTGTATTTCTTCGATTTCTCCGGGCGTTAACACCTCCATCACTGACAGTATCATCCACTGCGCCTCGTCTTCATCAAGACCATATCCTTTAAATCTGAGCAAATGTCCCTTGTAGCGTTCTCTTAATGCCTCAAGCGTCTGCCTGTCTGATGAACCAATATAAAGCCCCTGGTCGTCAATCATGAAATGCACTTCAGCCCTGCTGACAACCTGCTGCTCTTTGTCCGATGGTTCGTCTTCTTTTATCCTTGACATGAAATCATCCATCTTGTCAGGTTCATAATAACCGTTGGGCTCAATAGCAAAAGGACTGCCGCTTGCCTTCTTTTTTGAAGGAGTCTTTATAACTGAGACTGTACGGATTGAATCTTTCATGAGAGAAACGACCTCTTTTTGCTCCGGTTGAAACTTCTTCATATCCTCAATTATAGGAAGCGTGATCTTTCTGTGTGATTCGGGTTTAGCGTTTGCCGTTTCCATTTGCTTGGTCACGTCAGCTTTTCCGTTTGTCATTGTTTCTTTGCTCTCTGGTTTTTTCAGTGTCTTATCCGTTACAGGATGACACGATGTCTCAAAAGAGTCCTGACACAATACATAAGTTTTTCCGGTCTCAAACTGTATTAAGCCAGATTCATATGTATACGTGTTTTGATAAAAAGCTAATGACAGAATTATTAATGCCGGTATCATCGTTATTGTCTCTCTTTTTGTTTCAGATAAGTGTTATTCGTATATTACTTCCAGACGCTCAGGACCTCAGACTTTTTTCTTCCTCCATAACTTTCTCGATAGCAAAGGTTAATTCCAGCCCGGTATCAAGGAAACGCTTAATGCGCGTCTTTTCATCCGGATCGGTGGTATACAAAAGCTGTGTAAACCGGTCCACTATCAACCGGCCAACGCCGTATCCCAGAGGTGTCATCAAAAAGACCTCGGAATAGTTGCCCGGATCGGTATTGACCGACATGATCATCTGAAAAAAGTGTTCGGGTAAAACTACCTGCTTTGATTTCCGTAGCGCTTCGATGCTCGCATGTTCCTGTCTCAGGAAACACTTGAAGGCGCTGTTGGCAATGATCGCCTTGCCTGCCGGAAACCGGTCGAAATCTTCGAAGCTCTGGGTTATGGAAATTGCCGCTCCGCCATATTTCCTGAAACGCCGGTACCCGTCCTCCATAAACTTTCCGGTATTGCCGCCTCCCAGGAGGTCCCATGCCTCATCCATGATAACCAGTTTCTTTACATCTTCTTTGCCTGCTGCAAGGTACATATCCTGCTGTATCTGGTGAATCAGAGACAGCAGCACAACCTCCTGCAAATCCTTCTTTGTCTTCAACTCCTCAAGTTCAAGCACCACAAAATTGCTCTCAGGCCTCAGGTTGCTCGGCCCTTCAAAGTAATTCCTGTATGAGCCCCTGTTCGTATACGGGAAAAGCATCTTGCCCAGGTCATGCTGTCTTAAATCCGGGCCATTGGCCAGATACTCTACAATGTTTGTTATCGTTGTATTCGCATGGTATTTAATGAAACACTCCCCTATGGCCTCCTCCAGATAGGAGAATTCTATATCCGTAATGGGGTTGTTCGGCGACGCCATCTGCGCCAGCATGCCTTTTAAAACCGACATATGCTCGTCCTGAAGCTCCTTGAAATCCCTGATCTTGGTAAACGGATTAATATTGACCTTTGACTCAGGCCCGAATGTGATAAATTCCCCGCCAAAGACCTCTGCTATCTTCTTGTACGAACCGCCTACATCGATGATCCATATTTTACTGCCGAGGCCGAGATACGAAACAACTGCTTCGTTGACAAAGAAGCTCTTACCTCCGCCCGTGCCTGCAACGACTATCGCATTCTTGCCGCCCTGCCTGTTGTCAAAGAGGTCAAAAGTCATCGTCTGCCCTCTGCGTGAAAAAAGCAGCATAACAGGCGTGCCCGTGCCCTTCCAGTCAGCCTGTACAGGCGCAAGCTCCGAGGCGTTGCTTGTCGTCAGTGTTTTGTACCGCTTGAGGCTGCCCTGCGCCTCATGGACAATCCCCATAGGCAGCGATTGTAGAAAAAGCGGAAGGTTGATGTATGTGTCATCCTGCAGTAAGATGCCGATATTTCGGAAGATACTCTTGATCTGTCCTGTCATCTGCTGCAGGTGCTCCATATCATCGGCGTACACAAAGACATGGAAGTATGCCTTGACCAATTGCTCCTTGTTTGCCATCTGCGCCATCAGCCTGTCTACGTTTTCCTTTTTCCTTAGAATGTCCGGCAGAAACTTGGCGATCTGGCCGAAGGCCTGGTAGTTGATCGACATAGACAGTTTCTGTATCCTTTTGCCGGTTGACAACTGGTCCAGCGTGATGCAGTTGAAGACAATAAAAAAATTTGTTGGGATCTGCTTGAGATTCTCATATGCATCCCCTATAAAGGAAATGGCTGATGAGATATCCCATTCCTCCGGATACTGGTTGACAGTGAAACTCTTGCAGTACTTGCCGTCAAGTATCATGTAATCTTTATTTACCTCAATGTTGTTGTCTGCATACACGACCTGGTCCTTAAGCGGTATCGAAGGGTCGCACCGGGGAGCGGTCTCGGGCTCATGAGACGGATTAATGAGCATTTTAAGAAGATAAACCAGCTCTGTTTCCGGGACTGCACGGGGATGCAGGTAGGAGGTCCTCAGCGCCTGGGCAATAGTATTTCTCAGCTCTACAGCTTTTATCTTCGCACGTTTGTATTCCTCAGGGGTCCTGAGCTTGAGCGTAAGCTTGACGCTGATAAAAAGCCTGAAATCCCGCACAATGTATTCATATCCTGAAAGGATGCTCTTCTTTGAGCCCTCAAGATAAAACTCCCTTCTCTTCTTGCAGAACTCGGTGTAGAGACTGTTGCCGTTACGGATTTCGCGCAGCAGGACGTACTGATCCAGAACGGGCTTGATGTCTCTGGTTGACAGCAGCATGAACTGCATGCACATGCCGACCGGATTGGACGAAGACTCAAGCACACCCCTCAAGGCAGCCACTGTATCAGAGCCTGCAAGGCTCAAAGGAGAGCATTCCAGGAGAAAACCTATGCCGTCATCAAGCGCATATATCTTATGCTCATCGTCATAGGCCAGATAGGGTAAAAGTTCGCTTAACGATTCTCTCTCTAATAACTGCTCTGCTACCTTGATGGCATCCATCTATTGATCATTCCCTCCGTTGATTAATGTTGTGTTGTTTACATCACAGGTATTTAAGCGGACTTCTTCTTTATGCGCTCTTTTTCTTATTAATTGAATGGCAAAGGCTCCGTTGTATGTCACCGGCCGGGCCCTTTTCGTTTTCATCAATTTGCGGGCCCGTTTCGGTCTGCATCCGGCCAGGAGACTTCCGTCATAGTCCAGCACCGTTACTATATGCATTGTATTACTCCTCATATATTTGTCTGATCATTACTTTTTACATCTGAAAAGATGGAAGCGGAAAAGTCTTATGACCTTCCCGCTTCCCGGGATACCTGACGCTACACAATCATGGCTGCAACGATACTGGTGATAACGTCCGGCAAATAGAACAGGGCTAATCCGCCACCTAATCCGGTAGCAATGGACATAAGCGACTGTCTGGCGATGCCGACGCCGGTTCCCACGAGGAAAATACCCAGTGCAAGCGCCCTGCCGAGCCCGCCCTGCGCCCAGTCCAACAGGGCTGTCTCAACCGGGGCGAATTCAGCGCCGTTTGCGCCTGCGAAGGCATTGGCTGCCAGGCCCATAATCATTAGGGCCATGACCGGCAGTATTGCCTTGAGATATTTCATACAGTGTTCCTCCTTTTCAGTATTTCCGGAGATTATCCCTCACAGGAATCCTGTGGTAATGAAATTTCAGCGCCTCAATATGTTTCTGTACTACTCAAGCGCACCGGTTATGCGTCCGATATTTCCGGGCAAGGTATTGGACCTCCCGCTTCCTGGCGTCTTCTCGCCAAGTATCCATTTGGTCCCGCGAATCTCCGTATAGATGTAGGTATCCATGTTCAGGTCTTCATTGCTGTCCACCCATGGCGCAAACCATATCCGAACAACCTTGGGAGGCCTGAGAATGGGCAGTTGATCATCGCCCTTCATGCCTTTGACTATTTCAACGCTGTTTAAATCCCGATGTTGTCCACTATTGTTCAAAGACGAAACTATCAGGGCTGCATAATGCCCGTCTTTTCTGTCTCTTTTCCGAATTATCGCTTCTTGAGATGAAACTTTTTCCACTGAATCGGAAGCCGGCAGCCCTGTAACCTGTTCAGCATATACCTCTGTTAGTGAGGCACACCGCGTTTTCGGAATTGTTTCCTTGCAGGCATACTTTGGCGCACAACCTGCCATAATGATTCCTACAAATAAGACAATTAATATGAGTAAACTATTTTTCATGATTTAATCCTCCTGATCCGGCATCGCCGGGCTTTAAATCCGTTTGCTCAAGCACAAGAATATCCACCTTTCGTCCGGCATCTATCTCGATTATGGGGAAAATTTTTTCAGCCATCTTTAGGTAAAACTCCGATACCTTATTCATTGCAGAACTTACACCTTCCGCCCCACCGGAACGTAAAACCTCCTCTGCCCCCGGTGTAGCGTAACCCGTGCCGCCGCTATTAGGGTTTAGATTGATGGCCACGCTCTGCTGAGGCTTAAACGCCTTGGCAAGCCCGGAAAGTGTTCCGGACAGAAGAGACTGCGCTATAAGCTGACCCTGTTTGCTGACCAGCTTGCCCCTTATGCCAAGCTTGCCGTCCTCTCCTATTGCATGCCCTTTCAATGCAGTGTCAATTACCTTGTTTGATGCCGTTATGCAGCTTAATTTCTCTGTCCGAATGTACGCCCTCTCATCTGCAAGATTTCCGTATCCAGCGCCGATAATAAAGCAGTTTTTAAGATTCATCCTGTGCAAATTAGGCAGAATTGCCGTATCACTAACGTTCATCAATACAGGATAGGGTTCGGTCTTTGACCCGAAATCCGTCGGCGCGTCAATGCCGTTAAGCATTACCGCTTTCATGAAACTGCCGCTTGAAAGAGTTATCGCTGGGCCGCTTTCTGCTTTCTTTTTTTTAGTATCAGGTTTCTCAGCTTCTACGGTTGAACTATCCGTATAGACCTTGATGGAGAGGTCGCGCCTGGATGCTGCCGAATCCTTCCTCGGCCGCTTCCCTTCATGCTCCGGGCTACTGTCCGTGGTCCCAGTCCTGTCTTTATCTATTCTTGGTAATGGCGGAACAGCATTGGGCTTTGAGATTTTATCTTCCGGCTTGCCGGCCGAGTTAGAGAAAACGGCATTTCTTGCTGTAATCTCGATGTCCTTTTGTTTTGCCTGAATATTCTCCAGGTTACCTTTGATCGATTCCATCTCTCTTCTGAATTCCTCATTTTCAATCTGAAGCTTTTTGATGTTAGTCCCCTGTGCGGCAATCCACGATTCTTTCTCCACCTTCTCCGTGAGAAGAGAGAACTTGCCCTTTTCCCGGGCTTCGTTATCCTGCATATCTTTATTTTTGTTCTTGCCGCCCATGACGGAGGATATAATAACTACAAGGATCACCAATCCCCCCACTATCAACAACATCCTTAATTTCTGTTTTTTCTTTTCTGTCAGATTGTTCATGATTGACATGTATCTGTATTACCTCCCGTAACAAATTCCGCCTGCAGCCCGGCTGCGGCCATGCCCTTAAAGATGGACGCCGCAATCGCGGCAAAGAATTTTCTGTAGTGTTGGGGATGTGTCGCGCTCAATGTATTTAAAATGTAGGTCAGCCTCAGCGCTGTTACTTCAGGTTGAAGTATAAAGCTGTCGTAACTTTTGTTGAACCTTCCTGCCTTGATCTCCACGTGGTAGATATTTTTGCAGAAGGAGTCCATGGCCTCTCCCAGTTTTAAAGCCTCGTCCCGTGCATCCGGAGGCGCCATGTTTACGACGTCCGTAAATACCCGTGCGCCTGGGCCCTCTTTAAATTTTTGCAGGAAAAACCTGGTCTGCGGATGGTAAATCAATTCGTAAAAATATGGTTGTGTGGGTGTCATTGCAATCCTCTTTTTTGTCATATCCGGGAGTGACCCGGAATTCATTCTTTATTTCTCGTCCTTAAGATACGGTCTGTATTCGACCGACAGCTTCTCAGATGCATTTTCCAGAAGCCTGTCAAAATCTGAAAGCAGTTTGACGTATTCCCTGACAAATTTTTCAAGCTCATCAAACGTTGAAGTTTGTCTTAACTCAACATTCTTTTGCTGTATGATCCTGACTGCCATGGCTATCATTGCGGATTCCTCGGAGCGCGGCTCAACTGCAATTGACGCCCTGCGATAAGCTATGGTTTTCTTGACCTCTATGGAATCGTTAATTCTTCTCCAGTCTTTTGGCTCGATGTTATGAAGATTCGGGGACAGTTTGTAAACAAATTTCCATAAGTTGACAGCGAAATCTTCAAACTCCCGAAATATTTCCTTTGCCTGCTGCACATCTATTGAAATCCCGAATTTTCTTTTGACCAGGGACATTAATTTGTCGCCGGTACGGGCCATATGAGCCATCTTAAATCCCTCAGTTCCGAAAGGCAGTATAAATATGCTGTCCGGATTTCCCGCAGCCCGCAGCTTTAATTCAAGTATTCTCTTGCCCTTGTCTTTGAGCTCTTCTTCTGTGACACCCCTTCCCGTTTCACTCGGTTTCGTCATGTGAAGCTTCGTTGTTTCCATTCATATCCTCCTTTACTTCTATTATCTTGATGTTATATCCCGTTAATTTTGCCGCTGTCAGCACGTTCATGGCCTTTGGCCCTAAAAAAATCCCGACATACTTCTCAGGGACTGATATTTTTACCTGGCTGATATCTTTACGAATCATTATCTGCTCTATCCTGTTTAACGGAGCAGGCACAAGCGAGTTGATTATGTACTCCAGTGCATCATCGGAGTATTTAACTATTATTACTTTTTCGGCAATGTAGTCTTTCGTTTCTTTCAGGTACGGTCTCAATTCATTAAGAATATCCTTATTCGACATGCCGCATAAAGATTCAACAGCTACTTTGAAAAAAGAAGCAGCGGCCATCTTTGCCACTCTCTTGACTTTGATCTTTTTTTCCTTCAGAAGCGGGGAAAGGATGTGCTCCATGATCTTCCTGACATACTGTGTTGATTTCTGCGACAGCGTTACTCTTGAGCCCTGAATATTAAATACGGACGCCCACCCTGTTTCGCCGATTTTGTAATCCTTAAACGCGTATCTCCTGGGAAGTTGTGCTAAAACTCCTTTATCTATAAGCGTTACCAGATACGAATCGTAGTCCGGAAGCGCCTTTATTACCAGAAAGGGTATGAGATAGCCGATATTTAACATATGAGAATATTTTTTCCGCCATTTCTAATTTGCTTTTGATTCAGGCGGAGATTTGTGCTTATTGACGGCCTTTTGAATTTTGGATATGTATATTTTTTGCTTCTCTTCACTTCTTGCGTTATAACATCCTATCCCCTTCCAGGTATATCCGTATTGTTGAAAACATTGAGCCAAAATCCATGCCCCTACTTTTATATTTATACATGGGTCCCCCAGTTCCATCCATAAGTCCTTCCCGATTTTGCCATACCATGACGAGTTGATCTGCATCAAACCAAAGTCGTAGCTTCTATTCTTGTTGCCAAAATTGACCGCATCATATCGGTTGTTTGATTCAACCTGTGCAATCGCCTCAAGAATTTCCGGGACTATATCATACATCTCACCGGCTTCTTCAAAACAGAAGGAATATGCCGGCAATGAAAATAAGAATATTAATAATGATGCTATAACGTATGTATTTATGCCGGTTTGCCGTTTCATCATCGCATCTTCTCTTACATGTATTAATTCCTGGCCGTTTTTTCTTAGTGACGTTGAATAATGCTCTCTTCAAAGACTTTTAAACGGGAATCCGTTAAAATTGATTATGAATAAAAATATAAATACCCAAATTGATGTAAAACTTGCTAACAAATTCGGACAGATCGCAATTGAAATGGGATTTGTTACTGCCGAGCAGGTTAAGCAGGTCTTGTCAGAACAAGTCTCTATTGACTCTTTCAGCAGGCTCAGACCTCCAAGACTAATTGGAGAGATTTTTTCCGAGAAAGGCTGGATGACTCAAAAACAGATTCAGATGGTTATGGATAAAATTTCACTGGACAATCAGTAGACTCAGCATATATCAACTACTATAGCAGGGGAAAGGTCACCACAGAGTTATTTAGTCGAGTTAATCTAATTTCCGATTTTTCCAAGATTCTCTGTACCACTGTTGCCGTTGGCAGACATCTTCTGAAAAAGCTTTTCGAGTTCCACTGTGACGTCTTTGATCTTTTCCAGCGTTTTCCGCATGTGCTCTATAAAATAACCATCAAATCCATCAAACCCAATTTCAGTTAATCCTGTGAATGTGTTGTTAAGATCATTGAATGTCATCTCCAAACGCTTTGCGAACTTGTCAGGTCTCGCAAGTCCCACTATGACATTATGGTGAGCCCCTATTTTATTTTTGAGATTTTGATTTATGAGTTCCAGATCTTTTTTCTTTTGTTCCAATTCCGCTAACTCTTCTTTTAATTTATCTTGTTTCTCGCTTTTATCACTGAGCGATTTGGACATATTTTTCAGCTTTTCGTGAAGATCATAAAGTTCATTGTCGTATTCTTCGTGGACATCTTCCCGTATTTTTCCGGCAAGTTTTTGTATTTCCTCGGGTGATGAAACTTTATATCTTTCTTCAAGTTCTTTTTCTTTGGTTTTAAGTTTATTTTCTATGTCAGCCTTCATGTTCCCCTGTAATCTGACAAACTGATTTTTCATATCTTCGTATTCCTTGAGAATCCTGTCCTGGGCTATTTTGGTTGATTCCAGCTCCTTCTTTAAATCGATCTCAGTTTGACTCAGTCTCTTTATCTCTTCCGAGAGATTACCGTCCAGCTTATCATCAACCACTACCGCAATCTCTTTTATAAAGGCTGCCTGAACTTCCCGCGGCTGAGCTGCGATGTTCATAATAATGGACATATTCCTTGAGACCTCATAAATCTTTTTTGCCGTATCATGCATCTCAGGGATAATCTTCGTTAGACAGCAATCAATGCTGTCTTCCTCGCATTTTTTGTAATACTTATTCCTTTTAATAAGTAGTTTGCTTCTTTCATGCGGCAAGATGGCTCTTCTGCCAAGCTCCAGGTCATACTTTAAGACCTGCTCAAGAGGATTCGAGTTCGTGTCTGAGATGATACATGGGACCATATCCATTTTCAATTTATTCGCGATTGCGTACCGGTTCCGGCCGTCGATGATCGTATAGTCGGATGAAATTCTAATCGGAATCTTGATGCCAAATTCCTTTATACTATTTTCCAACCACAGAAGAATTCCTGAATCAAGATCGGGCATAGGTTGATCAATAACCTTTAATTTTTCAGTTTCAACCATTAGAACAGGATCTCGCGATAATGACTCCAATGATGTTGTCTTACTTGTTTCACTCATTCTTACTTACCTCCGTTGATACTATAGGATAGAAATGGTTCTATCGTGATATTACTTTTTGTCAGTTCCCAGTTTTATCTCACGGTGTCACAATAGCAGGAACCAGGGTTCCTGCTTTCGTCTCGCAGTGTCACGAAAGTGGGAACCTGAGTTCCCGCTATTGTCTCACAGTGTCACAAAAGCATGAACCTGAGCTGCCTTCAGGTATGTTGAATTCTCTCTGGTTTTTCTGGATATAATTTTTCATTAAAATGAGTTTGATTTCTGTTTCCAAAATTATTTTTTGAACAAATGCATTAAATGAAAACCTCATTATCATAGTCTCATCAGCTCCACAAGCATGAAGCTCCCCGCTCTTTATATAGCGATAAACCGTTCTTTTAGATATTCCCAGAACATTTGCCACCTCCGCTATTGAGATACTTTTTTCCTTTTTACATATAGAGCGCCATTTAAGAAAATTAACGTACTCACCAATATCGGGAAATGCGTCACCGGGACAGAGTTTTATCATTGCATTTTCATTTTTATCCGCCAATTTGAAAAACCATGATTTGGATTTTACTTTTTCTTTTAGCCGTTTCCTGACGCCGTTTTTACTAATGCCCCAGAACTCTGAAAGCTCTTTCAGTGTTACATTGTCCAATACATAGAGATGACCGATATGGCTTAAACTTGCCATTTCATTTTTTTCCAGGGTATGCAGGTCGGGACGGTCCTTTTTGATCTGCCTGAATAATTTGTCTATTTCCTTCTTATCCAGTGGTTTCATATGATGATACATCTAAATTGCCACCCCCAGTTTAAATCTCGAAATATCCTCTTCAAGCATCATCCGGACTTCTTCATTAAAACCCATGAATGTAAGATCAACGAATTCCTGAATGCTGTCTTCGTCCTCATCACTATCAGGCTTATCCATTGATTTAAATATATTCGATGTACTGATGACGCATTTTCTTAATTCAAGAACTTTTTTCTTTTTCCGGTACTCACTATTAGAGAGCGTTTCAATATACTCCCCATCCTCAGTGAAAATATTGAATACAACCTCTTTCATATCCGCGAGCTTGAAAAATCTTTTTTGGATATACCAGAAAGCAAAGACCTCAATCTTCATGATTGTTTTATTGATCATCTGTGTTGCATTATCGATTTGCGTAATATGGTAGGGCGCAGGTGAGCTACTGCCGGGATCACAAAGAACTTCTTTACTCCATCCTATTGCCTTTTGATCTGCGGCATGCTCTTTTTTCTTTTTGGTTACATAAGAATCATAACGGCATACTGCGTCATAACAGGCAAGAAAAGCTTCGTGCATATAATCCTCAACTGTATTAATAGAATTGAAGCGGATTATTTTTTCACAAAGATACTTAATCTGCTTTTGCAGTGACTGCCAGACCAGCAAAGCCTCATCAACCTGTTTGCTGTTGTCCTCTTTCGCGTTTCCATGTTTGTCAATTTTTTTGCCGTTCCCGTTATTCATGGGCAACCTCCAAAGTTTTATTATTTTTTGGGTAATACATCAGTAGATGTGATGTTCTAATGTATTACATATTCGTTGTGTTATATGTATTCGTTTGTAATTCGATTTAATGCTTAGCAAAGCTGTTATTACAATTGATATAATATGTATATCAACTTATTTGATAATAAAAACAAAAAAATTTACTAAGAAGAATCTATGAATTCCGTTAATATACTTTGCATTTCTTTTATTCCAGATAAAAGGCTGGGGAAATCCTGCATGTCATCCTGTATGTCATCCTCTCTGGTATCTTTTTGCCTCGAGCGACAAAATCTTAAATCAATCTTTGGCTTCGGGGTGAATCGTCTTGGATTTATTGTGTTAAGCGGCACTCTTAAAGGACATCGCGGCACCTGCTCACAGCTTTTACAGTTAACACAGGCCGTTATAAGTGTAAATTCATTAAACATACAACAAGCGTAAAAGGGGAAATATTGATATTTAACTTTACAACTTTTTTTATTGTTTGTCAAGTTTGTTTAATTTGATAAATAATTAATTTGATTTATTAAATCAAATAACATTATACTATTATCATGAGAAAGGTTGCATATCCCAATAATCCCCTGACAAGGAAAATGCATGCTAAAGGATGGGACACGATTGAAGATTTTATCAATCATTCAAGGGTAAGCGAAGTTACATCTAGGACAACTCTGCATCATCTGATTCTTCAGGAAAAGAAAATTGTAGAACCTCTTTTCATAAAGATCGCTGAAGCTATGGGTTTTACTCCTAACGAGATAAAGGATCTCCTGGTTCAATACGGATACAAAGATTTTGTTAACCTTATAGGGGACCATAAGGGCGTTATCCTGAATGAAAAAGAAAAAGCATTTCTTTCTGTCTGTAATAAAATTAGCAACCGCCATCCAAACACGGCCATGCTCATAACGAATTTCCTCGAAACACTTTGTCTTACAACAGAAGTTGATTGTTTTGATGAGATAAGTATCCTGAAGAAAAAAGATTAGTTATGCCAGATCTGGTTTGACGAAAGTACGCTCTTTATTATTTTCGGGTCAAACTGTGTGCCGGCGCAATCCTCAAGTTCTCTTTTGATTTGATCCCGGTTTAATATTTTTTTCCTAAATGGCGAGTGCGCCATAGAATCTATCGCTTCAGCTACTGAAATAATTCTCGATTGATAAGGAATCCCCTCGCCTTTGATGCTGCCCGGATATCCTGTTCCGTCATAATGTTCGTGATGATGCTTTATTGACGGAACAATATCATTCATAAATCCGGTATCCTTTATGAGATCGGCCCCTATTTCAGCGTGTGTTTTTATATTTTTGTATTCTTCCGGAGTAAGTTGTCCATTTTTTATCAAAAGATTTCCGTCAATTCTGATTTTCCCGATATCATGCACAGCCGCGGCAAATTTAAGCCACAGTATCTCATCAAAATTCAGTTTTAATGTTTCCGCAATCTTCCCGGCTAATTCTCTGACCCTCCCTGAGTGTTGCCACGTATATCCGTCTTTTGCTGCAACAGTCTTTAATAATGTTACGATGTTGCTTTCAACAGTTTTAAATATTTCCTGCTTGGCTGTTCTTAGAATTTCCTCAAGATACAGATTTGCTTCAAAAAGCTTATTTTTTTCTGACAGGAGGCCCAATCTTATTTCTCTTTTTTGGAGGGCACTCTCGACGATAGCATGAACGTCACGAACATCAAAAGGCTTAACCAGATAATCAGAAGCGCCGTATCGAATTGATTCCTGAACGGTCTCAATGTTCGCATAGGCAGTCATAATTATTACTTCAACCCCCGGATACATTGATTTGATTTGTTTTAATGCAGTTATGCCGTTCATTTCCGGCATTCTTATGTCCATTATTATCACGTCTACTTTATTTTGAGCCAGACAGTTTATGCCCTGAAGAGCCCCTTTTTCACAGAAGATATAATACTTATCTTTCAAAATAAATAATAACGACTGCCGAATCGTGAAATCGTCATCGATGATAAGTATTTTGTGCTTCCTGTCCATAATTAAACTGCAATAATGTTACTGCAAATCGATTTTCCTACATGAATGAAACATGTCCCGAAATCGTTGCTACCCTTTTATCGGTATTTAATATCAATAAATCAAGTGGTAGCAGGTTTTAGGAGATTATCCGAGTTTGTTTACTATGGAGTAATATACGATACAGAGGTGAAGAACTGACTTCAGAAGCTATTTGAACAAATTTAAAATTCATTACATAACACAGCATCTATAAACCAGAAATATCATGATGTTTCAAGATACAGTAACGGCCCCCTAATGCGTATAAAATCTGAGAAGCGCCTTTATAACATAAATGAGGCTTCCGTTTATTTGGGCCGGAGCGTATGGGCTTTAAGAGAAATGTTATGGGCTGGGAAAATGCCGTACATCAAAGATGGCAGACGGATACTCCTCGATATAAAGGATATGGATTCGTGGATCGAAAAAAATAAAACTCAATTCACCTTTTAAAGAGAGCATCTTGACATTTATATGCCATTGGTTTATAGTTGGCCATGACACCTGATGCACTCAAACGGTGGAGAGAAAAAAACACTTATAGCCAAAGTCAGCTTGCAAGTGCTTTGGGTGTTGCCACCATGACCGTTAGCAGATGGGAAAGAGGTTCCAGAGAAGTTCCGTCATTCCTATCTCTTGCCCTGAGAGCATTGGAATTGGAAGGGGGTGAGAAAAAATCTCGGAGTAAAAAACAATCAAAAAAGGAAGGAGGTGAAAAATAAATGGGAATGCTCTACAAGCGAGGCCAGGTATTTTGGATTAAGTATTACCGTAATGGAAAATCGTACCGTGAAAGCACAAATTCGACAAAAGAAAGTGATGCCAAGAGATTACTGAAATTAAGAGAAGGTCAAATTGTGGAAAATAAATTTCCAGGTCTCAAATCCGGCAGAGTCATGTTTGAAGAACTTGAAAAAGATTTGCTTACAGATTACAAACTTAACGGCAGAAAATCTCTTAAGAGAGTCGAGCACAGTTTGAATCACTTGCGCTCATTTTTCTCGAACATGAAAGTTGCTAACATCACTTCGGATCTGATTCAGCGGTACATCGTGGAAAGACAGGAACAGAAAGCACGTAACGGAACGATCAATCGTGAACTTTCCGCATTACAAAGAATGTTCACTTTAGGAGCAAGACAGACCCCGCCGAAGGTAATTCAGATTCCGTACATACCCAAGCTAAAAGAGAACAATATCAGGACAGGTTACTTTGAACATGCGGAGTACCTGAAGCTTAGAGATATCTTACCTGATTATCTTAAGCCTGTTTTCATTATCGGCTATTACACAGGAATGAGGAAAGAAGAAATTCTGTCGCTAACATGGAAACAGGTAAATATCTTTGAAAGGAAAATAACTCTCGAAGCAGGCACAACCAAGAATAACGAACCGAGGATAATTTATCTTACGGGCGAACTTTACGACACTCTATTCAAACGAAAAACCCTCAGGGATAAATCGTATCTTCAGTGTCCTTATGTCTGTTTTAGAAACGGAGAATCCATCAAGGATTTCAGGTCCGCATGGGAGTCTGCCTGCAGGGAGATCGGTCTTTCAGGTAAACTTTTCCATGACCTCAGAAGAACCGCAGTAAGAAACATGATAAGAGCCGGCGTACCTGAAAGGGTTGCCATGAAAATTTCAGGTCATAAGACAAGAGCAGTATTTGACAGATATAACATTGTCAATGAAACAGATCTGAAAAAGGCATCCGAAAAGGTATTCAGGCTCCATGAAGAATCAGAAGAAAAAATCCAGAGGGTACAGGCACATTTCGGGCACAATTTGGGCACAGTCGCTGATTTTGAGGAGAGAGAGGTGACATGTCTGAGGAATGTAACTCATTGAAAAGAAAATGGTGCCGGAGGGGGGACTTGAACCCCCACGAGGTTGCCCTCAGTGGATTTTGAGTCCACCGCGTCTGCCATTCCACCACTCCGGCATTTAAAGCCGACAGCTTACAGCTGACAGCAGGCAGTAAACATGCAGTATTTATTCTTATACGTTACTGATTGATAATTTGAGTTTCGGGTTATTATATACTAACTCCATAGATAAAGTGGAGTTTAAAGCAGATTAATCGGATCTACATCCACATCAATTTTTATATCCTTAAGACCGTTAATTATTTCCAGAATTTTAAATGCCGCCTGCCTGAGAGATTTTGAATTCCTGCCTTTTAAGATTAGATGCCACCTCCAGAAATTTCTGATTTTTTCAATAGGCGCAGGCGAAGGGCCAAGAATTTCAAATTCGAGTTTTGAACTTTGAATTCTGAACTTTGAATTCTGGTGTTGGATGGTATTTTTTATTCTGAGAGAAACCTCTTTCATAGTATTTATCCCCTTCTCCTTGTTTCTGAAATTCAGAACAATTCTGATAAGCTTACTGAAAGGCGGATAAGCCAGATCTTTTCTCAATTCTATTTCCTTGTTATAAAAACCAGTGTAATCATAATTGCGTACATAATCAAAAACATAATGGTGCGCCTCATAAGTCTGCATGTATACTTTTCCTGTTACATCGCCACGCCCTGCCCTGCCGGCAAGCTGAGTCAGTAACTGGAAGGTTCTTTCTGACGATCTGAAGTCCGGCAGATTCAATGCCACATCTGTAGAAACAATTGCAGCAAGCGTTACTTCCGGAAAATCATGCCCCTTGGCAACCATTTGTGTGCCCAGCAGCACGTCAATCTTTTTTTCCTCCATATCTTTCACAATCCTGTAGTGAGAAAGCTTTTTTCTGGTTGTGTCCCGGTCCATTCTCTTTAAGGAAAGTTCTGGCATCAGGGTACGAATTTCCTCTTCAGCCCTTTGAGTGCCGTGGCCGAGGTATTTCAGTTTTATTCCGTTACATTTGGGGCAGACATTTTGCGGCATAAGATGTGAATTGCAGTAATGGCAATTCAGCGTCTTCGTATCTTTATGGTATGTAAGGGTAATGCTGCATGCCGGACATTTATATGTATACCCGCAGTCTGTGCACATAAGAAACGGTGAGTATCCCCTCCTGTTAAGCATGATGAGGGATTGATGTTCTTCTGAAAGATTCTCCCTTAGAACTTTCAGAAGTTTTTTTGAAAAGGACGGCGATTCTTTCTCCTCTTTTATCATATCTATTATCTCAACTTCCGGCATGGGTTTCTGCTGTATTCTTTTGCTCAGTGCAAGATATGTGAGATTTCCTTTTTTTGCATGATAATAAGTTTCAATGGACGGTGTAGCCGAGCCGAGGATTATTTTCAGCCCCTCAATCTTGGCCCGTGCAAGCGCAACATCTCTCGCGCTGTATTTCAGTCCTTCAAATTGTTTATACGAAGCCTCATGTTCTTCATCCACAATTATGAGTCCAAGATTCTTAAAAGGAGCAAAGACAGCGCTCCGGACGCCAAGCACTATTTTAACCTCGCCTTTTTTTATTTTCAGCCATTGTGAAACTCTTTCTCCCGTGGAAAGACCGCTGTGAAATATTGCTACCTTACCATGGAAACGACTGCGGAACCTGTCAACAATCTGTGCGGCAAGTGCAATCTCAGGGACCAGAACTATCGCCTCTTTATCGCCAAGCGCTTCAATAGCCCTGATATAAACTTCAGTTTTGCCACTGCCTGTAACGCCATGGAGAAGAAAAGGGCCTGACGGGGTCTTATTAATTTCCGAGAGCGCTTTTTGCTGCTCTGAAGTAAGATTATAATTTTTTACAGGTGTAACTGTATCATCGTAAGCAATTCTGCCCTTTCCACCTTTTTTGCCCTCAAAAATTCCGGAAGGCACCGCATTTTTTAAAGCCAGCCCCGTAGTTGACATATAATACTGTCCTACCCATTGAATGAGTTTTAATAGATTGTCAGGGATGAGAGACTCCTCATCAAGGATGGCTTCAATAGATTTAAGGGTGATTTCTTTGCCATTCTTTGTAGTGGCAGCCTTTACATCGGCCCTTTTATTTGTATCAATTCGGGCAGGGCTTGCCCCAGCCCCAACAAGCATGTCTGTATCTTCACTTATTCCAACCACTATTCCTGTCTTGCTTCCCTTCTTAAAAGGCGCAAGGACCCGAGAACCGACCTTAATTTTTCCTTTAAGTTCTTCTGGAACGAAATAGGTAAAACTCTCGGCATTTATAGGGAATAATATATTAGATTGCATCGTATACTTTTTACGTATGGTTTTCAAAAGGATAACATGACAAGGTTAATATTTGTAAACCGGGAGGTCTACCTTTGCTGATACATAATTCATCAGCGTTGGCGCCGTTTTATCAGCTTCTCTATCTCTACAGCAAAAAATACTATAGACGACAAGGCAATTGTAAGCACCAATTCATTTAAGGTCAGCGGCTCTGTTTTGAATATAGGATTCAGGACAGGTACATATACCGTTGCCATTTGTAGAATAAATGTCAATATTACAGCAGTCAAAAGATACTTATTGGAAAACAATCCAATTTTAAAAAGGGATTCCTTTTCTGACCTTATTGCAAGGACATGTCCGAGCTGTGTAAGACAAAGAACTGTAAATACCATGGTCTGCCAGTGTGCCTGCTCAGTCTTGATGGACCATGTCTGAACAAAAAGAACAATACCAGCCATCAGAAGCCCAACCCATATGGCATGAAGTCCTAATCCGGATGCAAATATGCTCTCCTTCGGATGCCTTGGCGGTCTCTTCATCACATCTTCTTCTGCCGGTTCGACAGACAAGGCAAGGGCAGGAAGCCCGTCGGTTACAAGGTTTATCCATAGTATATGGATTGGCAAAAGCGGAATCGGCAATCCTGCAAGAGGCGCCAGAAAGAGCGTCCATATCTCACCTGAATTTGTTGTCAGAAGATATTTTATGAATTTTCTTATGTTATCGAATATCTTTCGGCCCTCTTTTACTGCCTTTACAATCGTGGCAAAGTTATCATCAATGAGAATCATATGGGCTGCTTCCTTTGAAACGTCTGTCCCTGTAATCCCCATTGCCACGCCGATATCAGCCCTCTTCAATGCAGGGGCGTCATTGACGCCGTCTCCTGTCATGGCAACAAACTGTCCTTGGTCCTGAAGCGCCTTCACGATCTTCAACTTCTGTTCCGGAGCTACTCTTGCGTATAGTCTTATGTGCTCGACCCTTTCTTCAAATTCCTCAAGCGATAACTTTTCAAGTTCCCTTCCCGTAATGATTGCCCTGGAGTCATCTTCAATAATTCCGAGTCTCCGGGCTATAGTCCTCGCTGTAAGCGGATGGTCGCCTGTTATCATCACAGGTTTTATTCCGGCTGTTTTGCACATGGCTACAGCTTCTCTTGCCTCTTCTCTCGGAGGGTCCATCATACCGATTAGACCTAAAATAGTGAGGCCCTTTTCCACATTTTGAGCAGACATATCTTCAGGCAGGTTATCCCACTTTCTCATGGCAATGCAAAGGACTCTCAAACCGTCAGCAGCCATCCTGTCGCTGACCTTGAGGATTTCTTCCCTGTCTATTTCCATCATCCCCTGAGATGTCATGATATTGTCTGAATTAACAAGCAGGACTTCAATCGCTCCTTTAGTGAAAGAAAGGAAATCATATCCACCCTCCCCCTCACCTCCTCCAGTCAAGGGAGGGGAAATTTCTTTACTAACCCCTAACCCCTGACTCCTAACCCCTGCTTTATGAAAAGTCGTCATGCACTTTCTGTCTGAGTCAAACGGAATCTCAGCAACTCTCGGAAATTCATTTTCAAGTTCCTGCTTATTAAAACCATACCTGTCAGCAATATCAAAAAGCGCTATCTCCGTCGGATCGCCAATGACATTTCCATCTTTGTTGAAAACAGCATCATTACTGAGGGCAAGAGCAGTGAACAACGTATGTAGGGGCGAACCCCCGTGTTCGCCCTTTTTGATAGGGTAGACACGGGGGTCTACCCTATCAATTTCCCCGTCTACATAAATCTCCTCCACCGTCATTTTATTCAGCGTGAGCGTTCCTGTTTTATCAGAGCAGATGTATGTCACAGAGCCGAGTGTTTCCACTGCGGGGAGTTTTCTTATGAGGGCGTTCTGTTTTACCAGTTTATTTGCACCAAGGGCCAGGGATATTGTTATGACTGCAGGCAGTGCCTCAGGGATTGCGGCGACTGCAAGTGAAATAGCAGTAAGCAGCATTAACAGAACCTGTTCCCCTCTCATCACACCAATGCTGAAAACTATTGCGCATATGGCAAGTACGGCAACGGCGAGTTTTTGTCCAAAGCTTGCAAGCCGCTTTTGAAGAGGCGTCTTTACCTCCTCCTCTTCCTGCAGCATAGTTGCAATCTTGCCAAGCTCTGTATCCATCCCTGTTGCAACAATAATACCTGTGCCGCGTCCATAGGTTACAAATGTGCCTTTGTATGCTGTGTTCTTCCTGTCTCCTATCGGCAAATGCTCATCATGCAAGGCATTGGTATGCTTTTCAACAGCTTCTGATTCACCTGTGAGAGCGGCCTCTTCAACCTTCAATTGGGCAGACTCGATTACCCTCATATCAGCAGGAACAATATTCCCGGCTTCAAGGATGACAACATCTCCCGGAACAAGCTGAGAAGCTGATACAGTTTCAGGCGTTCCGTTCCTTACAACTGTTGCAGAAGGCGCGGACATCTTCTTAAGGGCCGCCATTGCTTTTTCAGCCCTGTATTCCTGTATAAAACCGATAACCGCATTAAGGACGACAATTACAATTATTGCTATGGTATCGGATAACTCGCCTATGAATCCTGAAATAACAGCGGCAGCGACAAGCACCAGGATCATGAAGTCCCTGAATTGGTCCAGGAACATCATAAAGGGGGTCTTCCCCTTTTTTTCCTTTAATTCATTCAGGCCATATTCCCCAAGACGTTTGATAGATTCTTCTGAAGATATACCGTGAATTGACGATTTAAACTCATCTATAACTTCTGTAACTGTTTTCTGGTGCCAGCGCATAAAACTCCTGTTACTGTTTTTCACCTGATCTACATTCTTTATAGATATAACAGGCTGCTGAAAAAGTCTGTAATTGTCATTGCGAGGAGCGTATTTTGCGACGAAGCAATCTCAAACTTATTAATTTTGAGTTTGCGGAATTTATCCCGAGCGGTAAAGAAAGATTGCTTCGCTTCGCTCGCAAAGACAGCTAAAATATTTTTTCAGCAACCTGATAGATGAAGCACGCCTCTCTCTCTATTGGAGAGCCACACTTCCTCCAGGGTAAAATTCATGAACAATCTGGATTAATCTAAATTTAAGAAATTATTAAAACTATTTTTTAAACACACTGAACAGCTTATCAAGTCCGCCCTTTTCGAGTTTTGATACGGCCTCAAGCTCTCCAGCGTCAAGCCATATACCTTCACATTCAGAGCATTTATCGACTTTAATGTTTTTATAATCTATCTCCAAAAGATCCATCCCGCACTTAGGGCATCTCATATGATGGAGTTCCTTCAGTTTATTCTTCTCTTCCTCCTTAAGCTTTTTGTGTTTTTCCTCTTCGATCTTCTTTCTTCTTTCATACTCCATTCGTGCGATAAATTCTGCTTCTTTTTCACTTGGTCTTCCTGGCATACTTGTTTCCTCCTTTATTTTATCTTTATGTTATTAATAAAAAGACCTTCACCACGAACATACATTTAATGTTCCCGTGGTAAAGGTCTTGCTTATTAGTTACCTAACCAGTGGTACCGGTCCCGCATAACGGTGTAAAACGGAACGTGCTGACGATATCCACCAACTCAGCTACTCCCCTTTATTTTTTTGTAAAGATACCTTATCTGAAACAGAAAACTTATGTCAAGCCTTCAGTCATAAGCCTCCGTACAGACGCAAAATCCAATAGTGCAGCAGTATAACTGAGAAGAAATTCAGAAGGGCTTTTATTACATTTTCAAATAGTAATATTCGCTATAAGATTTTGTTTGACAGCATAATATGCTCTATGCTACGATTTTAAACTTTCAGTTTCCATTATTTTCGAAGCTTCAAATACATAAGCGCTTTTTAAAATTTAACAATAGAGGGAAAACACAACTCCCTGAATTTCAAAATGTCAGCAAAGAATTTTATCTCAGGTTAGTTACCAAACCATTTTTAAGGAGGATTTGAACATGCCGCTTGATCCAACAAAACATGCAGACTGGGAAATAGCTGAAGCTGCTGAAAAGCACATGAAAACAGTTTATCAGCTTGGCGAAGAACTTGGACTGCAAAAAGAGGAACTTCTGCCGCACGGACACTATGTAGCAAAACTGGATTTCAATAAAATACTGAAACGCCTTGCAAATAAATCTGACGGGAAATACGTTGACGTTACAGCCATTACCCCTACCCCGCTTGGTGAAGGCAAATCAACTACGACAATGGGACTGACGCAGGGACTCGGAAAACGCAAGAAGAACGTTATAGCCGCTATCCGTCAGCCTTCCGGCGGGCCTACAATGAACATCAAAGGTTCTGCTGCAGGCGGCGGACTCTCGCAATGCATTCCTCTTACACCTTTCTCTCTGGGGCTTACAGGTGATATCAATGCAATCATGAATGCTCATAACCTTGCAATGGTAGCGCTTACTTCCAGAATACAGCACGAATTTAATTATACCGATGACCAGCTTGCAAAACGGAAATTAAAGAGACTCAATATTGATCCACGGAACGTGGAGATGAAATGGATTATGGATTTCTGCGCACAGGCATTAAGAGAGATAACAATAGGACTCGGCGGCAAGAACGACGGCTTTATGATGAACTCCGGCTTTGCAATAGCAGTTTCGTCTGAAGTCATGGCTATCCTAGCCGTTGCAAAAGACCTGAAGGACATGAGAGAGAGAATGGGCCGGATCGTTGTAGCGTATGACAAGAGCGGTAAACCCGTTACGACAGAGGACCTTAATGTTGCAGGCGCAATGACAGCATGGATGGTCGAGGCATTGAATCCGAACCTTATGCAAACCATCGAAGGGCAGCCTGTGCTTGTTCATGCAGGGCCTTTTGCAAACATCGCGATCGGGCAGTCTTCCATTATTGCAGACAGGATAGGTCTTAAACTTGGTGATTACAACGTAACAGAATCCGGTTTCGCTGCCGATATCGGGTTCGAGAAATTCTGGAACCTGAAGTGCAGGTTCTCAGGGTTAAAGCCCAATGCTGCAGTTCTTGTTGCAACTATCAGAGCTCTGAAATGTCACGGAGGCGCGCCAATTCCAGTGCCCGGCAAGCCGATTCCTGAAGAATACAAAGGCGAGAATGTAGGATGGGTGGAGAAAGGCTGTGAAAACCTCATTCACCTGGTCAATGTCGTTAAGAAGGCCGGTATTAATCCGGTCGTGTGTATAAACGCCTTCTACACGGATACCGACAACGAGATCAAGGCGGTCCGCAGGATTGCAGAGTCCTCAGGCGCAAGGGTTGCTCTTTCTAAACACTGGCAGTACGGTGGAGAAGGAGCGCTGGAACTTGCAGATGCAGTTGTTGATGCATGCAATGAACCAAATAACTTTAAGTTTCTCTATGATCTCTCAACTCCTCTCAGAACGAGAATTGAATTAATTGCGGAGCAGGTTTATGGTGCAGACGGAGTTGAATATACGCCTGAGGCGCTTGCAAAGGCAAAGAGGATGGAGGAAGACCCCGAGATACAGAAACTTGGAACGTGCATGGTCAAAACACATCTGAGCCTTACTGATAACCCGAACCTGAAAGGCGTTCCCAAAGGATGGAAACTCCTGGTACGCGACATCCTCACTTACAAAGGCGCAGGCTTTGTGGTCCCTGTTGCAGGTGCAATTAAATTAATGCCTGGAACCGCTTCAGACCCTGCTTACCGCAGAGTTGACGTAGACGTGAATACAGGTAAAGTCAAAGGTTTATTTTAAGTTAAAAACAGAAAACCCCTGTTGCTGAAAAGCGCAGGGGTTTTTATTTTGTATTTTCTTATGATCAGAAATCTTCCCAATATTTTGACTCTTGCAAGGATATTGCTTTTACCGTTTTTTGCTGTTACTCTTATATACAGAGAATTCAAAATAGCGTTACTGGTTTTTATTCTGGCATCTGTTACGGATCTCCTGGACGGACTTATAGCAAGAGTTAAGAAGCAGGTAACTTATTTTGGACGTATTCTGGACCCCATTGCCGACAAATTTTTTTTAGTGACCTCTTTTGTTCTTATGAGCGCTTATGGATTAATGCCTAAATGGCTTACAATCATTGTAATCAGTAAAGATGTAATAGTTTTAACAGGATGTGTGATCCTTTACCTTGCTACACATAATCTGAGGGTCGAACCAAGTTTTATGGGAAAAGTTGCAAGCGCCTGTCAATTCATCTTAATAGGTTCAATCCTTCTTATGTGTAATATAGATGAAATGCTGCGCATTCCTTTGTCAGTCTTTATTCTGGTTGCAATAGTAACAACAATAGCAGGGCTTCATTACGTATATAAAGGTCTAAAAATAGCAAACGTTGAAAACAATTAGAGATATCAATCAAGCTTATGTATGCAACAATAAATAATATAACTGACGGCGGAATGGCCCATGAGGCCGGTCTTGAAAAAGGGGACATTATCTTAGGCATTAACGGAAAACCCGTGAGAGATGTTGTAGATTATATGTTTTATCTTAAAGATGATATTCTCAATCTGAAAATACAGCGCGGCAGTAAAACACAAATGTTTAAGATAAAGAAAAAAGATGATGACAGCATTGGTATTGAGCTGAAACCTTTCAAGACAAAATCCTGCAGGAACAAATGTATTTTCTGTTTTGTGGATCAAATGCCAAAAGGCATGAGAAAATCACTTTATTTAAAAGATGATGATTATCGCATGTCTTTTCTGTATGGCAATTACATAACCCTTACAAATCTTTCTGACTCGGATAAGAAACGTATCGTAGAGCAGAAACTCAGCCCCCTCTATATATCAGTACATACTACAAATAATGACTTGCGAAGGAAAATGATCGGCAACGCAAAGGCCCCGGACATACTTTCAGAATTACTGCAATTGACAGGCCGCAAGATAAGATTGCACCTGCAAATAGTCCTGTGTCATGGAATAAATGATGGGGAAGAGCTTGTAAAGACCATTAAGGACCTCCAGAAATTTTATCCTTATGTTGCATCCATAGCAGTAGTGCCGGTTGGTTTGACAAAACATAAAAACATGCAGATCAGGCCTTTTGAAAAAGCCGGGGCGCTAAAAGTTATAGATACTGTAAAACAGGCCCGGGACCGCTTCAAGAAACGCCACGGAGACCCCCTGATTTATCTCGCAGATGAATTTTATATTAAGGCGGAACATCCCTTCCCCCCTCTTAAGGATTACAGCGATTTACCACAAATAGAGAATGGAGTTGGACTGGTGCCGTCTTTCCTTCATGCTTCCAGGAAATTGAAGCTGCCCAAAAAGATTGAACCCCAGAAAGTAGCCGTTTATACAGGAAGTTCATTTATGCCTTATCTTGAAGAATTCTCAAAAAGGCTCAGTACAATAGAGGGACTTAGTCTGGACGTATTTAAAGTTGAAAATAAATTTTTCGGTTCGACTGTGACTGTAGCCGGATTGCTCACCGGTAAGGATATTATAAAAACCATTGCCGGTAAAGTTAAGGCAGACTGTCTGCTGGTGCCGAATATAGCCCTCAGATATGGCTCCGATGTTTTTCTGGACAACGTTACGCTTAAGGATGTCGAAGAGTGCCTCGGCATGCATGTTAAAGCCATTGACCCGACACCGGAAGGACTTTTAAAAGGAATAACCAATGGATGTAAGTGGGAAAACTAAAATAATCGGAATCTTTGGCAACCCGATAGAGCATACCCTGTCTCCGGCCATGCACAATTCTGCATTCAAAAAACTGGGGCTTGATATGTGTTACATACCTTTCAGGGTGTTGTCAAATGAACTGCCAGTCGCCGTCAAAGCAATTCGAAGCCTGAACCTGCTCGGGGTAAATATTACCGTACCGCATAAAGAAAATGTCATCCCTCTGCTTGATGAAGTTGATAAAGAGGCCTCATTTATTGGCGCAGTCAATACTGTAGTTAATTCTGACGGTAAGCTGAAAGGATACAATACTGATGGAAGAGGATTTATGAGTTCCCTGTCAGAAACTGGAATATCTGCAGAGGGCCGGAATATTTTGATAATTGGCGCCGGAGGGGCGTCACGAGCCATTGGTTATTACCTGAGCGAAAAGGCTTCAAAGCTTTTTCTGTATGATGTTGACATGCAGAAAGCAGAAAAATTAACAAACGACCTTCAGAAGATCCGCAGCAATGTCTTTCTTGCTGAAAAATTAAAGCCCGTCGAAAAACTGCATATGGTAATTAATGCCACACCTCTGGGTCTTAAACCCGGGGATCCCCTGCCCTGGGCCCCTGATCTTATTACGTCCGACATGACCGTATGTGATCTGGTCTATAAGAAAACAAAGTTCTTGCAAGAGGCGGCAGAAAAAGGAACAATAACCCTTGATGGTTCTGGTATGCTTTTATGGCAAGGGGTATTGGCTTTTGAACTCTGGACCGGAATAAAACCGCCTGTTGATGTAATGCGTCAGGCCCTGTTGTCAGGAATAAAGTAGTTTATGTTTTCTCATCCGAGATGTTTTTCATATTTACGTCCGGATATACACAGTTTCTCCCTGCAGCCTTGGCGTTATAGAGTTCATCGTCAGCCTGCTTGACCACATTTTCCCATGAGATATATTTGACATTATCAGCAATATTGCATGCAACCCCGACGCTGATGGTCAAGATCCTGGAAGACGATCCCAAATGGGGAATTCCAAGCGACTCAACAGCAGCCCTGAGATTTTCTGCAACTTTCAGTGACGCCAGAAGATTCTGCTCCGGTAAAATAATGATAAACTCCTCACCACCCCACCTGAATATTTCATCAGTCCTTCTTACTGAAGTTTTCATGATGTTGGCTATTGAGACAAGCGCATAATCGCCTTTCTGGTGTCCGTAGGTATCATTATATGATTTAAAATAGTCTACATCGCAGATAATAATACTGTAAGGATGGTTATACCTGAGAGAAAGCAGATGGATGCTCTCCATCCTCTTCTGAAAACTTCTCCGGTTTCCAGTTTCAGTCAAAGGGTCCGTATCAATAAGCACGTTCAGCTTGTCGTTCAGTTTCTGAAGTTCTTCGCGTTCGTTTTCCAGAAGCACCATCATATTATTAAAACTTTCACCGATCATGCTGATGCGGTCTTTAAATGCATTCTGATACACTTCACATTTTCTGCAATCACCGTACTTGTTTGCAAAATACCCCTGCACCTTGTTTCCGCAGAAGGTCCCCGACACCTGCCAGCACCGCAAATTCTCCGACTTATAGCTGGGACACCCGACATGTTTGCAATTTTTCACTTCCCAGCATTTCAGAAGATTATCGGCTTGAAGCCTTACATGAAAATTCCTATTCTCGATGACATCGTTTATGGCCTTCTTTATCCTCTGCTGCGCCTCTGTAAGTTCAAGATTGTACAGCTCTATCTTTTCGTTCTGTTTATTGATAAGGTTGCTTGCCTTCTTGATAACAATCTGTAAGAACAGATAGAGCAGGCCCATAGAGAAGAAGAGCAGCAGAGGGACCTTGTAAAATTCTTTTTTTGTCAGATGATAAACCAAGCTTACATCCTTATATATCTCAAAAGCTCCGATAATTTCTTCCTGTACCGGATTGTTCAGATTTTTGTAAATGGGGACATAAACCTCAAGAATATCTAAAGAGAATTTGTTCCCTGTGTCTGTTGTGTCCTCAGTAATTTCCTCGTCGTATCGCGTCAATTCCGTTGCTGGTTTGCCGGTTAAGGCCATCTTTAAGTGTTTGCTGGCATTAATAAAACCAATGTCATAAACATCTGATGAATAGATAATCTTTCTTTCCCGGTTGAAAATTTTAATTTTTTTGATATCACCATATTCCTTCAAAAAAGATTCTGCAACAGTATCAAGCTGTAAAAGCAGGAGGGCGTCTTTGTTTATTTGCAGGTTATTATCTGATGATAAATGAAATTCTATAAATTTTTTATTGATGCTGACATTTATCTGCTGCGCAAACATCATGGCTGAGGATATCGAATATTCGATTAATACTTTTTTCTGGTTCCAGTAAACTACGCCGCTTAATATTATTGTCAGTAATATAATTACCACTAAACTGAAAATAGAGAAATAACGGCGCAGGTTAAAATATTTCATTGTTTTGTCAATGTAGTTGTTTGATTCAGAATAATTAGCCATGTCACCTACTAATCGTCTTTTTTTATTAAAATCTTGAATTTCATTATAATAATTTTGATTACTATTATACAAGGAAAACCAATCGTTTTTTTTGACAAAATTCATCTTTTAGTGGTAATATTTTTACTCTTTGGCAGATGCATTCTTCAATTAAAGGTAAAGTAAGATGAAAATAGCAATTACAGGCAAAGGCGGCGTCGGTAAAACCACTGTGTCTGCGCTGTTAAGCCATCTATATGCATCGGAAGGCAAGAAAGTTATTGCGGTTGACGCAGACCCGGATGCTAATCTTGCATCAGCGCTCGGCGTCTCAGGGAATGAACTAAAAACAATAAAACCTATTGCTGAAATGGCTGAACTGATTGAAGAGAGGACCGGCGCAAAACCCGGAACCAGCGGCAATATATTCAAGATTAATCCAAAGGTAGATGATATCCCTGAAGGTTTTGGCTATAAAATAGACAACGTCACACTTCTTGTGATGGGCCAATCCAAGTTTGCTGCATCAGGTTGCTACTGTCCCGAACATGCATTATTAAGAAGACTCTTAAAACATCTGATTGTAGAAAGGAACGAAATTGTCATCGTTGATATGGAGGCAGGAATAGAGCACCTGACCAGGGGAACTGCGGAAGGCGTGGATGCCTTTATCGTTGTTGTTGAACCGGGACAGAGGAGCATTCAAACAGCTATCTCTGTCAAAAATCTTGCAAAAGAACTTAGGGTGAAAAAGGTCTTTTTAATAGCCAACAAGGTCCGTAAACAGGAGGATGTGCAGTTTATTAAAAACAGCATTGGCGCTATAGAGTTCCTGGGGCAGATAAGTTTTAACGAGAGTATTATGGAATCCGATATTAACGGTCTTCCGTCTTATAAAGCGTCTCCGCAGACCCTTGAGGAAGCAGTAACCATAAAGAAAAGTTTAGAAAAATTAGTTTGAAGAAACACCTGAGAGAAAAAGCTCTTAAAAGAAGAGACCGTATTACGCCTGAGGAAAAAAGGGGAAAAGAAGCAGCGATAAGAAAAAGACTCTATATATCGTCTGACTTCAGGCAGGCAAAAGACATATTGTTCTATGCTTCTTTCAGAAGTGAGGTAGACACACTAAAAAGTATTGCGCATGCATTAAAGTTAAAAAAAAATGTGGTCTTGCCCAGAGTTGACAGCAGAAAAAAAATATTAAGGCTTTTTGAGATAAAAGACAAATCAGAAATTGAGACTGGTTACATGGGCATTCCTGAACCAAAGATAAAAAAAGTCCGTGAGAAGCAGTTGGATGACATTGCTTTAGTAATAGTCCCAGGCGCAGGGTTTGATATTACAGGCAACCGTCTCGGTTATGGCGCAGGTTATTATGATAAACTTTTTTCAGGGATCAGGGGTCAGGGATTAGGGGGTAGTAAAAAACCCGTTCTTATAGCGCTTGCCTTTGAAGAACAGATTGTCGCTAACATACCAAGCGAAAAGCATGATGTAAAAATGGATAAGATAATAACAGATAAGAGAACGATAGCTTGTAAAAAACTATGAATAAAAAGAAGATAGAAAAAGGCGTCAGGTTAATCCTTGAGGGTATCGGTGAAGACCCTGAAAGAGCCGGACTAAAAGAAACACCTCAGCGGATAGCAAAATTATACGAGGAAATTTTTGCAGGCCTTGAAACACCGGAAGAAGAACTGTTAAAACCCATAGAGGGCGAGAGCCATGATGAAATGGTTCTTCTCAAGGATATACCTTTTTATTCTGTGTGTGAACATCATCTCCTGCCATTTATCGGCAAGGCGCATGTTGCATATATTCCTTCGGGGGGGAAGATTGTCGGTTTAAGTGAACTTGCAAAGGCTGTTGAAATGTTTGCAAAAAGGCCGCAGGTTCAGGAACGCCTGACAACACAGCTCGCTGACATGATTATGGAAAAATTAAAACCAAAAGGCGCAATGGTCATCATAGATGCCGAGCATTTATGTCTTTCCATGAGAGGAATTAAAAAGCCCAATGCAAGGACTATCACATCAGCAGTCAGGGGCATATTCCGCACAAAGGAATCAACAAGGCTCGAATTGCTTGAGCTGATAAAGAAAAGGGATTAAAAAGACAGGGCATAGGGATTAGGGGATAAGGGTTATTAGAAATGAATAACATACCCCATACCCCTTAATCCTTAATCCACAAAAATTAAAGGAGGAAGAAAATGTCTGCAAAAATCATAAGCGGTACAGAAATTGCTGCACAGATACGCGAAGAGCTTAAGAAAGAAGTCACAGAGTTGAAAGATAAGCACGGGGTCGTTCCCGGGCTTGTTACTATTCTGGTGGGTAAAAATCCAGCCTCAATCAGTTATGTTACAGGCAAGCAGAAGACAGCGCATGAGCTTGGTTTTAATTCCATACAGGATGACCAGCCCGAAGATATTTCAGAAGCGGACCTGTTAAAACTCATTGATAAATACAACAAAGACCCTAAGATACACGGCATCCTCGTCCAGCTCCCGCTGCCAAAGCATATTGACGAAAAGAAGGTGCTCAATGCCATAGACCCCGACAAAGACGTAGACGGTTTCCATCCGGTTAATGTCGGCAGGTTAATGATCGGCGGCAAAGAAGCAAAATTTCTTCCATGCACCCCTGCCGGTATTCAGGAATTGATTGTGCGTTCCGGTTTTGAAACTTCTGGTTCCGAAGTTGTAGTCGTAGGCCGTTCCAATATCGTTGGAAAGCCTATTGCCAACATTATGCTGCAGAAAGGCAGAGGCGCAAACGCCACTGTGACTATAGTGCATACCGGCACCAAAAATCTTGAGGCACATTGCAAACGCGCCGACATACTCATTGTCGCAGCAGGCGTACCGGGCCTTGTGAAACCTGAATGGATTAAACCCGGCGCCTGCGTCATAGACGTTGGCGTCAACCGTGTTGGCGAAAAGAAAAGTGAAAAGACCGGCAAGATGGTGCCTATCCTGAAAGGCGACGTGGACTTTGATGCTGCCAGGGAAATTGCCGGCGCCATCACACCTGTGCCAGGCGGCGTAGGTCCTATGACCATTACCATGCTGATGAAGAACACAGTTGCTTCAGCAAAGATGCATGCAGGAATATAATAGTATTAAAGGAGAGAAAAATGATAATAACATCAAAAAAAGATCGCAGCGCACTATTGGAAAAGATAAAGAAGTATAACAGCTTTTTTCTTATAGGGTGCTCTGAATGCGCTTCCCTGTGTGGAACAGGCAATGAAGAGGCGCTGAATGAACTTGCGCAATTATTAGAGGCAGAGGGTAAAAAAGTCACTGGCAAAGTAGTGCCAAAAACAGGTTGTCAGACCCTCGGTACAAAGATCGAGCTTAAAAAGGACAAGGATGCTTGTGATGCTGCCGAGGCTATCATCGTCATGTCCTGCGGCGCGGGAACCCAGTCCGCAGTAGAAATCTTCCCGGACAAGCCCGTGTATCCAAGCAATGATTCACTATTTCTTGGAAACATGACTCGTTTTCAGATGTTCGATGAGAGATGTTCGCTTTGCGGTGAATGTATCATTGACATGACAGGCGGAATTTGTCCGGTGACGAACTGCCCGAAAGGACTTTTAAACGGCCCCTGCGGCGGAACGAATGACGGCAACTGCGAAGTCAGTCCTGATATAAAATGCGCCTGGGTGCGCATCTACGAGCGGTTGAATAAAATCAATCGTCTTGACGACATGAAGGAAACTCTTGAGGCCAAGGACTGGTCCAGGAATCGGAAGCCGCGCACTTTAGTCACCAGAACAAAGGAGGAAAAGAAAAAATGAGCTTCAGGGATATAATTAACTCAGGCAAATTTGTCGTTACTGCAGAAATAGGCCCTCCCAAGGGAACTGATATAAAAGAAATGCTCCATCATATGGAACTTCTGCGCGGCAAGATTGATGCAGCTAACATTACCGACAACCAGTCGGCTGTCATGAGGATATCTTCCATAGCAGTATGCAAGCTGGCGTTAGAAAACGGACTTGAACCGATACTCCAGATGACCTGCCGTGACAGAAACAGAATAGGTCTTCAGGCAGACCTGCTCGGCGCTTACGTGCTGGGAATAAAGAATGTGCTCTGCATGACCGGAGACCATGTCTCTGCAGGTGACCACAAACAGGCAAAACCGGTCTATGATGTAGAGTCAGTCCAGCTCCTGAAGATTGTAGACGGAATGAACAACGGAAAGGACATGTCCGGTAATGATTTAAAAGGGTCCACTGATTATTTTCAGGGGGCAGTAGTAACTCCTGAGTCAAACCCCATAGAGCCGCAGCTTATAAAATTTGGGAAGAAGGTCGCAGCAGGAGCGAAGTTTTTCCAGACACAGGCCATCTACGATATAGAAAAATTCAAGACCTTTATGAAGCATGCAAGACAGTACAATGTAAAAATCATGGCTGGGATAGTCGTCCTGAAAAGCGCTGGAATGGCCAACTTCATGAATAACTTTGTCCCAGGAATTAAGGTGCCTCAGAATTTGATAGATGAGCTTAAGGCCGCCGGAAAAGAAAAGGCCCTCGATACAGGACTAAATATAGCAGCCCGACATATCAAACAATTGCGGGATGAGAAAATCTGCGACGGCGTGCATATCATGGCAATAGGCATGGAAGACAAAGTCCCAGTGATAATGGAAAGAGCCGGGTTGTTGTAAATAGACTAACTCTGTTTTAATGGTTGCAGATATGGAAGGCTGTGAAAGAATTTCTATACGACACCTCTGCTGAAAAGGGATTAGGGGATAGGGAGCAGGGGGTAGGGAAAAAAATAAAAGAAACTGCTTGAAGTAAAAATGTAATATGCCGTTTGTCGTTTGTAGAAATTCTGAAGCAGGCTGCCATGTATGTTAAAAGAATTAAATAAATTTTAGATTAATAACATGAAATAGTTGCGGGCAAGGGGATAATGCTGTAATATGGTTCTATAAGAAAGGAATATTATGAGCATAATAATAATCACAGTTGATTTAGGACATTTCAGGGCGTATAGAGTTACTAAGGATCCCCTTGCAAGCCCCAGAATTGAACTGATTGAAAGTTATGATTCCATTGAAGGGCATGGTAAATTGGGAGAACGATTAAGTGATATTGCGGGAAGATTCGTGGGCGGCGGCGGAGAAGGTGAAGTTGCAAAGGGCTACGGAGAGCCTCACCATCTTGAAGCAGAGATCAAAAAGAAACTGGTTAAATTAATCGCAAATGATATCAGCACGTTACTGATAAAAGAAGATTGTAAAGACTGGTACCTGGCCGCCGGAGAAAAAATCAACAAAGAACTTGTTGAAAAATTAGATCCAAAAGTAAAATCCGGATTACATAAAAATATCACTCTTGATTTAACCAATACCCCCAAATCTGAAATCCTGAATCACTTTAAATAAACCCTGTTTCCAGCCTGTGCCTGTTATTTCGCAACATAGTGCAAACATGAATAACCTAATCAGCTTCTGGCAGCATATACCGGAACACATAAAGCCTTATATTTTTCAGATCGGAGGATTTCAGGTCCGCTATTACGGATTGATGTATATTGCGGCCTTCACGGTCGTATATCTGCTTTCCCTGCACAGGCTGAAGCATGAGGCTTTCAGTTACAAAAAAACAGATGTCGAAAACTATTTTGTCTGGGCTATTGCAGGCCTCTTAATCGGCGCCCGGATAGGGTATGTGTTTTTTTATAACTTCAGTTACTACATATCCAAACCCCTGGAGATAATCCTGCCTTTCAGTTTTTCCGGAGGCTTCCATTTTACAGGACTTGCAGGCATGTCCTATCACGGAGGCTTAATTGGCGTTCTTCTTGCCAGTAAAATATTCTGTCATAAATATAGAATAGACTTCTGGCAATTCGGGGATTTTCTGATACCTTCGATTCCAATAGGATACACCTTCGGCAGAATCGGCAATTTTATAAATGGCGAGCTTTACGGCAGAATTACCGATTTTCCATGGGGTATGTATTTCCCTCTCGATATGTCGAATAAACCAAGGCATCCCTCACAACTTTATGAGGCCCTCTTTGAAGGAGTTTTTCTCTTTCTTGTGCTATGGGGGCTTCGAAAAAAGAGAGTGTTCGACGGATTTTTTCTTTCCCTGTATCTGATTGGTTATGGAGCCGTGAGGTTTTTTATAGAATTTGTACGCGATCCGGATCCGCAGCTTGGCTTTTATTTCGGTTTCATAACAATGGGGCAAATACTTTGTTTCATCATGATAGCAATCGGAGCCGGTATCTTTTTCCTCCGAAAAAGGACAAGACAGTAGTGCAGTTATGTATGTTATAATCTTACAGAAAATCAATCCGCTTTATTCATAGACTTAAATCAAATATGGAGGAACTGCATGCACCCAAAACAAGGAGACAGAGTTAAGGTACATTATACTTTAAAAGATGCAAACGGCCAGTTGGTTGAATCTTCAAGAGAAACAGCGCCGATAGAATTCACTATAGGTGATGGTGATATAATTCCGGGTTTTGAAAAGGCAATTCTCGGTATAGCCCTGAATGAGACAAAGACAGTTACAATCACTCCTGAAGAGGCTTACGGACTTCGTGATGAGAAAAAAGTTTTTGAATTTGAAAGAAAAAACGCTCCGGCAGATTTTGACCCGAGAGTTGGAGATACAATAAAAATGCACAGGACTGACGGCAAATCTGTGGCTGTGACGGTTTTATCTGTAACTGAAAAAGGTTTCCTGATGGATGCAAATCATCCTTTAGCAGGAAAAGAACTTGTATTTGACCTGGAACTGGTGGAAATAGCGCAGATGAAATAATGTCCTTGCGAGCAATAGCGAAGCAATCTCTCTCCTTAGATTGCTTTGTCGCTAACGCTCCTCGCAATGACGCTCTATTTAAAATGCAGGAGAATAATTACAGGAGCGATTAATATGCCATTTACAATTCAGGATTTTTTAAAAAAGAAAAAAGAGGGCCGGAAAATTACCATGCTCACAGCCTATGATTATCCCTCTGCGCGCATTGTAGATGAAGCGGGCCTCGACGCTATCCTGGTAGGCGATTCTCTGGGAATGGTGGTTCAGGGACTGGAAAACACCCTTCCTGTAACCATGGATGAAATGATTTACCATACAAAGATGGTTGCAAGAGCCGTAAAGAATGCAATGGTTATTGGAGATATGCCCTTCATGTCATATCAGGTAAGCCTCCCGGAGGCTGTGCAAAATGCCGGCAGGTTTTTAAAAGAGGCCGGCGCTTCAGCCGTTAAAATGGAAGGCGGTGCAGAGGTTGCAGAGCATATCAGGGCTTTAACAAAATCAGACATTCCTGTAATGGCCCATATAGGCCTCACCCCCCAGTCGGTTCACAGGATAGGTGGATACAAGGTTCAGGGTAAGACAGAACAGGCCGCAAAAAAACTTATTGAAGACGCCCATATTATTGAAGACGCTGGAGCCTTTTCTTTATTGCTTGAGGCCATACCCATGAATCTTGCAAAAAGAATTACTGAGGAACTTTCCATCCCTACAATTGGCATTGGCGCAGGCCCTCACTGTGACGGTCAAATACTCGTCCTTCATGATGTAATCGGCCTGTTTGAAAGATTTGTCCCGAAATTCGTTAAACAATATGCGAACATGAAAGATGATATTTTGAAGTCAGTCAAACTCTACCGTGAGGAAATCGAAAAAGGCATATTCCCATCTGAAGAACAAAGCTTTAAGTAATATTGTCAGCTTCTTCCGGAAGGAGTAGAAACAGCTTTACCATTATAATGGGAAATGCCTGGATATCCTGAACTCCCTCTGAATGTATCAGACTCTGTCTTGAACCAGGATACAAGCCCTCTTAATTCACCGGCAATGCGCGCAAGTTCATTAGTGGATGTATAGATTTGTGCGACTGAATCCCTGGAAAAGCCGAATACATTTGCAACATTTTCCATGCTCGAGGATACTTCCTCAACTGCTAAGGATTGCTCTTCAGTTGCAGCGGCAATTGAATGCACCATCTCCAAACAGGTTTCAGAGGCCTGTACAATTTTCTCAAGTGATCCCTGAGCCTGACTTGCTAATTTAACGCCCTCTTCAGCCTCGTCCTTGTTCTGCATCATGCTCTGAACAGACTTCTCTGTTTCTCTCTGTATCTTTTTAATCATTTCGGTAATTTCATCCGTGGCTTTTGCAGTCTTTTCTGCAAGTTTTCTCACCTCATCAGCCACGACGGCAAAGCCCCGGCCCTGCTCTCCGGCCCTTGCAGCCTCTATGGCCGCATTCAGCGCCAGAAGATTTGTCTGCCCTGCAATATCATTAATTACATTAATTATATCGCCTATCTGCTTGCTGCTCTCGCCAAGTTCTCCTATGGTCTGTGAAGATTTTTCAACATTTTCAGCAATATTTAACATACTTGTTACGGTCCTTTCAACAACGGACTTGCCTTCTTCGGCAATATTCACCGAAGCCCGGGCAGCCTCGGATGCATTCGAAGCATTCTTTGCAACCTCTATTATGCTCTGAGAGACTTCGGTTATGGCTGCAGCAGATTGTTCTATCTGTTTTGTCTGATCATCTATGCCGGAGGTTATCTTTGATGTTGTCGTGGACACCTCTTCTGAACTGCTTGCGAGCGTGGAAGATACATCCTTTATCTGGCCTACTATCCTGCTTAAATTTTCTATCAGGCTTTTCAGGGCTGTTTGCAATTTACCCAATTCATCCCCACTCCCCTCGCTAATCTCAAAATTAATTTCACCTTCAGCCAGTCTGTTTGTTACAGCGACTCCATCATTTAAAGGATTGATTATTTTTTGAATAAGAATCCAGTAGCTGACAATACCACCCACAATCAAACATACATTTGCTATTGTAAGTCCCCATATTGCTCCTGTCAGGACAACAGCGGAGCCGCCAGCGGCAAAAAAAATTATTAATGAGATATTAAACAATAAAACGAATATTACCGGAACATAAACGCAAAGCATAATCAGGTTTTTAATCTTCAGGTCTTTTAAATTCATTGTCAGCTCCTGTCTTTATATTAATATTATTAAAATTGCTAATCCTCAAAAATCTTTTCGGCAGGAATGCCTTTAAACTTTAGCAGGTTGCTGAAAAAGTATTTCAGCAGCCTGCTAATTTTTTTCGAACATATTATGACGCTAAAGTTTTTCACACTATCTGCCGTAATAAATCCAGAACAAATATTCTTTAAAGGTCAAAGGAGGACCAAAATGGGAAGGAATTATAAGGTGTTATTTTCACTGTTAACTCTCATATTTATGTTGACAGCAATTACAGCGTGGGGCGAGGTCGTAAAACTGCACGGCTCGACCACTATTCAAAAAAGGATAATGGAACCCGGAAAGGCAGCCCTGGAACAGGCCACCGGAATAAAACTCGAACTCGTCGGCAACGGTACAGGCAACGGGCTGGAAGATCTTGTTAAAGGTAAATGTGATGCATCTATGGCCTCGGAAGAAATTCCAGATGCAGTTTCAAGCATGAAGGCAGCTACAGGACTCGATGCTCCGGCAGACTTGAAATCTAATGTTATCACAAGTGACATAATTAAGGTAATCATCAATCCTTCAAACCCTGTCACAAAGCTTTCAAAGGAACAGTTAAAAGGGCTCCATACAGGGAAAATCTCAAACTGGAAAGAAGTCGGGGGCAGTGACATACCTGTAATCGTCATAACTTCGCATCTCGGCTCTGCCACAAAAAAGGTGTTTCAGAAAATGATAATGGACGGAGAGCCTTATGTTGTCGGTGCGATAGAAGTTGAGACCACCAGAAAAGAGATAGATAATGTAGCGCAGTTTCCGGAAGGCATTGGCGCAGTCAGCATGGGGTTCATAAATCTTCCCGGTAATGAGGGAAAGGTGAAAGTCCCGGAGATTCAGGAAATCAGCAGGCCGCTCATGCTTATAACAAGGGGCGATCCCTCGCCTTCTGTTAAAAAGGTGCTGGATTTCTTCACAGGTGAAGGCAAGAAGTATATCAAGGATTAATACATGACCATCAAGAAGAAACTTGTCCTTAACATAATTGTAATAATAGCCGGCTTTGCCGTTATAATTACGTTCAGCCTTTTAGGTATGAAGTTTGTCCAGAGAAACCTGTCCACTCTTACTGAACATTCAACACCGTATCAGTTGAAGATGGTAGAGCTGCAGAAGGTGTTTCAGGAGCATACTTCAAACCTGCTCAAGGTGACCACTTCAGCAACTCTTTCAGATTTCAACACTTCAAAGACAGAGGCTGAAAGAAGCATTGCCGGAGCTGAAAGAGTATCCAGGGAACTTGCTGCGTTTAAATCTGAAAGCGCTTCAACAAACAACGAGCTTCAGGAACTGTCTCATACTACGAGGGACATTATCAGAATAACGGAGGAGCGTCTCAAGACCGAGGCCGGTGCAAAGACTGCAAATGATCTGATGAATAAAAAACTCCAGGACATTACAAAAAACCTGAACCAACTGGACGCATCAGTAAAAAAGTTGCAGAGAAACTCCATGGACCAGCTCTCGACATCCAATAACACCGTGAAGAAGATAACTCAACGCATAAAAAATGTCCAGACCGTTGTATATGCTATCAAAGATTTTAAACAGGCCATATTTGAGATAGTGGCAGCAGACAACAAAACCGAGCTTACTGTGGCTCAGAGCCGTTATAACAGTTTTCATCGCTGGATTACACAAAGCGAACTTGCAAAGTCTGAAAAGGACTCTTCTACGGTTAAAGAACTTATTGACGGGATATCCGACATTTCAAAATATGTATCCGGCACAGGCGGGTTGATTGAGCTTAAGGATAACCTGTTTAAAAATCCGGATGGTGAAACAAAAAACAAACTGCTGCATAGCCGGGCCATAATCTTACAGAAATTAGCCCAGCTAACAACTATTGTAGGAGACATTGATGAAAAGTCTTCTGAAGATTTTAATTCAGAAAACAAACAACTGAATGCTTCTCTGGACACCTCGGATATTGCCTCCAAGGTTCTGGCGCAAAACAGTGAACTCGTAGCCTTCGGTTATAATCTCCAGAGGAATATTCATGAAACCTTTATGGCAAAGACTGCTTCAGAGATTGATAAGACAGTCAGCCGTGTCAGGCTTGAATTAAATCAAGCCGGGTCCATGAGTGAAAAACTGTCAGCAAATCTCGCAACGCTCAAAAAAACCGATGAGCTTAAGCTCCTGAAAATCGTTGATTCCTCATTTAATGAAATCAGAAATATGATGTATTCCAGAGACGGCGTTACAGAAAAGCTCCGGAACGTGGTGCAGGTAAACGAACAGGTTTCAAACCTGAATGACAAACTTAAAGCCCTTATTGCCAGTCAGAGGGAAAAAGGCAAAGCCGGGGTAACGGCTGCACAAACAGAACAGGAGAAATCAGTAAAGTCTGTAAATAAGATTGTAGGAATTTATACAGTAAGCATATTGGTTCTGGGAATTGCCATTCTTTGCTCTAGCCTGATTTTCAGCAGGCAGCTTTCCAATTCAATCACCCATCCTATCAAAAAGCTTGTTACGCTGGCCCAGGAATTTGGCAGCGGGAACTTTAACTGCAAGATGGATATATCATCAAAAGATGAATTTGGCGAAGTCGCCAGTTATTTCAACACCGCCTCAGAAAAATTAACCGATATAATATCTGATATAGCAGCAATAATTAATGATTTAGCCATGCGGTCCATAGTTCTTCAGAATTATGCAGATAACATTGCAAAGGGCTCTGATGAACAAACGAGGCAGATTGCGCAGTCCGCAGTCTCAATGACACAAATGACGCAATCCATATCAGAGGTTGCAAAGACCGCAACTGAAACTTCTTCCACATCAAAAGAAACTGCTGAACTCGCAAGAAAAGGCAAGGACGCAGTAGTCAAGTCAGTGGACGGCATGATAAACATCTCAAATGCCGTCAAAGACGCCGCCGTACTGGCAGAATCACTTGGTGAGAGTTCCAAGGAAATAGGCAGGGTAATTGATGTTATTAACGAAATAGCCCAGCAGATTAATCTTCTGGCCTTAAATGCCGCTATAGAGGCTGCACGCGCAGGCGAGTACGGACGGGGGTTTGCTGTAGTGGCAGATGAGGTAAAAAATCTTTCTGAAAGGACCGTCGGCTCTACTCATGAGATTACGAGCATAATTAAAAATATTCAGGAGGCTGTATCAAAATCCATAAAGGCCATGAAGCATGGCAAGGAAGAGGCTGAGTCAGGCGTAGAACTTGTAGAATCGGCAAAAAGTTCACTTGACAGGATAGTCTCTGCTTCTGACAAAGAGGCCGCTATGATACAAAAGATAGCTACAGCTTCTGATGAACAGTCCTCGGCTTCGGAACAGGTATCACAGAGCATGGAGGTCATTGATAAAATAACCAAAGACATGAATAACTCAATAATAGAGATAAAGCAGACCGCAGATACTCTCTATAAAAACGCTGAAAACCTGAGCACCGCAGCATCCTGGTTCAGAATCATACATTAAGCAGAGAAACAATTACAGGGTAGCCCGCTTCTTGTGGAAGACTACATCCAGCCATTTAAATATCTGGACCAGAAATCTCCTGCTGAAGATAAATCTCACTGGAAAGGTTTTTAGAATCCTGATAATTCTTAAAGGCCTGAGATAGAATTTTACAAACGTATGCGTCAGGAGTTTTCTTACCTCCTGAGGCTGCAGTTGTGATATAGCGCTGGAATATACGTAATACCCTTGTCCAAAAGACTGAGGGGTTTGCTCCCCGATGTATTTCGAAAAAAGCTCGGTCCCTTTCTGCGGAATGGCTATTGAGAAGGCGGCTGAATGCAAAGGGGATTTTGCGGCAAAGTCTATTGTGGCCAGCATCTCTTCTTTGGTTTCAGTCGGATGCCCGAGCATAAAGAATCCTTCCGAATGAATACCGTTTTTTACTGCAACTTCTATCATTTCATTGATGTTGTCAAATTTCAGATTTCTCCTGAGGAGCTTCTGCAGCCTCTCAGATACAGTCTCAATGGCAAAGCACATAACTTTAGTGCCAGCTCTTGCCATTTTTTCAATTATGTCTTTCTCAAGCCTGTCAGCCCGGAGCCCGTTTGGAAAATACATGTTTATCTTTAACTTTTCCTCTATCAGCAGGTCACATATCTTTCTGGTTCTGTCCTTGTCAAAGTTAAAGGTATCGTCATAAAACTCGAAATCCCGGATTCCGAACTTGCTATTTAAATATTCTATCTCAGCCACGACCCTTTCAGCAGAGTGGGCCCGGAAACGTTTTGCAAAAATATCGTGGCAGTATATACATGTGTATGGACATCCGCGGGACGTGAAAAGCCCCATGTACTTTCTCTCATTTCTGAAAAACGCAAAACTCTTTCTTTTCCAGTATTCCTCAGAAAGCGGGTTTTCCAGAACAAGATCCCAGGCTGGAAAAGGTATTGCATCATCGAGATCTTCGATAGTTTCCCTTCTGCCGGTAAACTGGCTGCTTCCATTTTTATATACAAGGCCTTTTATGGCCTCAAACGGCAGATTATCACTGTCAAACTTCTCAACGACTTCAAGGAGAGTCTGCTCACCTTCGTAAGCAACTGCGCAATCCATATTAAAATGGTCATACAGTTCACTCAGCGAACTGGATACGATAGGCCCTCCTAAAATCACCGAACAGTTCCTGTTTATGTCCCGTACATGATTCATTATCCTTTTAAGATATAATCCGTCCCGGTTTGTAGATGACAAGCCTATCAGGTCTGCTTCCTTAAGCTTTTCAAAAACATAATCTTCGCTCTGGACTGAAAGGTCCAATATGTTTATGTGGTCCCGGCCCGGCCTGTACTTCCTCAAATAACCGGCCAGATACATAAGGCCTAAGGGCGGTGTCACCTCAGGGATATCAACAGAAGGTTCTCTGACTTTCAGAAGAGATATTTTCATGCTGCGGCTATTATAAGTCATCCAAAATCTTCAGGTCAATGAAGGCACGAACAAACCTCTCTTGATTGACATTATAATTTTAAATTCTTTATTATTGACAACTCAATTAAACTCAGGAATAGAAATACAACTTATCCAATGAAGTGCCTGCTTATCTCTTTACAAGCTAATGCATATGTGGCCGGACTGAAATACATCGCTGCACAGGTGCGCGCCAGGGGACATGATGCAAAGATACTGTTATTGCCCGGTTATTTAGAGCCGGAATTGCATCCGGCGATTGAAGATTTTATTCGTGATTATGACCCTGATTTAACAGGTATCAGTTTGATGTCAATTGAGTTTTACTCGGCCAAGAACCTCTCTTATCTCCTGAGGGAAAAATTTCAGACCCCCATAATATGGGGCGGCGTCCACGCAATAGTCAAACCCGAAGAATGCATAAAATACGCAGACTACATATGTTATGGAGAGGGAGAAAATACTGTTGTCTCCTTATTGGACCATTTCCGTGATAAAGGCAAAGACCTTGTACCGGCCCTTCCAAACATCTGGATTCGACATAACGAAACAGTAATTAAACAGGACGCGGCTCCGCCAATAGCAGAGCTGGACCACCTGCCATATCAGGAATATCTTCCTCAGTATTATTATGGATTCCATAATAATAAAATATACAACTTTGCCAGCGCCCCCCGCCTCTTCCGCAAATATGCGCTTTATGGAGGCACCTGTCACATGATGATAACAACAAGGGGCTGTCCATTTAATTGCGGATACTGCGCCAACGCTTCCCTTGTGAGTGTCTATGGAAGGAAAGTCCGGGAGAGGTCCGTTGAAAACTGTATTGAGGAATTAAAGGAAGTCAGGAAAGACGATTTTGTTTTATATATAAATTTTCAGGATGATTGTTTCTTTGTTCACAACAAAGAGTGGATTAAACGCTTTTGCGAGGAATACAAAAAACATATCAACCTGCCCTTTATTGTCCGGGCTATTCCGACAATGCTTGACAAGGAAAAACTGTCCCTGCTCAAAGATGCCGGGCTAAGCATAGTTGTTATGGGCGTGCAATCAGGGAGCGACCACGTCAACTTCAACATATATGACAGAAAGGTTCCCTTTGCAACCGTTAAGAATGCTGCTGTACTTATTTCTGAATTCAAGGCTGTTCCGTACTATGAAATGATAGTAGACAATCCATATGAAACCGAAGAAAACATGATGGAAACCATCAGCGCCATGTCCCGTCTCACAAGACCATATACCATCTCATTGGCACACCTTACTTTCTTTCCGGGAACACCTCTTACCCAAAAAGCGCTTGATGATAAAATCATAAATCCTGAGGCCTATCTTAATAGATATATGGTTGATATTGATTATACGTATCTTAATAAATTACTTTACATTACCCCGTATATCCCTAAATCTTTTATAAATTTACTAAACAGGCCTTCAAAATCCAGAAACCTGACTCATTCACTGTTGACACACGTCCTGTTTTTTATCATCAAACGCACTGTTGAACCCGCTGTATATATGTTTCTTATTGCAAGGTCATTAAATTACAACATGAATCAGGTAATAAGAACCTTCTCCGGATATTGGAGATCAGCCCTTTCGAAATTGCTCTTCAATTACCTCAGCAAATCAGACCTGCAGTACAGCAAAAAGCTGACCTATTTCAGAAAACACAGACCCTCTTTATTTGAAAGCGATCCTCACATAACCGAAAAATAGAGATAGAATGAGAAACACTATATTCTACCTGTCATTGCGAGAACCCGAAGGGTTCGTGGCAATCTCATTGAAAAAGACAAGATTGCTTCGCTTTCCTCGCAATGACAATCCTCTATCTCTATTTTTCGGGCATTACTTGACAGTTTTAGTAAACTATTTTATTCTATTTACATGCTTAAACTCTCAACCAAGGGACAATATGGTGTTCGGGCTATGTTTGAATTAGCAAAAAATTATCAAAAAGGCCCTCTGACAATTAAAGAGATTTCCGAACGGCAGGATGTTTCTGTTGCTTATCTCGAACAACTTCTTAATAAACTCCGGAAGTCCAGACTCATTAAAAGTCAGAAAGGCCCCGGCGGCGGTTATATCATAAATAAAAAACCTGAAGAGATAAGCATTGGCATGATCCTGAATGCCCTAGAAGGACCTGTCACTATTGCCCAGTGCCTTGTGCCTGGAGACAGAGGCTGCAACCGCGTTGAAGGATGTGTTGCAAGATTATTATGGAAATCACTTGGAGAAAAAATAGAAAACTTTCTCGGAACAATAAGCCTCAATGATTTAATTAAAGAAGAAGTAAAGATAACGGGGTAATTGATTGTCAGCAGCGGAGGTTGTTACCAAATTGCAAAGCGATAAACAGCTCATGTTTCTGGACCAGCCGTTAGCAGCAGATGCAACGACTGATATTATTTATATGATGTGTCCAATGCACTTGTTGACCATCGAGGACCAGATAAAAGATCTTGACGGGGGTCAAATCCTTTCCATCCTTACAGATTATGACGGAGCGCTTGAAGATATTCCTGATTGGTGCAAAAAGACAGGAAATGAATTCATGGGGATTTTTGAAGATGAGGATCATTATAAATTTTTTATTAGAAAGAGGAAGCCCTCGGGCTAATAAATCAGGGAGTCAAAATGAAAACGATATATCTTGATCATGTGGCAACAAATCCTTTACATCCCGAGGTGCTGGAGGCAATGCTTCCGTATTTCAGGGAACTATACGGAAATCCGCTGAGCATTTATGAACCGGGCCTGAAGGCCCGGGAGGCTATTGAGAAAGCCCGGGAAAGCACTGCAGCGCTTATCAATGCAAAACCTAAAGAAATCATCTTTACTGCAAGCGGAGCTGAGGCCAACAACTTTGCATTAAAAGGTATAGCATATGCGAATCAGAATAAAGGAAAGCACATTATTGTGTCTAAAATTGAACACCATTCGGTTTTAAATACTGCACGCTTTCTTGAAAAATCAGGATTTGCCGTAACATATCTTCCTGTAGACAAATACGGCCTGATCAATCCTGAAGACGTTGAAAAGGCCCTCACCAAAGAAACCATTTTAATCTCGATAATTCATGCAAGCCCCGAGATCGGCGCCATAGAGCCGATAGTAGAGATCAGCAGGATTGCAAAGCAGAAGGGCCTAATCCTGCACACAGATGCCGTTGCATCAGTCGGCAATATTCCGGTTGATGTTCAGGCGCTCGGCGTGGATCTCCTTTCTTTTACAGCGCATCAGTTTTATGGCCCCAAGGGCGCAGCGGCGCTTTATGTAAGAGAAGGCGGCCGGATAGTGCCCCTGATTTATGGCGGGATACAGGAAGGCGGCAGAAGAGCAGGAACAGAGAACGTCCCTGCAATTGTCGGCATGGGAAAGGCCGCAGAGCTTGCAAAAAGGGATTTACAAAAAAGGATGGACCGTGTGAAAGTTCTGAGGGACAAACTGATAACCAATGCTCTCAAAACAGAAAAAGTTCTACTGACCGGGCCTCCGGAAAAACGCCTGCCCGGTCATGCAAGTTTCGTCGTTGAATATATAGAAGGTGAAGCCATGCTGCTGCTTCTGGCAGCCAAAGGCATTTATTCAGCAAGCGGTTCTGCATGCAGCTCAAAGGCCCTGAAAGCATCTCCGGTCCTCATATCAATCGGAATCCCGGCACACCTGGCACAGGGTTCAGTTGTTTTTACTCTCGGAGAAGAAACCACGGAAGAAGATATAAATTATTTCAATGAAACTTTTCCCCAGATTATTTCGCGCCTGAGGGGAATATCCCCTTATGCTAAAGGATGGGAAGGAATGGAGGGTTCATCATGTACAGTGCAAAAGTAATGGATCATTTTACCAATCCCCGCAATGTCGGAGAAATGCCTGACGCCGATGGAATAGGAACCGAGGGCAATCCTGTATGCGGTGATGTGATGAAGATATATATTAAAGTAAGTGACGACAAAATAACTGATGCAAAATTCCAGACCTTTGGCTGCGGTGCGGCCATAGCAGTATCAAGCATGGTGACAGAAATGGTTAAGGGCCTGACCCTTGATGAAGCATTGAAGATAACAAAAGCTTCCCTTGCTGAAGCGCTTGACGGCCTGCCTCCGCAGAAGATGCACTGCTCAAACCTTGGTGCAGATGCCCTTCACAAGGCCATTGAAGATTATAAGGTTAAGCAGGGAAAATAATGAACAATGAAACCACTCGCCCTTGGTTATTCCCCCTGCCCTAATGATACCTTCATCTTTTACGCATTGATTCACGGGCCAATCAATACCGGGGCTTTGAAGTTCAAAGAAATCCTCCTTGATGTCGAAACACTGAATCAGAAAGCGCTTAACACAGAACTGGACTTAACAAAAATCTCCTATCATGCATTTGGACACTTGCGCGATAAATACAGTCTGTTAAGAGCCGGTGGAGCGCTCGGTAAAGGATGCGGCCCGCTTATCGTGGCAAAACATGATTATTCAATGGAGGAGTTACGTGATAAGAAGATCGCCATCCCAGGTAAATTGACTACAGCCTTCCTGTTATTGCAACTATATGATCCTGCATTCGCAAGGGTATCCCGTAACCTGCCCCCTGCCCCCTACCCCCTACTCCCTGTCTTTATCGAGATGCCTTTTCACAAAATCATGGATGCAGTGGCAAAAGAAGATGTTGACGCGGGTTTGATAATTCATGAAAGCAGATTCACATATCCTTCGTATGGACTCAGGCAGGTTCTGGATCTCGGCGCCTGGTGGGAAAAAGAGACCGGCCAGCCCCTTCCACTTGGGTGCATCATTGCAAAGAAAATACTCGGTACGGATCTGCATAATAAAATAAATTCACTAATCAGGCGAAGCGTTGAATATGCTTTAGAAAACCGAAGCGAGCCCACAGAATATATTAAAAAGCATGCGCAGGAACTTTCCGCCGATGTTATTAATCAGCACATTGACTTGTATGTAAATGACTATTCTCTTGATATCGGTGAGGATGGTGAAAAGGCAGTAAATGAGATTCTGTCACGGGCAGAAGATGCAGGCATTATCCCAAAATTAAAAAATCAATTATAAGGCCCCCTCTACTTTACCTCAATCATTCCACCTGAGGCCGTGCAGTTATTGTCCTCATCACTTTCAATTACAATATCTCCGTTATCTGCACAAGCTATCAAGTAATAACTCCCGGTAACTGCATCGTCAGGGATTGTAATTTTTATAATTTTAGTGAACCTGGCCCCTTTCAGCAATCTCGGTACAGCATGCGCCCTTAGCGGAAAATCATTGATATCTCTCAGGACATCCTGTGAGAGATAATAGCGTATTGAGGACCTGTTGGACGTTTTCTTTCCCTGATTTTTTGTAGTGCTGCTTATCTTAAAACTGCTGCCCTTCTTCCTGCTCTTGGGCGGATTGCTTACCCGTGTAACTAATAAGTCAGAGGCATAACATTTCCGGTCCTTTGAATCTATGAAACCGTCGCAATTGTTGTCTGCCCCATCGCTGCAAGTCGGGTCTCCATACAAACCCTCTTTAGCCCCGGGATAGATGTTTGGATCGTTATCATTACAATCAAGCGTCCCTTTTGTTGATATTTCCAGACGTGATGCCTTGTAACCATAAGGCCTTGTGCACGACTTTGTATCCGATGTTCCATCAGAATATCCGTCATTATCAGCATCCTTATACCAGGCCTGTCCGGGATGTTCTACTGAATCTGCATCATTACAGTCTGTATTATTTATCACATATCCTGACGGCAGGGTGCAGGATTGCACAGAGTCAGACAGATTGCCATAACCATCTTTATCAGCATCTTTATAAAAGAGCTTTATGACACCTTCGTCAGTAGCGCCGTCACAGTCATCATCCAGTCCGTTACATACCTCTGGCACAGCGCCTTCGAATGGATCGCAGGTATTGCCTCCCCATGCTCCGGCCGTGCAAGTCTCAAATCCGGTATTGCCTGAGCATACCCCTGTTCCACAGGTAGTCGTACGAGTCAGAGCTTCATCGGCTAAAGCATCACAATCGTTATCCAGATTGTCACATATCTCACTTGCTCCGGTATAGACACTGGCCTGAGTGTCATCGCAATCACCGGATAAAGCCGTTAATTCTGACGACAGCTTATAAGCAGCGGGCCTTGTGCAGGAGATAGAAGCAACTCCGCTTGAATGCCCGTCATTATCAGAATCAATATACCAGAGCTGTCCTGGATACTCCTTTGGATCGCTGTCATCACAATCTGAATTATCTGGCACATATCCAAAGGGCTGAGTGCAAAACTGAATAACACTGTTAGCATTTCCATAGTTGTCCCCGTCAGCATCTCTGTAAAAGGTCTTTATGACGCCTTCGTCAGTAGCGCCGTCACAATCATCGTCTATCCCGTTACATACCTCTGGAGCAGCGCCTTTGAATGGATCGCAGGTATTGCCTCCCCATACCCCGGCAGTGCACGTCTCGGTTCCGGTATTCCATGAACATGCCCCTACCCCTCCGCAGGTGGTCGTACGCGTCAGATTTTCATCAGTCAAACTATCACAATCATTGTCCAGATTGTCACAGATTTCAGTTGCTCCGGTATAAGCACTGGCCTGAGTGTCATCACAATCGCCGGATAAAGCCGTTAATTCTGACGACAGCTTATAAGCAGCAGGCCTTGCACAGGAGATGGAGGTAGCCCCGTCTGAATACCCGTCATTATCAGTATCACTGTACCAAAGCTGTCCGGGATATTCCTTTGGAGATTTGTCATTGCAGTCTGTGTTGTCGGTCACATAGCCCTGAGGCTGGGTGCAGGATTGCACAGAGTCATACAGATTTCCATAATCATCATTATCAGCATCTCTGTAAAAAGTCTTATTAAAGCCTTCGTCAATTATTCCATCGCAGTCGTTATCAATGCCGTCGCACGCTTCAGTTGCTTCAGGATTAATATACATGTTGCTGTCATCACAATCTGCATCTGCTGAGTAGCCGTCACGGTCGCTATCAGTAATTGTTACCATGTTTGCATACCAGCTCTCATGTCCGCTTGTCTGTTTCTCGTTAACAACAGTGTCTGGATCATCAACAACAGAGATATCATTGTCATAAGCAGTGATTGTTAAATCATATGTGCCCGCGGGAAGGGTATTCAGAACATAGCTTGTGACAGGACCCGCATCAACAGAATAGTAATTGGAATCAGCATCCCAATAGGCAACATTGTATCCCGCAATATCACTCTCAGGGTTCGCATTCCATGACAGTGTAAACGGCCTTTTCCATGAGGTGACAGTTAAACCTGCAGGAGGAGAAACTGGAGGATCATTGAGTATGGCAGCAGCAAAGGGAGAATAATTCACAACACTCCTGGTAGCATCATCAAACCAGTCATAAATCTCTCCGGCAATCACGGATGCTGATGCAGTTCCCCACCAGTTGCCTGATGCACTAACACTTCCCGCCCCCTCGTTATTGCCATTCCATAGAGTATATGTAGCGCTATTATTAAAAATATTATTGCTGCTAAATCTGGGACGGGCGCCAAGATGTATTGCATATAAACCAGTTGTATTATTGCCTGTGATTGTGTTGTTCATAAAATCATAATTGCTGTAATCAGACAGGACCGCAGGAGCCTTTAATGCGGTGTTGAATAAAATAGAATTATTAATGATGCGCCCCTTTGAATTTTTTATCCCTCCGCCCTCGCCTGAGGTTGAATTATTGCTTATGATATTATTTGAAATATCATTCCCCTCATTGATGCCACCATCTCTGTTATTGAGAATAATATTATGAGATATAGCAGCGGCACTGTTGCTGGTGGAGATTCCCCGGCCTGCATGGTCCCTGACTATATTTTTCAGGATATCTGCTGTGCTAAACCATTCAGCATTAATTCCTGTACCGTTATTATTGCGTATGATATTGTTGAAAATCGTAACCTTGCTGGACCATGAATAAATCCCTTCAGAGTTATCTTCAATTGTATTGCCTGAAATATTACTTGTGCCGTAATAGATATAAATGCCGCCGCCTTTAGAATAGTTGGTAGCGGCGTTATTGCTTATCGTATTATTCGAGATGGCAGATATTCCGAAACCGACAAAGATGCCGCCGCCGTCATTGGCTGTTATGTTATTGCTTATGGTATTGCCCGAGACGATAACTGTTCCGTAATAAGCATAGATGCCGCCATCCATGTTATTACTGATATCGCTGTTTGAGACAGCGGCTGTCCCGCCAAATACATAAAGGCCGCGACCGTTATTCCCGCTGATAACGCTGTTTGTAACCTTGAGCTGGCTGGTCAGATCCCATGCATAAATCCCTGATGCCTTATTATTTCTGACAGCACAATAATTAATAAACGGATGGGCCTTTTCCATTCTAAGCGCTCCGTTATTGCTTACATTTAAACCGCCTCCCTGTTCAACAACAACATGCTCCAGAACAGAGCCTCCTGTGAAGTTTCCATTTGCATCATATACTGCATCTGCGCTTGTATCACTAAAATGAATATATCCCCAGGGGCCCCCGTTTGCCGTGAAGGTAATCTTACTGGCATTTGTACCTCGTGCAATCAGGGTCCCGTCAACCAGTATAGACTTGTCCGGATCTAACTTAACAACTACGCACGGCTCTATTGTAAGGGTAAGGCCCTGTTGAACCATTACATTTCCAGTTAAAATATACGGACTGCCGGCACAGGTCCACGTAGTATCAGCAGAAATTGATCCGGATACAAAAGTATCCGCACTCACTTCGCTATATACCCCTGAGAATAAAATAAGACTAAGGGCCAATCTGTAGAATATATGCGTTATTTTCATGAGAGACAATCCTTCGTTGTTATTCCTGCTATCTAATTTTTATTGGAAAGGATGATAAATTCTAACTCAATATCTACGTGAAATGTCAAGATAAATTTAATTATAAAAATATAAATTTATCATGGTAAATTTTTTCTTTTTTTCTTATAATCCTCATTGTGTCAGACAAACCTCTCGCAGCAATTGACATTGGAACTAATACGTTCAGGCTCCTGATAGCATATGTTTATGCTAATCCTGACAAAAGAACTTATTCGATCAAAGAAGTTGCCTCGGAAAGAATAATCACACGACTCGGGGCCGGGCTTTCCAGCAAAGGCCTGCTCAAAAGAGAAGCCATCACAAAAAGCCTGAAGGCCCTCTGCAGATTCAGTGAAATTCTGTCACTGTATGAAGTCCTCAAAGTATCAGCGGTAGCCACAAGCGCTCTCAGAGAGGCGCAGAATAGTGATGACTTTCTTATGAGAGCCAAAGATGCCGCCGGGCTCAGGATAAAAATAATCAGCGGAGAGGAAGAGGCCCGGAAAACCGCCTCCGGCATACTGATAGACATAAAGATACCAGACACAGCGCTCATGGTAGATATAGGAGGCGGAAGCACCGAGCTTATTTTCTCAAGGCACGGCAAGCCGTTACTTGTGCGTAGCCTCAGGCTTGGGGTTGTATATCTGGCAGGCAAATTCATGAGGCATGATCCTCCATTGAAAGAAGATTTAATCAAGATGGAAAGATACATTTCCCGGGAAATCAGAGAAATTCTAAAACCATATTTAAAACTTATAACTCGGAACTCTATCCTCGGCTCTGAAACAGTCCTTATCGGCACTGCAGGCACATTGACTACCCTTGCAGCCCTTGTAAAGAAACTCAGAAAATTTGAACATAAGAAAATTCATGGTACAAAAATAACCAGGAGAAAGGCAGAGAATATCTTTTCCATCATTTCTACTGTCAGTACAGATGAGAGAGCAAAACTTATCCCGTTTGAACCTTCGAGGCTTGACATTATAGTGCCGGGAACACTTATACTTTTAAAGTTAATGGAACTTTTAAATTTCAAAGAAATTACAGTCAGCAATTACGGCCTGAGAGAAGGAATACTTGTTGAGCTTTATAAAAAAATGAATTGCTAAATAACAATGAAGAAAAAGATATTAACCAATCACCAGTTTAGAAAAGCGACTATTGGAGATGCAAAATTAATACATGCTTTCGTTAACCAGTTTGCCAATAGAGATGAAATGCTTCCACGCTCCCTGAATGAAATCTATGAAAATATACGCGATTTCTATCTCTGCTTTGATAAGAAAGAAATTATCGGCGTAGCGGCCCTGCATATTCTCTGGGAAGACCTTGCTGAAATCAGATCAGTGGCCGTATCACATAAGTATCAGCGCATGGGGCTGGGTAAAAAGCTTGTTAAAAAATGTCTGAGAGAGGCTGAGCTGCTTGGCGTAAAAAAGGTATTTGCACTTACTTATCATCCGGGGTTTTTCAAGGAATTAGGTTTTCATGATATTGACAAAAACTCCCTCCCCCAGAAAATCTGGGGCGAATGCCTTAAATGCCACAAATTCCCGGAATGTAACGAACTGGCAGTTATAAAAGAGCTGTAAAACGGTTCTGTCAAGCTGCTCACTATCCCTCTGCCTACTGTCCTGATCGCACAGGCCAGACATACGAACTATTGGTCTTAACGACATTTTCCACACTGCCCTCCAACATGTGGACACTCCAGGCGTCGGCCGCAATATTTCTGATAGTAGAAGACGACCAATAGTAATCTGCCTGTACATTACTGAAACCCTGAGTATTGAGCCATATGGCTATGCTGGCCTGTTCTGCATTTACAAGGCTTTCAATTTCATTAACGTTCGGCAAACGCCAGTCAGTATAACCGCAAAGAGATAAGGCATTTGCATATATCAAGGCATTGGCCCACGTCCTTGTTGTGCTGTCAGGGCTTTTAACCCACATCAGGCCCGTAAGCTCATCTGTGACACAATCAGCCTCGGTGCCTGTTCCTGCTGTAAATCTCGGGCTGGGCCAGGCCACGCCCATTTCCAAATCTCCGTCCTGTCCGGTGCTTGTGCAGGCAATAACAGCGCCTGTTGCGTCATAACATGTTGTCTGTCCGGTTTCTGGTAAATTTACCGTAGCTGCATATATTATCCCTGCTGTAAAAACTATTGCAGCCATAAGCATGACAATTATCTTTTTCATTCCTTCTCCTCCCCATTCGGTCATAATAAATCACTGGCCGGAGCGCACAGGCCAAACATAAATGCTGGTGGTCTTGGAACCGGGTTGCATATAGCCATACCACATAAAAACGACCCATGCATTGTCCGTATCATTTGCGTAGGTAGTAGAGGACCAGTAATACCATGTCTGCACATTGCTGAATCCCTGATTATTGAGCCAGGTGGCCTGTGTTGCCTCCCCATAGTTAACGAGACTTCTCAGCTCTTTTCTGTTGGGCAGACGCCAATCGTCATAACCGCAAAGAGATAAGCCATTTGCATATATCAGGGCATTGGCCCAGGTCCTTGTTGTGCTGTCAGGACTTTTAACCCACATCAGGCCCGTAAGATTGTCTGTAACACAATCAGATTCAGCCACTGTTCCTGCTGTAAACCTCGGGCTGGGCCAGGCCAGGCCCTTCCTTAGACTTCCATCATCTTCTGTTCCATAGCTTATGGTTTGTCCTGTTTCGGGAAGGATGGTTACTGTCAGTGTAACAGTCCCCGATATATCCCCTGATGTTGCACGAATTGTAGTTACACCCGCAGCAACAGCCGTTACGAGTCCTGTACTATTGATGGAGGCCTTTGATATATCCGATGAACTCCAGATTACTGATGATGTAATATTCTGTGTGCTGCTGTCAGAATAAGTTCCGGTTGCTGTAAACTGTTTGGTATTGCCAACACTGACAACCGAGTTAGCAGGCACTACTGTGATAGATTCCAGTGTGACATTGCCACCACCATCACCACTTCCTCCTCCGCCGCCGCCACCACCGCAGGCCATAAGTACTGATGCAACAGCACTCAGGATAATTATGAGCGTTATGAATGATTTGACACTTTTCATTTTAATATCTCCCTCTTTTCGTTTGCTAAAATTTAGCGGGGTCTTTTTGCACTCTAATATAAGCTTTCTTTCGCAGTTCTTCAATATGTTCAGCAATCTTTCTTGTTAATACTCCCTGTGTGAGATAATCTTCTATTTCGTCCTTAACATCATAGAAGGCCTTGCCAGCAAAGTGTTCCCTGTTATCCATATAATATGACTCTATTTCTTCAATAGGGATATAAATAAAAGATTTTATTCTCCGCTCAATATATTCGGTTATAATTTTATCATCACTCAGGGCCTCTGCCGAATCTGACAGACTGCCTAATCTCAATTTCCTTGCCTGTTCTAAAATTAAAACCCTGTTTATCATTTCATCGAGAGCCTTCTCTTCTGTAATTCCCTCATCAGTCTTTCTTAGAGCTTTAAAGGTCTCTTCGTACTCGCTCAGTAAGATCACATTGTCATTCACTATCGCCACAATGCGCTCAAGGACTTCAGAATGCGACAAAGCAGGAAGCAGGAAGAGGAGAAAGGAACAAGTGACAAAGGACAAGTGGAAAGTGGAAAGTAAAACAAGGACTGATCTTCTGAAATTTATTATTTTGTTTACCATTTCTTATTTCTCACTTCCCGTTCTTTACTTTTTTAAAAAGCATGTCCAAAAGTAAAATGCAGCTCTCCGGAGCTTTCATCATCTTCTTTATTTATTTTCTGGCCATAATCTATCCTGAGAGGCCCCACCGGGGTCCCGTATCTTAACCCTGCACCAGCAGTATATTTCAATTCTGCTTTTAGGTCCTCTGCCAATTTCCAGACATTGCCGGCATCCAGGAATGTCACAAGTCCAAACCCTTTGCCAAGTGAAAATCTGAATTCAGTGTTTGCGAGTGCAAATATATTACCGCCCGTCGGACTATCATTTTCCCCTTTAGGCCCCAGAGTGTCATTGCTGTATCCTCTTACAGTTGATCTCCCACCGAGAAAAAATCTTTCAACAAGAGGCAGCTCTTTAATGTGGTCATAACTGTAAGCCGCTCCTCCACGCAAAGAAAAGGCAAAGACGACTTTCTTTGCTAATGGAAAAAACCAGGAGCTCTGCAAGGTTCCTTTTATAAATTCACTCTCGGACAGCAGCGCCCTTGAAGCAATTTTTAAAACAATGCCCTGCAAGGATCCGGACGATGGATCAAAAGGATCATTTCGATTATCATAGAACAGGGAAGCTGAAACATTACCTATGGCTAAAGTGCCGGTATCTTCCTTGCTTAATACAACGCCTGGCTGAACATCTTTTGTATCTACAAGGGAATATTCATAATTGAGATGCGCCTTCCAGTTTTTCTTTATCTGTCTTTCAACGCCAAGAAGCAAACTCATCCTGTCAATTTTATAACGCACTTCATTTGTGTCAGGATTGACTGATCTGACGTCCTCTTTCATCAATAAAACATTAAACGGCAAATCAGGTTTATTGAAAAGCCTCGGCTCTTTAAAACTGAATACATATCTTTGCTCAACGGAACTCGTTTCAGCCCGAAAACCGGCCTGTCTGTTATATCCTCCGAGATTGCGGTAATTGATATCCAGCGCCCCCCTGAATCTTTCATAGTCGCCATAACCCAGGCTTATTTCAACTGAACCGGCATTCCCTTCCTTCAAGGAAATAAGCACATCTCTTGTAACGTGGTTTTCGCTGGCACTTTCTGGTTCCAGTGTATCTATTGATACCTCGCTGAAAATACCAAGCTTATAAAGCCGTTGTTTCATCTTCAGCAGTTCCTCGTAATTAAAGAGGTCGCCGTCTTCCAGAGAAAACTCACGTTCAATAATTTTTGGTTTTGTCTTCTGATTGCCACGATAAATAATCTTTCCGATAAAAGAGGGTCTATTTTCTGTAATCCTGAAAGTTATGAAAGCCTTATTATTGTCAAAGGCACTCTCGACTTCAATGCGGGCATCTATATAGCCGTGCCTGTTATATAATGAAAGAAGCCTGTATCTTGCATCTCCGATATCAATCACGTTATACGGTATTTCTTCCTCCAGCCGCAGGGCTTTTATTATCTCAGGAGTACTGATATTCTTATTGCCGGAAATTTCGATCTTCTTAATTTTTGTCTGGGGGCCCTCATTGATTTTAAACATAAGTTCCAGTTTAGCGCCGTCCTCCTGAAAGCGTTTTTCGACCCCGGTTATATCTGCCTGAAGATAACCAAGCGCATTATAAAATCTGAGGATCGTTTCCCTGCTGGCTTCGAGGTTGTTTTCATTATATGGTTTCTCTTCTTCAAGGGGGATAATCTTTTTTATAACGTCAGGCGCTATGCTGATACCCTGAATATTTATTTTTTTCAGGAAAACCTTTTCCCCTTCAAATATAATAAATTTAATTTTAAATATACTTTCTTCACTCGTAAGCCCCGCTGCAATGCGGGCGTGGTAATACCCTTCGCTTAAATAGACGTCCCTGATACGGTCTATAGCTTCCTGTATGGCCTCATCTGTCACTTCCTGATCCTCAAAGAAAGGGACCTCATCCCTGAGTCTCTTTGAACTGACTGCCAGGTTGCCCTCAAAAATCATTTCCAGCACAGGCCCTTTGTTAACAGGAAACATGAGATTTCCGTCAATGAACTTATACGGGCCAATAACAGGGTGGATATGGTTTTGCTTTTTTAAATAAGCTTCCAGTTTTCTCAACGCCTGATCCACAACATCCCGGTCGAATATTTCCCCTTCCCGGATTCTGAAGATATCTCTCATATCATCAGGCAAACTTATTTTCTTGATAATTAACGGCAGGCCTTCACTTATGTTTACATTTAAGTCTACAGCAGAATTTTTCTTTACACTTTCAACAGTAATTGAAACAGCCGCCTCAGGAAAACCTTTTCTTTTATAAAAATTAACAAGCTCTGTTTTAGCCTGATCCAGATACTCTTCCTTAAAATCTTCCCCCTCTTTATATAAAAATACCTGCCTGATGTTTTTGCCTGATATATTTTTGGGGCCTTCTACTGTAATCTTCTTTATCAGAGGTATTTCTCTGACAATGTACTTTAATTTAATTCCGTCTTCATAAGGTGCAGATACAACCTGTATATCCTGAAAAATACCTTTGGTAAAGGCCCGTCTTATGCCGTCTCTCAATGCTTCTCTGTCAAGGACCTGTCCTGTTTTAAAGCAGATCAGGCTTATCAGTTCTTTTTCACTTATACGGATCAGGCCCTCAACTTCAAGGGCCCTGATTACTTCTTTTGATTCAGCAGCATAAGTAAAAGCAGGAATCAAAAAGCGGGAGGCAAAAAGCAGGAAGAAGACAGAAAATATTAATATTATTTTTTTAGTTCGCATTTCTCAGTCCCTGTTTATCACTTATTTAAACTCAAACCTGAATTTAAAGTCTCCACCTACACTGCCTATTTCATCCTTGGAGCCGATAACAGAAATGTTCTTGTCAAGTTTATATTCAAGACGTAAAATACTTTCCTCTGTAGTGCCCATTGATGTCGAATATGTCACGAAAAGTTTATCTTCAAGCAGACGTTTCCCGATCGTAACCCTGGGCCCCACGGCGCCTGTTGAGGTTGTATGGGGCTCAATCATGAAACGTTCGAATCCTGTAATATTCTTGATATTCTCCTGCATTACCTCCTGAAGCCCCCCGGTCAGGACTGATGCTGCTTCACTTGCAGCGATGCCGCTTTCAAAACCCTTTGACTCCTTTCCTGTCTGTCCAATTGTAAGTAAGGCAAGAATTTCCATTTCACTTAAAGGAGGTTCTGAAAACAGCGATAAAGTAAATTTGTCCATGGTGCCGTCCAGATTCAGTTTTACATAGTAATTGCCTGTATAAGTCTCTGCGATGATGTGAAAAACCGGAATTATTTTGCTGGCATTTATAAAATCCACATTGCTTCCTTCAAGAATCTTAAATTCGTTGCTCCTGAAATATATGCTCCCTTCCCGGGCTTCGACTCTTCCTAAGAGCCCGAACCTGCCGACACGGCCTGTAAGGTTCAGGGCTATCTTTACCGGTGTCTTTGCAATATTATTATCAATGACAATATTATCAGCTCCTGCAAGATATACGTTGAACTCGGTATTTTTAAAAAAGGCTGGGTAGCTTAACGTATCCTTATTAATCTCTTTCAGGCTGATAAGCCACTTATTCCATTCCACATTCTTTTCGTATCTGGCTTTTCTTATATCAATGTTCCCGGAGATAAACGCCCCTTTTTCAGAAGTTTCATAAAAAAGTTTTCCATCTATCGTTGCGCTTACTTTTTGCATAGGTCTTACAGTTATTCCAGTAACCGCTGAAGAGATAAAAATCCTCTTGATGGAAAGCCCTTTAAGATAACCTACACCGGATAAAATTACACTGCCTCCGCCGAAACTGGTTTTTACAGAATCAAAAGTAAACCTGTCTTTTTTCAGAAAGACTGTTCCGTTTAGCGGCCCCACCTTGTAAGGATATTCGTTCAATGACGCCAGGGCCTCATTTATATTTATCTCTCCGGTAACATCAGGAACATCCCACGGCCCTGCAATATCAACAACAAAATCTCCCTGACCTTTTAAAGCTGCAAGCTTGTCTGATACAGTTATTAAGGGCGCCAGGTTGAGGCTTCCTTTGATTTTTGCATTAACCTGTTCTCTTAGTTTTAATACTCCCTCAGCAGACAGCTTTGCATTGTCGCCTGTTAATGAAAAAGATTTTATCCTGAGTTCTTTTTCTGCAAGTTCCAAAACAATATCATTACTGTTTCGTAAATTATATCCGTAGAGATTGCAGGTCAAATATCCAAATTTTGACAGCAATGAAATATTCTCCCCTTCGCCCTTTATCTTGATTTTTCCTTCCAGCGTAAGCGCCAGGTCTTTAGGTACTTTCTTCATGAAGCCTGACAGGAGAAAATTATAACTGCCTTTATGGAAGTCAAAATCCGCATCCCACGATACCTTCTCTGATAACACGGCCTTCGCAGCAGCAGTGATTAAACCATTTATAAAATTTCCCCGAAAAGAAAGAGCATCATCCCTCAACAAGCCTTCAATCTGGCCCATTCCTGTCTGGACTCCTTTGAAAGTGCTTTCGGGAATATCAACAGTAAGATTTATATCCGGTTTCTCAAATGTACCTGAACCCTTCACTGCAATACGGGAACTTCCTCCAATTGAAAATTGCTGCAGGACATTAATATCAGATAAATTTATTTTGGAAGAAGATCCGGAAAAATTAAATTTTTTATCAAAAGACAGGTTCCCTTTTAAATCAAAAATGGATGTGCCCTTTTGGGCTGAAACAGAATGAAATTCTATATCATCCGGATGTACCGTTGTTTTAACAAGGACCTTTTCAAACTGCTGTCCATATACCGCAGCATCTTTAACAACTAAGTCGCCTCCGGCCCTGAAGTTCTTTGAATCGCCTTCAAATGAGAGCAAACCGTTTACAGCGCCGGTCACAGGGATATCTTTATAGAAGGCCTTAATAAAGGGTTTGATAGCTACATCATTAATTGCAGCCTTTGCCTTATAAAAGGGTTCATTAAAATGAAAGAGCCCTTTTGCATTTCTGAACTCAACCGAGCCTGAAGCATCACAGGATGCTTTTCCACTTTTAATATTAAGACGCGGCACAGAAAGCAAATTAACTTTATATAGAAGGTCCGCAGATGCACCCGTAAACATCATTCCATAAATATTCCCGGAACCTGCATCAAAATTGCCGGATATTTCAGGGTCCGTAATGGACCCTCTTGCCCGACCTTTAAATGTTCCCGGAGCAGCAAGTCTTGTAAGGTGAGGCGCTGTAAGGTCTGATATATCCCTGCTGTCAAGCTTTACATCGAGATTCATCATATTTCTTTTGAAATCTATATTTCCATCAAGTGCAAGTTCAGAGACTGCTGTTGAGAGGACTGCATTATAGAATGTAAGAACTTCCTCTTTTAAATGCAGGGACCCTTTTATCGTACGCAGCCTGCTGAACAGGTTCCCTTCCGGTACTGACGTATTCAGATAATTGACATCAGCCCGCACCTCTATATCATGTTCATGCTCATGCCTTAACTGATAATGTCCGTTTATTTCACCGGCAGGAAACGGCGGCTCCCATTTTATAAATTTGAAGAATTCAGGACTGCTGACACGCAACACATCTGCCTCTACTGCATAGTCGCCATGGGGCAATAAAAGAGAAGCGTTCCCTTTCATTTCTCCTTTATATGTATGGGCCGTAAAGTTATTCAAACTGAATTTATTGTTCTTATATGCAATTTCTCCTTCAGCATCATCAAGCTGAAGGGTGTCAAATACTGCATTTTCAAGTCTTGCGGTACCGTTCCCTGTGAATTCGGGAAAGGTCCCGGATATTTCACCCTTCACTGAAACTTTGCCAATGATGTTTTCTTTTACCTCCAGAATATTCATCAACGTTTCAAGATAGAACCGGCTTTCGGTCTTCAGAGCAACAGTAAACTGCGGCTGTTTCAAAGCAGTATCCATATTCATGTTGATTAAACCGTCAAAAGTCAGTACGTCATCCCTGTTACTTTTCACGCCAAACAGTTTATTGATTACATCTTCATATATTTTTGCATTACCGTTAAGAGTTACGCTTTTCAGCCCGCCTTCAGCAGTAAAATAGATATCACCCCGGGCATGCAGTCCGGATTTTGAAGAATTAATATTCAGCTCTGTCAGTGCAACTCCTTTATCTGTTATTTTCATCCTGCTGTCCAGACTGACTTTCATTATTGTCTGCTCCGAGGTCCTCACCTTTCCCTTGTTGAGCCGTAATTGAGCTGAGAGCTGGTTTTTTGCGGTCATCTCAAAAAAGAGACCCTCCCCTGAAAAAATCAACCCGTCTGCCTTTTTCAGATTAAACCGGCCGTCCGTGAATTCGATATTGCTAAAACTGATTTTATATTTTCTGCTTTCTTCTGCTGCAAGAGACTTCTTTACATTTTTAATTACCCGCTGCAGCGATACCTCGTCAGCAGTGACATCAGGTTCCTTGAGCGTTAATTTTCTTATTCTCAGTTCCTTTGAAAATACTCCCGCAACATCAATATAAGCGCGTGTTTTTGTAATCCAGATGAGTTTATTTCCGTCCCTGTCAAACATCTTGAAGCCCTTGGCCTGAATATAGAAAGGAAAGAGATTAATGACAGCTTTATCAATGATTATTCTTTCTTTTGTTATATCCTCAAGCACGGGGATTATAAGTCTTTTTGTGTAATTGGACAGATACGGCCCCCTCAGCAGAAAAAATATTACTGCTACAAACAGTATTGCTGCAAAGGCTGTAACAAGACGCTTCTTTGTTTTACTCATATCTCAGTGCAGTTATCGGGTTTAACCCGGCCGCCTTTCGTGCAGGATATACCCCAAAAAATATTCCCACGCCTGCCGAGAAAAAGAAGGCCATCAATATCGCCCACATGCTTAACTGTGTCGGCAGAAAATCCATTGCAAACGGTATTGTCAGTGTCAGGACCGTTCCCAGAAAGATCCCCAGGAAACCTCCGATAAGACTCAGCACAACAGCCTCCATGAGAAATTGAAATAAAATGTCTTTACTCTTTGCTCCAACTGCTTTTCTCAAACCTATCTCCCTGGTCCTCTCTTTTACAGAAACAAGCATTATATTCATAATACCAATGCCGCCTACCAGCAATGAGATCGCTGCAATTCCTGCGAGCACAGACGTCATTATCTTTAAAATCCGGTCCATAACAGCAATCATCTCATCCTGACTCATTATGGTAAAATCTTCTTCTCCGGCATGCCTTCTGATGAGAATTTCCCTTATATCTTTTTTGGCCGCTTCTATCTCATTTTCACTCCGCACCTTGACAGTTATATTAAAAAGGCTGTCCGTATCAAACATGTCTCTGGCAGCAGTTGTCGGGATGAATACGATATCATCTATATCAAATCCGAGCGTAACACCTTTATGCGCCATAATTCCTATCACTCTGTATTTGCTCTCGCCTATAGTCAGAAGCGCTCCGAGAGGATTTTCATCTCTGATTAATTCGCTCTTGACCGTCTTGCCGAGAATACAAACATGTCTCTTCGAAGCGACTTCCGATGCGCTTAGAAAGCGGCCCGTATCAATACTAAGGTTTCTTGTAACAAAATAGTCTTCGGTGACTCCGGCTATGTATGTATGCCTGTTTCGGCCTCCATATTTTACCAGAGAAGTGCCCACTATTACAGGAATGGCATATTGAATATATCTCGAGCGTTTTTTAATGAGTAACGCATCGTCATACACAAGTTTTCTGACAGCAGAAGTCCCCATATGGGTGCCGCCTTCCTTGGAGGTCTTGCCGGGAACAACAATGAGAATGTTTGAGCCTAACCCTGTAAATTCATTCTTGATATATAACCTGGTCCCCTCACCAATAGATACCAAAAGTATAACTGCAGTAACACCGATGACTATTCCGAGCACAGCGAATTGACTCATAAAAAATGTTACCGTAGGTAGAAGTAAAAACAAATCGTTG
>DYJL01000023.1 GCA_020723105.1 Nitrospira japonica | reverse complement strand
CAGTTAAAGTAGGGGAGAAAGTAATAGAGGGAGAGAAAAAGCCAGTTAAAGTAGGGGAGAAAGTAATAGAGGGAGAGAAAAAGCCAGTTAAAGTAGGAGAGAAAGTAATAGAGGTAGAGAAAAAGCCAGTTAAAGTAGGGAAGAAAGTAATAGAGGTAGAGGAAAAGCCAGTTAAAGTAGGGGAGAAAGTAATAGAGGGAGAGAAAAAGCCAGTAAAATCAATGGATGATTTAGCTAAAGGAATAAAAGAAAAAAATCCTAAAATATCAGAAAGTTATGGAGTAAATAAAGATAAAGGTATTGAAATAACCCCTGAAGATCTTGATGATATTTTATCTCCTCTACAAAAGTTAGTTGGAACTATTAGAGAAGGAATAAGACAACTTAAACGAGGGATACATAATCTTGAAATAGTTCATACTTATTTAAGACAATATAAAGATAGTCAACCAATTGTAAGTACAATTAATCAATTAGTTAGAAAATTATTACGACAAGAACGTGATATTAAAATATTAGAAAGCAGAGCAAAACAAATTGATAATCCAAGAAAATTAGCCAGAATAGTTTGTGAAGCAGAAAAAAATCCTAATTTTGATATTTTTCAAATAATAAATACTGCTGTTAAAGAGGGAAGATTAACAGAAAAAGATAAAGAAGCATATATTAGCTATTATTATATTTATAAATTTGTTAAGGATGCTTTAATTCGGGAAATTTTACGTTCTCGACTTGGTGTAACTGCTCGATCAGAAGGCTTTATTCAAGTAGTTAAATATGAAACTAAAGAAGGAATAATAAAACAAGAAAGCTTAACAGATATTCAACTTTTAAATTTAATGAAAATGAAAAAAATTAAAATCTATGAAATTTCAGAAACCTCCGAAAAAGTTTTATTAAGATGGCTTGATAAAAAAACTGGACATTATCGAGAAAAAACTGTTACCGAGATAAATTTTGAAACAGCAGTTAAAAACTGGATACAAGATCCCATAACAGGTGAATTAGGACAAGAAACTCAACGAATAATAAATGAAATATTACCTTATGAAAATTATATGTTTCATAATCGTTTAAAAGGAAATTTTTGGGTAGAGGTTTTTAAACCATTAATAAGTGGAGGAGAAGAAAAAATATATTCTGCCCGAGTCCCAAATAAAACTTATGCAGAGACACTTGAAAAGTTAATGAAAAGAACGATGCCTAATATTAGAATTAGTATAAAACCACATCAGGAACAAATGCTATATTTCCCACCTTTTGGAACTATGGTTGATATGGAATGGTATTTAACTTCAAGAGGAATTTCTTTAGGTAGTGAAGAAGCAATAAGATTACTTAATAGTTATCGTTCAATGTCTGGATTGATGAAACATTTTATTCATCGCCACGATTTCCCAGGCTTTTTAACTAATTGGAATGCTATAGTAGAAGCTGGAATAGATTCTGCAAATAGTGCTATTCAACGAGAATTTCGATTAAATATGAAGGAATTGAAAAAAACAGCTGAAAAAACAATAACAGATTCATTTCGAAAAAATGTTGCTTTACAATATTTAGATAATTTATCAACACCGATTAGAGGATTAGGTATATTAGATGGATTAAAAACTTATACTTATTTTATGACATTAGCAAATAAACCTACTTTTATACTTCAAAATTTATTAGAACCTTTTTGGGCAAGAGTAAGAATAAATACTTTTAAATTAAAGAATCCCCTTAAATTTGATATGCCTTTAAATAAAGAATATATTGCTTTAATTAAAAAGGCAGAAAAAGAAGGTTTATTTACTTCAATGTATGTAGAAGAAGTATTAGAAAAAAGTAATTTAGCCAAGTTAGAGATATTATCTCGCTTATCAGAATCTTATAGCTCTCGAAAAACATATGAATTAGGTTTAAAATTAGCTCGTGATAAAGGATTAATAGGTAATGAAGCTGAAATAGTAGCAACAGATTTTCTATTAGGTGTTGGGAAACCTTTTTATAAACAAGCGAATTTCTTAATTGCTCTTCAGTCTCCTGAAGCTGGATGGATAAGAAAATATGGTGCTATTTTTTTACGATGGCCTCTTCATTTTATTAATGAATTTGTTCGAGCAGAAGTAGGTGTAAAATTACAAATATCTATGCTTTGGTTATTAGGATTAGGATTTAGTAATTTTCCTTTTGGGAGAAGTTTATTAGAGAAACAAGGGCTGATTAATAAAAATCCATTAAATTTAACTTTACAAGAAAAATTTATGTTAGGTGGATTTCTTGGAGCTTTAGATATTGCTCCACAATTCTTAGTGCCATTCTATAGTAAAGGTCTTGCAAATATTGGGGATATAACTACTTCCCTTCAAATTATTCATCAAGAAATTGAACGGGGAGAAAGAGATTGGAATAAATATGGTATTCCAGGAATTATTGGTAATCTTCCATTAGCAGGAATTCAATATGTTGTTAAAGGAACTGCTAAAGCTATTCAAGGAGTAAAACAAGGCAGAGGAAAAACAGTTAAAGTAATTTATAAACCTCAAACTTTCCATGAAGCTCTTCTTCTTGGATTTGGTTTTACGCCAATGAAATTAAGTGAAATCTATAAACAACAATCCAAGAAATCAAAAGATAAAAAAATTTTTTAATAAAAGTTAAAAAGGATGGATATTATAAATTAAAATGCAATATAAAATAACAAATTCTGAATATGATGATATTTATCAAGATATTCGTGTTATTATTTTATACTTTAAGAAGAAAACTATAGAGTATAATGCTAAAGTTTCTCAATGTATAAAGTCAAGAGATAAAAGAGAGAAAAGAGATAAAAAAGTAAAAACTCAATATATAAAAAAACAATGGTATACTTCTCTTGAAGAATTCAGTCATATTAATTATCGTACATGGTATCGTTGGTTTAAGAAAGAATTATATCCTAAAAAATTTCATTTCTTTTTTATTAAAAACTTTGCTAATTGGATTAAACAACAAAGGGCTAAAGAATTAAAAGAAAAAGATTTACTTTCTGTTTTATCTTCTCCTATTCTTACTTCATTACCTCCTTCTAAATCAGATTTAAAATCCAAATAAAAAATAAAAAATGTAATTCTTTAAGTAATTTTTATCTTTTAAAATTATCTATCAATATTGTATTATTATTAAGTGAGTCTATTACATTTCTTAATAAATCATATAAATCTTCTAATCTCTTTATTATTTTTTTTAATTCGTCTTCTTCTATTCCAATCATTTCTGTCATTATTTTTCATCTCCTTTCCTTTTTTATTTAAAATTTATTTTTTATCTTATTGATTATTATTCTTTTCTTGGAAAAATTTTCTAAAATCATTTTTTATCTCATCTATTGTTATCGATTTTTCATCATATAGATCTTGATATGTCTTCCACATATTCCAGCAATCATCTAAATAACTTGGATTTTTTAATAACTCTTCTAATGTATTACAATTATAAACATATTTTAAATATCGTTTTGCAAATTCAGCGATTTCATTATTTTTATCATTTTTATTCAAATTGATAATTATATCTTTAATTCTTTGTAAATTTTGTTGAGATTGAGATGGTTGTTGAGATGGTTGTTGAAATAATTGTTGAGATGGTTGTTGAGATGGTTGTTGAAATAATTGTTGAGATGGTTGTTGAAAAAATTCTTCAGAGAAATCCTCTATATCTTGAGTAAAAATATCACTTGTTGCGGTAGCATTTAAAGTTGCGGCAATTAATGCTCTTTTGCAAGCCATTTTTATAATAGTATTATCTAATTCCCAGGGATTTTTATTTATTTCTTTTTCGAATTTTCCTTTTGTATAAATTTGCCAAATTCCATTTTCTCCCTTTTTCGCTTGAAATCCAGCTCCTCCTAATAATTCTTGTGCTTTTATTGGATTATCTTTTCTTATTTCCCAATATTCTTTTGGAACTACTTTTCCAGTAGAAATTCCTTCTTCCTGAATATAACGAAAATTATATTTATTCTCTTTACTATTACAAGCTCCAATACCACAAGCTATGATTTGTTTTGAAATAATATGTGTTAAAGAACATTTCACAATATAAGATATAAAATCTTCTTCTCGAATTTCTCTAATGATTTCATAATCAGGAGCAAGGCGAAAGGTAAGACATATTTTTTCAGCTCCAGGTTTATATAATGTTGGTTTTTTAGTATTTGGAATTATTCCATAATGTTCATCTTTTTTCATTATAGTTTTCATTACATTGTGAATCAAGTTTATTTGTGCAACTACTTCTTCTATAGAAAGAGTTTGTAATCCTATAATATCTTTTTCTTTTTTTTCTTCTACTATTGTTTTATTATGTTGAGTAGACATCTTTTTTTACAACCTCCTTTGATTATTTAATATTCTTCTTTATATTTTTTATTTAAAGATAATCTTCAAAATCTTCAAAATCTTTTTCTATGTTATTTACCCATGTAAGAAAATCGTCTTGTTCTTGTTCATCAAGATATCTAAATCTTTCAATTATCCATGATTGATTCTTCATTTTTTCTTCCTCTTTCTTTTATTAAGTGAGCAATAGCCTTTTGTGTAATTCTAATAGTAGCTCCTTTTTTTTCACCTAATTTTACAGCAACAAGATTTCCTTCGCGAATCATACGATAAATTGTACTATTACTTAATCGCAATATCTCCGCGACTTCTTGAACTGTTAATAAAGATTGATTTTTTATATCTTTCATATTTTCATACCTCATTAATAATAATTACTTCCCGCCTGCTTGAAGTGAGTGATACGTCCAGGATCATCTTTGGAGAAGATGAGTGATATTTCTAAACTCACCCGAGAGGAAATATTTGATATGACAGGCGGGAAGTTTATTTATTATTTATTTATGCTTTTTTATTTTCTTCTTTTATAAATTCCTTTATTTTTTCACAAGTAGTATCATGTGGATATTTTGTTTTTCCTCTAATTATTCGATAAAGTGTTGTATAGTTAATATTTAATTTTAAAGCTAATGCTTCAGTAGATAATTTATGGATTTTTTTATATTTACAAATATCAGATATAGCTTGTTGTTTTTCAGTTTTCATTTTTCTTTTTCCTTACATATATATTATAACATATATTATAATATTTGTCAAGTGTTTTTTTTACTTTTTTTTATTTATTTTTAAAATAATTAATATTAAAAAATATAAAATTATCTACAAATAGGTAGAATCTACCTCTATAGAGTTATCCACAGGTTATCCACAGGGAATAGACCTTCTACAAATAGGTAGAATCTACCTCTATAGAGTTATCCACAGGTTATCCACAGGGAATAGACCTTCTACAAGTAGATAGAATCTACCTCTATAGAGTTATCCACAGGTTATCCACAGGGATATTTATAAAGTTATCCACAGGTTATCTATAAAATATAAATTTTTAAAAATTTTTACAAAATTATTTATAAGATAAAAATCTCTTCTTGAGGTAGATAAAATCTGCCTTTATAAAGTTATCCACAGATCATTTACAGTTAACAGAATTGATTTTTTCTCTTCTTAATATCAATAAATAGAAGCATTTATGATTTTTCCGTTATTTTGTCAAAATTTTTTTTACAACCCTGTGGATAACCCTGTGGATAACCCTGTGGATAACCTGTGGATAACCTGTGGATAACTTATATTTAAAAAGTTATCCACAGGTTATCCACAAGATATCCACAAGATATCCACAGGTTATCCACAGGACAAAAATCCTTTTTTAAATAGACAGAATCAGCCTCTATAAAATTATCTTCAAGTTATCCACAGGTACTATTACTACTACTAATATATATATATAAATAAATAATATTATTTATAATAGAAATATAATATTTTTGGAAATAAAATATTATATTAATGCATTAACTTCAAATATAATTTTTTTTGTTTCTGCTTCCCTAACAGGTATCATTTGCCAACTATTATATTTTTTAATTTGTTTATCATTACGATATAAGATACCTTGTCCTGCATCTTCTATTGCTTTAATTAAATTTGATAAATCGCATCTATTATATCGACTAAGTGAAAGATAAAATTTACCAGATATTTCTAAAGAACCAATAAAAGGAGATTTTCCTTTAAATTGTTGTTTTAATATCCAACCAACTTCTTTTTTCCATGCAAGATATTGTTGAGCTTTTTCATTTATATATTTGTTTCTTTGAGTCATTCTTACTTGACTCATTCCTTCAATATTAATTATGAATTCCATTTTTCTTTTCCCCTCTATTTTTAAATTTGCTAATATTACCTTTAAATTTACTAACATCACCTTTAATCTTACTAACATCACCTTTAATATTAGTAACATCACCTTCAATATTACTAACATCACCTTTAATATTAGTAACATCACCTTCAATATTACTAACATTACCTTTAATATTAGTAACATCACCTTCAATCTTGCTAACATTACCTTCAATATTACTAACATCACCTTCAATATTACTAATATCACCTTCAATTTTACTAACATCACCTTTAATATTACTAACATCACCCATAAATTTACTAACATCACCTTTAATTTTATTAACATTACCTTCGATATTACTAACATTACCTTTAATTTTATTAACATTACCTTCAATATTACTAACATCACCTTCAATATTACTAATATCACCTTCAATTTTACTAACATCACCTTTAATCTTACTAACATCACCTTCAATATTACTAACATTACCTTCGATTCTGCTAACACTACCTTCAATTTTACTAACATTACCTTTAATATTACTAACATTACCACTAATCTTACTAACATCACCTTCAATATTACTAACATCACCTTTGATTTTACTTGTATCTCCCGTGATTTTTTTTGCATCACCCCAGATTTTGTTTGTATTTCCAGTAAGATTTTCATTATTTATTAATTTTTTTGTCATTTTTATCTCCTTTTAATATTTTCGTTATCTATTACTCTTACATATTATAACATATATTATAACATTTGTCAAGTATTTTTTAAATTATTTTGTTATCCAATATAGAATAATAATTAATAATATTATTATTATTATTCTTTTTATTATTTTCTCAATAAAAATATCTATTTTTTCTGAGAATAAATATTTTTTAAATATCCATTTTTGATATTTATTAATCATTTTTTATCACCTTTTTTAATTTATTTTTTCCCCTCCCAGTTTCTATTTTTTCCCCTCCCAATCCCCTCCCAGTTTCTATTTTTCCCCTCCCAGTTTCTATTTTTTCAACTATTTTATTACCTTCTTATTTTAAGAAGATTTAACTTTTTTTAGAAATATTACCTTTAAGTTTAGAGACATCATCTTTAAGAAGAGTAACATTCCCAGAAATATTGGAAACATCACCAGTAATCTTAGAAGCATCACCCTTAATATTAGAAGCATCCCCATGAATATTCCCAACATATCCAGAAATCTTAGTAACATCACCAGAAATATCAGTAACATCACCAGAAATATCAGTAACATCACCAGAAATATAAGTAACATCACCAGAAATATAAGTAACATCACCTTTAATATTAGTAACATCACCATAAATATCGTAGATATATCCTTCAAGATTAGTAACGTCACCAGAAATCTTAGTAACATCACCATAAATCTTGTAGATATATCCTTCAATATTAGTAACGTCACCAGAAATCTTAGTAACATTACCTTTAAGATAAGTAACATCACCTTTAATATCAGTAACATCACCTTCAATATTAGAAACATTTCCTCTAATATAAGAGACATTCCCTCTAATGTTACTTGCATCTCCTCTAATTTCTTTAGCATCCCCCCAAATCTCTGTTGTATCTCCAATAAGATTCTCGGCATTTATTAATTTTTTCCTTTTATGCATTTTTATCACCTCCTTATAACCTCCTTATAATTTATTAACTTTCTTTCTCTATTCTTTTTTATTATCTCCTTCAATCTTGGGAAGATTTAACTTTTTTTTAGAAATATTACCTTTAAGTTTAGAGACATCACCTCTAAGAAGAAAAACATTCCCAGAAATATTAGTAACTTTACCAGAAATATAAGAAACATCACCATAAATATCAGTAACATTACCAGTAATCTTAGAAACATTACCTTTAAGAAGAGTAACATTCCCAGAAATATTAGAGACATCACCAGAAATATTAGAAACATTACCTTTAAGAAGAGTAACATTCCCAGAAATATTAGAGACATCACCAGAAATATTAGTAACATTACCTTTAAGAAGAGTAACATTCCCAATAATTTTGTTGATATAACCAGAAATATTCCCGACGTATCCTTCAATCTTAGAAATATCACCTCTAATTTTAGTAATATTACCAGAAATATTAGTAACATCACCATAAAGATTAGTAATTTTACCTGTAATTTTAGAAACATCACCAGAAATATAAATAACATTACCAGAAATCTTAGAGACATCACCTTTAAGAAGAGTAACATTACCTATAATATTAGTAGCATCACCAGAAATATTAGTAACATCACCAGAAATACCAAGAACATTACCTTTAATATTAGTAAAATCACCTATAATACCAGTAACATCACCTATAATACCAGTAACATCACCAGAAATTTTAGAAACATCACCAGTAATAGAAGAGATATTACCTTTAATATTAGAGACATCACCAGAAAGATATCTGATAGATCCTTCAATATTAGAAATATTGCCTTTAAGGTTAGTAACATATCCAGAAAGAGAAGTAATATTACCTTCAATATTAGTAACATTGCCATAAATATTAGTAACATCACCAGAAATATTAGAAACATCCCCATGAATGAAAATAAAATTATCAGCTTTAGAAATTTTACCTTTAATCTTAGAGACATCACCTACAATATCAGTGACATTACCAGAAATATTAGAAACATTACCAGAAATAAAAGTAACTTTACCTATGATTTTAGAAACATCACCAGAAATATAAGTAACATTACCAGAAATATAAGTAACATCACCAGAAATATTAGAAACATTACCATAAATTTTAGTAACATCACCAGAAATATTAGTAACTTTACCTGTAATTTTAGAAACATCACCAGAAATCTTAGTAACATCACCATAAAGCTTAGTAATTTTACCTTTAATTTTAGAGACATCACCTTCAAGAAGAGTAACAATCCCAGTAATATTAGTAACATCACCCAAAATATCTTCGACATATCCTTCAATCTTAGTAACATCCCCTTCAATATCAGTAACATTACCTAAAATATTCCAGACATACCCTTTAATATTAGTAACATTACCCGAAATATAAGAAACATCACCTTCAATATTAGAAACATCACCAGAAATATTAGTAACATTACCTTCAATTTTATTTGCATTTCCGCTAATTCTTTTAGCATCCCCCCAAATCATTCTTGTATCTCCAATAAGATTCTCGGCATTTATTAATTTTTCCCTTTTATGCATTTTTATCACCTCCTTATAACCTCCTTATAATTTATTAACTTTCTTTCTCTATTCTTTTTTATTATCTCCTTCAATCTTGGGAAAATTTAACTTTTTTTTAGAAATATTACCTTTAAGTTTAGAAACATCACCTTTCATCTCAGTAACATCCCCAGAAATATTAGAGACATCCCCAGAAATATTAGAGACATCACCAGAAATATTAGAGACATTACCTTCAATATTAGAGACATTACCTTTAATATTGCCAACATATCCTTCAATATCAGTGATATTCCCTTTAAGAAGGGAGACATCACCTAAAAGCTCAGTAACATCGCCCATAATATTCTCGACATCACCAGAAATATTGGTAACATTACCAGAAATATCAGTAACATTACCTTTAATCTCAGTAACATTTCCTCTAATATTAGTAACATCCCCAGAGATAAAAGTAATATTACCTTTAATATAAGTAACAAGCCCAGAGATATTAGAGACATTCCCTCTAAGATTGGTAACATTTCCTCTAATATTAATAACATTCCCAGAAATACCAAAAACATATCCGTCAATCTTAGAAACATCACCAGAAATCTTAGAAACATCACCCAAAATATAAGAAACATCACCTAAAATATTAGAAACATCACCAGAAATATTAGTAACTTTACCTTTAATATTGGTAACTTTACCTTTAATATAAGTAATGTCACCTTCAATATTAGTAACATCACCATAAATATTGTAGATATATCCTTCAATATTAGTAACATCACCAGAAATCTTAGAAACATCATCCAAAATATTAGAAACATCACCTCTAATATTAGTAACATCACCATAAATATTAAAAACATCACCAGAAATATTAGAGACATCACCTTTAATATCAGTGACATCACCATGAATATTTCCGACATATCCTTTAATATTAGAAACATCACCTTTAATATTTCCAACATTACCAGAAAGAAGAGAAACATTACCTTTAAGAAGGGTAACATCTCCAATAATCTTGTTGACATCACCAGTAATATTCTCGACAAATCCAGAAATATTAGAAACATTACCAGAAATCTTGGAAACATTACCTTTAATATCAGTAACATTCCCTCTAATATTAGAGACGTCACCAGAGATATAAGTAACATTACCTTTAATATTAGTAACATCACCTTCAATATAAGTAGCATCACCAGAAATATTTCTAATATATCCTTCAATATTAGAAACATCACCAGAAATCTTAGAAACGTCACCAGAAATATTAGTAACATAACCAGAAATCTTGGTAATATCACCAGAAATATTAGAGACATCACCAGAAATATTAGTAACCTTACCAGAAATATTAGTAACCTTACCAGAAATATAAGAGACATCACCAGAAATATTAGTAACATCACCTCTAATATTAGTGACCTTTCCTCTAATATTAGTAATCTTACCAGAAATACCAAAAACATGTCCGTCAAGAAAAGTAACATCACCTTCAATCTTAGAAACATCCCCAGCAATATTGTGGACATATCCTTTAATATTAGTAACGTCACCTTCAAGATTAGAGACATTACCTTTAATCTTGGTAACATCCCCTTTAATATTAGTGACATCTCCTATAATGTTACTTGCCTTTCCTCTAATTCCTTTAGCATCACCGCAAATCAGTTTTGTATCTCCAAAAAGATTTTCACTATTTATTAACTCTCTTTCTTCCCTCATTTTTCTTACCTCCTTTTTATTTGTTAATTTTTCTTTTTACTTCTCTTTTTTCATTCTTTTTTAGTAACATCACCTTTACGATAGGTAACATCACCATAAATATTAGAAACATCACCAGAAATATTAGAAACATCACCAGAAATATTAGAAACATCACCTTTAATATTGGTAACTTTACCTTTAATATAAGTAATGTTACCTTTAATATCAGTAACATCACCATGAATATTCCCGACATATCCGTCAATCTTAGAAACATCACCAGAAATCTTAGAAACATCACCCAAAATCTTAGAAATATCACCAGAAATATTAGTAACATCACCATAAATATAAGCAACATCACCTTTAATATTGATAACTTTACCTTTAATATAAGTAATGTTACCTTTAATATTAGTAACATCACCAGAAATATTGTAGATACATCCTTCAAGATTAGTAACGTCACCAGAAATCTTAGAAACATTACCTTTAAGACAAGTAACATCACCTTTAATATTAGTAACATCACCTTTAATATTAGTAACATCACCTTCAAGAAAAGTGATATCTCCTTCAATTTTAGTAACATCTCCTTCAATTTTAGAGACATTGCCTACAATCTTAGAAACATCACCAGAAATATCAGTAACATCCCCACAAATATTGCTGACATCTCCTACAATCTTAGAAACACTCCCAGAAATATAAGAAACATCACCAGAAATATCAGTAATATCCCCACAAATATTGCTGACATCTCCTACAATCTTAGAAACATTCCCAGAAATATAAGTAACATCACCTTTAATCTTAGTAACGTCACCAGTAATACTTCCAACATATCCAGAAATAGAAGAGACATTACCAGAAATATATGTAACATATCCTTTAATGTTACTTGCATTTCCATTAATTCCTTCAGCATTACCCCAAATATTTGTTATATCTCCAATAAGATTCTCTTTATTTATTAATTTCCTTTCTTCACTCCTTATATTACCTCTAATCTTAGAAACATCACCAGAAATATCAGTAACATCACCAGAAATATAAGTAACATCACCAGAAATATAAGTAACATCACCTTTAATATTAGTAACATCACCATAAATATCGTAGATATATCCTTCAAGATTAGTAACATCACCAGAAATATAAGAAACATCACCAGAAATCTTAGAAGCATCACCTTTAATATAAGTAACATCACCTTCAATATAAGTAATATTCCCAGAAATCTTAAAAACATCACCATAGATATTACTAACATCACCTTTAATATCAGTAACATCCCCACAAATATTTCCGACATATCCTTCAATATTAGAAACATCACCTTTAATACCAGAAGTATTACCAGAAATATTAGAGACATCACCTTTAAGAAGAGTAACATCTCCAATAATCTTGTTGACATCACCAGTAATATTCTCGACATATCCAAAAATCTTGGTAACATTACCAGAAATATTGGAGACATTACCTTTAATATCAGTAACATTCCCTTTAATCTTACTTGCATTTCCTCTAATTCCTTTAGCATCACCCCAAATTCTTGTTGTATCTCCAGTGAGATTTCCACTATTTATTAGCTTCCTTTCTTTCCTCATTTTTCTTACCTCCTTTTTATTTGTTAATTTTTCTTTTTATTTCTCTTTTTTCATTCTTTTTTAGAGATATCACCTTTAATATTGGTAACATCACTTTCAAGAAAAGTGATATCTCCTTCAATTTTAGTAACATCTCCTTCAATTTTAGAGACATTGCCTACAATCTTAGAAACATCACCAGAAATATCAGTAACATCCCCACAAATATTGCTGACATCTCCTACAATCTTAGAAACATTCCCAGAAATATAAGTAACATCACCTTTAATCTTAGTAACGTCACCAGTAATACTTCCAACATATCCAGAAATAGAAGAGACATTACCAGAAATATATGTAACATATCCTTTAATGTTACTTGCATTTCCATTAATTCCTTCAGCATTACCCCAAATATTTGTTATATCTCCAGTAAGATTTCCACTATTTATTAACTCCCTTCTTCTATTCATTTTTTTATCTCCTTTTTATTTGTTGACTTTTTTTCTCTACTATTTATTAACTTTTTCCCCTTACTTTTTTTGCACTTCTTCTTTAGAGATATTCCCTTTAATCTTAGAAATATCTCCTTTAATATTAGTAATATTACCTTTAATATAAGTAACAAGCCCAGAGATATTAGAGACATTCCCTCTAAGATTGGTAACATTTCCTCTAATATTAATAACATTCCCAGAAATACCAAAAACATATCCGTCAATCTTAGAAACATCACCAGAAATCTTAGAAACATCACCCAAAATATAAGAAACATCACCAGAAATATTAGAAACATCACCAAAAATATTAGAGACATCACCTTTAATATTGGTAACTTTACCTTTAATATAAGTAATGTCACCTTTAATATTAGTAACATCACCATAAATATCGTAGATATATCCTTCAATATTAGTAACATCACCAGAAATATTAGTAACATCATTTTTAATATAAGTAACATCACCTTCAATATAAGTAATATTCCCAGAAATCTTAAAAACATCACCATAGATATTACTAACATCACCTTTAATATCAGTAACATCCCCACAAATATTTCCGACATATCCTTCAATATTAGAAACATCACCTTTAATACCAGAAGTATTACCAGAAATATTAGAGACATCACCTTTAAGAAGAGTAACATCTCCAATAATCTTGTTGACATCACCAGTAATATTCTCGACATATCCAAAAATCTTGGTAACATTACCAGAAATATTGGAGACATTACCTTTAATATCAGTAACATTCCCTCTAATGTTACTTGCATTTCCTCTAATTCCTTTAGCATCACCCCAAATCTTTGTTATATTTCCAGTGAGGTTTTCGCTATTCATTAACTTTCTTTTTCTCTTCATTTTTTTACCTCTATATAAGTTAAGATTAAGAGTATAACCTTCAAAATTAGAGACATCACCATAAATATCAGTAACATCACCATAAATATTAGAAACATCACCAATAATATTAGTAACATCACCATAAATTTTAGAGACATTACCTTTAATCTTAGAAACATCACCAAAGAGAGTAGAGACATTCCCTTTAATGTTACTTGCATCTCCACTAATTCCTTCAGCATTACCCCAAATTTTTCTTGTATCTCCAGTGAGATTTCCACTATTTGTTAACTCTTTTTCTTGACTTGGTAACTCTAATTCTCTTTCTTCCTTTTCATTATTCATTAATTCTGATTTTCTTTCTTCGCTCATTTTTCTTATTTCCTTTTTATTTATTATATTTTTTCTTTTTACTTCTTTTTTTTCATTCTTTTTTAGAGATATCACCTTTAAGATTAGAAATATCGCCAGAAATATTAGTGACATCTCCTTCAATATTAGAAGCATCCCCATAAATATTAGAGGCATCCCCATGAATATTCCCAACATATCCAGAAAGAAGAGAAACATTCCCTTTAAGAAAGGTAACATCACCTTCAATTTTAGTAACGTTACCTTTAAGGTTGGAGATATCACCTCTAATCCTGCCAACATATCCTTCAATATTCGTGGCATTCCCTTTAAGAAGAGAGACATCACCTAAAAATTTAGTAACATTGCCCGTAATATTAGAGACATCCCCTTCAATTTCAGAAACATCACCAGAAATCTCAGAAACATTACCGAAAATATTAGAAACATTACCAGAAACAAAAGTAACATTACCAGAAATATTAGAAACATCACCAGTAATATCAGTAACTCTACCTCCAATATTACTAACATCACCAGAAATCTTAGAGACATCACCATAAATATTGGTAACATCACCAGAAATATTGGTAACTTTACCAAAAATAGAAGTAACATCACCAAAGATATTCCCAACATCCCCTTTAATCTTAGAAACATCGCCTTTAAGATTAATAACATTACCAGAAATTTTAGTAACATTACCAGAAATCTTAGAAATATTACCTTTAAGTTTAGAAGTATCCCCTTTAAGAGAAGTAACATCACCTTCAAGAGAAGTAACATCACCTTCAAGAGAAGTAACATCACCAATAATATTAGTAACATCACCAAAAATATTAGAAGCATTCCCAGAAATCTTAGAGGCATTACCATAAATATTCCCAACATATCCAGAAAGTTCAATGATATTACCTTCAAGAAAAGTAACAGTTCCTTCAATATTAGTAACATTTCCTTTAAGAAGAGATACATTACCTTTAATCTTAGTAACCTTGCCAGAGATATTGTTAACATATCCAGAAATATCAGTGACATTCCCTTCAAGAAGGGAGATATTACCAGAAATATTAGTAACATCACCTCTAATGTTACTTGCCTTTCCTCTAATTCCTTTAGCGTCCCCCCAAATCTTTGTTATATCTTCAGTAAGATTTTCGCTGTTTATTAACTTCCTTTCTTTACTCATTTTTCTTATCTCCTTTTTATTTGTTATATTTTTTTAGGATTGAGAACATTACTATAAAGATCTTCAACATCACCTTCATGATTAGTAACATCACCAGAAATCTTAGAGACATTACCATAAATCTTAGAAACATCCCCTTCAATCTTAGAAACATCGCCTTTAAGATTAATAACATTACCAGAAATTTTAGTAACATTACCAGAAATCTTAGAAATATTACCTTTAAGTTTAGAAGTATCCCCTTTAAGAGAAGTAACATCACCTTCAAGAGAAGTAACATCACCTTCAAGAGAAGTAACATCACCAATAATATTAGTAACATCACCAAAAATATTAGAAGCATTCCCAGAAACAAAAGTAACATTACCAGAAATCTTAGAAATATTACCTTTAAATTTAAAGATATTCCCTCTAAGATTAGTAACATTCCCTATAAGAAAAGTAACATATCCTTCAATATTAGAGACATCACCAATAATATTAGTAACATTACCAAAAATATTAGAGGCATTACCAGAAAGTTTAGAGGCATTACCTTCAATATTCCCAACATATCCAGAAAGCTCAGTAACATTCCCTTCAAGAAAAGTGACATCTCCTTCAATATTAGTAACTTTACCTTTAATGGAAGAAGCATTACCATAAATTTTAGAAGCATCACCATAAATATTCCCAACATATCTGGAAAGCCTGGTAACATTCCCTTCAAGAAGAGAAACATTCCCTTCAATATCAGTAACTTTACCTTTAATATTAGAGACATTACCCTTAATATAAGAGACATTACCATAAATATTCCCAACATATCCAGAAAGTTTAATGATATTACCTTTAAGAAGAGTAACATCTCCTTCAATATTAGTAACATTACCTTTAATATTAGAAACATCCCCTTTAATATTAGAAGCATCACCCTTAATATTAGAGGCATCCCCATGAATATCCTCAACATATCCAGAAAGCCTTGTGACATTACCCTTAAGAAGAGTGATATTTCCTTTAAGGCCAGTGACATTTCCTTCAATATTACTTGCATCTCCATTGATTCCTTCAGCATTACCCCAAATCCTTCTTGTATCTCCAGTGAGATTTCCATTATTTATTAGCTTCCTTTCTTTCCTCATTTTTCTTACCTCCTTCTTTTGTTATATTCTTTCTTCTTTAATAAATGATTGAGCAGTTACAAAATTTTTCTTAATTTTCCTCTTCATTAAAGAATAAACTTCTTTTTGAATTCAGAAATGTAAATCCAGAGATGTCATTACCAGAAATATTAGTAACGTTTCCTTTAAGAGTAGTAACATTACCAGTAATCTTAGAAACATCACCTTCAAGAGAAGAAACATCACCTTCAAGAAAAGAAACATCACCTTCAATATTAGTAACATCCCCTTTAATCTTAGAAGCATTACCAATAATCTTAGAGGCATTACCGTGAATATTCCCAACATATCCAGAAAGAAGAGTAACATCACCTTCAAGAAAAGAGATATATCCTTTAATATTAGTAACTTTACCTCTAAGTTTGGAAACATACCCAGAAATATTAGAGGCATCACCATAAATATTTTCAACGTTACCAGAAAGTTTAGTAATATTACCTATAAGAAAAGTAACATTTCCTTCAATATTAGAAACATCCCCTTTAATATTAGAGGCATCACCATAAATATTAGAGGCATCACCTCTAATATCTTTGACATTACCAAAAAGTTTAGTAATTTTACCCTTAAGAAAAGTAATATCTCCTTTAAGGTCAGTAACATTCCCTATAAGAAAAGTGACATCTCCTTCAATATTAGTAACTTTACCAGAAATATTAGTAACATATCCTTTAATATTAAAGGTATTTCCATAAATCTTAGAGGCATCCCCATAAATATTTCCAACATTATCAGAAAGTTTAGTAACATTACCTTTAAGAAGAGTAACATCTCCTTCAATATTAGTAACATTACCTTTAATATTAGAAACATCCCCTTTAATATTAGAAGCATCACCCTTAATATTAGAGGCATCCCCATGAATATCCTCAACATATCCAGAAAGCCTTGTGACATTACCCTTAAGAAAAGTGATATCTCCTTTAAGGCCAGTAACATTCCCTCTAATGTTACTTGCATTTCCACTGATTCCTTCAGCGTTTCCCCAAATTCTTGTTGTATCTCCAGTGAGATTTCCACTATTTATTAGCTTCCTTTCTTTCCTCATTTTTCTTACCTCCTTTTTTTGTTATATTCTTTCTTCTTTAATAGATGATTGAGCAGTTACAAAATTTTTCTTAATTTTCCTCAAAGAATAGATTTCTTTTTAAATTCAGAAATGTAAATCCAGAGATGTCATTACCAGAAATATTAGTAACGTTTCCTTTAAGAATAGAGATATCACCAGTAATCTTAGAAACATTACCTTCAATATAAGAAACATCACCTCTAATATTAGAAACATCACCAGAAATCTTAGAAACATCACCAGTAATATCAGTAACTCTACCTCCAATATTAGTAACATCACCAGAAATATTAGAGACATCACCAGAAATATTAGAGGCATCACCATAAATATTAAAGGCATCACCATAAATATTCCCGACATATCCAGAAAGATTAGTGACATTACCGTTAATAAAAACATCTCCTTCAATATTAGTGACATTACCTCTAATTTTAGAAACACATTTAGAAATATAAGTAACATCACCAGAAATATTCCCAACATATCCTTCAATATTAGAGACATCACCATAAAGCTTAGTGACATCTCCTATAATCTTACTTGCATTTCCACTAATTCCTTTAGCATCACCCCAAATCCTTCTTATATTTCCAGTAAGATTTTCGCTGTTTATTAACTTTCTTTCTTTACTCATTTTTTCTCACCTCCTTTTTATTTATTGACTTTCTTTCTCTATTATCAATGTGACTTGCCTTAATCAGTCTTGTATTTTCTAAAAGCATTCCTATGAATATTAAAGGTATCACTGTTATCAATAAATATTAATAATATCTTTTTCACTCAATTTTTTTAGCTCTTCCTTCAATAACATTGTTTCCATTATTAGAAACATCACCTTTAAGAGAAGAAACATCACCTTCAAGAAAAGAAACATCACCTTCAATATTAGAAACATTCCCAGAAATCTGCCCGATATATCCAGAAATAAAAGTAACATCACCAAAAATCTTGGCAACATTACCTTTAATATCCGTGACATCTCCTCTAATTTTAGAGACATCGCCAGAAATCTTAGAAACATCACCTCTAATATTAGAAACATCACCAGAAATATTAGAGACATAGCCAGAAATCTTAGTAACATCTCCTTCAATATTAGTAACATCACCAGAAATCTTAGTAACATCGTTATAAATCTTAGAGACATTACCTCTAATCTTGGAAACATCACCATAAATATAAAAAACATTCCCAGAAATCTTAGAAACATTCCCCTTAATCTTAGAAACATCCCCAAAAATATCCCAGATATTGCCAGAAATATTTGTGACATTACCAGTAATATTACTTGCATTTCCACTGATTCTTTCAGCATTCCCCCAAATCCTTCTTGTATCTCCAAGAAGATTCTTGCTGTTTATTAACTTTCTTTCTTTACTCATTTTTTCTTACCTCCTTTATTATTTATTGACTTTTAGCTTGAGTAATCTCAGCAACATTTCCAGAAAAATTAGTGACATTTCCTTAACATTTCCAGAAAAATTAGTGACATTTCCTTTAAGTTTAGTGACATTTCCTTTAAGATTAGTGACATCTCCTTTAAGATTAGTGACATCGCCAGAAATATTAGTGACATCGCCAGAAATATTAGTGACATCGCCAGAAATTCTGGAGGCATCACAATAAATCTTAGAAGCATCACCTTTAATATTCCCAACATATCCAGAAAGAGGAGAAACATCACCTTTAAGAAGAGAAACATCACCTTCAATTTTAGTAATATTACCTCTAAGGTTGGAAATATCACCTTTAGTCTTGCCAATATATCCTTCAATATCAGTGATATTTCCTTTAAGAAGAGAGACATTACCTAAAAGAAGAATAGCAATAGTACCCATAATATTAGTAACATCTCCTTCAATATTACTAACATCTCCTTCAATATTACTAACATCTCCTTCAATATTACTAACATCACCTTCAATATTACTAACATCATCAGAAATCTTAGTAACATTACCTTCAATTTTAGAGACATCACCTTCAATATTAGAAGCATCACCATGAATATTAGAAACATCCCCTTCAATATTAGAAACATCACCTTTAAGATTAATAACATTACCAGAAATTTTAGTAACATTACCAGAAATCTTAGAAATATTACCTTTAAGCTTAGAGATATTCCCTCTAAGATTAGTAACATTCCCTATAAGAAAAGTAACATCTCCTTCAATATTAGAGACATCACCAATAATATTAGTAACATTACCAAAAATATTAGAGGCATTACCAGAAATCTTAGAGACATTACCTTTAATATTTCCAACATATCCAGAAAGTTCAATGATATTACCTTCAATATTAATAACATATCCTTCAATATTAGAGACATCACCTTTAAGGCGAGATACATTACCTTTAATCTTAGAGACGTTACCAATAATATTGCCAACATATCCAGAAATATTAGAGACATCCCCTTTAAGAAGGGAGACATTGCCAGAAAGACCAGTGACATTCCCACTAATGTCAATTGCATTTCCTCTAATTCCTTTAGCGTCTCCCCAAATCAGTTTTGTATATGCAAGAAGATTCTCGGTATTTATTAACTTCCTTTCTTCATTCATTTTTTATCACCTCCTTAAGTAATTTTTATTCTTTAAAATCATCTATTATTATTGGCTCCTCAATAATTATTTTTATTACATCGCTTAATGAATCTTGTACCTTTTTTAATATATTTAGCATTTTTATTAATTTCTCTGCTTCTATTCCCATCATTTCATTCATTATTTCATCCATTTTTTATCACCTCCTTTTTTTGTTATATTTTTTAATCTTTTTTAGTAATTATGTGAGTTCTATATTTGGGATATCTATAAGAATTTCATAAAGATTTATTAATTCTCTTTTCCCTTTTCTTGTTAATTTAAAATTTTTTAGATATTGTATATCTGGGCTTTCTTTTATTCTCTCTTCTATTGTCTTTATTTTTTTTGTTTTTACTTTTCTCATTCTTTTCATCTCCTTTATTTTACTTCTTTCTTCAATTTCTAAAATTAGCAATATCACCTTCAAAATTAGTAGCATCACCAGATTTATTTATTGACTTTTAGCTTGAGTAATCTCAGCAACATTCCCAGAAAGCTTAGTAACGTCACCTTCAATCTTAGAAACATCACCTTCAATATTACTAACATCACCTTCAATATTACTAACATCACCTTCAATTTTATTAATATCACCTATAATATTACTAACATCACCTTCAATATTATTAACATCACCAGAAATCTTAGAAGCATCACCCTTAATATTAGAAGCATCCCCATGAATATTCCCAACATATCCAGAAAGCTCAGTAACATTACCTCTAAGAAGAATAACATTTCCTTCAATATTAGTAACTTTACCTCTAATGGAGGAAGCATCACCCTTAATATTAGAAGCATCACCAGAAATATTCCCAACATATTTGGAAAGCCTGGTAACATTTCCTTCAAGAAGAGAAACATTCCCTTCAATATTAGTAGCATCACCTCTAAGATTAGAAACATCACCATGAATATAAGAGACATCACCTTTAAGATTAATAATATTACCGCTAATATTACTAACATCCCCTTCAATATTAGTGATATCTCCTCTAATGTTACTTGCATCTCCCCAAATTCCTTTAGCATTACCCCAAATATTTTTTGTATCTCCAAGAAGATTCTTGCTGTTTATTAACTTTCTTTCTTTACTCATTTTTTATCACCTCCTTTTTATTTATTGACTTTTAGCTTGAGTAATCTCAGCAACATTTCCAGAAAGATTAGTAACATCACCTTCAAGAAGAGTGACATTACCTTTAATATTAGTAACATTACCTTTAATATTAGTAACATTACCTTCAATATTGGTAACATCACCTTCAAGAAAAGTGACATTACCTTTAATATTAGTAACATTACCTTCAATATTAGAAACATCACCAGAAAGCTTAATAACTCTACCCATAATATTAGTAACATCTCCAGAAATATTAGTGACATCACCGCGAATTTTAGAGGCATCACCTTTAATCTTAGAAGCAATACCAAAAATGTTTTCAACATTACCAGAAAGTTGGGTGACATCACCATCAAGATTAGTAACCTCCCCTTTAATATTAGTAACATTACCTTTAATATAAGAGACATCACCGCTAATTTTAGAGACGTTACCAGTAATCTTGTCAATATATCCTTCAATATTAGTGACATCACCGCGAATTTTAGAGGCATCACCTTTAATCTTAGAAGCAATACCAAAAATGTTTTCAACATTACCAGAAAGTTGGGTGACATCACCATCAAGATTAGTAACCTCCCCTTTAATATTAGTAACATTACCTCTAATATAAGAGACATCACCGCTAATCTTAGAGACATTACCAGTAATCTTGCCAATATATCCTTCAATATTAGTGACATCCCCTTCAAGAAGGGTAACATCACCATAAATTCTGGAGACATTCCCCTTAATCTTACTTGCATCTCCTCTAATTCTATAAGCATTACCCCAAATTTTTGTTGTATCTCCGAAAAGATTCTCAGTATTTATTAACTTTCTTTCTTCACTCATTTTTTATCACCTCCTTTTTATTTATTGACTTTTAGCTTGAGTAATCTCAGCAACATTTCCAGAAAGATTAGTAACATCACCTTCAAGAAGAGTGACATTACCTTTAATATTAGTAACATTACCTTTAATATTAGTAACATTACCTTCAATATTGGTAACATCACCTTCAAGAAAAGTGACATTACCTTTAATATTAGTAACATTACCTTTAATATTAGTAACATTACCTTCAATATTGGTAACATCACCTTCAAGAAGAGTGACATTACCTTTAATATTAGTGACATTACCTTTAATATTAGTAACATTACCTTCAATATTGGTAACATCACCTTTAATCTTAGTAACCTTGCCAGAGATATTGCCAACATATCCAGAAATATCAGTGACATTCCCTTCAAGAAGAGAGATATTACCAGAAATATTAGTAACATCACCTCTAATGTTACTTGCCTTTCCTCTAATTCCTTTAGCGTCCCCCCAAATTAATCTTATATCTCCAAAAAGATTCTCGTTATTTATTAACTTTTTCCCTTCACTCAATTTTTTTACCTCTTTACCAGTAACATGTCCTTCAAGGTTAGTAACATTCCCTTTAAGGTTAGTAACGTCCCCAGAAAGTTTGGAAATATCACCTTCAATATTAGTAACATCACCTTCAATATTATTAATATATCCTTCAATATTAGTAACATCCCCTTTAATCTTAGAAGCATTACCAATAATCTTAGAGGCATTACCGTGAATATTCCCAACATATCCAGAAAGAAGAGTAACTCTACCTTTAAGAAGAGTGACTTTCCCTTCAAGTCTGGAAACCTTCCCAGAAAGTTTAGTAACATTACCTTCAAGAAAAGTGACATGTCCTTCAATATAAGTAACATCACCTTCAATATTGGTAACATCACCTTTAATATTAGAGGCATCACCACAAATCTTAGCAATATTACCATAAATATTGTAAACATCTCCAGAAAGTTTAGTAACATTACCTTCAAGAAGAGTGACATTACCTTTAATATTAGTGACATTACCTTTAATATTAGTAACATTACCTTCAATATTGGTAACATCACCTTTAATCTTAGTAACCTTGCCAGAGATATTGCCAACATATCCAGAAATATCAGTGACATTCCCTTCAAGAAGAGAGATATTACCAGAAATATTAGTAACATCACCTCTAATGTTACTTGCCTTTCCTCTAATTCCTTTAGCGTCCCCCCAAATTAATCTTATATCTCCAGTAAGATTCTCGGCATTTATTAATTTTTTCCCTTCTAATCTTAATTCTTTTGATTCTCTTTCTTTCTCCATTTTTTCTTCACCTCCTTTATTATTTATTTTGTTCTTATGGTTTCTTTATAAAGGAATTAAATAGAAAGCATTGATTTAATTATTAAAAGAAAACTTATTCCTATTCCAGTTTCTATTATAAAGAATCCTATTATTAATGATGTTATTCTTAATGTCTCTTTTAATATCTTTATCATTTTTTTTCACCTCTTTCTTCTTCTAAGATTAATAATATCTCCTTTTATTTATTAATTTTCTTTCTCAGTCTTGTATTTCCAAAAAGAATCCTTTTGAAAATCAAAGGATTTATCCGTTTCATCAATATTCTTTTCACATATTCTTTTTAGCTCCTCTTTAGTAACATTCCTTTCAAAGTTAGTAGTATCGATATCACCTTCAAGAAAAGCAACTTCTCCTCTAATGTTACTTACATCTCCATTGGTTCCTTTAGCATCATCCCAAATTCTTGTTGTATCTCCAATAAAATTTTTACTATTTATTAATTTCCTTTTGTTATTCATTTTTTTTACCTCCTTTATTTGTTATCTTCTTTGATTCTTTCTTCTATTTCCATTAATGCTTTTAATCCTCCTTAGTAAAACCATCTTTTCTTCTTACAAGAAAAAAGGAGATTGAAGGTATCTTTTTTTGTTATCTTCTTTGATTTTTTCTTCTATTTCCATTAGTGTTTTTAATCCTTCTTGGTAAAACTCTTCTCTCTTCTCAATTGAAGGTATCTTTTCCGCTATTATTTTTAATCCTTCCAAGTAAAGCCTTTTTTCCATTTCAAATAGTTTGTTTGCCTCTATTTTTTCTAATTCTCTTAATTGATATTGTTTTTTCCATTCTTCATTCATTTTTTATCACCTCCTTCTTATTTATTATATTTTTTTTACTTCTCTTTTTTCATTCATTTTTCTTATCTTCTTTAAGATTAATGACATCCCCGTTAAAATTAGAAACTTTTTCTTCAAGAAAAATAACATATCCTTCAATATTAGAAACGTCTCTTCTTAAAATTAAAGTCGTTCTGTTGAAACTTAGTAATATCCCCTTTAAGAAAAGTAACACATCCTTCAAAATTAGAAACATTACCTTCAATTTTAGAGGCATCACCATAAATTTTAGAGGCATCATCATAAATATTCCCAACATATCCAGAAAGTTCAGTAACATTACCTCTAAGAAAAGTAACAGTTCCTTCAATATTAGAGACATCACCTCTAAGGTGAGATACATTACCTTTAATCTTAGAGACGTTACCAGTAATATTGCTAACATATCCTTCAATATTAGTGACATCCCCCTTAAGAAGGGTAACATCACCATAAATTCTGGAGACATTCCCTTTAATCTTACTTGCCTTTCCTCTAATTCCTTTAGCGTCCCCCCAAATTAATCTTATATCTCCAGTAAGATTCTCAGCATTTATTAATTTTTTCCCTTCTAATCTTAATTCTTCTGCATCATACCTTCTTATTATCTCAAGCATTAAATCCTTCATTTTTCTTACCTCCTTTTTTGTTATATTTTTTGATTCTTTCTTCTACTTCTTAATGAGAAGACCTTCAAAAAGGGAAACATCGCCAGAAAGTTTAATGAATTGGTTAATTACATCTTTAGTTATTTTAACAATCTTTTGATCTTCTAACTCCCTTTCTTTATCTATTAATTCTCTTTCGCGCTTTGTTAACTTTGATTCTCTTTCTTTCTTCATTTTTTTTCACCTCCTTTATTATCTTATCCTTTCTTTAATCATATTATACCATATTATTCTAAATTTGTCAAGTCTTTTTTATAGTTTTTTTATTAATTTTTCTCATACTTTAGTATATTATTTTATATTGTATTGTGTAGTATAGTAATCTTTCCTTTTTTTCTTCCTCTGTCAAGTAATTTTTATCTTTTCTTATCTTTTCTTATCTTTTCTTATCTTCTTTTATCTTTTCTTATCTTTTTTTCTTTCTTTTAAACTTTTTCTTTTCTTTTCTTCTTTTTTCTTTTCTTTTCTTTTCTTTTCAAGATTTTTCTTTTCTTTATTTAGTCTTGTCTCTTTTGACTCTCTTTGTTATTATTATATCTCTATGATATCTTTACAATAAATATAATTTTTTATATTATAATAATTATATCTTTATTTATTTTTTGTTATAATTATATTTTTAATTTATTTTTCTCTTTATTTTATATTCTTTATACATTCTTTGTTATTCTATGTTCTATATATATATTCTATTAGTATTATTCTGTATTATTTTGTATTATTTTATAATATTATGTATTATTTAATATTATTTTATATTATTTAATATAAATAGTTTAATTTTTTGTATTATTTGCTATTTTAAGTTTAATTTTTAATACTATGCTTTTTAAGCCCCAAATTGTGCCTTTATTTTAATTTTATAATATTTTTATATATAAATCTATATTAATTATATTTTTTCCTTATTTTACCCCTATCTTGCCCTTCTAATTGTCTGTCTACTACTTTGCATAATTCTTTATCGCGCGGTTATAACTCTCCTATTGCCTAAATATAAAATAAAAATAATTATAAAAATTAATATAATTACTTAAATTTATTATAATTATATTAAATTAATAATAGTAAAACTAATAAACAATTATTAATAATTATAATATCTATCATATTTATAGTATCTACTTTATAATATCTACATCAATTATTATATAAATATCTAAATTATTATTATCATCAATATCATTATAATCATAATTATTATTATTATCTATAACTATAATATGTAAATATAATAATTACAATATCTTATATGATAATTTTATCCCAATTTTAGACCCCACCAACCAGATAGATAAAAAGGGGGAACAATAGACGGATGTAGATTCTTCTATGGATAAAGTAGGGGGGGAGAGGGAGGGGGGAAGAAAGGACAAGAGAAAAGAAGAAAAATAATAGGTAAAGAACAATTATGCTATGAAACTATGGTTATGCTCTATCTTTATTGAAAGGATTTTTAATTTTAATTGATAAAAATATAAGATAAAGATTTATTTTATAAAAATTATTATTATAAGAAGTAAGATAGGTTTTCATGATGAAAATGCTATAAGTAAAGGTTTTTCTATAATTTAGCGATAAGAGGTGGGATAAGAAGATAAGAAAAAAGATAAAAAAAGATAAGAAAAGATAAAAAAAGATAAAAAAGTACTTGACAAACATTTAAAAATATGTTATAATAGATATACTATTATAGAAGTGTTTAATAAAAGATTAAATTTTTTTAAAGGGAATTCTTTAAGAGAAATGATTTATTCTGATATTATACAAAGATATATATTTTTAAATAAGGGAGACAAAACTATTAATAAATAGGGGAAGATATTAATATTTTTGTCTTTTTTTATTTTGGAGTAAATTTAATGACAAATGTACAAAAGAATAGATTAGAGAAGATTGAGCAATATATAGAAAAGAGAAAGCCTAATAGAGCATTAAAATTATTAGAAGGTGATAATCAAGCGAAGCAACAAATTCGTACAGCGCTAATAGAATCATTTGAACAACAGGAGATAGGACTTACAACAGATAGGATAGCACAAATAATAAAAGATCAAATAAAGGTTTTATTACAAATTCAACACAAAATAAATGAAACAGATACTACACAATATCATAAATTTTATAATCCAGGATTAAGTATTTATGCATCAGGACAAATATTAAGTTATATAACATTATTATTAAAAGTACGTGGAGATTTAAATGATACAAAGATGCAATTAGCACAACAGATAAATATTTCTAATAAAGGTAGTCAAACACAATTTGAAGACTATATAATGCAACTATCATTATTAGAAGAGACGAAATGTGATAAAGATAATGAATAAGGAGATATTAAATAGATTTTGGAGATATAGAGAAAACCCTCGACAATTTATAGAGCAATTTTTTCATATTGAAACGACTCCAGAACGGATTCAAGGATTATTACATCGTAATATTAAACCAATAAGAGGGAAAATATATCCATTTTATTTTAGTAAAGATCAAGAGATACTATATGAACATTTTATTAAACAACGACAACAACGGAAACCTGTGAGATTAATTGTTTTAAAATCTCGCCAACAATGTTCATCGACATTGTGGGCGGCAATTCTTTTTGCAGAGACGATATTAAATCCGAATGTAAAGAGTTTATTAATTGGTAATTTAGAAAATATTAGTTTAGAGATTTTTGCGAAGATTAATCTTTTTTATTCAGATTTGCCAAAAGAATTACAACCGACAATTTTAACAGGGCAATGGGCGAAGCGGAAAGTAATTTTTGATAATAAAAATGGAACTGGATTACATAGTCAAATAAGAGTAGATGTTTCAGGGAATAAAGATGCAGGAGCAGGAACAACACCAACACATTTTCTTGCATCAGAAGTAGCCAGGTGGTTTTATCCTGAAGAAATTATGTTATCTGTTATGCCTGGTATTCCTAAAGAACATGGGAGTGTAATAATTCTTGAATCTACAGCACAAGGATATGGGAATTATTTTCATCAACAATATTTATTAGCAAAATCTAAGAAAACAGATTTTGAAGCAGTTTTTTTGCCCTGGTATATTTGTAGATATTATCAAAAACCTTTAGATAAAAAGTGGTTTGATATTCCTATAGATAGTGAAGTAGATTATCAACCAGAACAAGAATTAAAAAAGAGATATAATTTATCAGATGAACAATTATATTGGAGACGACAAACAATTGATAATGATTGTCAAGGAGATCCTTTAAAATTTATGCAAGAATATCCCTCAGATGATAATGAGGCATTTATTTCTACAGAGATGAATGTTTTTAATGTTCGGAAATTACAAGAATTATCATGTAGAAGTTATTGTTGTAAAGGACAAAAAGGGGATATAAAGAATAATAGATTTATTCCAACATTTGATGGTTATTGGGAAATTTGGGAAGCTCCACAAGAAAAAAGTACATATATCTTTGGTGTTGATAGTGGAACAGGAATACAAAATGGAGATCCTAATGTAACAATTGTATTAAGGGCAGATACATTAGACCAAGTAGCAGAATATCACAGTCATACAGATGCATCTATATATGCACAAGATATTATAGAAGGAGCGAAATATTTTAATAATGCTTTTATAATAATTGAAATAACAGGAACTGGGGGGGGAGCAACTTTAGAGCGGATAAAAGATAATTATTTTAATCTTTATCGCTGGGAAAAAATCGATGAATTTGGAAAAGTAATAACAAGTAAATTAGGATTTGAAACAGGAGCATATACAAAAGGTTTACTTATTCAAGATATTAAAGATTACATTAATTTTGATTTAGGGAAAATACGAAGTAAAGTATTAATTTCTGAATTGATGAGTTATTTAAAATATGCAAATGGTAAAATGGAAGCTGCAAATAATTGCTATGATGATAGAGTAATGGCTCTTGGATTATGTTTAAGAGCATATCGAAGTAATCAACGTAGATGGGAAACACCATTAAAAAAAGAAACAAAAATAAATAATGATTATACTTATAATTTAGAAGAACAAGTTATATATGTGCCATTTAAAAATAGAGATAAAGGAGAACCACTTAATCAAATAATAAAAACTCCATATGGAAATTTTTAAAAATTAAAAATTATGGCAATAAAAGAAATAGATCCTAAAATTATTAGAGAACAAATACAAAAAGAAGAAAGACAAATTGTTGATACAGTAATGGAGAAATTCTATATTGCAAAATCTGCAAAAGAAGAATTTTTTAATATGGAATTTGGAGATAAAAATTTTTTTGATAGACTTTTATCATTTTATTTAGGAAGACAATTAGGAAAGAATCCAAAAACAACAGATGTTATTTTAAATAATATTACTCCTATTATTCAATCAGCAATTTCAACAATATTAGAAGTCCCTTTAAGTATTGAATTAATACCAGGTGTTAATAGTACTGAACAACAAATTAAACAAATAAAAGAATTAGAGATAATACTTTTATTTTATTGGACACAACATCTGGAAATGATTAAAAAAATTAAAGAATTATTAACAAAAGTTAAAATTTGGGGGACTGGATTCTTATATCCACATTATAATATAGAGAATAATTTATTAAATATTAGAATGGACGTTATAAATCCTGAATGTATTTATCCAGATCCATCTTGTAATGAAAATTCTGAGGCAGAATTTATATTTTATTGTGAACCAATACCTTTAACAAGAATTCGACGATGGTATCCAGAAAGAGGTAAATTTGTTAAAGAAGAATTTATTACCAGTCCTTCTCAAAAATTTAAAGATAAAAGTAGCTTTGTTGATATAATGTATGATAGCATTCACTTTCTTTCACCAATAAGTAGTGAGACAAAATCTCAAAAACGTAATAAAATGCCTTCAGCAAATTTAATTTTTGGTTTCTTTCGTGATGATACAAAAGAAGAACTTGCTTTTTATAATTATACCTTTAATTGTTGTAATGAGAGATTTTCTAAGAAAAATACATCAATTGAAAATATTAGATGTCCTATATGTAGAAGATTAATTCCAATAAATCAAATAATTAAAGATGGAATTGCTGAAAAACAAATTATTCTAAAATATCCACGAGGACGCATGATTGTAATTGCAAATGAAATATTATTAGATGATAGACCTAATCCTTATTATGATATTCCATTTATAAGATTTATAAATATTAATACTACTAAATATTGGGGATTAGGAGATGTAGAATATTTAATAAGTGAGCAAATTGCTATAAATAAATTACTTTCAATGGGTATGAGAATAATTAAAAAAACAGCAGATCGTCCTGTTTTTGTTGATGAAAATACATTAAAAGAAGGTATTAAATCAACTGACTTTGGAGATATAATAGAAAAATTACCTGGAACACATATACAATGGATGGATATGCCACCATTACCAGTAGGATTATTTGAAATGTCCCAAGTATTTAGAGCACAAATGGATAATAAAACGGGACTTCGAGATAGATCAAGAATAAAAACTGCAACAGAAGCAACTCTTTTAGATGAAGAAGAACAAAGAAGACAAGTAACTTTATTAGGAGATATTGAAAAAGAATTAAAAAAAGTCATTTTACATATTCTTCATATTTTAACTAATTACCATACATATACAGAACAATTAGCATTAGATTATAAACAACCAAATATGGTGATTTTTAAAGGAATAGATTATCAAAATTTATTATTTAATGTTAATGTGAGATTTCAAACTGAAATAGTTCAATCAAAAATGGTAAAACATAAACAAGCTTTAGAATCATTACAAACTATTATTAGTTTATTAAATTCTACACTTATTACACAAGAAGAAGCAAGACAATTAACAAAAGGATTATTAAAAGATTTAGGAATAAAATTAACAGATTAAACATTAATTATCTATGGAAAATATCAATGTTTATTAATATATTTAATTTATTTTTTTTACTTTGCTTAATTTTATTAATAGGATTTATTATAGGTAGTTTATATACATGGATTATAATTCAACAAGTTGAGAAAGTAATAATTAAAAAAGATATAAAACAATTTATAGATGAATATATAGAACAATATAAAAAGAAAATTAATAAAATTCTTACTGATTATAAAGATTATTTAACAACAATATTTTTCCCAGAAAAGTGGAAAGAAGAAAAAGAATCTAAACAAGAAATTATTACTTCATATGGAATACTTTAAAAAAGGAGGTAAATTTTATAATGGCAAAAGAGATTTTATCCCCAATTATTGATAAAGAATTTACAATTTATGAAAGACCGTCAAAAGGAAAACCTGAACCTAAAAACATTAAATCATCTGATGATATTAGATCAATTGAAATAAAAAAGATAAAGATTAAAGGAGGCAAATAACTATGAAGACCGCAATAGGAGGTGAAAGAGCATCTCAAGGATGGGAAGCAGTACAAAAAGAGGAGGATAAAAGAAAATCTGTTAATTTAATGATTAAAAAAAGGAAAGAACCAGTAGAAGGAAGAAATGTAGTTGATTTAATGATTAACAGAAGAAAAGAAATAACTGATCGTCCTATAAAAGCTACAAGAGCGATAAAAAGGAGATGAAAATAATTAATTTAGTAATTAAATATGTAAAGAAAACTAAATTACTTTATAATAAAAACTATAAGGAAATAAAAAATGGCTTTAACACAAATTGAAAAAGATATATTAAATAAAAAATTATTAAATGAAATAGAAGAAAGAATTCCAAAAGCAGTTAATCAAGCAAAAGAACAATTTAAAAAAATTAATCCTTCAAATTTAGAAGATTTATTTATAAATTTAGAAGATTCTTTTAAGCAAAATAATTTTATTCTTGATGAATTATTTAGATTAGAAATAGATAATCCACATATTTTGAACTTTTTAAAAATAATAAGGGAACAAAATATATCTAATTTAAAAGGAATAGAAATGTTTAAAGAAGGACGGTTTGAGCATTTAATGTCAAATGAGGATAAAAATGTAAAAAAAGAATCATCATCAAGAATAGAACCACCATTACGATCAAATGAATCAAGGCTTGATAAAGCTAAAACTCCAATAGGAACATCGAGATTAGGTTAAGATAATAATTTGACCTTACTGAAGGGTTAAATCAGGTAAAGTATCTGGAGGTTAAATAAAAAGGGAAACAACTATTACTCCAATAGAAAAAATCCTAATTTCAATGTTTTATAAAAATATTGAAATTAAGATAATAATTTGACCTTACTGAAGGGTTAAATCAGGTAAAATATAAGGAGGTTAAATAAATGGAAAAAGAAACAACTATTACTCCAATAGAAGAAACGCCAATAGAAGAAACGCCAAATGAAGAGGAGGTTAATCAAGGGGAAAGTAAAAAAGAATTTCCTGATATTCCTTATGCTCGATTTGCTGAAGTAGTACATAGAAAGCAGGAATTAGAAGATCAGATTATAGCGCAGACACCAATAATTGAAGCTTATAGTAACTATGTAGAGCTTTTAAAACAAAATCCTAAACTTGAAAAAGAAATTCAACAACTATGCAACAATTACTTTTCTACTGAAGAAGAAGAGAAAAATGAAGAGGAAAATGAAGATAATTTTGGAGATAAATTTACACGACAATTAGAGGATAGATTAAAACAAATAGAAGATAGACAGTTTATTTTTACTAAAAAGCAAATTGAACAAACATTAGAGAAAGAAATGGCTGAAGTTATGACAAGAATTAAAAAAAACAATTTCTCTATCTCTGAACGTGACATTTATCAAATAATGCTTAATGAAGAAATTGGATCTCCTTTAAAAGCACTTAATTATCTAATAGGAGATCAAATAGATACTTTTCGAAAGCAATGGGAAGTAGATTATACTACAAAAATGAAAAATATCCCTTCAGGAACACCTTCAGTAGGAGGAATTAGGGGAAATTTACAAGTGAAAAGACCTAAAGATTTTGAAGAAGCAGTAGCAATGGCTCTCAAAGAAGGAAAAAAGTATATAATAGAAAAATAGAAAAAAGATAAAAATAAATAAAAAATGATAATAAAGAAAGAGATTTAAAGATTTTAAAAAAGGTAACAAAAATAATTTTAAAAATCAAAAGGAGGTAGATTATAATGGCATTTAATCTACATGATATAAATGCGACAGTAAGAGAAAAATTTTTTCCTGTGGCTGTTGATAATGTATTTACTAACATTTTACTTTTTTATCGTCTATTAAAAAGAAATAAAGTAAAGATAGATGGTGCAGGTAGAGATGGTTATGTAGTACAACCTATCATAGCAGGAAAATATCCTATTTTTTCTCATGATAATAAGTTTGGGAAAATAAATGTTCCTACAAATCAAATTATGACTTATGCAAAATTTCGTTTTGCTACTTTGTATGGAGCATTAGCATTAACAAGAGAGGATGAAAATATTTTAACATCAGATGCAGCTGTATTGGATACTATAAAAGTCAGATTTTCAACAATGGTAACAAGTTTAATTGAAACAATTGAGCGAAAGTTATTTATTCAAGAAGCAGTAACAGAAGGTTATCCTATTGATAGTTTGGAAAAAATTATTGATAATGGAGATATGTATCCTGAATATGCAGGATTATCAAGGATAGAGTTCCCTGAATGGAAATCTTATGTTATGAACAAGAATAAAACATCTCTAACTTATTCTGACCTTTCTAATGTCATTAGTAAAATTCAGCTAGGAACAGAATCAGCAACAATTGTTTTAACAACAGATGCTTTATGGACAGCTGCAAATAACCTTATCATGGAGAAACAAAGATATGCTTTACAAGATGACAGTATTGCAAATTTGGGGATAAATAATTTTAAAATATTTAATGCTCCTTGTGTTAAGAGTCCATATGTTCCAGCAGATACAATGTATTTTATTAATGAGAATTATTTACAGTTAGTTCTCAAACAACAAGCAGATGAACGAGGAATGACAATGGAAGGCTATACAAAAATTGACCTTGCAACAGTAAAAGCATTGCAGGTATTCTTTGATGGACAATTATATTCATCTTCACCACGAATGCATGGTAAAATAATTAATGCACTTCCTTAATATAATGGAAGATGAAAGAAAGGAGGATAATTAAATGAAAATTAAAGATATTATTCCAATTGAAATACCAGAAACAGTAGAAAGTGACTTTTTAAATGGAGATACTATAACTATTGAAACAGGAAATGTTGTTATTATTGACACTACTAATCTTACAAGACGAGGAGCAATTTGTACTACAGTTGCAAATTCATCCTTAGTAAAAGGTATTGCCAAACAAACTATTCCAGTAGGAAAAATAGGAAGTATAGTGATAAGTGGAATAACAACAGCAAAAGTTAAAACAGGAGCAACTGCAGTTGCGATTGGGGATGGATTATCAACATCTGCCACAAAAGGGAAATTAGGATTAGCAACTTCTCATCCAATTGCAATTGCTTTAGAAGCAGTACCAGTAAATAGCGATGTAAATATTCAGGTAGATGTTCGTGGAATGTAATAGAATAATATAATAAAAAAGTTTATGGAGGTATCTAATGAAAGCTATATATTGGGATGATTCTACAGAAGCATTACCAGAAATAACAATATCTTTATTTAATGAAGACTATGTTTTCCCATTAAAAAAAGCTATATTTTGTGAAAAAAATATATTAAAAAGAATTATAGGTAATTGGGAATATCCTGAACTTGCATGGGATAAATCTATTATTGAAGGAATGATAACACAAGATTGTCCCAGAGATAAAATTTATTTAATTAAAGGAAAAATAGGAACTAATCTCTTTAGAAATATTGAATTTCCTAAAGAATTAGAAGAATCTGAAGAAATTTTAGAAGAATTAGAAGATTTAAAAGAATTAGAAGAATTAGAAGAACCTGAAAAATCTAAAGAAGTTAAATTAAATGAATCTGAAGGCTCATTAGAAGAATTATCTGAAAGGTTAAAATTTAAAAAGAAAAAAAAAGAAAAGAAATAAAAAATGACACAACAAGAAATAATTAATAGAGCAAGAGATTTATTAGAAGCTGTTATTGAGGGAAGAGAAGATCCTACATGGACTTCAGAAATGTTTGTAAATTGGTGTCAAGATGGGAATGAATCCTTAATTTTAAGAATTAAAAACGATTTATTAGATTTTCTTTATACAATTTCTTTAACTATTCTTACTCCAGGAGAACAAATATTAGATGGAAATTTTTTAAAATTAGTTAAAGTTACAAGAGCAGGTAAAATATGTACTATTAAAAATATTAAAACAACTAATAATTTTTTTTTACCAACTGCTGAATTTCCAACAGTTTATAGAATAGGAAATAAAATAATTATAGAACCTGTTACTGCTCCTGCTACAGTAGAAGTAATTTATATTAGAAAACCTAATTTTATATTAAATGAAGAATCTGAATTACCAAGAAATTGGCAAGATGGAATAATTAATTTTATATGTGTAAAAGCATTAGAAAAAGATAAAAAATTTGATACTGCACGATATTATTTAGATTTATTCAATGGAATTATTGAGGTAATTAATAAAAGTTAAAAATGGCAACAATAGCAAAAGATATAATACATAAAATTGCTTATGAAATTGATGATGAAAATATAGAGAGATTTCCACCACAAGTTTATCTTAATATATTAAATCAATCTATTAGGACTATTTTTAATTGGTTAATTTTAAAAAAAATATATGTAGAAATTCAGACACATGATATATCCATAATAGCAGGAGTAGAACAATATATTGTTTTAGAAGGAAAAACAATAGCTATTTATTATAATGATGTCCTTAAAATAGAAAAAAAAGAATATGAATATAAATTTAATTTTCTTATAAAAGGTTTTCCACAATATTATTTTGAAACAATTAATAAAATTGGATTTATTCCTACTCCAAGTATAAATCTTTTATTTAAACGACATTATGTTCCTAGCTTAAATATTATTTCATCTTTTGAATCAAATGTACCATTTCCAGCGATATTTGATAAATTAATATTAACAGAAGCATGTTTACAAACAATTAATTTAATAGGAGATCCTAAATGGATAAAAGCAAAAGTTGATTTATTTTCAAAATGGAGAGAAGAAAAAATAATAGAACAAGACATGTTAAGCAAATTTTATCAACCAATTAAAGAACAACAAAATTTTTTTATTGAATAAAGAAAAAATATGATTAAAAAATTTATTAAAAATTGGATTATTTTAAATATTTTTTTATTTTATCCTACTATTATCTTTGCAGCTTCATTAAAACAACAAGCTATTCCACAAGATAGTAATGTTCGTCCTTATTCTGCAATAATTGGACAAGATGCTAATGGACAGTGGCAAATACTTACTCTAAAAGAACTAAGTTCTGGAAAATATAGTTTTGATTTAGGAACATTATCAGCACAAGTTATAGGATCAATTGATACAATATTAAGTATTAATGAACCTGTTTGGGAAGCCCAACCAGGATTACGATATATAAATTTAGATAATGTAGAATTATTACCTTTTGGTAGTTATACAGTTACTCAAACAATAACTGGTGTTGGTAATTTTGAAGTATTTTTAGAATATCTTGTTATTGTTCGAAATGAAAAGAAATTGATAGATTATTTTAACTTTCAATTATATGTAAATAGACTATATACTGAAGAAGCTATTTATTTGGTATTAGGTGGTGAAATAACTCCATCAAATCCAATTAATATTTTTAAACCACCTATTCCAATTTTAATAGGAGAATTTTTATCTTCTAAAATGAAATTAGTTTTGCAAAATAAAGTAGATGATATACAAAAATTAAATATAGGGATTATAATATCATATCGCAAATCTAATTATGCTCCATAATTTATAGAATGTAAAAGAGATGATAAAATAAAATTTAATCATAAGAAGAAAAGGAGGTGATAAAAAATGAAAAAAACATTAATGTTAATTGTATCAATATTTATTTTTTTAACTGCAACATTAACATTAGCAAATGCTGTTGAAACATCAGGAGCACAAAAAGTATGTGGTTCAGTAACAGTAATTCAATCAGCGCCAATAGATATTGTATCGACTGAAGCTGACAGAATGACTATCTATCAAGGTGGTACTTGGACTGTAACTGCCGCAACTATAACGGCTTTACCATCAATTCCTGCAGGTGTAAATACTATTGGATCTTCAACTGTATTAGGTAATTTAGGGAAAGCTATTAAGCAAGACTCAGAAGGACAGATTTATGCCATTACTGCTCCAGAAAGTGGGACAAATTTAAGGAAATCTTATATTTTTTCCAATATTGCGTCTACAGATGCGTGGGTAGTGATTGGCAGTTATACTGTAACTACGGGAAAGTCTTTGAAAATCAGCTCGGTAGAAGTTACAGGACTCTATGCTTTACGTGTAAAAGTGGATGACGGTAGCACGGGTGACGAGATATATTTATCAGTAGCACCAGCAAATCCTTGTAATTCTATTGTAGATAGCCGTCCAACAGCAAAAATCGCAGGAACAGTCATTACTGTTTATGCAGCGACTACTGAGACTGTAAATGCTGGAACAATATCTTGGGTAGGTTTTGAGTATTAACATAAATTATCTGAGGGTAAGGATATTTTTATCTTTACCCTTAGATAGTTTCTAAATTTAATAAAAAAAGAATTTATGAATTTATGAAAAAAATTATATTTCTTATAATATCATTAATATTTATATTTTATAATAATAATATATGTTATAGTATATCAGGGAGTCAACAAATTTCAGGAAAAGTTGAATTAGGTTCTCCAACAACAACAGAAGGTTATATTAAAGTATATGATTATTCTGGTAGTGGAGGGGTAGGAACTACTACAAGTAATATGTATATTACTGATGGAGCTATATGGGTTGGATTAAAAGGTAATACTAATACAGGAACAGCTTATACTGAAGTAAGAGGAGGAACAGTAACAATAACGGCTCTTAATGGGAGAATTCCTTATACAGATACTAATGGATATCTTGGTGTTATTTTAATGTCTCCATTAACTCCTGATAGTACAAGAATAAAAACTGATAATTATGTGGGATATTCTCTATCTAATACTAATATTATTGGTGCTACTACTTCATTAACTTTAATCCCCGCACAAACAGGACAAAAAATACAAATTGCATCAATAATAGTTTGTAATTATAATACTTCTTTAGGTGGCGTAGTAGAATTAAAATGGTCTGGAGGATCCACAATTATTAAACTTTTTTGTGATGCTAAACAATCTATTGGTTGGGATAGCCCCGATTTATCTCCGGCAGCTGAAAGTCTACAAATTACTACATCAGGAGGAGATATATATATAAAAGTAGTTTATCGACAAAGTGCTAATCAATAGAAGGAATTATTTAATGATAATTAAAAAAATAATTATTATTTTAGGAGTATTAATAGAAGTAATAATTAATAATGCTGATGCTGGATTTTGGAGCACAAGTGTAATTTTACCTGTTAGTGGTTCTTCAACAGTCAGAGACGATGGATTTGATATTGTTTTTGGAAGTAGCACTACTGAATTATCTTCTTTTAGAGACAGCTGGACTACTTTTGGCACAGCAACTTTTTGGATAAAAACAACTTTAGCGCCAGGAAATAACTCCTATTATGTATATTATAATAATTCTACAGCTACAGATGCAAGCACCTTCTCTACAGTATTTACTAAAAATTATGAAGAATCAGGATTAATAGGCTCATGGCATTTAGATGAAGGAATAGGAACAATTACTTATGATGTTTCAAATAATGCAAATACTGGAACATTCGTAGGAACTAACATATGGCAAACAAGTGATGGAGGACATTGGAATGGAAGTGAAGTAACTAAATTTAATACAGGCTCTCATTTAAAATTTGATGGTTCAGGCGGATATGTAAATTGTGGAAATGCTCCAAGTTTAAATATTACGGGAATATTTAGTATCTCATTATGGGTAAATATAATAAGTTTTCCTATTACTTCTATATGGGTAAATAAAGGATATAAATTTTTTATTTTTTCAGATTCGTCTACTACTTGGCGACCTGAATTTCGAATAAATAATACAACTCCATTTTGTATTGGACTTACAAGACTTGACCTAAATTTTAATAAATGGTTTCATATAGTAGGAACTTATGATGGAACAACAATGCGATTATATGTTAATAATATTCTTGAAGGAACTGCACTTCATGGTGCTCCTACTACTACTACTGAACCATTTACAATAGCAAAAGCAGGGGAAGTAACAAACGGTTATATAGATGAAGTCCGCGTATATAATCGTGTATTATCTCCAGCAGAAATTCAAACTTTATATGAAAGAAGAAAATATAATGAAGGTACTATTACTGTTACTTATGGTGCTGAAGAGCAGAATCCTGGAACTATATATCCAGCATATACTTTACGACGTCCTATAACTATTAATAATCCAGGAACAACTACTTTAACAAATTTTCAAACAAAAATTCCTCTTCGAATAATTTCAGGAGGAATAAAAATTAAAGATTAAAAATAAAGGAGGTGAAAAAAATGGTTTATAGTTATAAATTACTTAAAATAATAATGACATTAGGAATAACATTAATCCTCACGAATTATGTTCCTTTAGCCAAAGCAGAAGAGAAAAAAGTAACAGAGGGAATAGGAGCTTCCTATCTTCATGGCGGGATTTCAATAAATAGACTAAATAATGACGTCCCTGGATGGAGGAAATTATTACAAATAAATGGTAGCATGGAAGCATCTTTCTTGTGTGAAAATGCATCAATGAAAGATTGGCAAAAACGAGCTTATTTATATCTGGGAATAGATAGAAAGAAAAATATGGCAGTAGGATTAGGTTATTATATAGTCATAGGAGGATGTGGTGTCCAAATTATAGATCTCTATAATAAAGAAAAAAATAAAGATTTTATAGGCGTAGGTATTTATATTGATGGCAATGTTTTAGATCAAGTTTGGAAAATAATTAAAAATTAAAAATGGATAAAATAGATATTGGAGTAATATTAGGAACTATTGAAGGTGAGACTAAAGGAATAAATTTGAGATTAACAGATTTAATACAATCTAATAACGCTCAACATACAACTATTTTTGAAAAGATAAATAACTTAACAATAAAAATGTCTACGGTTGAGAATAATTTAACTAAAACTATCTCTGATGTTAATCATTTAAGAGTATTAGCAGGAAAAGATATGACAGAAAAATTTCTTGAGGTAATAAAAAATAAATTTTTTTTATTAATTGTATTAACTTTAATTATATTATGTGGAGGGTCTTCAGTAGGGATAAATAAAATTATAGAAATAATCTCAAAATTTATTTAAAGAAGAGAGTGATTATAAAAATGAGTGATTTCAATAAAGCATTTGAAATAATATTACAAAATGAAGGAGGCTTTGTCTTTCATGAAATAGAAGGGGATTTGGGAGGTGCAACTTATGCTGGAATATCTTATAAAAATTTCCCTGATTGGAAAGGATGGAATTTAATTGATAAAAATAAAAAATATCAAGAAACATCAGAATTAACACAATCAGAATTAACACAATTAGTAAAAGATTTTTATAAAATAAATTTTTGGGATAAAATTAAAGGGGATGAAATAAGAAATCAAAAAATTGCTATTGATATCTGTGATTTTGCAGTAAATGCAGGAGTTAAAACAGCTATTCGTTTTGTACAACAAATTTTAAAAATACAACAAGATGGTATTATAGGGAATGATACCATAACTAAATTAAATGGAATAGAAGAGGAAGAATTTATAGATAAATATATAATAAAAAAAATAAAATATTATGTAGCAATTTGTAATAGAAATTCATCTCAAAAAAAATTTCTTTTAGGATGGATAAATAGGACATTAAAAGGGCATTAAAAATATTCTATCTCTATTTTATTATTATTTTTTTTCATTAAAAGAAGGAAATAAAAATAATGAAATTTAATCCTTATGCAACTACATTTAATATTGAAAATGCACTTTATTTAGCTAATGTCTCTAAATTAGTTTATGCAGGATATAATGAAATAAAAGAAGAAGCAGAAAAATTACAACTTAATTTTAAATATTTTGATAAAAAAAATTCACAAGCATCTCTTTTATATGATTCAGATATAGTTATTTTGGCTTTTAGAGGAACAGAAAAACAAAATATATCTGATTGGATAACAGATATTCGATGTAAAAAAATAAAATATTTTACTTATGATGGATTAATTCATCAAGGATTTAAAGAGGGAATTGTAAATCTCTGGGATTTGATATTTCAAGAATTAGATGAACTTAAAACGATAATAAGCTCTCGAAGAATATGGTTAACAGGACATAGTATGGGTGGAGCATTAGCAACTTTAGCACCTATATGGATATATAATAGTGATTTAATCTTTTCATATGAAATAGCTGGTGGTTATACTTTTGGATCTCCTCGTGTGGGTAATAAGAGTTTTGCTAAAATTTTTAGTAATAAATTTGGGAATAATTGGTTTAGATTTGTAAATTGTGCTGATTATGTAACACGAATACCCAGACGAATAATGCATTATAGACATGTTCCTATCATAGAAAAAAATATTAAAGAACCTTGTTATTATTTTGATGAAAATGGAATATTATATCCTCCTAATAAGAGTCAGACTTTCTGGGAAAAATTTTGGGATAGAATAGAAATGGGATTTCAGGAAATTTTACAACTAAAAATAGCTATGATTGAAGATCATAAAATTGATAATTATATTAAAAATTTAGAAAGATGTTTAGAAAGATATAAAAAATAAATTTATTCTTTAAAGATAAAGGTAATAAAAATTGCCTATAACTTTAACAAATTTAAGTGATAATTTAAAACAAACTCTTGCAAAAGATATTATAATCGTGCAATCACCAGGAGCAATACTTCCTAAAAAATTTGCTAATATTTATTTATTTCGACAATTTAAAATTCTTAAAGTGGTTGCTACTGTAGTAAATACATCTACTACATCTACTTCTTTTTCAGTTACAATACCTACGACTACAATTACTGTAGAGATAGTTGCAGGTCACAACAATAGTAAAATTTGGCAAGGAAAAGAAATTATACCTGCAGGCTCTAATATAATATTCGATAGCCGTGCTGAGGGAAGTGGTAGCGATTTGACTATGGTTATAGAAGGAGAATTTTTTTAAATGCAAACTTTAACATTAACTAATTTTGCAGGTCTTAATACTAAAAGTCCAGAGATGGAACTTTCAACTCAACCAGTAGAAAGTCCTAACATTATTAATGCAATTATGGAAGAAGGAACAATATTTTGCCGAGCTCCACAAAATATTCATTATTCTGCAAAGCAATTAAATGATGGGAAAATTGGTAATGTTAATACTTTTTATACGGGGAAATTAGGAAATAATTCTGTGAATATAGTCCAAGTTGATAATATTATTAGAAAAAATAGTATAAATATTAACGAATGGTGGAATAATAATTGGACTAAATGTAGAAAAAGAATTATAAAAAATCATACTCTTGTTTCTTATTATAATTTAATTTTAGAATGGAAATTACCAATTGGATTTGATTATAGTAATATTAAAGATAATGGAGAAGATTTAAGATTTATTGTATATGATAAAAATCTTCCTCAAGAATTACCTTATTGGATAAAAGAATGGAGTAAAATTAATGCTATTTTATTACCTACAACAAATATATCATTAACAATGTCACTAACCTCACAACTGACTTCACCAGCAATTTTAAAAATTATTATTGAAGGAGCTACAACTTGGGGCAGTATTAAAATACAAGGTAAAGATAATAATCTTAATAATATAGAAGAAACATTAACATTTACTGCTAATGAAATAAAGGAAACAACTAAACAATTCAAATCTGTTAATATTAATGGTATTACTACTTCAGGATTTACTGGTGGAACAATAAAGATTGAAGGGAAAAAAGAAAGTATAATATTTATTAAATTTTCTATTGCACCAAAAACAGATGTAACTGTTACTATGTATTATGGAAATATAAATGCAGAAGCTCAAAGTAATATAAATTTATATAATTATATGAAGCCAGCTACTTCAGATTTAGCATCTTATTTTAATAAAAATTTTTATTTATTCCAATTTTATGCTCCTGAAGAAAAAGCAAATCTACCTACTTCATTTCCTCCATATAGAGCAACCTGTTTCTTCCCACCAGCTGTTTCCCTCGTTGATGCTGATTATTTTAGATATAATTATACATGTTATAATAGTTCCCAATATGATCATATGACTATTATTGCAGAAGCACATAAAATATATCTCAAATCTAAAATAAAAATGACGGCAAACGATATTACGGGGAAAGTAGGTTTTATAATTAAATTAGATGGTATTTTAAATTGGGGGAATAATGTATTTATTGGTTTTAGATATTTTAAGGGAAATTTTTCCTGGAGAGGTATAGAATTTGAGTATGAAAATGAGTCTAATCTCTACCAATACTACTTTAGTGAGAAATATCTAACATATCAATATGATTGGCAAGCAAATACTGATTATTGGATAGAAATATTAATTAATAAAGATAAAGGAACAATTTATGGAAAAATTACTGATGGAGTAAATACAATATATGAAAAAATTATTTCCAATCTTAATATATCTACTGCTCTTATTCAGGTTGGATATCTATATTTATGGAGTTTTCTATGGAGTCAAGGGATAACTTTTTATATGGGATGGGATGAATTTTTTGCTCTTTACTCTGATGAGCCAACGCAAATTGAAATATCAAACTTACTTCCTGAGACAGGTAAAACAGCTGAATCTGATTGGACTATTTTATATGATAGTACATATTTACCTGCATCTACTAAACCATATCAAATATTGAATTTTTTAAAAAAACTTATTTTCCTTACTGAAGAAGATACAACAACTAAGGCAAAAGAAATTATAACTTGGGATGGAATTACTACAACAACATTACCAGGATTTAAAAAAGCTAAATTTGGATTAGTACATAAAAATAGATTATGGTTATTTAATTTCCCTGAAATTTCATCATCTATGTTTTGGTATAGTAATATCAATAAAATAATGGCTCTCACCGATTGGCAAACAAGTGGTATAGATAATACAGAATATATTAATATGGATGATGGATTTAATATTACTGCAGTTGGAAGAATGTCAGATCAGATTATAGTTTGGAAAGAAAATGCTGCATATCTTATTTATGGTGATATTCCAAATATTTACATTAAAAAACTTAATATTAATGAAGGTTGTATTGCTTGGAGAAGTGTTGCTGAATGGGAAAATGGAGTTTTTTATGTCTCTAAAATAGGAATACATTTTATTAGAGGAGCAGTTGCAGAAACCCCTATAATCTTTACTATTGATAATATTCAAACAGATAATCTTGCAACAAAAATTATACCTACATTTAATAATTTAAATATTGCATATTTAAATTATGCTATTGGAGTTGTATGGAATAATAGATATTTTCTTGCTGTGCCTACTTATTCTTCTACTACCAATAATATTATTTTAGTGTTAGATTATAAAGCAGGTTGGTGGAGTTATTGGATTCCACCTGAAGATGTTACTTCTATGTTTGTTGATCCGATAAATAATGTATTATTTATCGGATCAACAAAAGGGAATATACGATTACAAGAATATCGAAATTTTAATGAAAATAATGTATTAGAAGATAATAAATTAATAAATAGTCAGTATGATACAGGTTATTTAGATTTAGGAACACCAAATAATAGAAAAAGATTACGATTTATTAATGTTCTTTTTAGTGGTGATTTATCTATAGAATTGGATATTGATAAAAATAATATAACAAAATATAATTTAAGGGGAATAAATATGTTAAATAAAAATCGAATACCAGTAATGGAAAAAGGATATTTTTTTAAATTAAGATTTATGAACTTTACGAAGCAAATCCATAGTATAACTTTAGAATTTGAAAATATAAGAAATTAAAATTTAATAATAAATTAAATTTAATTGAGGTAATTAATATGCCTTTTAAAAGTAAAAGACAAATGCGAAAATTTTTTGCTATGGAAAAACGAAATGAATTGCCTATAGGAACTGCAAAAAGATGGGCAAGAGAAACTCATAATATTAAAGGATTACCAGAAAGAATAAATAAACGAATAAAAAGTATAAAAAGTATAAAAAGACGAAGAAGATAAAATTAATTTAATATTTTTATTATTTAATATTAATTTTATTAATTTAGGAGGCGAATTTTATGAACGATTGGGAAAAAGAATTACGTAGGCAAATTGCACAACAAAGAAAGGAAGAAGAAGAAGAAATGATAAGGCGTGGATTATCTCTTGAAGGAGCAGCAGCAAGATTAAGAGAAAAAGAACTTGCTGAAAAAGAAAAATTCTTAGTGGAAGAAATGGAAAGAAAAGTACTGCAACAACTCGCTCTCCAAAAAGAACAACAATTAGAACAACAATTAGGATACCAACAAGATAAAGAAGCACAAGAAAGATTTAAAAGAGATTCTGCATTAAATATGTTAAGTTCTCTTTATCCAATAGCGAAAAAAGGATTACCATATCTTACAAAAGGAATAAAGGAATTATCGGCAATGTCAAAAATGTCAAAATTAGCAGCACTATCACCAATGGGATTACCACTTTTAATAGGAGGAGCTTTATTACTTAAAAAACCACTAAAAAAGATAGGTAAAAAAATTGGTAAAAAGATTAGAAAAATTTTTTAAATAAATTTTTTCTATTGAAAGGCAGGAAATCAAACTTATGGCATATGAAGATATATTGAGAGAATATCAACGAAATATACAGTCTGAACAAGAACGATTAAAAAAGGCACAATCAGATTTATTTGAAGAAATCGCGGCAGACTTCGCATCACGAGGATTATTAGGTGGTAGAGCACATATAGCTCAAATTATTTCAGTACAAAAAGCATATGACGATTCTATTGCAAATTTAAAAAAGGACTATGCTAATTTATATGCGCAAGTGATGAGAGATAAGATAGCTCAAGAAGAAAGAAAAGAAGAAAGAAAATCTGCCGCAAAAAGCGCAAGAAGAAGCCGATATTTACAAACAGGAATACAATTGTTAACTACTCCCTGGAAGTATTCACCAGAAGGAATACCTCAAAAAACATTAGGAGGTGTAATTTGGGATTGGGTAAGAAATAAGATGAAAAAAGCAAAAGGAAATGAAAAAATAAGTACTTTTATAGCACCTAAAATTGAACTTATACCTAAAGATAAAAGAGCATATCTTTATCGACCATTTGTAGGAAAATCAACATTATCTAATTTAGCTAATAAATGGATGTCTTTTAATCGTCCTAAATTACCCAAATTATAAATTTCATATCTTAAATAAAATCCCAAATTTAATTAAAAAATAGAAAATGATAGAAGAAAATCTTTGGATAGGAGCAAAAACACCAGATTATTTAGTAACAGGATTACTCACTGGATTAAGTAATATTGCTCAAAATAAAGCTGAAATAGCAAAGTTTGCTCGAGAACAAAAAAAAGAACAACAAGAATATGAACAAGCAATAATTAAATTAATATTAGAAGAACAATTTAAAAAAGAACAACAAGAATATGAACAAAAATTTAGGGAACAAAAAAAATATGAAAAACAAAGAGAAGAACAAAAAAAACATGAACAAGAAGTATCTAAAATATTATTAAAAGAACAATTTAGAGAAAAACGAAAAGAATATGACCAACAAATTAAGGAACAAAAAGAAGAAGAAAGACAACAGAAAAAAAAGAAAAGAGAAGAAGAATTACAAAAAGAAGAGAGAATTCATAAAAGGTTGTTAGAAAATGCTTATATGAAAGACCCTAAAGGTTTCTCTTTAAATAATTTAAAAAAAATGCAGATATTACAACAAAAATATGGTTTGAGTAAACAAATAGAAGAATTTGAAAAAGCCCGAGAAGAAGCAAAAATTTATAATAAAAGAAAACCTTTTTGGTTTCCAGAGAAAACTGCAGAGGATTTTTTAAATAAACAAAAAATTCCACCATCTTCTTCTACTTTTCCCTTACGGCCTTCAAAAAAGAAAGTTTCACAACCTTCAAAAAAGAAAGTTTCACAACCTCCTGTAGGATGGACTCCATTACAATGATGTCTAAAAAGAGGTAAAGGGAAATGCCCATAGTTAATAAAGAAGACGTATTTGTAAGCCCAGATAAAAAACAAGTTTGGATACGAGGGGAAATTTTCCCAATAACAGAAGTATTTAAAAGTCCAAATAAAAATCAATATTGGTATCCATCAAAACCTACTATTATACCATCTATTATTACACCAAAAGCAATTCCAGCAATTAATAGAAAAGATATCCTTATAGTTGGTGATATTGTATCAAAAATGAAACAGAAGGAATTGCCTATTTCTCAAATTAATAAATATATTGCTTCTGAAGGATACACTCCAGAAACTTTTGAGAAAACACATAAACGGGTTTCTGAAATTAAAGAAAAGGCATTTGCAACTCCATTTATAAAAAAAATACCAGCTTTTGTAGAAAGTGCTAAAAGAGGCGCAATAACAGGTGCAACTCTTACAATATTTGAGCCAAAAGAAACAAAGTTAGAAAAAAAATGGTTAAGTCCATATGAAAGAGATCTTACAGAAACGGCAACAGAACTTCTTGCTTTTTTACTTATGCCACAAACAATACTTGGGAAAGGAGCAACTATGCTTGCAAAAGCAACTTCAAAAGTAATTCCTGCAAAAGTAATTCCTAAGTTAATTCCTCGAGTTACAGAAGCCTTTAAAGCCTTACCTAAAGCTGTACAAGAAACAGTAAAAACATCTGGACATGCAGGTTTTTGGGGAACAATAGGCGCAATAAAAGAAGCTAAAAGACAAAAGGAAGCTGGAGAAAAAATAGATATTAACAAAATAACAAAAGAATCATTACTTTATGGAGGAGTAGGAGGAGCAATAAGAGGATTAATAGGTACTGGTGCAGTTTTACGATCGCGAACTAAAATTTCAAAAGAGCCACTAAAGATAATAGAAATAGAGAAAAAGCCCTTAAAGGGAAAAGTAAAAGTAGGGGAGAAAGTAATAGAGGGAGAGAAAAAGCCAGTTAAAGTAGGGGAGAAAGTAATAGAGGGAGAGAAAAAGCCAGTTAAAGTAGGGGAGAAAGTAATAGAGGGAGAGAAAAAGCCAGTTAAAGTAGGGGAGAAAGTAATAGAGGGAGAGAAAAAGCCAGTTAAAGTAGGGGAGAAAGTAGTAGAGGGAGAGAAAAAGCCAGTTAAAGTAAGGGAGAAAATAACAGAAGTAGAGAAAAAGCCAGTAAAGGGAAAAGTAAAAGTAGGGGAGAAAGTAACAGAGATAGAGAAAAAGCCAATAAAGGGAAAAGTAAAAGTAGGGAAGAAAGTAATAGAGGGAGAGAAAAAGCCAGTTAAAGTAGGGGAGAAAGTAATAGA
>DYJL01000093.1 GCA_020723105.1 Nitrospira japonica | reverse complement strand
GGTAGAGCACTGGATGGGCTAGGGGTCCTACCAGATTACCAAACCTAACCAAACTTCGAATACCGTATACTTTAAGTGCAGGAGTCAGACTGCGGGAGCTAAGTTCCGTGGTCAAAAGGGAAACAGCCCAGATCGCCAGCTAAGGTCCCTAAATGTGTGCTAAGTGGGAAAGGATGTGGAAATGCACAGACAACCAGGAGGTTGGCTTAGAAGCAGCCATCCTTTAAAGAAAGCGTAACAGCTCACTGGTCGAGTGAGTCTGCGCCGAAAATGTAACGGGGCTAAGCACATTACCGAAGCTGCGGGTTTATATTTTATATAAGCGGTAGGGGAGCATTCTGTATGGGTTGAAGGTTGATCGTAAGAACGGCTGGACTGTACAGAAGAGACCATGCTGACATGAGTAGCGATAAAGCGGGTGAAAAACCCGCTCGCCGAAAACCTAAGGTTTCCTGAGTAAAGCTAATCTTCTCAGGGTTAGTCGATCCCTAAGCCGAGGCCGAAAGGCGTAGGTGATGGAAAACAGGTTAATATTCCTGTACCACCGTGTTGTCGTTTGAGTGAAGGGGGGACGCAGAAGGGTAGGTCATCCACCGATTGGAAGTGGTGGTTCAAGCCTGTAGGCGGAAGACATAGGTAAATCCGTGTTTTCTTAACGCCGAGAGGTGACGAGGAGAGCCTAGCTCATAAACTGATTGATCCCATACTGCCAAGAAAATCCTCTAGCGAGATGACAAGGTGATCGTACCGCAAACCGACACAGGTAGGCAGGGTGAGAAACCCAAGGCGCTTGAGAGAACTCTGGTTAAGGAACTCGGCAAAATGACACCGTAACTTCGGGATAAGGTGTGCCCTTTGTATGTGAGACACTTCGCGTGTGGAGCAGAAGAGGGTCGCAGAGAAACGGCGGTAGCGACTGTTTACTAAAAACACAGGACTCTGCTAAGTCGCAAGACGATGTATAGGGTCTGACGCCTGCCCGGTGCTGGAAGGTTAAGGGGATCTGTTATCCATTTTCGAATGGAGAAGCTCAGAACCGAAGCCCCAGTAAACGGCGGCCGTAACTATAACGGTCCTAAGGTAGCGAA
>DYJL01000022.1 GCA_020723105.1 Nitrospira japonica | reverse complement strand
TGACAAGCGAGGGACCTGCACGCAAAGACAGCTAAAATACTTTTTCAGCAACCTGCTAAAAGATTTTTAAATGAGTTAATATAATCACCATGATAATCTCTGTAACCGGAGGCATGCTTGGCTAAAAACAGGATGTACTTATACGGCAAGAACTCGGTCTGGGAGCGGCTGAAGGCAGACCCAAAGAGCATTCACAAAATTTATCTGCAGGACAATTTCCGCGCTTCTGAAATTACAGACCTTGTTCATGCGCTGAAAATCCCTGTGACAAAAGTGGATGAGAAAGAGCTGCTGAGGATCAAACGCGCAGACCGGCTGCAGGGAATTGTTGCAGAGGCGGATAAATTTCAATATGTGCCATTTGAAAAACTGCTGAATTTGCCGGAACAGGAACGCCCTGCCATCATCTTCCTTGACAGTTTGAACGACCCTCATAATCTGGGCTCCATCATGCGGATTGCAGCATGTTTTGGAGGGTTTGCACTTGTGATACCAGAGCATGGTTCCTGCGAAGTTAATGAGACTGTTTTGCATGTGGCCTCCGGAGGCGAGAACTATGTCCCGGTATCATTGGTAACCAATCTTACAAGGGCCTTGATAGAGGCCAGGAAAGCAGGCTACTGGGCTGCAGGAACTGTTGTTGAAGGCGGAGAAGATATAAACAGGGTTACCCTGCCTTTGCCAATATGCCTTGTATTAGGCTCAGAGGGAACTGGAATACGTTACGGAATTCAGAAACATCTGGACCTGAAAATCACCCTGCCAATGAAAGGCGCACAGTTATCTTTGAATGTCGCAATGGCCTGCGCAATTTTCGCCCATGAAATAGCAAGGCAGAGAGGTTAGGAAACTCTTTCTGCCTCTTTCACCATCAATTTTATGACTGCCCCTGCAAAGGCCGCAGGGTCTTTGGGTTTTGAGCCTTCAAGCAAAAGCGCCTGATCGTACAGGAGTTTGATATATTCATCGAGCACCGCACTCTTCTGGTCTTTCCCGAATATTTTATTCATCGCCTCAAATATGGGATGTGAGGGATTGATCTCAAGTATGCGTTTGTTTTCCGGTGTCTTCTGTCCCATGGATTTGAGAAGTTTTTCCACCTGGGGATCCATGCCGCCTTCATCAGCAACAAGACAGCAGGCCGTGTCCTTAAGCCTTCCTGAAAGTCTGACGTCTTTAACTTCGTCTTTCAATTGTTCCTTGATAAGCGCCATGAGGGTTTCAAATTTTCTCTCAGCCTCTTTTTCTTTTTCGTCGGGCCTGTCAAGTTTTATATCACCCTTGATGACAGATTTTATCTTATGGCCTTTATATTCCTGCAGGGTGCTCATTACAAAATCATCTGCTTCATCAAGCATTATCAAAACCTCATAGCCTTTATCATTGAAGGCCTCAAGATACGGTGATTTTATAACCTCTTCACGCGATGCGCCCAGCACGTAGAAAATTCCTTCCTGCCCCTCTTTCATATTATCAATATATTCCTGAAGTGTTGTATATGCGCCGGCAGGCCTTTGTGTGGACTGAAAAAGGAGTAAATCTGCAATAGCCTCTCTCCTTGAAACATCAAAATAAATGCCTTCCTTAAGGACCCGTCCCAGTTCCTTATAAAATGAGAGGTACTTGTCATATTCATTCTTCTTCATATCAGCAAGTGCGTCCAGGACCCTCCTGGTGATATTTTTATTGATGAGCTCTATCTGATGGTTTTTCTGCAATATCTCTCTTGAGACATTCAAGGGCAGGTCAGACGAATCCACTACACCTTTTACAAACCTCAGGTATCCGGGAATTAACTGCTCACAATGATCCATAATCTGAACTCTTTTTACATAAAGAGACGGCCCTGTCTTGATGTCTTTAAAATAAATATCAAAAGGACTCCTTGACGGGATATAAAGAAGCGCCGTAAATTCTGAAGTGCCTTCTGCCTTGAAGTGAATCACCTTCGCAGGGTCTGAAAAATCGTGAGAGATATGCTTGTAAAATTCGTTATATTCGTCTTCCGTGATAGCGGATTTATCCTTGAGCCAAATAGCCTTCATCGAATTCAAGGTCTCTTCTTCTCTTATCAGAACCTTCTCGCCCTTTTTCAGTTCACTGTCTTTTTCACGTTCTACATCCATTACAACAGGATGTTCAATGTAATCGGAATATTTTTTGATTATGCCCCTGATTTCCCATTCTTCGAGATACTTCCTTTCATCCGGTTTGAGATGCAATATTACATCCGTCCCTTTCTTCTCTTTCTCTATATCTTCAATAGTGAAAAAGCCATCAGCGGATGATTCCCATTTTACGCCGTTGTTGCGGTCTGTTCCCGCCTTACGCGAGATAACCGTAACCTTGTCCGCAACCATGAAAGATGAATAAAACCCGACCCCGAATTGACCTATGAGTTCCGGGTTGTCTTTTATCTCCTTGTTCTGCAATGTGGAGAGGAAGGCCTTGTACCCTGAATGGGCAATGGTGCCGAGGGCCTCTATAATTTCCTCTTTTGTCATGCCGATTCCATTGTCGCTTATGGTCAGGGCGCCTGCTGGTTTGTCAATAATTATTTTTATCTTCCAGTCTCCGTCATTCTCAGTGATACTGCTGTTCATCAGCGCTTCGTAACGGGCCCGGTCCAGGGCGTCTGACGCATTGGAGATAAGTTCTCTCAGAAATATCTCTTTGTGGGAATAAAGAGAATGGATCATTAAATCGAGGAGCTGTTTAACCTCAGTCTTGAATTCAAGATTCGTATTTGTCATTTCCTTGCACACCTCACAATGTATAGTATTTATCAGACCACAGGTGTTTTATATACAAAAATATTCCGGCAAAAGTCAAGTGTTATTATCCCTTTAGATATGGCGAATTTGATAAGGTTGGCGCGGCTGTGGATGCCAGTCTTCTGGCTAATGTTAGTTTGATGGGCGATAGCTGTTTTAACACTGATGAACAGGGAAAACTCAGAGACCGGCAGAAGGCGGAAAGAAGGATCGGGCGGTTACTTGAGAGAAACAGCCGCGCTGCTTCTTTGTTTGACGTGACAGTTACGGAGACAACAACAGGAAAAAACATTTGACCGAAGTGGAAGATGCCTTCAGGACAGAAAAGAACGATCTCGGCATGAGGCCTCGGTACTGCCCCAAGAAAATTCATTGAGGAGATGCGGGAAGTAAAATCCCTTGATGTATTGCTTCCTGCAAAAGACAATACCATCAGAATGAGAGTGGTCTCTACACCTTCAAAAGAACTGAAGGTGCTGCTGCATAGGATGAAAATTCTTATGCCCAATAGAGCGAAGATTATCGAAAATGTAGTGAAGAAAATCGCCTGATCTGAAGCGTAATCTATTGAATTAATTTACTTTCAACTCTTGAACTGCGGAAGATGGGTTAAAAGATCTTAACTATGTGTCATGATTGATACACAAATTTTATAAAGAAGCGCTCTATAATTGCTAATTTATTGTCATACTGTCAGATTTTGTCAATTAAATCAGTAACAATAACCAGGATTGCACGTAAAACCAACGAGTTGTTATTTGGCATAACATTTGCGTCTTCTATCATACAGGAGGTAATGATGTTAGCGTTAAGCAGTTGTGAAATCATAGATGAATTAAAGAAGCTCGGAATAGAGATGCCTTCGGATGTTGTTGAATATATGGAAGAATATACAGCTTACTGCTCCGGCAAGTCCTGTTCCACCTGCACTGCAAAGGATTAGTGATATATAAAGTATCAAGCCGGAAACGGTGAAATTACCCAATAAACCTGGTGATATCACCAACTCCTCTTTCTAAAAATAACCAGTCTAAGCCGCTTAATCAGTTTATTCTTATCCCCCTACACCCTATTCAATACCATACGTAATCAGCAATATTTGAATCAGGCTGCCTGTTTATGATTTGCCGGATGGCATATGGCATGATTACTTTGTATGGAATGGGCCGGTGTTCCTGAAGCATATCAGGAACGGCAATCTTTGATGCGTGCATAAGGCCCACAAGAACTACAGCCGTGGCCTCCGCATCTTCAAGGATTTTTGCGATATTGTATGCCATGACTGTATCCCTCAGACGTTGTCCGTCACACAGATACGGCAGTCCGGATTGATGATATTCACGATTTCTGTCAAATCCGAGTTTCTCAACGTATTCAGGGTTTTTGATACAATCAGAGAATTTTATCTCTTTCAGGTAGTCCTCCGGAACAGTTTTTATGCCATTCTTTGATACGTTGGCAATGAAGGACCTGTCAGCATCAATTCCAATAATTGGAACGCCCATATTTCTGGCAAAGTCAAAGATGTCTTCATATACATCGAATGCAATATTTACAGCTCTATGGAATTCTCTTTCAAAAGCATTCCTGCTGAGGGTCTCCTTTATCCATGCATCGAGCACCTCCTGTTGAGATGCAGGGAATATTTCTATGGCAATAACGAGGTTCCCTCTCTTATTATGAAGATGTTTTATGACCTCAAGCTGTACGCTGTGACTGGCTGCATCACTATGGATTTCCCCTGTGAATATGACCCTGTGATTTTCTATCTGATGGAGAATCTCTTCCAGAGTTAACGCTGATCTGGAAACAGTGTCGTGATAGTGCTCTGGAATGGTAGAGCAGTTCCATAATATCAGGAGCAGTAAGAATGGCAGCCATCTTTTAAGCATTTTCTTTGCCTTCAAGCAGCGCCAGCAGCTCTTCATATGAAATTATTTTTATGCCCAGGGACTTCGCTTTTTGAAGTTTGGAACCTGCATTCTCACCCGTAACAAGGTAATCTGTTTTCTTTGATACAGAACCTGATGCATGACCTCCCATATTTTCAATAAGAGCCTCAATTTCATTTCTTGGGTGGGGCAAGGTTCCTGTTATCACAAAGGTAAGCCCTTCGAGACGGCGTTTTTCTTCCAGCTCTTTTTTGAAATCAGGGTTTGTTATCTCTATCCCAAGAGCTTTGAGGGCCTTGAGGGTCTGGAGATTTTCAGGGTCATTAAAGAACCGCGCAATGGAAGCGGCTGTCTTTTCTCCCATCTGCTTTATTCCGGTAATTTTTTCAGGCGTAATGTGATATAACTCATCGAGGCTGTTAAATTTCCTGGCAAGAAGTTTTGAGGCATACTCGCCGATATGCAAGATACCAAGCGAGTAGAGGAAGCGTGTCAGGGTTGTGTGTTTGCTTTTTTCAATAGCGTCCATCAGGTTTTGGGCGGACTTCTCAGCAAAGCGCGGGAGGTTAAGCAGGTCTTCCTTTTTTAATTTATATATGTCGAGAAAATGTGTTACCAAACCTTGTGAATAAAGAAGCTCAACATTCTTCTCGCCAAGCCCTTCAATGTCCATGGCGGCCCTTGATGCATAATGCCTGATACGTTCCTGTACCTGCGCCGCGCAGTTTAAGCCTATGCAGCGCCAGGCCACGCCGCCTTCTTCTTTTTCCACAACAGAGCCGCACACAGGACACTTTACAGGCGGTTTGAAATGTTTCTCATCGCCGGTTCGTTTTTCTTTTATCACTGCCACAACATGCGGGATAACATCACCTGCGCGTTCCACAACAACAGTATCACCGATGCGTATATCTTTTCTTTCTATCTCATCCCAGTTATGGAGGGTGGAGCGGGACACTGTAACGCCCCCAAGCCTTACTGGTTCAAGAAGCGCAACAGGGGTGATTGCTCCGGTTCTGCCTACACTTGCGATTATTTCGTTTATCTTTGTAATCCCCTGATGAGCAGGAAACTTGTATGCAAGGGCCCATCTCGGTTCTCTTGTTTTTATGCCGAGGCCCTTTTGTAATTCAAAACTATTGACCTTGATAACTGCACCGTCTGCCTCAAAGGGAAAATCCTTCCTCTTTTCTTCAATCTCACGGATAACATTAATTGCCTTTTCTATTCCTTTTACAGACTTAATGATTGAAGGAACGGGGAAGCGCGCCTTTTCAAGCCAGTTGATAAATTCCCACTGGCTTTCGAATTTAATACCCCTTGCATGGCCCATGCCATAACACGCAAGGTGAAGTTTTCTCCGGGCTGTAATGGAAGGGTCGAGCTGTCTTATAGAACCGGCTGCGGCATTTCTTGGATTGGCAAACAGGGGCTCGCCCAATTTTTCCCTTTCCCTGTTTATGACATCAAATTCTCTGAGATCCATATAGACCTCTCCCCTGATATCTATTTCATCCGGGGCTGCAGCTTCCTCTATCTTCAAAGGCACGGCCCGGATGGTTTTTATATTTTGAGTAACATCTTCGCCCTCATAGCCGTCACCCCTTGTTGACGCCTTGTATAACACGCCGTTTCTGTAGGTCAGTTCAATTGCAAGGCCGTCATACTTTGGTTCAACTGTGTACTCAATCTCAGAGGCTGACTTAAGAAATTTTTTTACCCTTTGGTCAAATTCCCTCACCTCGTCGTGGGAAAAGGCATTGTCAAGAGATAACATCGGTTCCGTATGTTGGACCTTTTCAAATTTATCAAGCGCCGGAGCGCCGACTCGCTGCGTAGGCGAGTCAGGCAGAACGTAATGATGTCTTTCTTCAAGCTCTTTCAGATGGCGGTAGCTTTTATCGTATTCTTCATCAGAGATGACAGGCGCATCAAGAACATAATAGCGGTAGCAGTGGTAGTTGAGGTCCTTAACGAGTTTTTGAATTTCTTTTTCAATCCTGTCAGGAATTTTATTCATTTTCCACTACTTCTATCAGCAGATTTAATACTGCAAGCGCTGCAGCTTCCTTGTTTTCATCCCGATTACCCTTTAAGCGCAACTCCCGTGAAGAGGTCCTGCTTTTACCTCCTGCTGCAATATAGACAAGGCCTTTCTCTTTTCCCTCAAGCGTGTCAGGGCCGAGGTTGCCGGTAGTTGCAACGGCATAATCGGTTTTTGACAGTGTACGGACTTTTTCAGCCATGTCGTATGCGGTCTCCTCACTCACGACCCCATATTTTGTAATCAGCTCATCTGAAATTCCGAGAAGGTCCTTTTTTATTGTTTCTGAATAAGCGACGATACCGGCTCTAAAGAAAAGGCTGGCCCCCGGCAGGCTTGTGAGATAATGACTGACGAGTCCTCCTGTACAGGATTCAGCAACAGAAAGAGTCAAACCTTTACCTTTAAAAAGTGCGTGCACTTTCGTAACAGCTTTCAGGATCTCTTGCAGCATGGCATAGTTTACAGCATTTCCCTGACGTTATCATTCACTTACGTCAGAATTTCCCGTATCTTCGATAAAAGATTCTCAGGTGACACTGGTTTTGGAATGAACATCGTCCCCTCTTCTTCTATCCCCTGTATATTTATTTTATCGCCTGCATACCCGCTTGTAAGTATGGCTTTTATATCCGGCTTTACCCGTCTTATTTTTTCTATAGCATTAGGGCCGCTCATCTGAGGCATTACCACATCAAAGATTAAAAGGGTAATCAGGTTCTTGTGCATCAGGAATTTTTTGACAGCATCCTCTCCATCTACGGCCTCAATCACGTTATAGTTAAACTCTTCAAGTATTTTCTTTATGGGTTCTCTTACTGCTGGTTCATCTTCAGCCAGGAGGATGGTCTCGCCTTTGCCTTTTAAGTGTAGCAGGGGCGAATCCTCCTTTTTTTCTTCAACCTCCAAGTGAGTTACAGGCAAATATACCCTGAAAGTTGTACCCTCGCCCGGCTGGCTGTAAACATCAATATACCCGTTGTGCTGTTTTACTATCCCGTATACAATAGCAAGTCCGAGTCCGGTGCCTTTTCCCACCTCTTTAGTTGTAAAGAAAGGCTCAAATATCTTGGGCCCGGTTGTTTCATCCAGACCTGTTCCGGTATCTGTTACAGACAGGAGGGCATATATCCCGTGTTTGCCAAAGCCATGAAGCATTACAAAGTTGTCAGTTATCTCAACAAGCTCAGTCTCTATTGTTAATATCCCTCCATCAGGCATTGCATCGCGTGCATTGGCTGCCAGATTCATTACAAGCTGCTCCATCTGACCGCGGTCCGCCATTATCGTAAGGGGTTCGCTTGCGAGCATTGTTTTGATTTCTATAGTTTCACCGGCAAAATTATTCAGGAAGATATTCATGCTCTCAACCACCTCATTCAGGCTGAGCGGAGCGGATTCAATATGCTGTTTCCTGCTGAAGGTCAAAAGCTCACGCGTTATCTTTGCAGCGTTATTTGACAGGAGTATTATTTTGTCAACGATATTGCTCTGAAAGTTGTCTTCACCAAGGTCCTTTTTAAGCAGATAGGAATAGTTCATGATGGCGCTGAGAATGTTGTTAAAGTCATGTGCTACGCCTCCGGCCAGTTGTCCTACGGCTTCCATCTTCTGCGCCTGAAGGAGCTGGGCTTCGAGTTTATTCCTGTCAGTAATATCAAGCGCTACGGCCATGATGCAGCGTTCATTTTCAAGCTCTATTATTTCTGCAGAAAGCAGCACTGTAATGACCTCTCCATTTTTTTTACACAAGGCGGTCTCAAAATTCTGAACAGTCCCCTGTTTGTGAAGCTGCTGAACGACTTTATCCCGGTCCGTATACCGCTCCCATATGCCAAGCTCAAATGAAGTGTGCCCTACCACTTCTTCTCTTATATATCCGAAGGCATTCAGGAAGGCATTATTTACATCTAAAAAACGCCCTCCCTCCAGAGTGCTTATTATCATAAGAGTAGGGCTGGAGCGGAACGCCTTTGAAAATTTGTCCTCTGACTTAATCAATGCTGTTTCACTGCGTTTGCGTTCATCTATCTCATGAATCAGGATTTTGTTGGCGTCATAGAGTTCTTTTGTGCGTTCCCGTACTTTTATCTCTAATTCATCCTTTGTTTTTTTGAGCAGTTCTTCCGCCTCGTTGCGTGTAGCAATCTCCATTTTCAACGGGTTCACAGCCATTTTCTGTATGCTAAACCATAAAGCCGCTCCCAGGCATATTATTAATACAATTGATGCGCCGATTAACTGCATCTTGAGCCTGTTCAGTATTTCCTCCTGCGGGGTAAAATCCCGCATTACATTTAATGTAAGCAGGTTTTTGCCGCCGTAGTGAATCTGCCTTTTCTGGCGCAGGGTGTGTAACGACTGTTTTATGCTCTTGTACTGAACAACCGCAAACCTGTTGGGAGTTGTGCCATTGATTTCCATGATATCAGGGCTTTTTTCAGCCCACTGTATAAGAAAATTTTCAACGTTTGCATATTCATGCTTAAGAAGTGCTTCGGTAATAAATATCCCTGTCAAATCCAGTTCGGACTGCCAGTGCTTTTGCATTTCGTTTGTTATCAGTCTGCGTTGATTTGAGACAATCAGCACATCAGCAACAATCAGAAAGAACAGCAAGATTGTCATGAAGGAAATCAGGGCTCGCTTATATCTGAAGTGATTTGAAGTCACGGCGTAACGCCCTCTTTTTCAAGCTGCTGCAGGATAATGCGGAGGTTGTCATAATCTCTATCAGCGGCAGGTGAAATGCCGGTTGTAGAATCTCTTAGAATTGATAAAATAACCTTGCCTCTAATAGTATCTTTAAGATGATATAAGGCTTTTTTCAGAGCCCGTACCTTTTTAGCCGGGAGCTTATTACTTGCAACAAACAAATGTTCCGGGATTTCCTGCGTTCTTGCAAGTTCTTTAAGTCCCCGTTTCTCGTATTCATAAAAGACATCTTCTTTCACAGCTCCTGCATCATAATCTCCCACAAGCACTCCCATGGCAATGTTGTTGTGATTGTTCAGAAAGACATGACCTGAAAAATCTTCAACTCTTACCCCGGCTTTTAATAATGTATAACGCGGCACATGATGGCCCATTGTTGACTCAGGGTCCCCAAAGGCAAAGCGTTTTCCCTTTAAGTCCTTAAGTGTGCGCAGGGTGCTTTCTTTTTTGACAATAAATATTCCCTGAAAGGTGGATTTACCTTTAATCTCTAAACGGGCCAGGATAGGTTTTTTACCATACAGAGATACTACCCTTACATAACTTGCTGGTCCCAGGAAGGCAATATCTACCTTGTCAGTCCCTACCCCGTCAATATGATCCTTATAGTCCTTTGCAATATGAATGTCTACAGGTTGTCCCAAAGCCTTGCTCAGATACTCTGCAAGGGGAGTAAAACGGTTAATCAATTCAGTGGCAGGCAGGTATGGATGAAGGCCCAGTCTTAGATGATCCTGTGTATATGTAATTCTGCTAATGCCGAAGATTAAAACAATTAAGAACGCAAGCGAATAAATTATTATTCTTTTGTTCGACAAGGGGCTCCTCCTTCTTGCAAGGAATAAGATTCTAATGTCCTGTCAGCTAAATATCTTTACAGCTTTGTCATTCCGAGCGAAGCGAGGAATCTCGTAGTAAGATTACTTCGGGACTTCGTCCCTTGCAATGAGAGTGTAAAGAACTGTTACGGACAGCACACTAATTTCGATAGCTCTTATAGTTTACCAAAGCCCTGTTTCTTGTCAATCGAAAAATTCTGATGGTCCTTTTCATTATTCATTATTAATAGCAGGATTTTTGCAGCAGCCTCCTCTGGCGATTCCTTTTCAGTGTCAATTAATAAATCCGGTTTATCCGGCTCTTCATAGGGGGCTTGCATCCCCGGCACTGGTGCGCCTGCTTTTGCTTTTTTGTAAATGTTTCTTGGCGCTCCGTGCGTATTGCTTCTCATTTTTTCACGTTCTATACATAATTCAAGAGGGCATTTAAGATAAATCTCGCAGAAATCAGGAATTAAATTCCGCGCAAGTTCTCTCCAGGATTTTTTGTTCCCCGTCGCATCAATGATAATGGTATGTCCGAGTTCATAGAGCGTCTTTGCGGTATAAACAAGCGCCCTGTAAACACATTCTCTTTCGTTGTCTGAATAAGTAGGTTCGGGCGTGACAAACTTGCGTAATTCATCCATCCTGAGGATTTCTGCATGAGGCATCAAATTCTTTACAGCAAGGGCCACGGTGCTTTTACCGCTTCCGGGCAGGCCTGTTATCCATATGACACAGGGCATGGTTTAATTATACCGGAATTAAAATATTCAACAAGATGAAAAATTTCTTTTCAAATTTTAACTCTTTTGCTACAATGGTACATGTCAACAAATTTCTTAGATAAAAGACTCCCGCTTATTCAGGAAGCTGACTTAAATGGCAAGGTTGTTCTTGTCAGGTTTGACCATAATGTAGTAAAGAAGGGTGTAATAAAAGACCCTTTCAGGATAGATAAGACTCTCGGTACACTTTACTATATTGCAGACAGGGGCGGACGTCCCATCCTTATGACCCATGTCGGAAGACCTAAAGATAAAAAGACCGGAAAAATCACTTGCCATCCCAACGATTCAGTAGATCCGATTGTTGAATATCTGCAGCGTAAACTTCACACCACTTTCTATACCCCTGAATGTGAAGCAGACCCGGACCTTGGCATGGCAGGTCTGTGCGACGGTGTATTTGATGCACTGGAAGATTTGAAAAACAGGAAAATAGGCGGCATCTATCTCCCAAACACAAGATGGTTTCGCGGCGAGGAGGGTGAAGGATTTTTCAGGGACAACTTTGCGGTGCAGCTCTCTGATATTGCAGATGTTTATGTGAACGATGCCTTTGGTTCCTGGCAGCCCCATGTTTCAACATATGATATTACAAAGTTCATCCCTTCGTATGCGGGCTTCCTTATGCAGCAGGAGATAGCGAACCTGAATAATGTAATCAATCCCGAAAGGCCCTTTCTTGCAGTTATTGCAGGAGCAAAATACGATACGAAAATAGGGCCCCTTTATGCAATTTATGAAAAGGCGGACCATATAATACTTGGCGGGGTTTTATATAATGGTTATCTCTGCGCTAAATATGATATTGCTATTGAAGGAATTGAGGAAGATGATATAAAGGCAGCCAGGGACCTTGTAACTATAGATAAAGAAAAAAAGAAAATCCTCGAACTTCCCTATCTTGTTGAATCAGATACGATGGACGGGAAGGTTGACGGAGAATACAGGACGATATCAATCCATGACTTCAAAAAGAACAACAGGTACGGATATATACTCGATATTGACCCGCAATCTTTCATAGACGGAAAAGTGGATGAAGTAATCCTTGGGGCCAGCACCATCTTTGTTAATGCAGTAATGGGCTTTACGCCGCACTTCTGTGAAGGTTCAAAGGCGCTGGATGAAGCAATAGACAAAAACAAGACCGCATTAAAAATGTACGGCGGCGGCGATACCCTTCAGGAATTCAAGAACCTGTGCCCGGGGTTGTATCTCTCCATCCTTGACAGCACAAAATATTATTTCTTTACAGGGGGAGGGACTGTTCTGACTGCTATAGAAAAAGGAAGCCCCTATGGTTTGAAATCCATCCAGGCCCTTATGGAAAACAAGGAGAGATTAGGGAAGGGCATATAATGAAAATTTGGGGTGCAGTTTTATGTATCATCCTGCTTCTTGCGTATCCCCTGTCAACAACATCTGCCTTTGAAGGCCCTCTTCAGGTAAACAATCTTTATCCGATATTCCTGCATGCGAATCAGCCGTATCTGGAGAAAGCAGACATTGAAAGTTCCATGTCATACAGCCTTTCGCATTCAAGCACATATACTGTGCAAAGTTCGGGGGACTGGGACATTAATCTTGATATGGAAATTACTGCGCTGAATTTCAGATACAAAAGAATCATTAAAAAGATTTTTGAATTTGATATGGATATACCGGTGCTTATTATCGGCGGCGGTTTCATGGACGGTTTTCTTGAATCCTATCACGATACATTTGGGCTTCCTGATTATGGCAGAAACCAGAGACCGCATAATGAATTTCTCTATGAGGTCCGAAAAAATGATGCATTGATCGTCAAAGGGAAAAGCGGGACAGGTCTCGGCGATATCAGGCTGGCTATAAAAAAACCTTTCATTGTTACTGACGGATTTGGCCTGAGTGTAAGAGGGGAAATTGAACTGCCTGTGGGAAATGCCAAAAGAGGTTATGGCAACGGAAGCCTGGATGCAGGGGTAGCTGTTTTACTTGATAAAAAAATTACAGACTGCATTGTGACATATTGGAATGTTGGCGCAGTTTTCCCCGGAGACTTACAGGGACATGAAAAACTGAATTTAAAAAATTTCATACACGGCGGTGGTGCGGTTGAGGCTGATATAGGCAAGGGATTAAGCCTGCTTGTACAGCTTCAGGGACAGTCTCCCGTTTATCCGGAGACTGATTTATTGGCAGTTGACAGAGAGGCCTGGCTTCTTGCAATCGGGGGCCGTTACCAGAAGGAAGGAAGAAGTTTTGAGCTTTCACTGACAGAAGATGTGAATACCTCAGGCGCTCCTGATTTTATACTGAACCTGACGTACAAAATAAATTTGTAATTACAATTAACTTATGAGAAACGAAAAATTAATTCATGACTGGATGGTATCTTACCTGAAAGACAGGCTTTCAAGGGATTATAATGACGTCAAGGCAAATATTGAAGAGGCTAAGAACGCCTACAAGGGGCATTACCCGGACCTGATTCTTGGAAGTCACGGACTTGTACTTGCAATCATGGAAGTTGAAACAGAGGGAAGCATCACTCCTGAAAAAGCGGATGAATGGAAGACCCTTTCGGGTCTCGGCGTCAAGTTGATTCTGATGATTCCAAAGGTATCAAAGCCAAAGGTTATAGACCTCCTCTGGAAAAAAGGACTGGCTGATAAGGTATCAGTTGGGAGTTATGAACTTACTGTAAGCATGCCGTAGCTTATTCATAAATATGTATATGGAGCAAGCCAAGGTCAAGAAAATAGTTTTTAGTCTAACAACTAACCACTAAAAACTAAATATGTATCGCGCAATATGTCTTTAAACCATACTTGCTCCATAAGTAATATAATGATGGGTTAATAACTGAGAAACAGCGGCTTGTGGGGTTTTTTCTTCTTTTTGCATTTTTTACCGGTATGTCTGCAGATAGTGCATCTTTCATCGCTGCACCACTGGCAGAAATTACAGTCCGGACAGGGATTCTTCTTCAGCTTCTTTCTTCGGCGTGCCATTAAATATATTAACTGATGTTACAATTATTTAAATGAAAAGTCCTCTCCATAAATCTAACATGCATTCCCCTTTTCTCATCCTGTCGCTTTTTACGTATTCTGTATTCATCATTGCTTTTAATCACTATGAGAGATTAACGGGTGATGCAACCTTATATTTGAGCATTGCTGAAAAATATATAGCCGGTGATTTCAGCAATGCGATCAATGGTTACTGGGGGCCTCTGCTTTCCTGGCTGTTAATCCCTTTTCTGTATCTTGGAGCATCTCATCTGTTTGCGATAAATGCCCTGAATCTGATTTTCGGATTGTTAACACTGACAGGCGTATGGAAATTATCCTGTCATTTTCAGATAAGTGAGGAGATCAGAAGTATTATCCTGCTCCCAATGGTTCCCATTCTTTTATTTATTTCAATCATAGAACCTATGGATTTCTTACTTTTATGCATACTTGTTTTTTATTTAAACGTTGTGTTTAAGAAAGAATATCCGGACCGGGTATCTAATGCTGTCTTAAGCGGCGTGTTAGGCGCTGTTGCATATTTTGCCAAACCATACGGCTTCCCTTTTTTTATCAGCCACTTTTTGTTGATTAATATATGTCATTATTTTAGCAGTTCATTAAAGGGACATAAGAAAAACGTGCTCAGGAATGCATGGGCCGGTTTTATCCTGTTTTTCCTTTTAAGTGGTATCTGGATCGCATTAATCAGTAATAAATATGATCGCTTCACAATTTCAAATATGGGAAGAGGGGTCTTTGCATCCTTAGGCCCGGGCTCTGTACATGAGACGCTCGAAAAAGGCGACCCCATATTTTTTGAAGGATTTTTTGAGCCGCCCAATGAAACGGCGTTTGTTATTTATGAAGACCCGACTTATGCGAGGAAAAAAACCTGGAATCCGATGGAGTCACGAAGTTCATTTAAATATTTTATTTCTAATTTTACTGAGAACATTTTTGAAGGCCTAAGCATATATGAATCTTTTTCCAGATTGTCCATTACAATCGTTATTGCTTATATATTGCTGATATTTGCTCAGCCCCTTAATAAGGTATTTTTACGCGGGGAAATACTTTATCCATTATTGACTATTATGTTATACACGGGGGGGTACACGGTATTCCATTTCGAGGCGCGGTATTTATGGATCGTTAATATTCTTCTTTTGCTGATGGGCGCCAGGGTGCTTCAGGAATTATTTCAGAACGAGTTTTTTAAAAATAAGGCAATGAAAAACATGTTGGCACTATTTTTCATAGTGTCTTTCATCCTGACCCCGGTAAAGGTATACGTAGAGACAAGTAAAAAAAATATTAATAAGGAGATGCATACTCTCGGTATGGAATTGAATAAGCGGTATGACATTCACGGCAATATAGCTTCAAACAGAAAAAAGCTGGAAGCCTCAACGCACGACGCATGGCATCAGACCTTTCGCCTGGCTTACTGGTTAAAGAGCAGATATTATGGCCAGGCGAGGGAAAATATCAGGGATGATGAGTTAGAGAACGAATTAAGAAAGTATAATATTGATTATTATTTTTTCTGGGGAGACCCGGACAGCGCCCCTCAGTTTTTATCGCAATACAGGGAGCTGACTCATGGCGAGATACAGGGGTTAGCGATTTATTCTCTAAAAAACAGGGACACAGAGCCTGTTTTAATCCAGTAAGTATAATCCGGACTATTCAAAAACATTTACCTTTCCATACTCACCATCGAATCCAGGAGTAATATGGATATCACCTGAACGCATCCTGGATATTGCCTCTCTGATAAGGGAGCTGCCGGCTTCTTCAATTTCATGCAAGGAGAGACTCATGAGGATTTTAAATTCATTGCCGAGCTTCTGCAGAAGTTGCTGATATGCCTTTGCAACTGCTTTGCTGTTTACGCCAACCTTCAGGGTTTCGGCAATAAGCTCAGGGAGGGGGATTGTTGAATGGAAAATCGGGGCCTCTCTGGATTTAAAACCTTCTTTTCTGTCGGCAAGTTTTTCAACTCTGTGCATTACTCCAACCGTAACTTTTTTGCCGCATACCGGACATAGGTAGTTATGCTTTATTGTTTCTTCAGGAGATAGACTTACCCCACATGAACTATGCCCGTCATAATGGTATTTCCCTTCTTCCGGAAAAAACTCTATGGTGCCGAGAAAACCTTTTTTAGTCTTTATTGCATCCATAACATGCTTATACGAAATTTCAGTGTTGAAAATATTGGCCTCACGCCCTATCTTTGCTGGAGAATGCGCATCAGAATTGGAAATAAGAGTTATCCTGTCAAGAGCCGAAAGCCTCCGGTTCATTGCAGGGTCCGATGAAAGTCCTGTTTCGATAGCGTGGATATATGGGGTCCATTCTTCAAAGCATTCTTCAAGGGAATCAAAACCCGACATGGCGCCAAAGACGGAAAAATGCGGGGTCCAGGCATGAGCAGGGACCAGCATGGCATCAGGTGAGGCGTCCAGTACGATTTTCAGGAGTTCCTTTGCATTGAGTCCCAGTATTGGTCTTCCATCAGACTTGAGGTTGCCGATTTTTGATAATACCGAATTTATCTTTGCTGCATCGGCAAAATCCGGAGCAAAGATTATGGAATGTATTTTGCGCGTTTTTCCGTTCTTGCTGTAAATGCAGCTTATCTCTGCGGAGAGCAGGAAGAATACCTCTGACTTGCAGGAAGCAGGTATATCATCCGGGAAGAATTCCTCTTTCAGCCTGAACAGACCGTTATCAGCCGGATTAAGCTTTTCTTTCAGCTCTGTTAGCCATCCGGGATGTGTGAAGTCGCCAGTGCCTATTATGGTAATCCCTTTAAGCTGGGCCCATTTCCAGATACTTTCAGGAGACATGTCCCTGCTTGTAGCGCGTGAATATTTTGAATGTATATGAAGGTCTGCAATAAATTGCATGGAGGATTATAACATTAAGAAATTAATTTCAGTTACGATAAAAACTTAACTTTCGGCAGGATGTTAACGAAAGAGCTACGTACATTGCAATCATTGTCAAGGATTCATTAAACTACATTCAATCATGAAAAAAGCATTTATTACTTTTGTTAAGGCCCCGGTTCCCGGCACAGTAAAAACAAGGCTGCAGCCGGACCTTCAGCCTGACAGGATTGCTGAAATCTACAAAACGTTTATAACTGAAATAGCTTCACAAGGCGCACGATTAAAAGGAGTAGACAGGTTTTTAGGCTGTGCTCCATCAAGAGACCATGCCTTCCTGACAGAGATTTCAAGGAAATTTAAACTTAAAAGTTTTAATCAGCGCGGTTCAAACCTTGGAGAGAAGATTGTTAATGCTTTCAAGGATTATTTTAAAAAAGGATATTCTGAAATAGTTTTGATTGGCAGTGACAGTCCGACAATTCCTCTGACGTATATTAATAAGGCGTTTGCTGCTCTTGAGAAGCATGATTTTGTGCTCGGCCCCTGCTGTGACGGCGGGCTGTATTTGATAGGTGCAAAAAATAAAATAGTGCCTGATATATTTCATGACATCCCTTGGGACTCAGCCAAAGTATTAAATAAAACTCTCGATAACATAGAACATCTGGATATCAAGGTATGTCTCCTCCCGTTTTGGTATGATGTTGATACAATCGAAGAACTGAGGCTTCTGAAAAAGCACCTAAAGTATTTAAACAGGAAACCCTTTCTTCCAGCCTTCTGATTTCTTTCCCCTTTATTTACCTTTTGCCAGTAACCCTTCACTGAAGGGTTACTTTCTGCCATAAATTTCTGCTTGCTTTGTGCTGCAATACATGATAAATAATCCCTGCACCTATCTTCTTTTTAAGGGGCATCAATATGAGGGGCAACGTATAATAATAATTGACACGTATTATATCAAGTGATATTATAGAATCTGTAGAAAGTGCCAATTTGAACTAAAAAGAAGGGATGTGCAATGTCTACTACAACTCAGGATTATTATGAGATCCTTGGCGTTAAGAAAGATGCTTCAGTAGATGAGATAAAAAAGGCGTATCGGCGTTTGGCAAGAAAGCATCATCCTGATTTAAATCCGGGTGACAAGGGCGCTGAGAAGAAATTCAAGGAAATCAATGAGGCATATGAGGTCCTGAGTGACTCAAAGAAGCGAGCGGAATATGATCAGTTCGGCAAGGCCGAGTTTGAAACAGGCCCTGGATTTGAAGGGTTCAGAACGCGTGGTTTTGATTTTGGTTTTGGAGGCACTGAAGACATCTTTTCAGATTTATTCAGGAATCTCAGGCAGGAGGATGTTCCGCTAAAAGGCTCGGACCTGGTTACATCTCTTGATATCTCCCTTGAAGAAGCATACAAAGGAGCGACAAAATCGCTTAGTCTGACAAAAGAGGTTGTTTGTAAAACCTGTACAGGCAGCGGAGCAGAAAGTTCGCAAATATGTTCGCATTGCAAGGGTATTGGTTCATTAAAACAAAGCAGAGGGGTTTTCAGAATGAGCCATGCATGTCCGTCATGTAAGGGAAGTGGAAAAGTAATCACAAGGGCCTGCAAGACTTGCAGGGGGAAAGGGCTTGGCATGGCGGCAGAAACTATAAAGGTCAAGATTCCTCCGGGAGCTGAAACCGGCAGCAGAATTAAACTCAAAGGTATGGGCGGTGCAGGTACTAAAGGTGGCCCTCCTGGTGATTTATATATCGAACTGGCTGTGACGCAGCACCCTTTGTTTAAAAGAGAGGGGAATAATATTTATGTGGAAGTTCCGGTTACTTTTGTTGAAGCGGTTCTTGGTGGGAAAATCCAGGTCCCGACACTTGACGGTCCAGTTACAATGACACTCCCTTCAGAAACTGACAGCGGGAAAAAATTCAGATTAAAAGGTAAAGGCATTCCAAACAGAAAGACCGGAATAAAGGGGGACGAATTTGCAGTGATAAAAATTATGGTCCCCAGGACAATTAATGCAAAGACAAAGGAAGCGCTGCATGAGATAGAAAAGGCATATAAAGGGGAGCAGCGCTCATGAAAGACAAGACTCGTCCATTATTTATGATCGGGGTGGTTTGTGAGATGTTTCATATCCATCCGCAAACATTAAGGTTATATGAAAGAGAAGGTTTTTTGAATCCTAAGAGGGTTGGCGGGGCCAGATTATATTCTCAGGAAGACCTGAGACGCATAAAAACCATACTGAGCCTGACCAAGGAACTCGGTGTTAACAGGGCCGGTGTGGATATAATTCTCAGGATGAAACAGAGGATGGAGGCTCTTTATACTGAGATGGAGGAAATGCTGGACTATCTTGAAAGAGATACAAGAAAAAGATTTGAGAGGAGAATACGGGACGCATTTGAGGAGGAAAGATGAGATTTGATAAATTTACAATCAAGAGTCAGGAGATGGTTCAGAAGGCTCAGGACCTGGCTCAGCAAAAAGGCAACCAGCAGGTGGGTGTAGAGCATCTTCTGCACGTCCTGCTTGAGGAAGGAATTGCAATAGATATTATAAAAAAACTTGGAGTTGATATAGCTGTACTCAGGAAAGAAATTGAGGCAGAGATAGAGAAATTTCCAAAAGTCCTCGGCCCCTCACCTGTGGGACAGCTGTATATTACGCAGGAATTAAAGGACGTATTTGAAAGTGCCTTTCAGGAGGCAGGACATTTAAAGGATGAATATGTAAGTGTAGAGCATCTGCTTCTCGGTATTATAAAAACTAAAAATAAGGCAGAAAAGCTTCTCAAGAAACTTGGCATAAATGATAACAACATTCTTTCAGCAATGCGGGAGATTAGAGGAACCCAACGGGTTACTGATCCGACGCCGGAGGAAAAATATCAGGCCTTGAAAAGATATGCAAAGGATTTAACAGACCTTGCCAGGAGAGGCAAACTCGATCCTGTTATCGGAAGAGACGAGGAAATCAGGAGGGTAATCCAGGTGCTTTCCCGCAGGACTAAAAATAATCCGGTTGTGATAGGCGAGCCTGGTGTGGGCAAAACAGCAATTGCCGAAGGTCTTGCACAGAGAATCACATCAGGCGATGTGCCACATAGCCTGAAAGACAAGAGGGTCGTGGCGCTTGATATGGGGGCACTCGTTGCCGGTGCAAAATACAGGGGCGAATTTGAGGAAAGGCTCAAGGCAGTTCTGAAAGAAATAGAAGAGGCTCAGGGTAATGTAATTCTTTTTATTGATGAGCTTCATACCGTTGTAGGCGCTGGCGCTGCAGAAGGAGCCATTGACGCATCAAATATGCTGAAACCGGCGCTTGCAAGAGGAGAGCTGAGATGTGTGGGAGCAACAACTCTTTCAGAATACAGAAAACATATTGAAAAAGACCCTGCACTTGAGCGGCGTTTTCAGCCAATCTATATACAGGAGCCCAATGTTGAAGACACCATATCAATCCTCAGGGGGCTGAAAGAGAAGTATGAAGTCCATCACGGAGTAAAGATAAAAGACTCTGCGCTTGTATCTGCTGCCGTATTGAGCCATAGATATATATCCGACAGATTTCTGCCTGATAAGGCCATTGACCTTATTGATGAAGCAGCCTCAAAGCTGAAGATGGAGATAGACAGTATGCCTGCAGAACTTGATGAGCTTGAAAGAAAATTGAGGCAGCACGAGATCGAACGGCAGGCCGTGATGAAGGAAAAAGACGAGGCCTCAAGGCAGAGACTTGAGCATATAAATAAGGAGATTGCTGAATTTTCAGAGCAGCGTGATATATTGAAGGCCCAGTGGCTTCGGGAAAAAGAGGGAATAGGGAAAATAAGCACAACAAAAGAAGAGATTGAGCGCACTAAAATGGAGGCAGAAAAGGCAGAGAGAGAGGGAGACCTCAATAAGGCTGCAGAATTAAAATACGGCATTCTTCTTTCCCTTCAGAAAAGGCTTGAAGAGGAAAATGAGAAACTTAAGCAGGAAGGTAAGAGCAGGATACTGAAAGAGGAAGTTGATGACGAAGATATTGCGGAGATTGTCTCAAAATGGACCGGCATTCCCGTCAACAGGATGCTTGAAGGCGAGATTGAGAAACTTCTAAAGATGGAAGAAAGACTGAAGCTGCGCGTAGTCGGACAGGAGGAGGCCATAAAGGCAGTTTCAGATGCTGTAAGAAGGGCCCGGGCCGGCATACAGGATCCAAACAGGCCTATCGGCTCTTTTATCTTCCTTGGCCCTACGGGAGTGGGAAAGACAGAGCTTGCACGGGCCCTTGCCGAATTTCTCTTTGATGCCGAGGATGCGATGATCAGAATTGACATGTCGGAATATCAGGAAAGACATACTGTATCCAGGCTCATCGGGGCGCCTCCCGGATATGTTGGCTATGAGGAAGGCGGGCAGTTAACAGAAGCAATCAGGAGAAGGCCTTATGCCGTAATACTTTTTGATGAAGTAGAGAAGGCTCATCCGGAGGTGTTTAATGTGCTCCTGCAGCTGCTTGATGACGGAAGGCTTACAGACGGGCACGGAAGGACCGTTGATTTCAGAAATACTGTGGTCATTATGACGTCGAATATAGGGAGCCAGCATATTCAGGAAATGCTTACCGAATGGACTGAGGAGATTCAGATACGCAAATATGTGATGGAGGACCTGAGAAAATTCTTCAAGCCGGAATTCCTTAACAGGGTAGATGAGATTATCATATTCCGCGCGCTTACAAAAGAATTGTTAATGACAATAGTTGATATTCAAATTGAAAGGATAAAGCGCTATCTGAAAGATAAAAATGTTGATATTGTTCTGACTGATAAGGCAAAGGCCTTCCTGGCAGAAATCGGCTACGATCAGGTTTATGGCGCAAGACCTCTGAAACGTGTTATTCAGAGAGAAATTCTCACACCTCTTGCCACAAAACTCCTCAGCAGGACCTTCAAAGAAGGCGCTTGCATCGAGGTGGATATGGAAGGGGACCGGCCTGTCTTCAGAAGCATAGCGGACCCTGAAGCCAGTTGCGTAAAAAATTAATTGTATTATAATAACCGTGGGTGAAAAATGGACAAGACAGATAAAAAAGTAATTCTCGTAGTAGATGATGACGCAGATGTGCGGGACTCTATCTTTTTGTATCTCAGCGAGATGGAGGATTATTCAGTAATTACCTATGACGGTGCAGCAGATGTAATGGAAAGAATCCAGAAGGATAACATTGATGTGGTCCTTACTGATATTGTTATGCCAGGAATGTCTGGAATTGAATTACTCGAGAAAATACGTCAGGTTAACAATCAACTACCTGTAATTTTAATAACCGGATTTGCGGATTTGGATGTAGCAATATCTGCAATAAAGAAAGGCGCCTTTGATTTTATCCTGAAACCTTTTCACCCTGATTACCTGCATCACTCCATAAAGAAGGCCATTCAGCACAATAACTACTTAAGACTCAAGGAAGATTATAATCGTTATCTGGAGAATATAGTCTTACAGAGGACCGAAGAACTGGAAATATCAAAGAAGCACGCAGAAAATCTGAGCCATGACATTGTGAAGCGTTTAACAACTGTAGCAGAGTTCAGAGATATAGAAGCAATGGAACACGTCTCCCGAATAGGCTTTTACTCAGAACTGCTGGCCAGAGAATTAGGCATGCCTGAGGACTTTATTCAGACCGTAAAACTTGCAAGCCCTCTGCATGACATTGGCAAGATAGGAATTGTTGACAGCATCCTTTTAAAACCGGCCAGCCTGACCTTCGAAGAATTTGAGAAAATAAAAACTCACACAACACATGGCGCAAGAATCCTGACAGGTTCCGCACATCCTGTCTTGCAACTGGCTGCATCTATTGCCTTAAATCATCATGAAAAATGGGATGGAACAGGGTATCCCATGGGATTAAAGGGGGAAGACATCCCTTTTGAGGGAAGGATCGTCGGTATAGCGGACCAGTATGATGCAATAAGGAATCAGAGAGTATACAAGCCTGCATTTACACACGAAGAGGCCTTCAAAATAATCGTTGAGGGAAATGAACGCACAAATCCAGGCCATTTTGATCCGGATGTGTTAAAGGCGTTTATCAAACACTCACACAAGTTTGAAGAAATATACAATATTCTTCTGCATTCACCGGCTAAGAGCTGATTTATCTGAGACCGGTTTTATCCCGGGATTAAGCATGATTGTTCCCTGATGATCTGATTTACACAAACTTTAGCATTATGATAACATTAACATTGCTTAACCCAGCTTAATTCTTAAGCTGTTATATTGGAGCAGACATGGATAATAAATATCTTTAATGCGATAAATTTTTGGATACTAATTTTTAAATCTTGAATTTACAGAATGTATTTCTTCTGTTTTCGCTAAGGGATCGCGAAATATATTTTTTACCCATATCTGCTCCAAATTTATGAAGAGAGCGGGTTAATTCTTAGCAAGACGTTTACTAATTTACTTTTGGAGATAATTAATGAGAATTGCAATTGGGCTGGATATTGGCGGAACCAATACGAAAACTATTCTGGCTGCTGAAGACGGAAGAGTGCTTTCAAGTTTGCAAAGTCCCACCCCTCCTGTTTCCACGTCAGCATCTGACAGGATTGAAGAGTTGCTGATTAAAAACCTGCAGGCTTTCTTGAAGAATGAAAAAATAAAAATGCTGCTGTCTAATGCGAGCCTTGCTGGTATCGGCATAGGGGTTGCCGGACTGATAGACAGGGAAAACGGGAAAATAATAAAATCTCCCAATATCGCATCGTTAGAGGGTGTACATATTAAGGAAATATTTGAAAGAGAGTTTGATCTGCCTGTTGTGGTTGAAAACGACGCTAATGCATATGCGTATGGAGAAAAATGGGTTGGCACTGGCAAGGATATCAATAGTTTTGTAGTTCTTACACTTGGGACCGGTCTTGGCGGCGGACATATATATAAGGGGAAGCTCTATGAAGGCCCTTTTGAAATAGGGCATATAATCATTGAACCAAAGGGCCGTGTTTGTCCCTGCGGCAGCCATGGCTGCCTTGAATCTTACGCATCCGGCAGGGCTATCATTGATAGAGCCATTACTTCAATAGAAAGCGGGACGAAAAGCCTGTTGGTTGATTGCTGCGGCGGAAATTATTACAAGATTACTCCTGAACTTGTTTTCCAGAAAGCCCTTGACGGCGACAGCCTGAGCAGGGAGATTTTCAGAGAAGTGGGGCATTATCTTGGGATAGGTATTTCAAACTTGATAAATATTTTCAGCATCGAGGCTGTAATCATTGGCGGAGGACTCATTAACGCATGGGAGTTATTTATTGAAGAATTGACAAAGGAAGCCTTTAAGCGCAGCTTTAAGCCTTATTCATCAACCATAAAAATTCTCAAAAGCACCATGGCAAAAGATGCCGGATCCATCGGAGCTGCGGGTCTCCTCTTTAAAAAGATTTCTGCCGAGCAGTAAAGTTGGATTTCTCAGTCATTGAAGATATTCACAACCTCAAGCCCTTCAATCATTTTAAAATCATCTACGTTTCTTGTTGCCAATTTCAAATTATGCTGCAGGGCCGTAGCGGCTATAACGGCATCGGCAAGCTTAATCTTCGTTTGCTTTCTCAACTCAATTGCCTTGTCGGCAATATTTTCATCTACTGTATACACAGTAGCAGTCTCAAGGAGCCTCTTACATTTATTAAACCCTTCCTCGGTGGGGTGTTAAGATAATGTTGTGTCTGGGAAGAATAAAGGAGGAAAGAATAAATTGAGCGCTGAAGCAATAGAGGCCATCAAAACGAGGGCAGTAGAAGAAGTGCTTGGGAAGTATCTTGACAGTAATGCAGAGGTATCCCAGAAGCTGGCAATGCGACATCTTCTGGAGGATCTGGTTGATGCAATAATGAAAGGAGAGCGGAACATATTTTTGGGAAACAGCATGGACAACAAGGGCAACGGATATTATCCTCGCGATTTGACCACGGGTTCATGGCGGCTTCAGGTCAATGTGCCGCGTGACCGAAAAGGCGATTTCAGGCCCCACGTGCTGCCTGATCCTTACAAACGGGTAGATGACAGCTACATTGATCTTTTAATGAGTCTGGTGATTATCTTGCCTAAATCCACCTCTTTAATTTAAATTATTGTTTGGACTTTAAATGATTTTTTCTATAGAAGCTTAATTAAGGATGTATAACCATGTCAGGAAATAACATAAGAAATTTTTCCATTATTGCGCATATTGACCACGGCAAATCCACGCTTGCAGATCGCATACTCGAAATAACAGGCGCTCTCACACAGAGGGAAATGACTACAAAGCAGGTGCTGGATTCCATGGATCTGGAGCAGGAGCGGGGAATAACAATAAAGGCGCATGCAGTGAGGCTTAACTATACGGCCTCAGACGGAAAGGATTATATCCTTAATCTCATTGATACACCGGGTCACGTTGATTTTTCTTATGAAGTCTCGCGCAGCCTGGCCTCTTGCGAAGGTGCGCTTCTTATAGTGGATGCCTCCCAGGGGGTTGAGGCGCAGACTCTTGCAAACACATATTTGGCATTGGACCACAACCTTGAAATAGTTCCGATTATAAATAAGATTGATCTTCCGAGCGCCGAACCTGAAAGGGTAAAATCGCAGATTGAGGAAGCTGTCGGCATTGACTGCTCTGACATTATACTGACTTCTGCAAAAGAAGGAACGGGTGTCAGGGAGGTGCTTGAAGCTGTAGTCAAGAAGGTGCCGCCACCCACAGGCAGCAAAGACAATCCCCTGAAGGCGCTAATTTTTGATTCATGGTTTGATAACTATCAGGGAGTCATCGTGCTTGTGAGGCTCTTTGAAGGCTCGGTAAAGAAGGGCTCAAAGATCCTGCTTATGGCTGTGCAGAAGACTTACGAAGTGCTGGAGGTAGGAATATTTACGCCCCATAAAAGGACGGTTGATTTACTGAGCGCCGGCGAGGTCGGCTATATCATTGCAAGCATTAGAAATGTGGCAGATACAAAAGTTGGCGACACTATCACTGATGCTGAAAATCCGACTCACGAACCGTGTCCGGGATATAAAGATATAAAACCGATGGTCTTCAGCGGTCTCTACCCTACTGAAACACATCAGTATGCAGCATTAAAAGATGCCCTTGAAAAGCTCCGGCTGAATGATGCCTCTTTCAGTTTTGAGCCAGAGACCTCATCGGCCCTCGGGTTTGGTTTTCGTTGCGGATTTTTAGGTCTGCTGCATATGGAGATAATTAAAGAACGTCTTGAAAGAGAGTTTCAGCTTGAGCTTGTAAATACAGCCCCCACTGTTATTTACAAGATTATTAAATCTCCCGACGAAATTGTATATATTGACAGCCCAGCAAAGCTCCCTGCAAAATACGAGAGCATGGAAGAGCCTTTCGTAAAGGTTGTGATCTTTGTGCCACAAAAATATATCGGGCCCATGCTCGAACTCTGTCAGGAACGGCGTGGCATGCAAAAAGATTTTCATTACATCGGGAAAGACAGAATAGTTGTGACTTACGAGATGCCGCTTAATGAGATTTTATGGGACTTTTATGATAAACTAAAATCCCTGTCAAGCGGTTATGCGTCAATGGATTATGAATTCATCGGTTACAGGGAATCCCAGCTTATCAAGCTGGACCTGCTTCTCAACGGAGAGCCTGTTGATGCCCTTTCAATGATCGTTCACAAGGACCAAGCCCATAGCAAGGGAAGACAGGTTGCAGAAAAACTGCGTGAGGTTATACCGAGGCAGATGTTTGAAGTCGTTATTCAGGCAGCTATAGGCAGCAAAATTATTGCAAGGGAAACCATCAAGGCTATGAGGAAAAACGTCCTTGCAAAATGCTACGGAGGCGATATAACGAGGAAGAGAAAACTGCTCGAAAAACAGAAAGAGGGTAAAAAGAGAATGAAGCAGGTTGGAAGGGTAGAGGTTCCACAGGAAGCGTTTCTGGCAGTGCTGAAGGTGAAATAAAAAAATTATTAGTTGTCAGTTTTTAGTTTTTAGACTAACAATTAACAACTGAAAACTAACGACTCATCATATGAATGTTCTATAAACAGGGGTCTTGGAGAACACAGTTTGGCTAAAAACAGAAAATCAAAATTCCGCGAATACGTAGAGGCCATTTCCATTGCTATTATTCTGGCCCTTTTTATCAGGACTTTTGTTGTTCAGGCATTTAAAATACCATCAGGCTCTATGATACCAACGCTGGTTATAGGCGACCATCTGCTTGTAAATAAATTCAGTTATGGACTGAAAATACCCTTTACCGACACAAGAGTCCTGCTGTTTAATCAGCCGAAAAAAGGCGACATCATTGTTTTTTCTTTCCCCAAGAATAAAGAAAAGCCGGAATGCACAAGTGTTGTCAGCAGCATTGAAAAACGGCTTGAAAACACATGGCGGCACAGCAATCCTTTTTACCTGTTTCAGGATGACTGCAAGGATTTTATAAAAAGGGTTGTTGGTATCGGGGGTGACAAGGTCGAGATAAAGGACAAGAAAGTATATATTAACGATGCACTGCAAAACGAACCGTATATAGCACATTCGGATTCTAATACTGAGAACTCTCAGAGGGATAATTTGGGCCCCTTCATGGTCCCCCGCAATAGTGTATTTGTCATGGGAGACAACAGGGACCAGAGTTATGACAGTCGTTACTGGGGAGTTGTCAGTATGGAAGAGATAAAGGGAAAGGCCTTTATTATGTACTGGTCCTGGAATAACGACGGCAATTTCCTCTCCAAAGTCAGATGGAGCAGGATAGGAAGACTGATTCATTAAATATGTTTACCGGGCTCATTGAGGCAACTGGAACTATTACCTCTGTTGAAAAAACAGGAAATGGCATAAGATTGTCTCTGATGCCGTCACTTGAATTTGCGGTGCAGCTCGGCGACAGTGTTTCCGTCAACGGTGTATGCCTTACGGTCACAAAGCACGGCAAAAATATTTCCTTTGACATTTCGCCTGAGACATTGCGCAGTACAACTATTGGTGAATTGCGGACAAAAGACCGGGTGAATCTTGAGCGTGCACTGACGTTGTCCGGCCGGCTTGGCGGACATCTTGTAACCGGACATGTTGACGGAGTCGGCACAATTAGTGACAGGAGAACAGCAGGGGAATATACCTTTTTTACTTTTGAGGCGCCTTCAGAAGTTTTGAAATACATTGTCAAGAAAGGCTCCATAGCGATTGACGGAATAAGCCTGACTGTGGTAGAGGTTAATAACAGGACTTTCAGTGTGGCGATAATTCCGCATACTCTTAAGGCTACTAACATTGACGGCAAAGTTCCTGGCGGCAAGGTAAATCTTGAAGCCGACATTATAGGTAAATATGTAGAAAAATTTCTGGGCAGTAAAGATACGGATAAGGGGCTTATGGAATTACTGAAAGAGAAAGGGTTTGCAGGTTAAATAAAAAATCAGAGATTATTTTTTTTGATTTTCATTGGAGAGCATATATGCATAAATTCAAATTTAACACTATAGACGAAGCCATTAAAGATATCAAAGCTGGCAAGATGATTGTGCTTGTTGATGACGAAGACCGGGAAAACGAAGGGGACCTCACTATTGCTGCAGACAAAATAACACCCGATGCAATAAACTTCATGGCTAAATACGGCAGGGGATTAATTTGTCTGTCGTTGACCCCTGAGAAAGTGAAGGCCCTTAATCTGCCGATGATGTCAGATATGAATATGTCGAAATTCGGCACGGCCTTTACTATTTCAATCGAAGCGAGAAAGGGTGTTACCACCGGCATTTCAGCTCATGACAGGGCCAAGACAATCAGGACTGCAATTAATCCAAAAGCAAAACCTGAAGACATAGTGAGTCCGGGTCATATCTTTCCGTTAAGGGCGCAGCCGGGAGGCGTTCTGCAACGTGCAGGACAGACAGAAGGCTCTGTTGATTTTGCAAGATTGGCAGGACTTGGTCCGGCCGGGGTTATCTGTGAAATAATGAATGATGACGGCACGATGGCGAGGGTTCCTCAGCTTGCAAAGTTTGCCCGCAAACATGGGTTAAAGATGGTCACTATCAAAGACCTTATTCAGTACAGGATGCGTAATGAGTGCCTGGTAACAAGACTTGCCACAACAAAAATACCTACTGCATATGGCGGTGAGTTTACAGCCATTGCATTTGGCAATATGGTAGATGATTCGCTCCATGTAGCGCTTGTCAAAGGCAATATCTCTCCTGATGAAGACGTGCTGGTCAGGGTGCATTCCGAATGTCTTACAGGCGATGTCTTTGCTTCAAAGAGATGCGATTGCGGGGATCAATTGCACAAGGCCCTGGCTATGATAAAGAAAGAGGGCAAAGGGGTGCTCCTTTACATGAAGCAGGAAGGCCGGGGGATCGGCCTTGTAAATAAATTGAAAGCTTATGCCTTACAGGATCAGGGACTGGATACAGTAGAAGCGAATGTAAAACTTGGTTTTAAACCTGACTTGAGAGATTACGGCATTGGAGCACAAATACTCGTCAATCTCGGTGTGCGCAGGATGCGCCTGATGACGAATAACCCCAAAAAACTTATCGGCCTTGAGGGATACGGCCTGCGCATAGTTGAGCGGGTTCCTGTTGAGACAGCACCGCATGAAAAAAATATCAAATATCTCAAGGCTAAAAAGAAAAAACTGGGACACATTCTTGAAAATGTTTGATTTTTAAAGTAGAGGCGGGTTTCAAACCCGCCTCTACAAATTTAGGAGGTACCATGAAACGTTTTGAAGGTGAACTGCAGGCAGAAGGACTTAAATTTGCCATAATCGTAAGCCGTTTTAATGAATTTATAACCGGTAAACTTCTTGACGGCGCTATGGACGCACTGATAAGGCACGGCGCCAATGAAAAGAATATTGACATCATAAAAGTCCCCGGTTCCTTTGAGATACCGCTTGTGGCCAAAAAGGTCGCTGACAAGAAATCTTATGACGCTCTTATCTGTCTTGGAACAATTATTCGTGGCGCTACTCCGCATTTTGATTATGTTGCAGCAGAGGCCGCCAAAGGGATTGCAACAGCCTCTATGGAAACAGGGATTCCGATAGCCTTTGGCGTGTTAACTACAGATACCATAGAACAGGCTGTCGAACGTGCCGGCACCAAAAGCGGCAACAAAGGCTGGGACGCTGCTATGGTGGCCATTGAAATGGCGCAACTCTTAAAAAAGTTATGAGTTACGAGTTAAGAGTTAAGAGTAAAAAATCTGGCTTTAGGGCAATTGACGGCTTTCCGGTTTATTTATCACTTGTATTTCTTAACTTTCAACTTTCAACTTTCAACTTTCAACTTTATTTATGAAACGGCGCCGGGCAAGAGAATACGCATTGCAAATCCTCTTTCAGTTGGACCTTACAAGCAATGAATTAGATGAAGTTGCATGGAACGAATTCTGGGAAGGCAATGAAGAGGAAGAAGATGTAAAAGAATTCACCCATGATATTGTTTCAAGCACGAGAAAGCACATCACAGAGATAGATGAAGCAATTAAAAAAGCCGCTGAAAACTGGTTGATCGAAAGAATGGCGGTGATTGACAGAAACATCCTCCGCGCAGCCACATATGAACTGTTATACAGAAAAGATATCCCCCCTTCTGTTGTAATGAATGAAGCCCTCGAGATTGCCAAAAAATATTCCACAGAAGACTCAGCGCCCTTCATAAACGGAATATTGGATAAGATTGCGCATATAATATCAACTAAGAAGACTATCTGAATAAGCTTTTTGTCTCATGATCACCATGCAAATTTCATAACAATAAAAAGGATGCCTTGTGATATAGTATTTACACAAATTCTGATTTAATTTTTTTATTCAAGTGAGGTAATCATGATACCGCGTTATACAAGACCTGTAATGGCAAAAATCTGGGAACCGGAAAACAAATTCCGGAAATGGCTTGACGTTGAGATTGCCGCGTGCGAGGCGTGGGCGAATCTCGGAGAGATCCCGAAGAAGAGTCTTGCCGTCATAAAGAGAAAAGCGAATTTCAACATCAAAAGGATTGACAAGATAGAGCAGACAGTTAAACATGATGTCATTGCTTTCTTAACCTCTGTTGCCGAATATGTCGGGCCTGATTCCCGTTTCATTCACAAAGGGCTTACATCCTCAGACATTCTCGATACAGCTCTTGCCTTACAGATGAGAGAGGCAGCGGATATTATTATCAGTGATGTAAAAGAGCTTTTGAAGGTTCTGAAAACCAAGGCCCTGAAATACAAAACCACCCTGCGTATGGGAAGAAGTCACGGCATTCATGCAGAGCCCACAACATTCGGCCTCTTGTTTGCGCTTTGGTATGAGGAGATGAAGCGCAACCTGCTCAGGATTGCGGCCGCGCGGGAAACTATAAGTTACGGGCAGCTTTCAGGGCCTGTCGGCACATTCTCAAATATCCCTCCATCCATTGAAACTCATGTATGTAATAAACTTGGTCTGAAGCCGGCTCCTGTATCAACGCAGATCATTCAGAGAGACCGGCATGCGGAATTCATGAACGCACTTGCGCTTACGGCAGCAACCATTGAGAAGATCGCTGTTGAGATCAGGCATCTTCAGCGGACCGAAGTGCTTGAGGCCGAGGAGCCGTTTGAAAAAGGGCAGAAGGGTTCATCCGCCATGCCGCACAAAAGAAACCCTATAGGCAGTGAAAATCTGAGCGGGTTGGCCCGTGTTATACGCTCAAATGCTATGGCTGCGATGGAGAACATTGCCTTATGGCATGAGCGTGACATCAGTCATTCGTCTGTAGAGAGAATAATAATTCCGGACAGCACCATACTTATTGACTACATGCTGGCACGTTTAACAGGAATCCTGAAAGGGCTTCATGTGTATCCTGAAAGAATGCTTGAGAATATCAATAAAAGCTACGGCCTGTACAATTCCCAGCGCGTTCTGCTTAAGCTTATCGAGAAGGGGATGAGCAGGGAAAATGCTTATCAGTGTGTTCAGAGAAGCGCTATGGAGAGCTGGAGCAGCAAAAAAGATTTTAAAGAGGTCTTAAAAGAAGACCATGAGATTAAGAAATATTTATCCTCAAAAGAAATAGAAAGGCTTTTTGATTTGTCTTATTATCTGAAGAACGTGAACTATATTTTCAAAAGGGTATTTAAATAGGTTTAGCCCTCTATTTTTTCCGCCTCGTCTATAAGCATGACAGGTATATTGTCTTTAATATGATAGAGGAGTTTGCACCTGTCGCAAATAAGGCCGCTTCCTGATTCGTTCAGCCTTATATCCCCCTTGCACTTGGGACATGCAAGTATATCAAGCAGTTCTTTACTGATAGCCATTTGTACCTCCATTGATTGTTTCTATGATAACAAACTCTTGTGAAATATTACATGTCTTGGATATAATGTCTATCCCAGACTATTCATGAGACAGTAGTTAGTAGTCAGGGTAAGGAAGAGAGAGCATACTTGCCATAAAGCAAAAATGTAATATGCCGTTTGTCGTTTATAGAAATTCTGAAACAGGCTTCCATGTCTGTTAAAAGATCTTAATAAATTTTTAGATGTTTGATGATTAATAACATATTATTATGCGAAAGAAAATAACCATCATAGGTGCAGGAAATGTCGGCGCCTCTACAGCACAGTTGATTGCAAAAGAAGGTATCGCTGACGTCGTTCTTTTCGATATTGCGGAAGGAATCCCTCAGGGTAAGGCGCTTGATATTGCAGAGGCCTGTCCGCTTTGGGGTTCTGCTGCTTGTATAAAAGGGACGAATAGTTATTCTGATACAAAAAACTCCGACATTGTAGTAATCACTGCAGGCTTCCCGCGAAAACCCAACATGTCACGTGATGACCTTCTTCATGCAAATGCAGGTGTTGTTAAAGCTGCATCTGCAGCAATTGCAAAAACCTCCCCTAAAGCCATCATTATTGTTGTGACCAACCCAATGGATGCAATGGCACAGTTGGCCTGGAAGACAACAGGGTTTTCAGATAAGCGGGTTATGGGAATGGGGGGGATTCTTGATGCAGCACGTTTCAGGACATTTCTTGCCTGGGAATTAAATGTATCGCCTGAAGACATAGAGACGATGCTGCTTGGAGGCCACGGCGATCAGATGGTCCCTATGCCGAGATTCACTACAGTCAAAGGAATTCCGGTAAGTGAATTAATGAAGAAAAAAACAATTAATGCATTAATACAGCGGACCCGAAGCGGAGGAGCCGAGATAGTCAGCCTGCTTAAGTCAGGAAGCGCCTATTATGCTCCGGCTGCTGCAACATTTCAGATGATAAAATCCATACTTCATGATGAGAAAAGACTGCTGCCAAGCGCTGCATATCTGAACGGAGAATACGGAGTAAAAGACCTCTACGTCGGGGTGCCTGTCGTACTCGGCAAAGAGGGTGTTGAGGAGATAGTGGAAATAAAGCTCACCAGAGAAGAAAAGGCTATGTTCAGAGAATCATGTGCAGCAGTAAGGAAACTTGTCAAAAAGCTGGCGATATAGAATTAAAAAATATATTCAACCACATAAGCGGGCAAAGACGCCTTCAAAACCTCTATAAAGCAACAGGATTTTTAAAATCATATATCAAATTTCCTGTATAAAATTATACTGCTGAACGCAGTATCCACAAGTAATCAAAGGTGTTGCTGATAGAGCTTTTTCAGTCATCTTTGCCCGTTATTACCCCATCTGCTTCTCGTTAATGAAATATTTGGCCACCACTGTTTCAAGAGTGCAAGGCGCTGAACTGCCCTGTTGCAGCAGGCGCAAAGTCTCGAGATCGGACTTCCAGACCGTCTCCCCGGGCACAATAAAACAGAGGCTGCCTGGTTCTTCTTTCATGGAAAGTTTGTGGTCTTTCATATAGTAGTATTCTTTGCTCGCCTCAGTTGGATAGGCATGCATAAAGGGCGGAATATCATTGGGCTTAAACCATAGTTTAATTTCCCTTTCTGCATCACTATCATTGGCAGAGGCGTGAATGAGATTGTCCATACGCTCACCGACTACATTTCCCGCAGCATCCTTTATTGGAACTACCGTCCCAAGCGCCCTGATACATCCGGGCTTTTGCTCCCGGGCAATGTGCGGATTTGTCGGGCCCACAATGTCACGCATCTTTTTTACGGCATCAGGCCCTTGATACACAATCGCAATTACTCTGTGTTTCTCCGGCTGCTCGGGATAATGTAAATTCCCCATAATATATTCCAGCAGAGAAGGGAAAAAAACCTTTCCCTTATGTTCGGCATAATGCTCCTCAGCAAGCATTTTACTGACATGGACAATCTTTGTTGCAGCAAAACGCAGGCCGGTATGAAATTCTGACAGTTGTGAAAGTATATAGCCTGTCAATGAGTTTTTGAGTGCATCCGGTTTGATGAGCACAAGGGTCTGTTCAAGCATTTTCTTATTCATTTAAATCACCTTTCTTAAAAAGTTTAGCCCACATAATTCATGGTGAACCCTGTTGCAATGGTTGCAGACATGGGAGACTGTGGAAGAATTTCTATACGACACCTTTTTCGCGATACCTTAATGAAAACAGAAGAAATACATTCCATAAATTCAAGATTTAAAATTCAACATTCAAAAACTTATCGCATTAAAGATGTTTTTTATCCATCCTTGCTCCGACGTTATGAAAAAAGTTTAGTTGAGAGACCTTTAACTTTATAACTCGGTAAGAGGCGCTGTCAAGCTTTCTCTCCTTCCAGTTCTTCAACCACTCTCTTTAATTCTTTAAAAATATCGCCCCACGGTTTGCCTCTCATATCCAGTTCCACTCCGCCTTCGAGGAGGAATTTGAGCATCTTTTTTCTGGTGTTGTAGAGGGAAAATATTTTTTCTGAGGGAACCGGACTGTCAGGGGCAAAGACAACCTGTATCCTGCCGAACGCATTTTGTATTCTGGTGATGCCGAACTTTTTTGCCAGCACTTTCAATTCCATAATTTCAAGAAGCCTCTTTGTTTTTTCCGGCAGAGGCCCAAACCTGTCTTTCAACTCTTCATGCAGCCTTTCGAGAGCTTTGATGTCTTTGGCAGAGGCAATCTTTCTGTAGATGCTTAATCTCAGGTCAGGGTCTTCAATATATTCTTCAGGGATTACAGCCATAATCTTCAGATCAATAACGGGCTCGGTCCTGGGCTCTATTTTTTCTCCCTTTAATTCTGCGACTGCTGTTTCAAGCATCTCCATGTACATATCAAAACCAACAGCCTCAATGTGCCCGGACTGTTCACCGCCAAGCAGATTTCCCGCACCCCTGATTTCAAGGTCTTTCAATGCAAGACGGAAGCCGGCGCCAAGATATCCAAGTTCCTGAATGGCCTGAAGTTTTTTCCTTGCATCTTCTGTGAGGATGTCTTCTCCTGGGATCAGGAAGTAGGCATATGCTTTTACACTGGAACGCCCCACCCTTCCTCTTAACTGGTACAAATCTGCAAGCCCGAACCGGTCAGCCCTGTTAATAATGATTGTATTGGCAGAGGGTATATCAAGCCCCGAACCGATAATGGCTGTTGAAACAAGAATGTTTATTTCTTTGTGAAAAAAAGCCCTCATCACATGCTCAAGTTCTTTCTCGTTCATCTGGCCGTGGGCCACACCGAGCTTTGCATCGGGAACCAGTTCTCTCAGGAAGTTCCCAATCTTGTAGATATCATGAATACGATTGTGAACAAAGAAGGCCTGTCCGCCTCTGTCGAGTTCTTTCTGAAGAGCCTCTTTGATGGTTGCAGGATTAAACCGTGAGACAAGGCTTTTTACTGCAAGCCTGTCTTCCGGCGGGGTCTCGATGACGCTCATTCCTCTGATGCCTGAAAGCGCCATATGGAGCGTTCTTGGAATAGGCGTTGCAGACAGGGTCAGCACATCAACATTCTCCTTGATCGCTTTTAATTTTTCCTTGTGAGCCACGCCGAATTTATGCTCTTCATCAATAACCAGAAGGCCGAGGTTAAAGAAGCTCACGTCTTTTGCTAACAAACGATGCGTTCCAATAATGATATCAATATTTCCTTCAGCAAGCGCCTTGAGGGTTAGTTTCTGCTCAGCTTTGCTTTTAAACCGGCTGAGATAATCAATCTTTATAGGAAAGGCAGAGAAGCGGGCGGTAAAGGTTTCGTAATGCTGTTCCGCGAGAATCGTTGTCGGCACAAGCACGGCGGCCTGCTTTGAATCATAAGCAGCTTTGAAGCATGCGCGCATCACCACCTCTGTCTTACCGTAACCGACATCGCCGCATAATAGCCGGTCCATTGGTACGGAATTTTCCATATCGTGTTTAATTTCATTGATCGAAGTCAATTGATCCGGGGTTTCTTCATAGGGAAAGAAACCATCAAACTCTTTGTGCAGTTCCGTGTCCTCTGAGAATGGATGTCCCGTGGCTGTTGAGCGTTTTGCGTAAATAGCCAGCAACCGTTCAGCCATGTCCTTTATTTTCTGCCGTACCTTCTGTTTTGTTCTTTCCCAGGTCTTTCCTCCGAGCCGGTCCACTTTCGGCCTGATGCTTTCAGGGGCATGATATTTTTGAACAAGATTGATGTGCTCAAGCGGGACATAGAGTCTTGCACCTTCAAGATACTCTATGGCTATGAAGTCTCCTTCATGATCTTCGATTTTCTGTTTTCTAAGTCCCAGAAATCTGCCAATTCCATGCTCGGCATGAACCAGATAATCCCCTTCTTTGAAATCCTCTATTGAAGAAATAAGGGTAGAGATTCTGGATTTTCTTGCAGGTTTAAAAGAAGGCCTTTGCCCGAAAATATCTCTCTCGGCAAGCACTATAATATCCTGACAGATAAAGCCTCTGCTCAGTTCACCGATGCATATTACAGGGCTGCGTGTATCTTTGATAACTGCGTTACTGCTGAGAATGGGAACGTCTGAATCATGATCAAAGAACAATTCCTTTAATCTCCGGGCCTGTCCTTCCGAGGAGCAGGCTATCAAGATGAAATATTGTTTTCTGAGTTCAAGCGTCTTGCTGATGAAATCGTCTACGGTGCTCCTTTCCTCCGGTAAAAGGCCGAGTCCTGCCACGCTGTTAATGGGGAAGCAGAAACCGCTGTCTTGCAATGGAAGGGAGGTGAAGGAAAGGATTTTTTGTTCCTGAGGAAGGGTGGGGTTTGGCCAATGCCTTCTTATATCATCAGCCTCATTTAATATAAGTATGCTGTCAGGTAATAATTCAAGGAGATTAGGCCCATCCTCCGGCTCGGTTGCCGGGCATATATGTATGTCATTTATTTCTTTCAAAGACAGTTGGGTATCAATATCAAAGAACCTGAGAGATTCAATCTCATCGTCAAAAAATTCTATGCGCACAGGATTCTCTTCATCGGGCGGGTATATGTCAAGGATGCCGCCGCGTATGCTCATCTCGCCTTCTCCGGTAACAACCGGGACGATGTGGTATCCCTGCCTTTGAAGGTTTTGAACAATCACATCCCGTTCAATAATAAGCCCTTTTGTGATAGTGAACACAGGGAACTCTTCTATCTTCCATAAGGGCGAAACCATTGCGTCAACAGAGGTAATAAACTTCCCCTTGTTCAGGGTGTACAGATTGAGAAGATTTCTGGATCGTAACGGATTATCCTTCGCCGGAATAAGAACCGGGGTCTCAACCTGCAATAATTTTGACCAGAAGAGTGCGTTTGAATAAAATTCAGCCGCTGAATCTTCTGAAGAACAAAGGAGCAGGCAGGTCCCCTTAAACAGTGAGAAAAACAGAGCGCCTGAAGAGCCTGTCAATGATGTGAAGGTGTCCGCCTTTTTTCCCTCAAAGGCGTCAAGGGCGTCATGAAAGATGGAGAGGTTAAGCGGCATGTAAAAGTATAACAGAAATAATATGGACCTGGACTAAAATAAATTGATAAAAATAAATATGTTATGTTATTTTTTAAGCAAGTCAATTTTGCTGTCTTGCCTCATGTCACTTGAACAGAATCCGGGAAAAGGGCCCATAAAAAGCGGTATCATCTTATGGATGCAGAGAATAAGAAAAAGCAGAAAACAAAATCGCAAAGCAGAAAACCCCCCAGTCGTGCCGAGAGAGAGCTGATTGAGAGCGAGAAACGCTATCAAAGGCTTTCGCAGGAATTCAATGCCCTGCTTGACGCCATACCTGATGACATAATTCTCCTGAACCGCGATATGGTAGTTTTATGGGCTAACAAGGCCTTTGCGTTTAAAGTCAGAAAAAGCGCTGACGAGATTATTGGAAAATATTGCTATAAACTGTGCTGTAATATTCCAACGCTCTGCAAAAGCTGTCCTGTGGATGAGAGTTTTAAATCGGGCAGGGAAGAAGCGGCGAGGGTTTTAAATTCAGAAGGCAGGATACTGGACAAAAGGGCCTTTCCCATTATAGACGGCTCCGGAAAAGTAAAGAACGTCATAGAGGTTACCAGAGATATTACTGCCGGAGTGCGCATAGAAGAGGAATCAAGACGCATTCAGTCGCAACTGATTCATACCAATAAAATGACCTCGCTTGGCGCGCTCGTATCAGGGGTTGCGCATGAGATTAATAATCCCAACAGTTTTATCCGTCACAATGCCCAGACGTTAAACAGGATCTGGCAGGATGCGCTTAAGATCCTCGGGCAATATCATCATGATAAAGGGAATTTTAAACTGGCGGGCATATCCTTTCCCAAATTACAGACACTTGTGCCTGAACTTATGGATGGAATAAATGAAGGTTCTCTGAGAATCAAAAAATTTGTTGAGAATTTAAGAAATTTTGCACGGCCTGAAATAACCTGTATGAACGAGGATGTCAACGTCAACAATGTTGTTATGACTTCCAGGTCCATTCTAAATAATCAGATAAAAAAAATTACTGATAAATTTTATGTCAATTGCTGTGACGATATGCCTTTGATAAAGGGTAACGCGCAAAAACTGGAACAGGTAGTCATAAATATAATCATGAATGCCCTTCAGGCTTTGTCTGATAAAAAATCCGGTATTAAAGTATCAACGTCTTACGATAGACAATCAAGGCATGTTGTAATTAAAGTCAGAGACGACGGAATCGGCATGTCTGATGATATTATGGAACGGATTACGGAGCCTTTTTTTACCACTAAATCTGCTAATGGTGGCACCGGGCTGGGCCTTTCTATTTCCCATACAATCATAAAAGAGCACAATGGTTCTCTGACGTTTCAGTCAAAAGTCGGGAAGGGAACTACAGTTTGCATTAAATTGCCGGTGCAGGATACACGGTGCTGTAATGAAAAGAAATAACCCATCACCCATAACCTGTCACCCATTGCCAATTACCAATTATTCATCACCAGTCTTGTTAGTTGATGACGAACAGCAGATATTACTTGGTTACAGGGCCATGCTTCTTACCGAAGGGATTGAAAATATTCTGGCTGTTAATGATAGCAGAAAGGTCCTGCCGTTGCTTGCCAAAGAAGATGTAGCAGCAGTTGTTCTGGACCTGAACATGCCGCATATCCCTGGTTTTGCCTTGCTCAAAGAAATTAAATCTGAGTTTCCGCATATTGCAGTTATCATAGTAACTGCAGCGAATGATGTTGAGAGTGCTGTAGAGTGTATGAAAAAAGGGGCCCTCGATTATCTCGTAAAACCGGTTGAAGACAACCGCTTCATATCCAGTGTAAAGAAGGCCCTGGAATTGAATTCCCTGCGTGAAGAGATAACATCTCTGAGAGAACACATTTTATCCCTGAGACAACATCTTCTCACTGATAAGCTGGAATATGAGCAGGCCTTTTCATCTATCCTTACACAGAGCAAAAAGATGAGGGCGGTCTTTCATTATATTGAGACAATCTCAAAATCCCGGGAACCGGTCCTTGTTACCGGAGAAACAGGAGTTGGCAAGGAACTTGTTTCAAGGGCCATTTACGAGATCAGCGGAATGAAAGGCGCTTTCGTAGCTGTTAACGCAGCGGGACTTGATGACACCATTTTTTCAGATACCTTGTTCGGCCATAAAAAGGGCGCATATACAGGAGCGGACAAAGACCGGGACGGTCTTATAGTCAGGGCTTCTGGCGGTACGCTCTTTCTTGATGAGTTTGCGGATTTAAATATAAAGTCTCAGATTAAACTCCTGCGTTTGATTGAAGATGGCACTTATTATCCCCTCGGCTCTGACTTGCCGGAAAAGAGTGATGCACGTATTATTGCGGCTACTAATCGTGATATCAATAAACTGGTGTCGGAAGGTAACTTAAGGGAAGATTTATATTACCGGTTAAACACTGTGCAGGTTCACATTCCCCCTCTCAGGGAACGACTGGAAGACCTGGCGATGCTTGCAGATTATTTTCTGGAGCTTTCAGCGCAATCACTGAAAAAGAAAAAACCTACTCCTCCAAATGAACTCATACCTTTGCTTTCCAGTTATCATTACCCCGGCAACATACGCGAACTGAAGGCAGTAATCTTTGATGCTGTTGCAAAGCATGGCTCAGGAGTCCTGTCATTAGGATGCATTAAAGAATATTTCAGCAAGCAGGAGAAATATACTCAGCCGGATATTTCAATTTCAAATTCCGGATCAACTTCCATGCCGGACATCTCCGGTCGGTTTCCTACGCTGAGAGAGATTGAAGAATTTATGATTTCCGAGGCCTTGAAACGCTCTAATGGCAATCAGGGAATCGCAGCCTCGCTTCTTGGCATCACACGTCAGGCATTGAACAGCAGACTGAAGAATACGAAAAAGCGGATATAATTTCCATCATAAAGGGGTGCAAGATAATTTGCATTACTGGCTATTTCTCTATATGTCGAAAAAATGAATTATTTTAATATGTTGTATAACTTTATGATAAATAATGACGAATATCTTGCACCCCTTTATTTCTTGCCTGATAAGAAAGCATTTTATAACATATTGATTTATCAGAAGATAATGAATTGCTTGGTTCAAGGTATAAATATTGCTTTATAGACAACATAATATTCAACAGGCTGCTGAAAAAGTATTTCAGAGCATTGTCATTGCGAGGGACGAAGTCCCGAAGCAATCTCACTACGAGATTCCTCGCTTCGCTCGGAATGACAAAGCTGTAAAGATATTTAGCTGACACTACACTAGGTTACTTAATGAATTAAGAAATTTACATTTTATATTACGGGAGATTAAATATGAAAAAGGTTCTTGGTTTATGTGCGGTCTTGATAATGTTTTCAGTTCTATTTGTTGCAACATCTTCAGCCGTTGCTGGCCTGATTGATGGTTTTTCCGGATGGACCCAGATGAGCGATTGTGCATATTGTGATGCGATAGTCAACTTCTCTGTTTATCAGGCTGTAGACAGCAATTGGACTGACGATCCATTCTTTTCTAATGTAAGCAGCATGGTGAATCAGTACAATACGCTTGATACCAGTGCACAATACATCTATATGTACCAGATAGTTAACAAAGATCCGGACACAAATGCCTTAAGTGATGATCCGGTCTATAAATTCGATGTAAGATACCATTCTGCTTTTACATCCGGAGGATATTTTGACAACATTGTTTTCAATGACGGCACGGGGCAGATCAGTGCTGCTAACTGGAGCCTCTCAAATCCGGACCCGTCATTTCCAGGTGATGATTATATCAGTACAGTAACAGGGTTGGGAGATGGCCAGCCATCCTCTACAGTCAGCGTATCAAATATAAGCCTTGTCAGTGATTCCGGTGTAGCAAAGGACCCTGTGGAGATAATAAATACCGCAGGCGCATGTCCCTCTGCAGGGGCAGACTGCTGGATTTTAGGCTGGAGCTGGGGCCTCAGCTCTAACCACATACAAACAAATAAGTATTCGCCGGTACTTTTTGCAACATCCAATACAGCGCCCCAGTATGCATTCGGTGAGACAGAGTCTTTTGGAGGCTCAGGCGCAGATGGCGAGATTCCTACGACTCTTCCCGAGCCGGTGAGCACGATCCTTTTTATCATCGGCGGAGCCATATTAGGTTTGAGGCAGTTTTGGAAGATACAAAAGGTGTAGGCAATAATTAATAGATTTTATTTTCTAAAAGAGGGAAGAAGCAAAATGCTTCTTCCCTCTTTTATTAACCCAGCATGAACTTGAAGCCATATTGACCTGCTTTATCATAACTTCCTATAATGTCTCTAATGCTTACTACCTTGTCGCTCAGGCGTGTCATAATTTTCTTGATGTTCCTTTTCCTTATGTTGCCGGGCTGTACAAAGAAGGAAGAAGCAAAAAAGGTTAACCTTACTAAAAAAAACCTTGATAAGGTAGAGGAAACTGAATATCCTCCACAGGACACTGTCTGGTTTGGTTTAGGCCTCAGGCCTGGGGCCAAAGAAGAGGATGAGAAGGTTTATATTCCACTGCTTAAATATCTTGAAGGCGCCACGGGCCGGCGTTTCCGCATAAAATTCTCCAATACACATAAGGATACAATAGAAGACCTCGGCAGAGGCGTCACTCACTTTGCTGCAATCGGCACGCTTAATTACATAATAGGCGAGTCCAGGTACGGAATCAGATATCTCGTAAGAGGTGTTAATAAAAAAGGAACTTCAGAGCCATATCCGGGTATTATCATAGCTTACAACAGCCTGGTTGACAGCAGGACAGTTGAAGCTGTCAGGGCCGCACTGCTTGCATTTAAACCAGAGGGAAAGCATAAAGATATGCTCCAGGACTGGGATAAGACAAAAATGCTGCCGGGCTTCATAGAAGTTGACGAACTTGAGATAGAGAAGTTGAGGGTGCTTGCAAAGGATATGGGTTGCTGAAGGAATGAAACTCAGAACAAAAATAATTTTCCTTACAACCGCAATTGCCGTCAACGTGGTCTTTTTCACATTACTGTCAATCAGAGGCGTTATTATCAATGCTTTCAGAGACGAGCTTGAGAAAAGGGGAACTTCCATTGCCGGCAATCTCGCTGACAGGGTTGCCAATCATATGTTGCTAAAAGATTATTCTGAGACAAAGAAAGCCCTCAATGAAGTACTCAAAAAAGAAAATGATATAGAGTATATCTTTGTTACAAATGAGGGAGGCATAATTGCTGCGCATACGTTCGGAAAGGAAATCCCGCCGGATATACTTTCATGGAATCCTGTGAACAACAAGTCAAGAAATATCCAGCTTCTCGACACCGAGAAAGGATATATCAGAGATGTCGGGGTAAAGGTTTCCAATGGTACAAAATCAGAACTTCATCTGGGAATTAGAGAGGATAACCTTAGACAAACGGTTATGCAGGTACGAAAAATAACTGTGCCCATCATTATGCTTGTAACACTTTCAGGTGTGATTGCATCGTTTATCTTCAGCCGTCTGCTTACAAAGCCTCTGAATAAATTTATTGAGTTTACAAAGGTGCTTGGCAGGGGGGAGTTCGGCAAGCGTGTAGATGTCCCCTACGGTGATGAAATAGGTTATCTTGCCCGCAACTTTAACAGACTGTCTATGGAGTTAAAAAACGTCAACGAGAAAATGGAAGAGACATATACTTACACTCATTTATTGCAGGCTGAAAAACTGTCAACCATAGGGCAGATTTCAGCAGGGCTTGCACATGAATTGAAAAACCCACTGACTACGCTTAAAATGCTGTTTCAGGCCTTTAAAGAGCAGCCGGATATGACAAGAGAGGATGCGAAGATTATCAACAGGGAGATAGAGAAGATTGACGCCATCATAACAAAATTTCTTGGCTTTGCAAAACAGAAGGACTTTGAAATTGCGGATATCAATATAAATGCTCTTACAGAAAAGGCGCTGTCGCTTGCAGCTTTTGACATTTGCAGGCATGACATAGTGGTGCACAAGGATATGCTTGAGAACCTGCCTGAAGTTAAAGGTGACCGCGCGCTCCTTGAACACGTATTCCTGAACCTCATCCTGAATGCTGTTCAGGCTATGCCTGGCGGCGGCGATATCTGGATGTCAGGCAAAACGGATGACAAATTTATTGAGGTAGTTATCAGGGATAAGGGCGCTGGCATACCATCCGATATACGCTCGAAAGTATTTGATCCGTTTTTTACAACGAAGGAAGACGGCACTGGCCTGGGCCTGTCAATCGTATATAATATTGTAAAATCTCACGGAGGCAAGGTATTTTTCAACAGCAGTGAGGGGGCAGGGACGGTGTTTACCGTAAGACTGCCGAGGGGAGATTAATAAAAAATGGACAAAATTCTTGTAGTTGACGACGAAGCTGGCATACTTCATTCATTCAGAAAACTTCTTGGCAGATACGATTACGAAGTCATCACAGCCTCAAGCGGTGAGGCAGCTGTAGAGGCAGCAGAGAGAGTGTGCCCTGACCTTGTCATCATGGACATCAACATGCCCGGGATGGACGGACTTGAGACTCTCAAAAGATTGAAGTCAATGCATCCATCTCTTGTCGTAATAATAATGACTGCCTTCAGCGCCTCTGAAAAAGCGATAACAGCTATGAAGTACGGGGCCTACGATTACATCACAAAACCGGTTGACAATGCTCAGTTAATGGCCCTTATTGAAAAAGCCATTGCAGCGGGGAGAATGAATACTCCCGTTACTTTTGAAGGGGAAGCAGAAGAAGGTGATACAATTATCGGCAGAAGCGCTGCCATGCTTGAGATTTTTAAAAAAATCGGGCAGGTTGCAGATAGCGATGTCACCGTGCTTTTACGCGGAGAGACCGGCACCGGGAAGGAGTTGATTGCGAGGGCCGTTCATCAGTACAGCAAGCGGAGTAACCAACTGTTTCTTCCTGTTAATTGTGCAGCGATTCCGGAGACTCTTCTTGAAAGCGAACTCTTTGGACACGAGAGAGGCTCTTTTACAGGGGCTGATACGAGAAAGATAGGGAAATTTGAACAGTGCGACAAAGGCACCATGTTCCTCGATGAGATCGGTGATATGCCGCTTACTCTTCAGGCCAAGATGCTCAGGGTTCTGCAGGACGGATCTTTTCAGCGTCTCGGTGGAAGTGAAATGATAAATACAGATGTCAGAATTATTGCGGCAACAAACAAAAATCTTGAATCGTTGATCAGCACAGGAGAATTCAGAGAGGACCTTTACTGGCGCTTAAATGTTGTCAGCATCCACGTGCCGCCGCTCAGGGAGAGAAAGGAAGATATTGAAGACCTTGTCAATTATTTCATCCGAAAATTTAACCGGGAGTTTGGAAAAGAAGTCAAAGGTCTCTCACCTGAAATACTGGATGACTTTAAAAAATATGACTGGCCCGGCAATGTGCGGGAGCTTCAGAGCGTTATCCTGAGAGGAATGGTTTTATGTGCAGGGAAGTATCTTTCAACAAAAGACCGCGAAGGGCTGTCACAGACAGGGCTGATTGGCAGAGCTGAAATGGATATTGATAAGGCGTTAGCCGATGCTGTAAATGAGATCCTGCGCAGAGGCGGAGAAGACATTTATAAAAAAGCTGTTTCACGATTCGAGCACCTTCTGGTAAAGAGGGCCCTTGAACTGACTAGGGGCAATCAGGCCCTTGCCGCAAAACTCCTCGGCATTTCAAGAAATACCCTGAGAGAGAAAATGCTTGCAGACTACGGTGGCAATCTGCGTAAAGAATGAACATCATGCTCAGTTTTTGCACAACTTTTATTGCGCATCTAATTATTTTTCCCATAAAATTCAACACGGTTTATTGGCATAAACCTTGCTTAAAGATAACGCCATGTCGGTTTTAGTTTTTAGACTAACAACTGACAACTAAAAAAACTAACAACTAAATCGAAAGGAGAAGAAAAGATGAAAAGAAGCACAGCAGTATTAATGCTGGCGGCGTTGTTCCTTATGTCTTTTGTCGCTTACGCATCAGCAGAGAGTTTGCTCGATGAGGTCACAAAGAGAGGAGTAGTGCGCATCGGGCACGGCAATACCACCCCACCCATGAACTACATTGATGAAAAAAGCGGCGAATGGACCGGTTTTGACGTTGATCTCGGAACAGAGATAGCGAAAAAGCTCGGAGTGAAAATCGAGAGAGTATTGGTGGATAACAAGACAAGGATAGCATTTCTTGCAAACAGATCAATTGATATTTCACTTGCAAACATAAGCCAGACCAGAAGCCGGGAGGAGCAGATGGATTATGCGGAGCCGCCCTATTTCTGGACCGGCAAGATATTTTATGCCAAGAAAGGCAAGATCAAATCTATTAAAGACCTCGGCAGCAAGAAGATAGGCGTGGATCAGGGCTCAAACGCCTTTATCGCAGCTCCACAGGAAATTACAAAATATACAAACAAAAAACCAGAGATGCTTTCATTTCAGAACAGCGCTGAAGGTTTCCTGGCTTTGAAACAGGGAAAGATTGACGCTTATTCACAAGATGCACAGATTATGGCTTCGGTTGCAGGCAGCCTCGGTGAAAAATATGAGGCAGTGGGTGGAGCTATCTGGAGTCCCGGACTTTACGGCATTGGCGTGCCTGAAAACGAAAGCGATTGGAGAGACAAGATAAGCTTCATCCTTCAGGATATGCTTAAGGACGGCACCTATGAAAAGATTTATCAGAAATGGTTTGGTTCAAAGGGGATTTCCCCTCTTCCAATAAACGCAAGACCGCGTCTTCCGAAGGATACATTCGGCGACATGCTTTATGTATGGCCTGATTAACCCATAAACACACTGAATGGTCTGTCTTTTCGTCTCATTCTCGACGGGCTTCCTGCCCGTCTCCGAGAATTTTGCCTGTAAAGACATCCTGTCTTTACTTATCAGTAAAATAATCCGCTCAAAGCCAGATCCATCAATGTGTTTCTCACGGACAGGGCGGGTTTTATACCCGCCCTACTTGTTGGATTGCTTTTAAAGATGCTGACGGGGTAATATTTATGGAGCATGAAGTTTCTCAATTTAAGATATGACTTTGACTGGAGCATCCCCTTTAGAGAACCTTTTCTTGGATGGCTGATTACCGGAGTAAAGCTCACCTTCCTGATAGCTGCTGTGACATCTGTGTTATCACTTGTTGTTGGCACAACGCTTGCCATCATGAGGACCTCAAGATTTAAATTTTTAAGCATACCTGCCAAATTATATGTTGAGATTGTGAGAAATATCCCGGGACTCTTCTGGATTTTATTTTTTTATTTCATTTTCCCTCAAATGTTACCTTCCGGTCTGACAGATATTCTGAATCAGTATATTTATTATTCGGTCATAGCCGGTATCCTCGGGCTTACTGTTGATAATTCTGCTTATGTCTCTGATATTGTCAGGACCGGAATTCTAAGTGTGTCGAGAGGCCATATAGAAGCTGCAGTCTCTACAGGCCTCAACAGGTTTCAGCAGATACAATACATAATTTTACCTATGGCGTTCAGGGCCATACTTCCTCCTCTGGGGACCAGGATGATCCATAATTTCAAAAACAGTTCTCTTTGTATGGCAATAGCTGCGCCCGAGCTTACCTGGGCCACCCAGCAGATTGAATCAATTACGTTCCGCGGACTCGAGGCCACCTTTCTCGCAACAATTTTCTATATTGGTATATCTCTCACTCTGGCAGTCATCATGATACGTCTTGAGAGGTGGTTGAAAATTGACGTTACAAGCATTACGCAAATGAGGAGCTAAATGGAATTCCTTCTGGAACAGCTTGCAAACTGGAAATTTTATCTGATAGGCGCCTTTCCAAAAGGTCCGATGACAGGGTTGACTTTAAATATTGTTCTTGCAGTGCTCTCCATTACAATCGGTTTGTTTTTCGGCATACTGTTTGGGCTGGGGAGGACGTCATGCAGGAGCTACTTGCGGCATCCCTGCGGTCTTTATGTTGATGTCATCAGATCAACGCCGCTGCTTCTTATTATCTTCTGGTTTTATTTTTTTCTGCCGGTTGTAGGAGCCAAGATGCCTCTCTTCTGGTGTGCAGTCATATCTCTTTCTGTATACGCATCCGCTTATCAGGCGGAAATAGTGAGGGCGGGCATATTAGCGGTCCCAATGGGACAGATGGAGGCAGCGCTGTCAACCGGAATGACGCGGTATCAGGCCATAAAGCTCGTCATATTGCCTCAGGCCTTCAAGAAGATGCTGCCCTCGTTTGTCAGTTTTTTTAATTCTCTTTTTAAAAGCACCTCGATTGTTTATATAGTCGGCATCGTGGACCTCACACGCACAGGTGTAATCATCAGCCAGCGTCAGCCCAACAGGATTTATGCGGCGTATATCTGTATGGCAATAGGGTTCTGGATAGCATGTTATATTCTTTCGTATGCATCACAGTTACTTGAGAAGAGGCTGGGTATTCTCGATTACGAATCATATAAACCTGAAATATGCAGACAGGACCTCGTGTTATTACCTCTGCCAAAGACGGTCAAGAGATTGCTGGTGACGCAGAAGTAATATTTATTTTGTATTGCTCCTTCCCGTTTTTCTCCTGTCAAGGACTTCAGCAAGAAAGGGTATCAATATATACTTTTTTTTAGTGGCGCTGATAATTATAATACGTTATTAGTCTCAGACCAGGCATTTCAGGTTAAATAATATTCATATAAACGGGAGGCACAAATGGCCGATGCACAAAAAATTGAAGTCCTGATGGCTGAAGAAAGGACCTTTCCACCATCAGTAGCGTTCAGCATCAGAGCTCACATCAAGAGTATGGAGGAATATGAAGAGATATACAGGAGATCTGTTGAAAATCCCGAAGAGTTTTGGGCTGAGATGGCTGAAGAAAACCTGACCTGGCATAAGAAGTGGGATAAGGTACTTGAATATAATTTTGAGAAGCCTGAAATAAAATGGTTTCAGGGTGGAAAACTCAATGCCTCGGTTAACTGCCTTGACAGGCATGTCAACACATCTACGAGGAATAAGGCTGCGATAATCTGGGAATCTGATGATGGCAGCTATAAAACATATACGTATCAGCAGCTTTATTATGAAGTGAACAGATTCGCCAACGTTCTGAAAAAACACGGAGTGAGCAAAGGAGACAGGGTAACTATTTATCTTCCGATGATACCGGAGCTGGCCATATCTATGCTGGCATGTGCGAGGATAGGCGCAATTCACAGCATAGTGTTTGGCGGATTCAGCGCTACTGCTTTGAGGGACCGTATACAGGACTGCAAGGCAAAGCTTGTAATTACTGCCGACAGGGGTGTTAGAGGCGGCAGGCAGGTTGCGCTCAAGACGAATGCAGATACAGCCTTGGCAGAATGCCCGACTGTAGGGAAGATGATTGTTGTGAGAAGGACCGATGGGATAGACATGACTCCGGGAAGGGACTTATGGTGGCATGATGAGATCAATGCCGCTGATATTGCAAACTATTGCGAACCGGAACAAATGGATGCAGAAGATGCCCTGTTTATACTCTATACGTCAGGTTCAACGGGAAAGCCCAAGGGTGTTCTACATACAACAGGCGGTTATCTCCTGTTCACAAACCTTACCTTCAGGTGGATATTTGATTATCACGATGAAGACATTCATTTCTGCACCGCAGACATAGGCTGGGTGACAGGACATAGTTATATCATTTACGGCCCTCTTTCAAACGGCGCTACAAGCCTTATGTTTGAAGGTATCCCGACATATCCTGATGCCGGAAGGTTCTGGGCGATCTGTGACAAACATAAAGTAAATATTTTCTATACAGCGCCTACGGCTATCAGGGCCTTGATGAAGGAAGGTGAAACCTGGGTGCATAAATATGACCTTTCATCTCTCAGGGTGCTGGGTTCAGTCGGTGAACCTATCAACCCCGAGGCCTGGATGTGGTATCACAATAATGTTGGAAAAGGAAAACTTCCAATAGTTGATACGTGGTGGCAGACAGAAACCGGAGGGATACTGATTACCCCGCTGCCCGGAGCCATGACATTAAAGCCAGGTTCTGCATGCAGGCCGTTTCCAGGCGTGGTGCCGAAGATTTTAAAAGAAGACGGCTCGCCCGCAGCAGTTGATGAAGGCGGCTATCTCGTTATTGAGAAACCCTGGCCTGGAATGATACGCGGCACTTACGGAGATCCTGAACAAAAGCGGGTGAAAGAAATTTATTTTTCAAAATTTGCAGGCAAGTATCTCACAGGCGACGGCGCCCGGATTGATAAAGACGGAGACTACTGGCTTATGGGAAGGATAGATGACGTTATCAATGTCTCGGGACACAGGCTCGGAACCGCTGAAGTGGAATCAGCCCTTGTCAGCCATGAGGCTGTAGCAGAGGCTGCTGTTGTCGGCTTTCCTCATGAAATAAAAGGCGAAGGGATATACGTCTATGTAACTCTGAAGGATGGACAAAAGCCTTCAGATGAACTGAAGAAAATTCTCGTGGGCCACGTCAGAACGGCTATTGGCCCTATTGCAACACCTGACAAACTCCAGTTTGCGCCAGGACTTCCAAAAACCAGAAGCGGTAAAATCATGAGAAGGATCCTCAGGAAAATTGCAAAAGGAGATATCGAAGATCTCGGCGACATCTCCACACTTGCTGATCCGTCGGTAGTGGATAATCTGGTGAAGGAACGGTTATAGCCAGGGCAGCGCTACTGTATAAACAGTATTACCATGTTATTGTCACCATAAGTGCGTCTTCATAATGGCCCGCTTCTACGTTCTGCAGTGGCGGTATTCTTCCATAAACAGTATTGACTGCATGTTTGTGTTTACGGGCTCTTATGTTTACGGTTTTAGTATCGTTGGTGCCGTCTCCCCAAATAATAGTCCTGCTGCTGTCAGTATAAAGATTGTAATTAAGGAACTCCTCTTTTGTGCCCATTCTCAGAGGTGGACCCCAATGGTTGGACAGTTTTGGGGCTGAATTAAGGTGGAAA
>DYJL01000021.1 GCA_020723105.1 Nitrospira japonica | reverse complement strand
GAGAGGGAGGAAGGACCGTAGGGGCAGGCGTTGTAACGGAGGTTGTTGAGTAAAAAACGTGGGTCGTGTCTGTTTAGCGTGACCGTATAAAACGGACATGGACAACAGTCACGGGAAACGGAAAAGGGAGGACGGAAAAAATGCAAGATATAATACTATTACAGTGTACGAGCTGCAAAAACAAGAACTATTCGACTACAAAAAACAAGAAGAATACAACAGAAAAGCTTGCTCTTAAGAAATATTGTAAACATTGCCGGAAGCATGTTGAACATAAAGAAACAAAGGCATAGGCCAGTAGCTCTAACGGCTAGAGCGTCGGACTCCAAATCCGAGGGTTGGGGGTTCGAATCCCTCCTGGCCTGCCATTTTAAAAATATATTAAGGAAAGAAAAATGTTTGAAAAGATAAAGAACTTTTTCAGGGAAGTAAAGGTCGAATTAAAAAAAGTGGTATTCCCTTCAAAGGAAGAAGTAATTGGTTCTACCAAGGTAGTTGTTGTGATGGTTTTAATTATAGCAATATTCCTCGGGGTAATTGATTTACTGCTTTCCAAACTGGTAGGAATGGCAATAAAGTAGGAGACACTATGACAAAGCAATGGTATGTAGTACATACTTATTCAGGATTTGAAGAAAAAGTTAAAGCAAGCATTAATGATAATGCCCAGAGAAGGGGATTTGCAGATAAAATTACCCAAATTTTGATTCCGACTGAAAAGGTTATTGAACTGAAAGCGGGGAAAAAGAAAGAAACAGCCCGGAAGTTTTATCCCGGATATATTCTTATTGAAATGGACCTGGATGATGAAACGTGGCATCTTGTCAGCAGTACCCCGCGCGTTACCGGTTTTGTCGGAGGAGAAAAACCTACTCCGTTACATCCGGAAGAAATAGATGTTATTGTTCAGCAGATAGAAAAAGGACCTGCGACCCAGGTTAAAACCCAGTTTGAGAGAGGAGATTCAGTAAGAATTATTGACGGTGCTTTTGCTAACTTCAACGGTTTTGTTGATGAGGTAGATAATGTTCATAACAAACTGAGGGTAATGGTAACAATATTTGGCAGACAAACTCCTGTAGAGGCAAACTACATGCAGGTTGAGAAGACTTAATTTAAAATTTCAAATTTCAAATTTGAGATTTGAAAAATTGGAGGTTTAGATGGCTAAGAAAGAGATAACAGCACAGGTAAAACTTCAGATTGCATCAGGAAAAGCAAATCCTGCACCGCCAATCGGGCCTGCTTTGGGGCCTCACGGTATTAATATAATGGATTTTTGCAAGGCCTTTAATGCTCAAACGCAAGCGATGGGGGACACTATTATCCCGGTTATTCTTACGGTTTATAAAGACAGGTCTTTTACATTTATTTTGAAAACTCCTCCCGCATCTGAATTAATCAAGAAAGCAGCAGGTATAATTAAAGGTTCCAGCACACCCAGTAAAGAAAAAGTTGGAAAGCTTACTATGGATCAGGTTAGAGAAATTGCAAAGACAAAGATGCCTGATTTGAATGCAAATACCATAGAGAAGGCAATTAATACCATAAAAGGAACAGCAAGAAGCATGGGAGTGGAAGTAACAGAATAGTTGTCAGTTATCAGTTTTTAGTCTAAAAACTAAAAATTAAAAACTAAAAACTTTATTAACGTGAGGTTGAAATGAATAAAAAACATATAAGTGCAACAGAAAAAATAGATAAGACAAAACAGTATAATTTAAAAGAAGCGGTTGATCTCGTAAAGCATCTGGCCCATACTAAATTTGATGAAACAGTAGACTTAGCCATGAATCTTGGAGTAGATCCCAAAAAGTCAGACCAGATGGTTAGAGGAAGTGTGGTGTTGCCTCACGGGCTTGGTAAAAAAATAAGGGTGCTTGCTTTTGCAAAGGGAGAGAAAGCAATAGAAGCAAGAAACGCCGGCGCTGACTTTGTGGGCGCTGAGGATATGGTAGAAAAAATTACTGGGGGCTGGCTTGACTTTGATAAGGTAGTCGCAACACCGGATATAATGGGATTGGTCGGTAAGCTCGGGAAGGTTCTTGGGCCGCGTGGACTTATGCCTAACCCAAAATCAGGAACTGTTACTTTTGATATAGGGAAAGCAGTAAAAGATATAACTGCTGGAAAAGCGGATTACAAAACCGAAAAAGCTGGTGTTGTACACGTGTCAATAGGAAAAGTCTCATTTGAAAGCGACAAACTTATTGAAAATGCAAAAACAGTAATTCGTGCCATTGAAAAGGCAAAACCAGCAACGAGTAAAGGAAAATATCTTAAAAAGATTTCCATTTCTTCTACAATGGGTGTTGGAGTTCCAATAAATGTTGCCAATGTGGCAACAACATAGCTGATAGCTGTCAGCTGATAGCCGACAGCTGAAGAAAAATAGGTCAGAGACCGCAGGTACAAATAGTTTAATTGGGAAAAAGAGCTCAGCCTGCACAGACCGGTAGAAAAGTTGAAAGTTAAAAGTGAGGAGTAAAAAGTTAAAGGATGTTTTTTTAACTTAAAACTCTAATCTCATAACTCTTAACTCTTTTTAGACTTCTGGGGTCTCTGATGTAAAGAAGGGGGTGAGAAAGCTGAATAAGGACGAGAAAATAAAGGTAGTTTCAGAACTCCAGAGCAAGTTTCAAAAAGCAAAGGGAGTTGTTTTTACTGATTACAGGGGTCTCAATGTTGAAGAAATCACGGGTTTGAGAAATAACCTGAGAGCTGCTTCGCTGGAATATAAAGTTGTTAAAAACACACTTGCCAAAATAGCTGCAGAAGGCACACCTGTAAGTACTGCAAAAGATAGTTTTTCAGGGCCTGTCGGAATTGCCATTGGTTATGATGATCCTGTGCTTCTTGTAAAAAAGGTTCTCGAATACAAAAAAACGAATGAAAAACTACAGATTAAAGGTGGTGTTATCGAAGGCAGTGCATGCACTCCTGAAGCATTAAAGACCATTTCGGAATTACCGCCGAGGGAAGTCCTGATGTCCATGCTTGCCGGAGTAATGCAGGCACCTGCAGGAAAATTGGTCAGATTGCTGAATGCAACGCTTGTAAGATTTGCTTATGCACTTGAAGCATTGAAACAGAAAAAAAGTTAAGAGTTAAAAATTAAGATATTAGGAGGAAACAACAATGTCTGCAACAAAAGAACAGGTTTTTGAATTTATTGATAAAATGACTATCCTTGAGATGTCAGAGTTTATAAAAGAATTTGAAACAAGATATGGAGTTACAGCAGCCGCACCGGTTGCAATGGTTGCCGTAGCAGGTCCGGCCGCGGCCGCAGGCCCTGCTGCAGAAGAGAAAACAAGCTTTGATGTTATACTGTCTGCCGCAGGAGACAAAAAGATTCAGGTTATAAAAGTAGTTAGAGAGCTTACAAGTCTTGGCCTTAAAGAGGCTAAGGAACTTGTTGATGGCGCACCTAAGCCGGTAAAAACCGGGGTCTCTAAAGAAGAGGCAGATGCCATCAAGGCAAAGCTTGAGGAGCAGGGAGCAACGGTAGAATTGAAATAAAACAAATGAAAAGCAGGAAATAGGAAGTGGGAAGTTGATTTTTTACTTCTCACTTCTCACTTTTAACTTTTCAAAAAGGAGAAACATGGCAGAGGCTTTAAGGGTCAGGAGAAACTTTGGGAAAATTCCCGAAATAGTTGCAATCCCAAATCTTATTGAAATACAAAAACGTTCCTTTGAACGTTTTTTGCAGGAGAAGACCCTGCCGGATAAAAGGGAAGATAATGGATTGCAAGCGGCATTTAACAGTGTATTTCCTATTAGTGATTACAATGAGACCGCTTCGATTGAATTTGTTGAGTACATAGTTGCAAATCCTAAATACGATATAAGGGAGAGTCTTGAAAAAGGCATTAATTATGCTGCTCCTCTTAAGATAAAAGTCAAGCTGAATTTGTGGGAAAAAGGAGATGCCGGGCAAAAGAGACTGAAGGAGTCAAGAGAGCAGGAAGTTTATCTTGGAGAGCTTCCATTAATGACAGATACCGGCACATTTATAATTAACGGTGTTGAAAGGGTTGTTGTGAGCCAGCTTCACCGGTCGCCTGGTATCTTTTTCAGCCATGATAAGGGTAAATCACCTATAGGAAGCAAGGTTCTCTTTTCTGCCAGAATAATACCTGCAAGAGGGTCCTGGTTTGATTTCGAGTTTGACACAAAGGATACCCTGTTTGTGCGTATTGACCGAAGGAAAAAACTGCATGCCACGATTATTCTCAAGGCGCTTGGTTATACAGAAGAACAGATACTGAAAATCTATTACCCGATAGAAGAAATCAAGATAAAGAACGGAATAGCCAGCCGGGGTGTAAGTGAGGTCCTTGCCGGATTGAAAGCCTTTAAGAATATAACAGACCCGGAAACCAAAGAAGTGCTTGTCAAGGAAGGCGGCAGGATAACGAGGTCTGCTATTAAAAGGATGGAGGCTGCAAATATAAAAGAAATTCCCATTCTCAAAGAAGAACTCGTCGGCAGGGTAACATTGACTGATATTATTGACCCTGAAACAGGCGAGGTAATATTGGAAAGTAAAGAAGAGATTAAAGAGCATGTTATAGAGAAGATCATGTCTTTGAAAATTCCTTCTCTTTATCTGCTTTATATAGATGGAATACGCTATCTTTCATCTCTTAGAGATACACTTTTACTGGATAAAATAAACAGCACTAATGAGGCCTTAATTGAGATTTATAAAAAACTCCGGCCTGGTGAACCGCCTTCAATTAAAGATGCGCAAGCGCTTTTTGAGGGACTGTTTTTTGACCCGAAAAGGTATGATCTTTCTGAGGTGGGAAGACTAAAACTTAATAAACGACTGGGGCTTGACATACCCCTGGAAAACAGGGTGTTGACAGACAAGGACATAATAGAAATACTTCGGTATTTGTTTGATCTCAGGGCTGGCAAAGGCGAGGTAGATGACATTGATCATCTTGGAAACAGAAGGGTCCGGGCAGTTGGAGAATTGCTTGAGAACCAGTTCAGAATCGGACTTGTAAGGATGGAGCGTGCCATTAAGGAAAAAATGACCCTTACAGAGCTTGAGGCAGCAATGCCTCACGACATTATAAATGCAAAACCTGTCATTGCTGTTATTAAAGAATTTTTTGGTTCAAGTCAGTTAAGTCAGTTTATGGATCAGACAAATCCATTGTCTGAGATAACACATAAAAGAAGATTGAGCGCTTTAGGTCCCGGAGGGCTCACGAGAGAAAGAGCCGGGTTTGAAGTTAGAGATGTGCATCCAACACATTATGGCCGCATTTGTCCCGTAGAAACGCCGGAAGGACCTAATATCGGTCTTATTACTTCTCTGGCTTCATATGCAAGGGTAGATGATTACGGCTTTATTGTTTCGCCTTACAGAAAGGTAAAACATGGCAGGGCCACAGAAGAAGTCGAATATCTTTCTGCAATAGATGGAGAGAGGCACGTCATTGCTCAGGCCACATCGCCGATGGATGGAAAAGGCAATCTTATCGGTCCAACGGTATCAGCCAGGGTTGGTGGAGATTTTAAACTGGTGACAACAGAAGAAGTGGAGTATATGGATGTTTCTCCAAAACAGATCGTAAGCGTTTCTGCTTCATTAATACCATTCCTTGAGAATGATGATGCCAACAGGGCGCTGATGGGTTCCAACATGCAAAGACAGGCTGTTCCCCTTCTCCAGACAGATGCTCCAAGAGTTGGGACAGGAGTTGAAGCAGTGGCAGCCAGAGACTCCGGTGTTATTGTTAGTGCAAAGAGGCCCGGTGTAGTTGAAGTTGTTGATGCCTCAAGGATTATCATTAGAAGTGACAGTAGCGGAGCGGATGTATATAGTCTGGTCAAATTCTACAGGTCCAATCAGGCCACCTGCGTAAATCAAAAACCAATCGTCAAGACAGGACAGAGAGTTAAGAAAAATCAGGTAATTGCTGATGGACCGGCAACTGACAAAGGGGAACTTGCTCTTGGCAAGAATGTCATGGTGGCATTTATGCCCTGGGGCGGGTATAACTTCGAAGATGCAATTATTATAAGCGAACGTCTTGTAAAAGATGATACTTTTACTTCAATACATATTGAAGAGTTTATGATAGAGGCCAGAGAGACCAAGCTCGGACCGGAAGAAATAACAAGGGACATTCCGAATATCGGCGAAGAGGCTCTTAAAGACCTGGATGAAAGCGGAATAATCAGAATCGGAGCACAGGTAAAACCAGGAGATATACTTGTTGGCAAAGTTACGCCTAAGAGCGAGACCCAGTTGACACCCGAGGAAAAACTGCTACGAGCTATTTTTGGAGAAAAAGCTGAAGAGGTAAGGGAAAACTGTCTTTATGTCCCGCCTGGCATTGAAGGAACGGTTCTCGATGTTAAAGTGTTTACAAGAAAGGGCACTGCAAAAGACAAACGGACGAAAAGCATTGAGGAAGAGAAAATAAACCAGATACAGCGGAATTTTGAAGACGAGGCGAGAATTCTTAAAGAGAACAGTCATATAAAAATGAGAGCGCTGCTGCTTAATGAAAAAGTTGCAGAGGATGTAAAAGTTTCCGGAATCAAAGAAGTATTATGTGAAAGCGGTAAGAGACTTACGGAAAAAATTATTAATGAGATACCCGATAAGTCATTACGCAAAATAAAAATAGTTAATCCTGAGAAAAAAGAAACAATCAGGCAAATTGAGGAAGAAACGACAAAACAGGTAAAAGAACTTGAGAGCGAATATGAGAAAAAGGTGGAACAGTATAAAAAGGGAGACGATCTTCCTCCCGGAGTTCTTAAGATAGTAAAAGTCTATATTGCCATGAAAAGAAAGATACAGGTAGGAGATAAAATGGCCGGGCGGCATGGTAACAAGGGCGTTATTTCTATTGTGGTCCCAGAGGAAGACATGCCTTACCTTCCTGACGGAACTCCTATCGATGTGATTCTTAACCCCCTTGGCGTTCCATCCAGAATGAATGTGGGACAAGTGCTTGAAACTCATCTTGGATGGGCTGCGAAAACGCTGAATCTCTACGCTGCTACACCTGTATTTGAAGGAGCCAGCGAACGTGAAATCAAGGCTCTTTTAAAAGAAGCGAATCTGCCAACAACCGGACAGGTTACTTTGTATGATGGGAAAACGGGGTTACCTTTTCAGAAACCTATTACAGTAGGGTATATGTATATCATGAAACTGCATCACCTCGTTGAGGACAAAATACATGCGCGCTCCATAGGGCCTTACTCGCTTGTTACTCAGCAGCCCCTGGGAGGCAAGGCTCAGTTTGGAGGACAGAGACTGGGCGAAATGGAAGTATGGGCGCTTGAGGCTTACGGCGCAGCATACACGCTTCAGGAATTTCTCACGGTCAAGAGTGATGATGTTGCTGGAAGGGCCAGGGTTTATGAGGCGATTGTAAAAGGCGATGTTAACCTGGAACCGGGCGTGCCTGAATCGTTCCATGTTTTAATAAAGGAACTCCAGAGTCTGGCGCTTGATGTGGATCTTTTAGAGGAAAAGGTGTTTCCAGAAAAAGGTAAAGACGGCGGCAGTGAAAAAGCTGAAAAACGGAAGGCAGTTGCTGGAGGGAAGAAGAAATAAAGTGAAGCATGCAAAATGTTATAAAAAAGATTGCTTCGTCACTGACGTTCCTCGCAATGACAGGGAAAAGCGATTTTGTCATTGCGAGCGAAGCGAAGCAATCTTTTATTGTCGATATACAATAAACCTATAAGGGGGATTTACGTGGAAGACATTTATTCAATATTTGAAAAGCCGAAAAATCCTACGGAATTTGAGGCCATAAAAATAAAACTTGCCTCTCCTGAAAAAATAAGGGCGTGGTCCTACGGCGAGGTCAAAAAGCCTGAGACCATCAATTACCGTACTTTCAAGCCTGAAAGAGATGGGCTTTTCTGTGCAAAGATTTTTGGGCCTGTGAAAGACTGGGAATGTATATGTGGTAAATACAAACGGATGAAACACAGAGGAGTGGTATGCGACAAGTGCGGAGTGGAGGTTATACAGGCAAAATCCCGGCGTGAAAGGCTGGGACATATAGAGCTTGCTACGCCGGTTGCACATATATGGTTTTTAAAAGGCATACCGTCAAGAATAGGCACCCTGCTTGACATGACCATGCGCCAGCTCGAAAAAGTCCTTTACTTTGAAAGTTATGTGGTGGTTGATGCAGGTGAAACAAAATTAAAAGATAAAGATCTTCTTAGCGACGAAGAATATAGAAAATATGTGCAGGAGTTTGGTGACAAGTTTAAAGCTGGAATAGGCGCAGAGGCCGTAAAAGAACTTCTCAGAAGTATAAACATGGATGAGCTTGCAAAAGAACTCAGAGCAAAAATGCACGCAACAACTTCTATTGGCGTCAAGAGGAAACTTACAAAGCGCCTGAGAGTTGTCGAGGCCTTCAGAAAATCAGCCAACAAGCCGGAATGGATGATAATGGATGTAATTCCTGTGCTTCCGCCGGATCTCCGTCCGTTAGTCCCCCTTGAAGGCGGAAGGTTTGCAACATCAGATCTTAATGATCTTTACAGGAGGGTAATAAACAGGAATAACAGACTTAAGAGACTAATGGAGCTGAATGCTCCCAGTGTTATTATCCGCAATGAAAAAAGAATGCTTCAGGAGGCCGTTGACGCACTTTTTGACAATGGCAGAAGAAGCAGGGTTCTGAAAGCGACAACAAAGAGGCCGCTCAAATCCCTCAGTGATATGATAAAAGGTAAACAGGGACGTTTCAGACAGAATCTGCTGGGTAAGAGAGTAGATTATTCAGGGCGTTCTGTTGTAGTAGTTGGACCGGAACTGAAACTCCACCAGTGCGGACTTCCAAAAACAATGGCTCTTGAACTGTTTAAACCTTATATATTCAGCAAGCTGGAAGAAAAAGGAGCAGTTACTACAATCAAAGCAGCAAAAAAGCTGGTTGAAAGAGGCGAAGATATTATCTGGGATTGCCTTGATGAGGTAATCAGTGAACATCCAGTGCTGCTTAACAGGGCGCCAACCCTTCATCGTCTGGGCATGCAGGCCTTTGACCCAATGCTTGTGGAAGGGAAAGCCATAAAACTTCATCCTCTGGTCTGTACGGCATTTAATGCGGATTTTGACGGCGACCAGATGGCAGTACATGTGCCGCTTTCTATAGAGGCGCAGATTGAAGCCAGGGTTTTAATGATGTCTGTCAATAACATTCTCAGTCCTGCAAACGGCAAACCCATTGCGACCCCTACTCAGGATATGGTGCTTGGCATCTACTATCTTACAAAGGAAAGAGCCGGGGCCCGGGGAGAAGGGAAAAAATTTGCCAATCCTGAAGAAGTGCGGATTGTATATGATGCGGGGATAGCAAGAAGCGGAAGAAAAAGAGGAAAAAATCTCTCCGAGGATGACTCTGAAATAATTGATATCCATGCAAAGATTCAGGTAAGAATGGACGGCTCCTCTGTTGATACGACTGCCGGACGTATTATTCTCAGGGAGATACTGCCCCCCGGAGTTCCATTTTCAATGATCAACAAAGAGATGACCAAGAAAGAAGTGGGAAAGCTTGTTGAATTCTGCTACAAGAGGCTTGGAAAAAAGGAAACGGTTATTTTCCTTGATAATATTGAAAAGCTTGGATTTCAGTACGCCACTGTATCAGGCAGCTCAATTTGTATTGACGACATGCACATTCCAAGTAAAAAATCTGCACTGATAACACAGGCTGAGCAGGAAGTGCTTGATGTGCAGAAGCAGTATGCTGACGGTCTCATTACAAACGGTGAGCGCTACAACAAAGTCATAGACGTGTGGGCTGATGTAACTGAGAAGATTGCTGATGAAATGATGAGAGAATTAGGCGTTGAAAGCGGGGAAGATCTCAATAAATTATCAGAGGAAGAGCTTAAAATACGAAGGTCCTTCAACAGCATTTTTATGATGGCAGATTCAGGCGCCAGGGGCTCCGCTGCACAGTTGAGACAGCTGGCTGGTATGAGAGGTCTTATGGCAAAGCCCTCAGGAGAAATTATTGAAACGCCGATTACAGCTAATTTCAGAGAGGGCCTGACACCCCTTCAATACTTTATTTCAACACACGGTGCAAGAAAAGGTCTTGCAGATACGGCTCTGAAGACAGCCAACTCAGGGTATCTCACGAGGAGACTTGTTGATGTTACGCAGGATGTGATAATAATGCAGGATGACTGCGGAACACATAATGGCATATATCTGACAAGCCTGATTGAAGGCGGTGAAATTATTGAGCCGCTGGAGGAAAGGCTGTATGGCAGAACTGCTGCTGAAGATATAAAAGATGCGGATAAGGTTAAGATTGCTTCGTACAATCAGGAAATAGATGACGACCTGGCAAAGAAAATAGTTGATGCAGGTATTGATCGTGTAAAAATACGGTCCGTCCTTACCTGTGAAGCCCGTTACGGCGTATGTAAAAAATGTTATGGACGGGACCTTGGCAGAGGCGAGGTGGTGGAGACTGGCGAAGCAGTCGGAATCATTGCTGCACAATCCATCGGAGAGCCAGGAACACAGCTTACGATGAGAACCTTCCATATCGGGGGTACTGCTACAAGACTGGTTGAACAGACCATTCTCGAGGCAAAAAATGGCGGTACAGTAAAATTTATTGATCTTGCAACAGTTAAAAACAGGGAAGGGGCGCTGGTTGTCATGAACCGCAATGGCAGCATAGCAATTATTGACTCAAAGGGAAGAGAGAGAGAAAAGTATTCTGTTGTATATGGCGCAAGGTTAAAAGTTAAAAACGGTCAGAAGGTTGAAGGCGGCCAACTGCTCGTTGAATGGGATCCTTATTCAATCCCCATTATTACAGAAGTTGGCGGTAAAATTGCTCTCGGCGACATAGTCGAGGGTGTTTCTGTTAAGGAAGAAGTTGATGAGGTTACAGGGCTTCACCACAAAGTGATTATAGAATATCCGGCTCATATGAGACCAAGAATTTCGCTAAAAGATGAACAGGGGAAAGCTACCTTGAAGATCCCCGGAACCAATAACATAGCCCGCTACCTGCTGCCGTCAGGCGCCCATGTGCTTGTTGACAAGGGCACTATTGTTCACCCGGGTGATGTTATAGCGAAGATACCGAGAGAGACGACAAAGACAAAAGATATAACTGGCGGTCTTCCAAGAGTTGCAGAACTGTTTGAGGCCAGAAAACCCAAGGAACAGGCTATTGTGAGCGAGATAGACGGAGTTATTGAATTTAAAGGGTTCCATAAAGGCATGAGAATTGTTGTTGTTAAAGGCGGAGTAGATACGAGAGAATATTTTATTCCAAAAGGCAAACACCTGAGCGTACATGAAGGCGATTGGGTAAAGGCTGGCGAGGCCTTAATGGACGGCTCAATAAATCCTCACAACATACTTGAAATCCTCGGACCCAATGAACTCCAGCGATATCTTGTTGATGAAGTACAAAAAGTCTACCGGCTTCAGGGAGTCTCTATTAATGACAAACACATAGAAGTTGTTGTCAGGCAGATGATGAAAAAGATAAGAATTGAAGATGCAGGCGATACGGATTTCCTTGTAGGCGAGCAGGTAGACAAGCTTGTATTTGAGGAAGAAAACAGGAAAATAACTAAAGACAAAGGCAAACCGGCCCAGGGGAAGCCCCTCCTGTTGGGTATTACAAAGGCCTCTCTGTCTACAGACAGCTTTATCTCTGCTGCGTCGTTCCAGGAAACCACAAGGGTGCTTACAGAAGCAGCCATCAATGGAATGCTGGACGACCTGAGAGGGTTGAAAGAGAATATTATTATGGGAAGACTTATTCCAGCCGGTACAGGGACAGAGATGTACAAGGAGACATTTGTTGAATCTGCAGTAGAATAAGCAGCTAATAATTAATGATCCGGAAACAGGGAAGAGAAAAAATTCTTCCCTGTTTTTTTATGATTCGGAAATAATTTTACTGATTTTAACAAGTCTTCGTACCGCCATATAGACCTTTCTCCTGTCAGTAAGTTCAGAGTCATATTTGATATGTACTGATTCGTCGTTATAGTTAACCGATGCGTTCAGTATCCCGTCTGTTTCACGGAGAATTTTTTCCATGTCTTCTACACAGCCTGTACAGACAATTCCCTCTATTTTCAGGTTCATTTCTTTAATTTTTTTTCCCACAGGCTTGAGAAGCTATGTTACTTTTCAGAGAAAATTTACCGGTTCCATTCTCCGGTATTCAATGCTTGATTTTAATCCAGGCAGGCAATTCAAAACAAGTATAATGCTAAGAAATAAATGGCTTAGGGGTATTGACAAAAAAAAGAAACTGTTATAATATGGTGGTAACAATTCTTCAGTTTTTTATTTTTACAAATCCCATTTAAGTTGAAAGGTTAAAACCTCCGAAGGTATATTTTTTTCTGGAAATATAATCCCACTAATAAAGGAAGCAACCCCATGGTAAACAAGATCAGGAATCAAGGAGAGAGTATGAATATTACAGACCTCAAGGAAAAGACTATTGATGAATTAACCAAAATGGCAAAAGGGTTAAGCGTCGAAGGTGCAAGAGGACTGAGAAAACAGGATCTGATATTTGCAATATTACAGGCACAAACTGAGAAAACAGGATTGATATTTGGAGAAGGAGTGCTTGAGATATTGCCGGACGGTTTTGGTTTTCTCCGTTCGCCTAATTACAGTTATCTGCCGGGTCCGGATGATATATATGTTTCTCCTTCACAAATCAGAAGATTTAATTTGCGTACAGGAGACCTTGTTACAGGACAGATAAGACCTCCAAAAGAAAGTGAGAGATATTTTGCGCTTTTAAAAGTCGAGGCTATAAATCATGAACCGCCCGATGAGAATATTGAACGGCAATTATTTGACAACCTTACGCCATATTATCCGACGAGAGCCATAAGCCTTGAATATGACAGGGAAGATTATTCCACAAGAGTCATGGCGCTTGTTACTCCGATTGGCATGGGACAAAGGGGTATGATTGTTGCAGCGCCGAGAACTGGTAAGACCATGTTGCTGCAGTCCATAGCAAAATCTATTAAGAAAAATCATCCTGATATCCATCTTATCATTCTCCTGATTGATGAAAGACCTGAAGAGGTTACAGACTGGAAGAGACAGGTAGGCGCAGAAATAATAAGTTCGACATTTGATGAGCCCCCACAGAGACATATTCAAGTTGCGGAAATGGTAATTGAAAGGTCCAAGCGGCTCGTTGAATCAAAAAAGAATGTCGTGATTCTTCTTGACTCTATCACCAGGCTTGCGAGGGCGTATAATGCAGTGATTCCCGCCAGCGGAAAAGTTCTTTCCGGCGGACTCGATTCCAATGCCCTTCAGAAACCAAAAAGATTCTTTGGAACGGCCAGAAATATTGAAGACGGAGGAAGTCTGACAATTCTTGCAACAGCGCTTATTGATACGGGCAGCAGAATGGACGATGTTATTTTTGAAGAGTTCAAGGGAACCGGCAACATGGAACTGCACCTTGACAGAAAACTTGTGGACAAGAGAATATTCCCGAGTATCAATATCAATGCATCAGGCACGAGGAAAGAAGAGCTTTTGGTAGAAAAGAATGTCCTTCAGAGAATGTGGATTTTACGAAAGGTGCTTCATTCGCTCAGTACTGTGGAGAGTATGGAATTCCTGCTTGACAAGATTACCGGGACCAAGAGCAACAAAGAATTCCTCGATATGATGAATAAGTAAGGATTGTGATTCGTGTCTGGTTAATGTGAACGAATTTTGGTTTTTATACAAAGAAAGCACTCTGTTCCCATGAAGGGTCTATAATTTCGAGCCCGAGTTTGTTCGTCAAGAGGTGAGGCTGAGTTTTCCTGGACCATTTAATCCTGCACAGAAGGGTGACTGTTTCTCCGAGACCAGGTTCAAACTTTAGTTCAAGAGTTTCCATCGGTTTAAAATCTGTTTCGCCCTTTGTTGAAGCACTTATTACACTTACGCCAGTAGCAGAGATATTCTCGATAACTCCTTCATAGCTTTTACCGCCGTAAATAATCTCCGTTTTATAACCGACAGCTATTCTTTTATGAAGTCTTCTTTCCATTGGAAATTATCTTAACATATTTTTGCGGCGCTGGGGCGGGTTTCAAACCCGCCCTGTTTACATCAATTCCCTGAAATCATGTATAGTCAAGAATTTTTCTGTTTTCTTTGGTTCTGCCTTTGAACTGGCCCTTGCTTTGAAGATCAGATGTTTGATTCCATAGTCCCTTGCCGTTTTAAGTACCTCTTCTGTATCGTCTATAAAAAGCGATTGTTCTTTTTCAAACTTCAGTTTTTTTTCAGCCATATGCCAAAACTCGATATATTCCTTGGGATACCCAACATTGAAAGAACACAGGACCTCATCAAAAAATTTTCCTATCTGCGTTTTATTAAATTTTATTCTGACAGTTTTAAAGTGGGCATTTGTCAGGAGAAAGATTTTCTTTTTGTGCCTTCTCATCATTTTCAGAAAATCTATGACATGCGGATGGACCTCGATGAGATGCCGTATTTGCTCCTTTAAGGCAGGGATGTCGAGGTGGAGCTCTTTGGACCAGAAATCAATATCACACCAGTTAAGCGTTTTCTCATGTGATTTGTATGTCTTGAATAAATACTCTTTTGCAGCGCCGAAGGTCATATCGTGTTTCTCGGCATATTTTTCAGGCACAAGATGCCCCCAGAAATAATCATCAAAGTAGAGGTCCAGCAGGGTGCCGTCCATATCAAGGAGGATATATTTTATTTCATCAAAGGGTATCTGTTTGAGCATTGTAATCCTTTTATGAGATTGGTTATGATGGAAATTATTGTAACATTTAAAAAGGGATTAGGGGGTAGGGAAAAGATATTAAATAAATTTTAAGATGTTTGACGATTAATAACATTGTAATGAAAAAACTTCTTGTGACAGGCGCCAGCGGATTTCTTGGATGGAATATCTGCAATCTGGCTAAAAAGAAATGGGATATATACGGGACTGTATTTTCTCATCCTGTAAAAATTTACGGTGTAAATATCGCCCGGATTAATTTGACTGATTTTAAAGAAATCAAAAAAATATTTATGGAAATCAGGCCCGATGCGGTTATTCATACAGCGGCGGCAGCAGATCCGAATTATTGTCAAATGCATAAAAGCGCAACATACAAAATCAATGTTGATGCTTCAGCGAACATCGCAGGTATTTGTTCAAATTATAAAATCCCGTATATTTTTACCTCCACGGATATGGTATTTAACGGTTTAAAGGCCCCTTATAAAGAGGAGGACCCGGTTTGCCCTGTAAACGTTTATGGAGAACAGAAGGCGCTGGCAGAAGAAGAGATTTTGAAAAGATATCCCGAGGCCGCAGTCTGTCGCATGGTCTTGATGTTTGGTCTGCCAAGTCCGGCATCCGAGAGTTTCATTCAACCGATGCTGAGGGATATGCGGGAGGGCCGGGAGGTAAGACTGTTTATTGATGAATTCAGAAATCCAATCAGCGCTGAAACCGCTGTTCAGGGACTTTTTATTGCGTTAGAAAAAGTAAAAGGGGTAATTCATCTTGGAGGAGTTGAGCGTGTTTCACGATATGAATTCGGCACGCTGCTTGCAGATGTTCTCGAAATTTCTGATGCAAGGTTAATATCATGCATGCAGAAGGAATTAATTATGGCTGCTCCAAGGGCTCCGGACGTTACACTTGACAGCTCAAAGGCTTATACAATAGGTTTTAGTCCGTTGCCGCTGAGGAGAGAGCTGGAACGGCTAAAAAAGTTACGATAAAAAAAATGATTGAAAAAAATTTTAAAAAAGTGCAGATTATTATGTGATTAAAAACTACAACCCTAACAAAGGAGGAGGTCATATGCCAAAGAAGCAAGCCGCAAAGAAGGTAGTAAAGAAAAAAGTTGCAGCAAAAAAAGTTGTGAAGAAAAAAGTTGTAAAGAAAAAAAGGACGCCGAGCGCTGCATTTATGAAACCCATGCAGATTAGCGAGGCCCTCGCAAGTGTAGTCGGCAGCAAGCCGATGCCAAGGACTGAGGTTACCAAAAAGCTTTGGGCGTATATCAAGAAGAACAAGCTTCAGGATGCTGTCAACAAGAGGATGATAAATGCCGATGCAAATCTGAAGGCTGTGTTCGGAGGCAAGAACAAGGTTTCCATGTTTGAGATGACCAAACTGGTCAGCAAGCATTTAAGTTAATAACAGAGAAACTTAGGGTTTAGTCTATATAAAAAACCAGAGGCGCAGACTGATGTCTGCGCCTGTTTTTTATCTATCCCGCTTTATTTATAACTTTGGAGCAGGTACGGGTAAAAAATATATTTCGCGATACCTAATCAGTTTTTAGTTGTTGGTTGCAACTATTGGAACAGAGTTCACCATGAATTATCCAGGCTAAAAGTTTACTGGCCAAACAGAGTCTCATTGCCGTTGCCTTCTTCCTCGTCCTGTTCAGCAAAACGTGCAACACTTACAACCTTATCATCTTCTGCAAGGTCAATAAGTCTTACTCCCTGCGTAGCCCTGCCTATTGTGGAAATATTCGATGCCTTTATACGGATTACTTTGCCGCTGCTTGCAATAATTATAATCTCATCATCACTTGTCACCTGAAGCACTCCGACGACCTTGCCGTTCTTGGGCGTCACCTTTATTGTGAATATCCCTTTTCCACCCCTGCTCTGGAGACGATACTCTTCTGCTTTGGTCCTTTTTCCGTAACCTTTTTCTGTAACCGTCAGAAGCGTTGTATCGTCATCAAGTATATCTACCGAGACAACTTCATCATCCGGCTTTAATCTCATTCCCCGCACACCGTGAGCAACCCGGCCCATTTCCCTTACATTGTTTTCATTAAACCGTATTGAAAGTCCATTTCTGGTACTGAGATTTATATCTTTTTTGCCGTCGGTCAGGCGCACGCCGATAAGTTCATCATTTTCATCAAGTTTAATTGCGTTAATGCCTTTGGTCCGGGGATTACTGTAGGCTGTGAGGGATGTTTTTTTGACCACGCCTTTCTTTGTGGCCATAAAAAGAAACTGCTCTTCCCCGAATTCTTTTATTGTGAAGGCGGCGCTTATTTTTTCATATTGCGATAATTGCAAAAGGTTTACTATGGCCTTTCCTTTTGCCGCTCGGCCCATCTCCGGTATTTGATACACCTTGAGCCAATAAAGGCGTCCAAAATTTGTAAAGAAAAGCACATGGTCGTGCGTTGACGCAGTAAAAAGGCGTTCTACAAAATCCTCTTCCCGGGTCTCCATCCCGAGCGAGCCTTTGCCGCCTCTTCTCTGACTTCTGTACTGTGTGAGAGGGTTCCTCTTAATATAACCCTGATGGGAAATGGTCACTACCATCTCCTCTTCCTGAATGAGGTCCTCGATAGTAATTTCCTCAGCCTCATCGGCAATTTCAGTGCGTCTCCTGTCCGCATATTTTTTCTTTATCTCAAGAAGATCTTCTTTAATAATATTGTCCACAAGCGCCGGGCTTGCAAGGATGGCCTTGAGCCGTTCGATTTCCTTCAGGGTATCCATGTAATCCTGAATAATCTTCTCCCGCTCCAGGCCCGTCAATCTTTGCAACTTCATATCGAGAATAGCCTGCGCCTGAATTTTTGTCAGCGGAAACTTGTTAATTAACCCGTTGAGGGCTTCCTCAGGCGTCTTTGATTTGCGGATTAATGAAATGATTGCATCAAGGTTGTTGAGAGCGATCTTCAGCCCTTCGAGGATATGGGCCTTCTCCTCAGCTTTTCTCAGTTCAAACTTTGTTCTCCTGACAATGACATCGCGCCTGTGCTGAAGGAAATATGAAAGCATCTGGGCCAGGTTTAAAACCTTTGGCTGGCCGTTCACGATCGCCAGCATGATGATGCCGAAGGTGGTTTCCATCGGGGTATGTTTATAAAGCTGGTTCAGTACCACCTGCGCAAGTTCACCGCGCTTTACTTCCATGACAACTCTTATGCCTTCCCTGTCGGATTCATCCCTGAGGTCTGACAGCCCCTCAATCTTCTTTTCACGCACCAACTCTGCGATCTTTTCAATAAGCCTGGCCTTGTTTACCTGATAAGGCAACTCGGTGATTATTATGCTTTCTCTGTCCCCCTTATGCTGTTCAATGTCCACTTTGGCTCTTATCTTCAAGTGCCCTCTGCCTGTATGATAGGCGTCGATAATCCCCTTTCTCCCATGAATGGTGCTGCCAGTCGGAAAGTCAGGGCCTTTGATCTTTTTCATTAACTCTTTAACAGTGACATCAGGCTTTTCTATCATCATTACAAGCCCGTCAACAATTTCTCCGAGGTTATGAGGAGGGATGTTGGTGGCCATGCCTACTGCTATGCCAGAGGAACCGTTGATAATAAGATTGGGAATCTTTGAAGGCAGAACAACAGGCTCTTCTGTGGTCTCATCAAAATTCGGGGTGAAGTCCACGGTCTCTTTGTCAATATCAACGAGCAATTCCTCGGCAAGTCTTGTAAGGCGTGATTCTGTATAACGGTATGCTGCAGCAGGGTCGCCGTCAATGGAGCCGAAATTGCCCTGACCGTCAACAAGCGGATAACGCATATTGAAATCCTGTGCCAGCCGCACGAGTGCATCATATACTGCTGAGTCTCCATGGGGATGGTATTTCTTCAGCACCTCTCCTACAACGCCGGCGCATTTAGAATATTTTTTCGTTGGCAGAAGCCCTTCTCTTAACATCGCATACATTATCCTGCGCTGCACGGGTTTGAGGCCGTCTCTTACATCAGGAAGCGCCCGGCCCACAATTACGCTCATTGCATAATCCAGGTATGAGGTCTTCATCTCCTGTTCAATATTTATCATCAATCGTGCCATGTAGTCTCCTTATTATATATCCAGATTCCGCACCTCAAGGGCGTGCTTTTCAATAAAATCTTTTCTCGGTTCGACCTGGTCTCCCATGAGGGTGCTGAATATTTCTTCAGCCTTTATGGAATCCTCTACGCTTACTTGAAGGAGAGTTCTCTTTTCAGGGTCCATTGTGGTTTCCCAAAGCTGATGGGGGTTCATTTCGCCGAGGCCCTTGTAGCGCTGGATGGAGATCCCCTTTTTGGCAATGGAAAGGATAAAGTCAAATAACTCCCTTGAACTGCCAAACTCACGCATTTCTCCGTTATGTATGACTTTATAAGGCGGGTGCCCCAGCCCTTTGAGTTCCGAGAAGAGCTTTGTCAATTCCTTGAAGTCCGGTGACGCAAAATAGTCTTCATCAATAGTCAATGTAAGCCCGGCCCTTTGCAGCTCGATTCTGTGGGATTGATGTTCCTCGTCAACTTTTATTTCTTCGGACAGGTCAGGGAATTCCTTTCGGAGTTTTTTTATCAGTTCTTTGATATCTTTTTCATTTTTCAGCAAATCCTTGTTCAGGTCATAATGAAGAAGCGCCTTGATTACTGCTGTGTCGTTTTTTCTCCTGGCAAACCATTCAAGAAGCCTCTCGAATTTGGAGAGATTTTTGATATACGGCATAATCGCCTTTCCCGCAAGCTGTTTGCCGTTATGTATCTCAATCTCATCAACTGCAAGTTCAAACAGCATGTTCTCAAGCAGGCCCTCGTTCTGAATATACCTTTCAGATTTTCCTTTCTTTACCCTGAAGAGGGGGGGCTGTGCAATATAGAGATAGCCTTTTTCGATGACCTGCGGCATCTGTCTGAAAAAGAAGGTAAGAAGCAGGGTTCTTATGTGCGCTCCGTCAACATCAGCATCGGTCATGATTATAATTTTGTGATACCTCGTTTTGTTAATATCAAAATCTTCTGTTCCTATGCCGGTACCGAGAGCAGTTATTAAAATCCTTATCTCATCGGAACCGAGCATCTTGTCAAAGCGTGCTTTTTCGACATTCAGTATCTTGCCTTTCAGCGGCAATATGGCCTGATTGTGTCTTTGCCTTCCCTGTTTTGCAGAGCCTCCTGCAGAATCTCCCTCAACAATAAAAAGTTCGCTTAACTGAGGGTCTTTTTCAGCACAGTCCGCAAGCTTGCCGGGAAGGCCTGTGTCTTCAAGAGCGCCTTTTCTTCTGGTAAGCTCTCGGGCCTTTCTCGCGGCCTCTCTTGAGCGCGCGGCCTGAATCGCCTTCTCAATGACCTTTCTGACTACCGAGGGGTTTTGCTCAAAATAACTGCCGAGCACATCGTTTACAACAGACTCAACGATACCCTTCACCTCGCTGTTGCCAAGTTTGGTTTTAGTCTGTCCTTCAAATTGTGGGTTGGGAAGCTTTACGCTGATAATGGCAGTCAAACCCTCTCTTATATCATCACCGGTGATGGATTCCTTTTCGCCTTTCAACAGGCCGGATGACACTGCATAGCTATTGGCAGTCCTTGTGAGCGCTGATTTGAATCCAGCAAGGTGGCTGCCGCCTTCTCTGGTATTAATATTATTTGCAAAGGAATAAAGCGTCTCGGTATAGCTGTCATTGTATTGTAAAGCCACCTCTACTGTGATGCCGTCTTTTTCCTTTGTTATATAAATTGGTTTTGGATGCAGCGTGGTTTTGCTCTTGTTCAGATGTTCCACGAATGAAATAACCCCGCCCTCATAGAAGAACGTCTCTTTTTGAGTTGTGCGTTCGTCACTGATTGTAATGCTTAAGCTTTTATTTAGAAAAGCGAGTTCCCTGAACCGGTTCACAAGTGTGTCATAATGGAAATCACCGGTGTCAAAGACTTCGGCATCAGGTTTAAATGTAATTTTTGTGCCCCTGTTTCTTGTCTTTCCAACCTGGGTAAGAGGCCCTGTAGGAAAGCCTCTTTTAAAGTGCTGTTCCCATACCAGTCCGTTTTGCTTTACTTCAAGGTCCAGCCATTCAGAAAGTGCGTTGACTACAGAGACCCCGACACCGTGTAAACCTCCGGAAATTTTATAGGCCTTGCTTTCAAACTTTCCCCCGGCATGAAGCTCTGTAAGCGCAATTTCAGCGGCGGTCCTGCCTTCGGGGTCCCCCGGGTGTTTGCCTGTCGGGATACCTCTGCCGTTATCAATAACAGTTATGCTTCCCTCTGTATGGATGGTAACTTCGATACTGTTGCAATAGCCTGCAAGCGCCTCGTCAACGCTGTTGTCCACTACCTCATATACGAGATGGTGAAGCCCTTCAAAGCTTGTATTGCCAATATACATAGCGGGCCTCATCCTGACGCCTTCAAGGCCTTTCAGGACTTTTATCTCTTCTGCGCCATAGGCTTGTTCGTTTACTTTATCTGTCATGTACTTCCTTTCTTTTTAAAAAATAGGCACAAAGGTTCAGAGGGGCAAAGGCACAAAGGAAAATTTTCACTCTGTGCCTTAGTGCCTTTGTCACTTTTATTTTTACGTTCTCATCGGCATAACAACGCACAGGTAGTCTCTGTGGCTTTCTTCAAGAACAAGAGAGGGGCTTAAGGGTTCCTGAAGCTCTACCCGGATTGCCTCTCCTTCCATGGCCTGAAGTATATCCATCAGATAACGGGCGTTAAAGCCTATTGTTATTTGATCCCCTTTATACTGGGCAGATATTTCTTCCCGGGCCTCTCCTATATCGGGATTCATTGAAATAAGGGTGATTTTGCCGGGCTCCAAATCGAACCGGACGGCATGTGTTTTTTCCCGGCTCATAATGGAAGTCCTTCTGAGCGCTTTCAGAAACTCCATCTTGTCAATAACGACTTTCTTTTCATTATTTTTTGGAATTACCTGATCGTAGTTAGGGTAGGTCCCTTCAATAAGCCTTGAAGTTAATACAATGCCATTGATACTGAAAAATATGTGGTTCTTGTCAATATAGATAGTTACATCTTCAATGCTGCCTTCGATTAGTTTTTTCACTTCAAGCGCAGCTTTTTTGGGAAGGATTATCTTTTTCTCCTCGGACAACTTACCCTCTATGTTTATTGCGATTAGTGAGAGCCTGTGCCCGTCGGTGCCCACAATCTTAAGTTCAATATTTTTTTTCTTTGGGACGAAATGCATCAGGAGGCCGTTCAGGGTATACCTTGTATCGCTCTCACCGGTTGCATAAACAGCTTTCTCAATCATGGTTCCAAGCTTGTCCGCACTCAGGGTAATTTCTTCGGACTTTTTGAATTCAGGAAGAGACGGGAAGTCTGCTTCAGGCAGGCCCATCAGCTTGAAAGTGCTTTTTCCTGATGTGACTTTGAGCCAGTTGTTTTCCTGGGCCTCAAGTAAAATATCGCCTTCAACCTCCCGGGCTATCTCAAACAGCTTTCTGGCAGGTATGCACAGGCTGCCTTCTTCGAGGATCTCGGCATTAAGAGGCCCTTTCAGTGCGATATCAAGGTCGGTTGCCATCAAGGAAGCAGTCTTGTCAACTTTCAGCAGGAAATGACTAAGGATCGGCATGGTGGTTTTTTTATCTACTATTCCCTGTATGCTTTGTAACGCATTCTGTATTTCTTCCTTTTGTATCTTCAGCTTCATTTTATCCTCCATTAAAAAGTTTTTAGTTTTCAGTTATTAGTTTTTAGACTAACAACTAAAAACCAACAACTAACAACAAATTCTTTCCATGCAATCAAGAGCCCTTGATTTTTTTAATCAGGTAATCAATTTTTTTATCAAACTCTTCATCTTTTTTTCTGCGTTCATCAATCAACTTGCAGGAATGTATGACTGTGGAATGATCCTTGCCCCCGAAATTTTTCCCGATTTCGCTTAGAGAAGAGTCGGTGAGTGTTTTACTCAGATACATGGCAATCTGCCGGGGGAAGGCAATGTCCCGGGTCCTCTTTCTGGCTTTGATATCCTGAAGTTTCAATCCATAATATTCACATATCTGTTTCTGGATATAATCAATTGTTAAGGCCTTTTCTTCATCAAGAATAAAATCTTTAAGTACGTCTTTTGTCATTTCAACAGTTATTGTTTTTCCTGTCAGGGAAGAATGTGCTCCAAGCCTTATCATGCAGGCCTCAAGGTCCCGGATATTTGACTTTATTCTGCTGGCCAGAAAGTAACTTACATCTTCAGGCAATTGTATTCCTTCCATATCTGATTTTTTGCCCAGTATGGCCATCTTGGTCTCTACGTCCGGAATTTGTATGTCTGCAATTAAACCCATGCCAAATCTGGACCGGAGCCGCTCTGTAATCGGGGAAATATCTTTTGGAGGCCTGTCGCTTGAGAAGACAATCTGTTTATGCGAGTCGTAAAGGGCGTTAAAGGTGTGAAATAATTCTTCCTGGGTGCCGCTTTTGCCCGCAATAAACTGGATGTCATCTATAATAAGGACGTCGAGATTTCTGTATTTTGCCTTGAACTCGTCCATCTTATCGTTTCTCATGGAATACACAAATTCATTTGTAAATTGCTCTGCCGGCGCATACATCAGTTTTATATTGGACTGCTTGTCAACAATCCTGTTGCCGATGGCATTCATAAGGTGAGTTTTACCAAGCCCTACCCCTCCAAATATGAATAATGGATTATAGGCCTTACCGGGGGCATCGGCAATGGCCCTCGCTGCAGCATGTGCGAACTGGTTGCTGGCGCCTACCACAAAGCTGTCAAAGGTAAATTTGGGGTTGAGAAATATCCCGCGGTTTGCAAGTTTGGCCCTTCGGTTTTCCTGTTTTGTTTCGATCTTTCTCAGAACAGGGTCTTCATTTTTTTCATAGACCTTAAATTTGACAGAAATCTCTTTTTTTAGAAATGTTTTAACAGTCTCAGGGATGATTCCGGGGAAATGGTCTTCGATCCATTCCTTGAAAAACTTGTTTGGGACCTCAAGGATAATCTGCTGGTCCTGAAGTTCTATAAATTTTAAGGGCCTGAACCACAGATCAAAAGTCTGGCTTCCCACTTCGGTACTGATGGCGTCAATAGTTTTAGTCCATGCTTCTTCTATATTCATTGATTGCTCTTTCTTTGGTTAAGATACTTTTGAAATGACTGTTATAGTTATTAACACATGTTTACACTTTGTTGAAAACTTTCCTAGGCAGGAGAGTGAGCTATTATATCCCATCTTCTTAACCAGAGGCAAGCTTTTTTTATATACAATTTTTTGTGTATTTGATTTTATAAACTTATAACAATTATACTCTAAAAAACATGATTTCAATTATCATTCCCACATACAATTCAGAACGTTTCATGCCTCAGCTTCTTGACTCAGTATTCAGAAATAAAGTCGCCGATATGGAAGTAATAATTGTTGACGATTGTTCCAAAGACGATACAGTCAGGATTGCAAAAAAATATCCTTTGAAGGTCCTGGAACTGCAGAAAAACGGAGGCCCGGCAAAGGCGAGGAATATAGGGGTAGAAGCTGCAAAAGGCGACATTATTTTTTTTCTCGATTCAGATGTAATTGTGCTCAATGGGGCTATAAGGGAAGTCAAAAACTATTTTGATGAGCATCCTTCATCAAATTGCGTAATCGGGGTGTGCGCCACAGAGCCTTTGAACAAGGGCTTTGTCCCGAAATACATGGCCCTGTTTGAATATATACATTTGACGGGAACTCCGGAGAACAAGGTGAGCGTGTTTGCACCCAGATGCGGCGCAATCAAAAAAGACTTCTTTCAGAAAATCGGCGGCTACAGCGAATCGTACAAAGGAGCGGATGTAGAGGATTTTGAGCTTGCAAGAAGGATCAACAAAACAGACCCTATCATTTTAAATCAGAAGATAATGGTGCAGCATCAGTTTGCCGGTTTCAGACAGGCGGTAAGAAATTATTTCAAGCGTGCAGTCATGTGGGTGCATTTATTTTTTAGAGAGAGAAAACTTGATAATGCAGGACCGACGGCGCCGGGTAACGGGGTTGCAGCAATATGCGCCTTCTTCAGTTTTCTGACCTTGTTCTTGTTCCCCTTCGTTAAAACGGCCGGATATGTTTTTATCCTGCTTATAAGTATCTTCCTGTTTGCAAATATGAGGTGGTGGAATTTCATGCGCCGGGAAGCAGGGCTTTTGTTTGCGGTGAAAGCGCTTTTTTTAAATTATTTTTTAGGAATTGATATTATGCTGGCTGCAATGTATGCAGTAGGGAGTTATCCGTTTTCAAAGAAGGAGATGCTGCCGGGTTATAAATAATCATGAATAAGAATTTGGTCGTCTTAGCCTACGCAAATGCAAGTCCGTTCCCTTATCACGCCTGGACCCCCCTGGCTATTCTTTCACTTGGCGCTTACTTGGAACAATATGGCCTTGAGGTCGAATACTTTGACGAAAGGATTCATAAGAAAGAACGGTTCAGGGAACTGGTCAAAAGAAGACCTCTGCTTGTCGGGCTTTCCACCATGACCTGTTTTCAGATTAAGAATACGCTGAGCCTTGCAAAACTTGCACGTAAGATCAATCCCGAAATCCCTCTGGTCTGGGGCGGTACCCATCCCTCGATGATGGCAGAGCAGACGCTGGACTCGGAATTTGTTGACTTCGTAGTTAAGGGAGAGGGGGAACAGACCCTTTATGAACTGGTGCGGGCTTTGCAGCAGGGAGAAAAAGATTTCAGCGCAATTGACGGCCTCGGATGGAAGGGCAAAGGGAAAAACGTCCTGAATAAAGACAGGGACTTCCTGGATATTGAAGCGCTGCCATTCCCATATGACGGAAGAGGTAAAGAAATTCTGCTGGAGTATATCAAAAAATCCGGAGACACACTTGAAAACATTGGTTACGAATCCTCAAGGGGCTGCCCGCATAAATGCGGATTTTGCTATAACGTTTATTTCCACAAGAATGTTTGCCGTGTAAAAAGCCTTGAGAAAGTTCGCAATGAATTACTCAAGCTCAAGGCGCTTGGTGTAAACAAGATGACATTTTACGATGACACATTTCTTGCCGGTAAAAAGGACCTGATGCTGAATATTCTGGACCTTTTGAAGGAACTCGATTTCAAGTGGATAGCCAATGTGAGGATAAACACGTTTAACCATGAATTGCTGAAGAAGTTTGAGGAGAGCGGCTGCGTATACCTGTTCTTTGGGGTGGAATCCCCGGATGACGAGGTTTTGAAGTATATAAGAAAAGGACAGAACAGGCGGATGATTGATGAGGGCATTGCGACAGTATCAAAAGGGAATATCAAGACTCTCTACTCTCTGATAATCGGGCTTCCTAATCAGACTGACGAACAGCTTGAAAGGACCCTGGATTTTGCGGATGAAATCAGGAGGCGGCATCCCGGAGCAGAGGTGCCGATACAGCCTTATGTGCCGCTGCCCGGTACATTATTGTATGAAGAGGCGCTCAAGGCTGGGTTCAAGCCGCCGGCAAGCCTCGAAGGCTGGAAGAATTTTACCAATGATGAAATTTGCAATCCATGGATAAAAGATCCGAAACTGCTGAATGCCATCTATATCAATACATTTCTGGCCTTTCGCTATGAGAGGTTTCTTCAAAATTTCTGGAGCAGGCTCGTATTCGGTCCTTTAAATAAACTTTCTCTATGGAGATGGCGGAACAGAAATTATAAATTTTTCTTTGAACTCTACCTGTATCTTACCTACAAAAGACTCGGCAGATTTTTTATCTTCCTGGAGAAAATGATTAAGTAGCAGGCTGCTTGGCAAGAGTTTATCATGAAAAAACAGGGCTATAATTATTGCCTATGGATACCATAGAAAAACTGAAAATACTGTCTGAAAATTCACAGTACGACCTTGCGTGTGCATGCGGTACAGGCAAGGAGGACCGCAGGAGACGGGGGCTGGACGGCAAATGGCTCTATCCGGTTACACTCCCTGACGGCGGATATTCAGTTATATTTAAGACACTTCTTTCCAATGCCTGTTCAACCGACTGCAAATATTGCCCGTTGCGGTCTGAAACAGATATTCGCAGATGCACCCTCAGGCCTGAAGAGGTTGCCAATATATTTATGGAATATCTGAGGCAAAGAAAGGTGTTCGGTTTGTTTCTGACCTCTGGCGTGACGGGTCATCCTGACAATACTATGGACCGGATAAATGCGGTTGCGCGCATCCTTAGATACAGGCATAATTACAAAGGCTACATTCACCTTAAGATTCTTCCGGGAGCCTCAGATGCAGCTATTGAGGACGCTGTATCCCTTGCAAGCGCAGTTTCACTGAATATAGAAACGCCTGGTGAAAAACGCTTTGCAGTGCTTTCCCAAAAAAAGGATTATCTGAGCGATATCATCAGGCCTCTGAAGCTCATGGCAAAACTTACAGGTAAGGGTATGAGACGCTCAGGGGTCAAATGCACCACGCAATTCATTGTAGGAGCATCAGATGAAACAGACCGCGAAATAATAAAATACATGTTCGGACTCTACCGTAAGTTGAACTTTCACAGGGTGTACTTCTCGGCCTATCAGAAAGGGCTGGGACATCCGGATATCCCTGGCGAAAAGCAGGCTGCTTTAAAACCGGAAAACGTATTCATGCGGGAACACCGTTTATATCAGGCGGATTTTCTCGTTCGCAGGTATGGCTTTTGTTCAGAGGACCTTATATTTGATAATAATGCCAACCTCCGGCTGGATAAGGATCCGAAGGAGGTTTGGGCCGACAGCCATCCTGATTTCTATCCTGTAAGGATCAACACATCAGACAGGGAAGCCCTTCTTAGAGTGCCGGGCCTTGGACCAAAGACGGTTGATATATTGCTGAAGGAAAGGTGCAGGAGGAAGATAAACAGCCTTGAAGACCTCGGTATAAAAGGCAGACGGCTTGAAAAGGCAAGACAATATGTGCGTTGTGAGTGAGGACCGTATTAGCTGCTATTGCTTTGAAACCTTGTAATAGGCGCCTTCATTGCAAGCCTTGCAATAAATCTTGCCGTCCACTGTCAGGTCCCTCATGTCCTGAACATGCTCTCCGCATTTATCGCATTTAACCCTTTTTAGCGGCTTGCCCGGCAGATCTTCAGGTCTGATCTCAATCGTCACGTCCATAACATCAAAAAGTTCCTCATCAGACATTATTTTGTAGGCTTCAAGCTGCGCCTTATACTTATCTTCGATGTCAGGGAAGTAATTCTTTGCCCTGTCACGGGAATCTTCTCTTGCTATAACTCTCACTGCGCTATTTGTCTTAAGATTTAAATAGGCAGCAGCCATCTTGCCGTAATCCACAAACTTCATGGTCCTGTGTCCAAGACTGCAGCCTGTAACAGATTGCACTGCATCTGTAGCGCACCGGTCCATCTCTACAAAAACGATCAGGCTTTTTCTATCTTTGCCTTTAGGGTCGTCAATCCCGATCTTTCTCAAGCCAAGCATGCTCATCCTCACTCCGAGAACCTGTCCGGGACATAGATGACCATGGGTCTTTACAGACGCTTCAAGGAGCGTTTCAAAATTAAAGTTGTTTTGCTTATCCGTTGACATAGGCTGCATATCTCCCTTCTTTTTAATCCAATCTACAATCTTTAATAAGTTTCTGTCAACTAAAGAGAAAAATTATTGAGTAAGATACATACGAAGAACACCATAGCAAGGCTGTATAGAGTCTGTTTATAAACTTGGCTTGTCTGTCTGGACTTCCCGCAGTCTTTTCGACACTGCGAATCTCCAGGGACGATAAGCGGGAACCCAGTGTTTTCAAGGGATTCTGGACACCCGCGTTAACGGGTATGACGGAAATGCAACTTAATAAACAGACTCTATATAGGGATTATAATTAAAGTTTTGTATTAAAATACCGATAAAACAATTAGAGCAGCACAGTTCTTGGCTGAAGATGTCCTTCAATCGAAAAAGGGGGTGAGGATGACATTTATTGAAGAGGGTAATTACTACCGGCTGAAAGTAAAAAACAATAACTTAAAAAGGAGAAAAAGAATGAGAAAATTCATGGCAATATTGTTCGCAGTTTCTTTTGTATTTGTTAGCATTGCAATGGCGGAAGATGTGCCGACACCTACAAAGCTCGAAGGGGTCAAGATTGCATCTGCTGATGATGTGAAGGCAATGTTAGGACAAAAAGGCGTTCATGCTTTTGATATGAGAAAAGCCTTAAACTACGGCAAAGGTCATCTTCAAGGCGCGATTTCACTTCCCTTTAAATGGATTACTGAAGGGGGAGATCCAAGCACCCGCAAAGGAGAATTTGATATAACACAGTTGCCTTCGGACAAAAATGCAAAAATCATCTTTTATAGTGACGGGCCGACCGGATGGAAATCGTACTATGCAGCTAAACTGTCAAAAGAGGCCGGATATAAGAATGTAATGTGGATGCGAGAAGGTACGGCAGCATGGGAAAGTAAAGGCTATCCATTAGAGCAATAAGCTCATTTTGCCCTATAGCCATGAAATACAAGAAATACCAAAAGAACTAATAGGCTTGCCGGGCCGCAGGATATCCTGATGCCGGGCAGGCAATACTGTTTGAGATTTGTAATGACAATAAAAAGAAAACTTCAGTTATCGTTAATCATAATTTTGGTAATGATGATGGCAGCCGGTCTAACCATCTGGATCGGCTACAAATTTATAAGCGGCAGAACTGACGCCGTCAATGCCCTGGACGAAAGTAAAACATATATACAAATGATGTTACGGGGCATCAACGAAGTCATTATTACCGAAGGCACACCTGCTTCCGTTGAAATTGTCAGGAAAGGCATAACCGGTTTTGATGAAATGCTCATAAAATTAATTTCAAAAACAGGAAACGCCCGTTTACAGGAAGCCATTAGTCAAACAGTAACCCCCTATTGGCAAACAATCAAAGACGGCGCTAATCCTTTTCTGGAAACTCATATTAATACCCACGATGACAGGCTAATGATCGCTTACGGCAAGTTAATATCAAAAACCGTACCGTTATCTAAAGAAATTGACTCCCTTTCATCTATATTACGAGAGGATGTCAAATCAAAGGTGAAAATAGTTCTTATAATAGTCAGCATGTTTGCCATGTTGAGTGTAATAAGCATTTCCCTGATCTTCTACATGCTTATACATTCCGTTAACTCTCCGATTAAAGATATGAGAGTTGTAGCGGAAGGTTTCAGTAAAGGAGATTTAAGCATTAACATGGATGAATCAAAGAAGGACGAGTTCGGTTCCTTAGCCTTGTATTTCAATAAGGCAATCGTGAAACTGAGCAATATGATATCAAAGGTAAAATCAGCTATAGATACCCTGGCTTCAAACTCAGTGAATCTCTCTGCATCAACCCACAAAATAGCCTCTAATACCCGCGAACAGGCCTCTCAAACCACTCAGGCGGCCTCTGCAACGGAAGAATTAAACACTTCATTCTCAGATGTTGCAAGAAACTTCGCCGCTGCAGCCGATTCCGCAAAAAAAGCCACCGAGCTTGCAGGTAAAGGAGGAGAAGTAGTCAATATGACCATAGAAGGGATGAATATGATAGCCCGTTCCGTCGGCGAATCTGCCAGGACTATTGAAATACTGGGGAAGAATTCCGAGAAGATCGGTGAGATTGTTAATGTGATCAGTGACATTGCAGAACAAACCAACCTCCTCGCTTTAAATGCGGCTATTGAGGCTGCGCGCGCAGGCGAACAGGGAAGAGGGTTTTCGGTGGTTGCCGAAGAAGTGAAGAAATTGGCGGAAAAAACGTCTTTTGCCACAAAGGAAATTGTTGACATGATTCAGCTTATTCAGAAAGACACGGGCAAAGCGGTGGAATCTATGCGCACCGGCACTAAAGAAGTTGAGACCGGTGTTGACTTAGCTAACCAGGCAGGCGAGTCACTGCAGCAGATAGTATTATCGGTGCAAAACGTTACCGACAGGCTCCATCAAATAGCCGCTGCCGTTGAAGAGCAGACAAATGCAGGGAGAGATATAGCGGCCAATCTCGAGGCAGTTGCAGCTTTAACACAGCAGACTGCCGACAGCTCAGAGCATTCCTCTGAGGCGACCGGCAACCTCAACAATTTGGCTCAGGAGCTGCAGAGTTTAATAAGCGGGTTTAAACTTTTGAATGGTGAAAATGAAAGCAATATCGTGCAAAGACAAAATCTCAGTTTAAAAAATAGCACCAAGACTTTTTTCTCCAATACTGTATAAAAGAGGCAAAGATGCCCGTGTGTTTTTGTAGACCCCTCAAGAAGCCTTCCAAAATTAAACCGGCCTTTTAAATTCTTCTTCTGCCTCTTTTATTAATATTCCCGGTTGATCTGAATAACGCGGTGAAAAGTGAATAGGCTCCAGCCTGCCCACCCCTGCCTCCCTTGCAATCCTGCCGGCCTCTTTAGAAGTAAGATGGTATCTGTCTTTGGCCCTGTCTTTATCTTTGTCTGAAAAATATGTCTCTATATAGAGGACATCAGAGCCTTTTGCGAGTTGAATTATCTTAGTCATATTTTTATCACTGCCCAGGGCATCAACAACATATGTAATTTTCTGCCCTTTTGTTATATTGGCAATATCCCTTAGTTCTGCAAGGCTGAAGGTTCTGTTATTGATAGTAAAGGTTTGGTCCGGCAACTCTTCTCTTATAGCGGTCTTAAGTTCCTGAAGCCACGGACCGACCGGGAGATTCATCCGGTTCAATTTGTCTTTATCAATGTTTATGTGGTAATCCTCTTCAAGACTGAATGCAAGACACGGAATCTGATGGTCCAGGATGGCCGTAGAAACTTTGTAGAATGAAGTTGTAAGCAGGACCGTATCGAAAGGCAATAGCTCCATGCTCTCTGCTTTAAAAGAGTTTTCTGCTTTAAAGGTTGCTTTTTTAATAGAGGGATAGTCAATTTCAGCGATTTGAAGGACCAGCGGGTAATCTCCAATAAGGTTCCATGTATAACTTTTCAGTTTGCCCTTTATGCATTCGATAAAACCTCTTGGCCCATAGAGCCGGAGGGGCTTTTCTTTCTTCAGGCAGACTCTGAGAACATTGTCAAAACCAATGAAATGATCTATATGTGTATGTGATACAAATATATCGGCAGTCTTTAGAATATCCCTGGCAGAAAGGCTTGTTGTAAAACCAAGGTCAAACATCAGGGCACAGCCTTCTCTCAGGACTCTAATATAAAGGCCTGGGTCCTCAAAGACGCTGTTTATAAGCCTTGTGTGGAAGGATGGTTTCATGAAAAATAATAACTTAAATAGTGATATAATAGGAATAACTTTTAACCCAGCACATTGAAGCTTAATAATTACTTTATAATGTCCGATGTAGTATTTATAATTTTTCATTAAGAACGGAGTATTATATGCCTGAATTAAGAAAAGACCCTGTCTCCGGCAGATGGGTTATTATTTCAATAGAAAGAGGCAAGCGACCCTCTGATTTTGGTATGAGAATTTCTGCAAAGAAAGGAGGATTCTGTGCTTTTTGCGAAGGAAATGAACGCACTACCCCTCCTGAAATATTAGCCTTCAGGCCTGATGGGAGCAAACCAAATGCACCAGGCTGGACTCTCAGGGTTTTTCCCAATAAATTCCCGGCCCTCAGTATTGAAGGGAATCTCAACAGAAGCGGCGAAGGCATGTTTGACAAAATGAACGGTGTCGGTGCCCATGAAATCATAGTAGAATGCACAAACCACAATCTCACTCTTTCAACAATGCCTTTAAAATCTGTTGAAGACATTCTTTGGGCCTATCACCACAGGATCATGGACCTTAAAAAAGACAGTCGGCTTAAATACGTGCTTGTCTTCAAGAATGAAGGTGAGGAAGCGGGCTCTACACTTGAACATACCCACACTCAGCTTATAGCCCTTCCCATTGTTCCGCATCTGGTAGAAGAGGAGATTGAACAGGCCAAGCAATACTACAATTATAAAGAAAGATGTATCTTCTGTGACATAATACAACAGGAAAGGACCGCCAGGACCCGGGTCATTTCTGAGAATGAAGCTTTTATAGCAATGGCGCCTTTTGCGCCCCGCGCCCCGTTTGAAACAACTATATTTCCAAAGAGGCATGAATCCAGTTATATGCCTGACGGCAAAGTGCATCTTTTAGCAGAGATTCTCCAGAGGACCTTAAAGCAGATAGATAAAGTCCTTGACATGCCTCCGTACAATATGATGATTCATACATCACCTTTTAAAATCGAGACAAATGAGTTTTACCACTGGCATATTGAGATACTGCCGAAACTTACAAAGATTGCAGGTTTTGAATGGGGCTCGGGTTTTTACATCAATCCAACACCTCCGGAAGAGGCGGCAAAATTTATGAGGGAAGCAGAGATATAAAGAACCATGCAGAAAGAGAAGTCTTTAGAAGTGGAAGTGTTAACAAAAGTTGCACAGATAGTAAGTTCAACACTTGAACTCAGAGAGATACTCGATACGGTCTCGCATGTTATCGCAGATACGTTAAATAAAGACCTGTGTTCCATCTGTCTTCTCAAGCCGGAAAAAAAGGTTGTCTGTATCGAGGCCTCAAAAGGGGTAAGACGGGAAGCAATAAATGTATTTTGTATCAAGGATGACGATGACGCTGTTTCTAAATTATTTAAAAATTTTCAGCCCCTTGTAGTAGAGGACATAAGCAAAGACTCCTATGCCAGGGCCCTTATCAATCCTGAAGCAGACGAATTACTCTCCCTGCTTGCAATCCCTGTTGTAAAGGATCAGGCTGTTGCCGGCATCCTTATGGTGCAGACGAGAGAGCCTTACATATATAGTGAAGAGGAAATTAACATTCTCACCATAGTTGCCTATAACATCAGCACTGCTATACGCAACGCAGAGCTTTACAGAAGCGTTAAATCACAGCTTGATGAACTGAAGGTCATACACGAAGTCGGTAAGGCCATAACATCCATTCTGAATATTGATGAGCTTCTTCCATATATCTGCGAGGAAGTATCAAAGGTTTTTAATGTGAAAGGCTGCATTCTAAGACTTCTTGAAGAGGAAATGCTGCAGATTAGAGCTTCTTACGGATTGCCGGATGCATTTAAGCAGAAGATGGCCTTGCATATCGGCGAAGGAATAGCAGGGTATGTTGCATCTGCCGGAGAGCCTCTCGTAATAGATAATGTATCCAGCATGCCTGCAAACATACGGGGTTCCGAAATTCAGGCGACCTCTGTATTATGCATCCCCCTTATGATTGGCGAACATATTATTGGCACTCTGAGCCTTTATGATAAGAAAGACGAATGGGGAATAATATCTTTTACAAAAGAAGATTTAAACACGTTAATGACTTTTGCCTCTGTTTCCTCCATAGCCATAGAAAATGCCAGGCTGTACAAGGCAGAAATAGAAAAGGAAAAGGAAGTAACACAGACGAAAGATTACCTGAAAAGCCTTATTGACAATTCTGCTGATGCAATCATTATCTCGGACATTAACGGCATGATTACGTCCTGGAACAAGGGCGCGGAAACTATTTACGGCTTTAAACAGGACGAGGTTAAAGGTGAATTCCTTCCGATGATTCCATCGTTTCTGATAGAAGAAGAAAAGGTTTTCATGGAAAAAATAAAACAAAAAGAGACGTTAAGAAACATGGAAGCAATAAGACAGACCAAGAATGGCAGGCTTATAGAGGTAAGCCTTACCCTTTCGCCAATACTGGATTCAGCCGGAAATGTTACAGGAATAAGCGGGATATCCAGAGACATATCAGAAAAGAAAATGGTTGAAAAGGAATTGGTAAGGAAAAACCAGGAACTGTCGCGGCTGTTTTTTATTAATTCTGTTGTAAGAAGCACCCTGGATCTGGACAAGCTGCTTAAAATGGTGCTTACAGTTGTTACCATGGGCGACGGGCTTGGTTTTAACAGGGCCCTGCTCTATCTCGTTGACGAATCAAGCAATATGCTTAACGGCATAATGGGTGTAGGCCCCGGCAGTCCGGAGGAAGCAAAAGACATATGGCTTTCCATGGAAGGCAAAAGCCTGGGAGCCATTATTGAGGAAATCGAAAGCGGGCCCATCCTTCTTAATTCGTATCTTGACAGGTTGAGCAGGAATTTAAATGTAAGCCTCGATACGGATTGTATCCTCAGCCGCTGCATCAAGGAGAAGCGGCCCTTTAACATTCAAAATGCCAAGATGGAACCTCTGGTAACCCCTTACCTTATTCAGATGCTTGGAGCCCAATCCTTTGGCATAGTGCCCCTCGTAGCAAGAGACAAGGTAATTGGACTGATATGGGTTGACAACCTTTTTACGGGCAAACCCATTAAAGACGAAGACCTGCAGTTTCTGATGGGGTTTTCAAGTCACATAGCTTCTGCAATTGAAAACGCCAGGCTTTTTGAGAACGTATCTCTTGCCAGGACCGAACTGAAGAATATCTTTGAATCAATATCTGACATGGTTTATTTTACGGACAATGAGTTTACTGTGAAGCGTGTTAATCAGGCTGTAATCAAAAGGATCGGAAAGCCGGAAGAAGAAATCGTGGGACAAAAATGTTATAAGATATTCCACGGGCTGGACCATCTCTCTGAGGCCTGCCCTCATGCCAAGTCAGCAAGCCTGAAAAAACCGTTTGTTGGAGAAGTGGAAGACCCGTATCTGGGAGCTACCTTTGTTATCTCCAATTCCCCGATAATGGATTCATCCGGCAATATAGTTGGAACGGTCCACCTGTCAAGGGATGTGACAGAACTAAAGACGCTGAGAGAGCGTGTTGCTCATTCCGAGAGAATGGCAGCTCTTGGAGAACTGGCTGCAAGGGTGGCACATGAGATAAGAAACCCTCTTATTTCTATTGGTGGTTTTGCCAGGCGACTGGAGAAGAAACTTTCAAATGATACGTCTGAATATGCCAAGATTATTGTAAATGAGGTTACAAGACTTGAGAATATTCTCAGGGAAATATTGGGCTTTGTGAAAAGTTCAAGGGTTAACAAGGTCCGCGTGGACCTCAATGAGTTTATTAATAACATCATTGACTTTTTGACCCCTGCAATAAATGAAAAACACAATACTATAGTAAAGGAATTGTCAGCAACCCCTTTAATTTCATCAATTGATACCGACAGGATAAGAGAGGCGCTGCTTAATATTTTTACAAATGCTTCTCAGGCTACAGACCATGGGACCATTACCGTAAAGACGAGACAGGAAGCTGATGAAGCAATTATCGAACTGTCAGATACAGGCTGCGGTATAAAGCCGGAAGACCTGAAGAACATTTTCAACCCCTTCTTTACAACAAAATCACAGGGAACGGGGCTGGGGCTTGCAGTCACTCATAAAATTATCCAGGAGCATAACGGTAAAATCAAGGTAGAAAGCATATGGGGAGGCGGCACTGCTTTCAGGATTCATCTGCCATTGGAGAAAACATATTAACTCAGTGAAAGAGAAATAATTTATAAAAAATTAAAATCAGGAAAGGGGAAAATAATTATGAAGCTTCTTGTTGTTGATGATGATTTAAATATACAGCGCCTTTATAAGGAAGAGCTGGAAGAAGAGGGATATGAAGTTGTTATCGCAACTACCGGGAAGGAAGCCCTGGAGATATTTGGAAAAGAAAAATTTGATATTGTAACGCTGGATATACTTATGCCTGATATTGATGGAATAAGCCTCCTGAGAAAAATGAAAGAGCAATGCCCGACTATTCCAATTATCATGTCAACTGCTTATGATTACAGGGACGATTTTGCCGTATGGGCGTCAGAGGCTTATATCGTTAAGTCATCTGATTTGAGCGAGTTAAAGAAGACTATAAAAAAACTCATAACCGCATAGACGGGATGGCAGTAACTTTCTAACGACCAGCTTAAGCCGCTTAAGCTGGTTAAACCGCTTAAACCGTTTATTTTACCTAACCCTTATCCCTTAATCCCTCGATTTCTCCTACCCCCTACGCCCTATCCCCTAACCCCTGTCTTTTCGCCTGCAAATATTGGAACAGCGTTCGTCATGCATAGTATGGGCTAAGGTTTACAAAATAAACGTTAATTGGGTAATATTCATGTACACAAAATTTTATTTGTAAATATTTTTGGAGAGGTGGCCGAGCTGGTCGAAGGCAGCCGCCTGCTAAGCGGTTGTGGGGGTAACACCCCACCCAGGGTTCGAATCCCTGCCTCTCCGCCAGCAAAATTTACAAAACAACTGTATAAAAATTAAGGAGGAAAAATGAGAAAATCGTTGTTAGTATTGTCAGTGTTGATGGTTGCAGTAGTGATGGTGCTCTCAGTTGCGGGATGCAAGAAAAAAGAGGAACAACCGCAGCCCGCACCGCAGCAACAGGGCGCAATCCCTCAGGGGCCCATTGTTGAAACACCAATGTCACAATCTTCTGCGCCAGAGGGTCAGATGCCCCAGGGACATGGAATGACCGGCAGCGAAAGCCGGAAGGTTGAATTTCAGGTAGTTGTGCCTCAGGAAGTAAAAGACAACTGGGCTGCAGTAAAATTCACTATTGAGGACAAAGTAAAAAACAAACAGCAGGAAATATCCGCACCCATCGGCGGGGAAATAAAAATCCCTGACTCAAATTTAGTTGTGAAGGTAGGCCCGTTTCTTCCGGATTTTAGGATGGATGCAAATATTATCACCTCTAATAGCAATGAACTGAATAATCCGGCTGTAGGCGTAGTTATTTATGAGAATGGCAATCAGATATTCCCTGAACCCGGGAAGAAGTGGGGATGGTTCTGGTCCCGCAAGGAACTGCAGACCATGCACTTGTTTCAGCATCAGAGATTTGCAGTAGTTTTAAAAGAAGGCGTAAAAAAGTAATGTAGGGGCGGGCCTGTGTGCCTGCCCAATTCAAGGGCAACCACATAGGGTTGCCCCTACTTTTATTCCACAGGCGTTACCACAGCCATAACTACGAGTCTCTCTCCTTTATCTGCCGTAAAACCATGCGGCACCATTGGATCACAAGGGACGCAGGTTTTTTCATTCGCCTCAAATTTTTCGTCACCTACAGTGAAAGTGCCCCGGCCCTCTACGACATACATCAGCAGCCTCAGAGGCGCCTTATGGGGATCGAGTTTCTGCCCCGGCTCCAGGCACATGAGCGCTATCCTCATTTCCGGTTTGTCGAAAAGCATCTCTCGCGATATTTTGTTCGGATAAAATTTAATCAGTTTTTTCAGATCAAATGTTTCCACAAAGCCTCCTTTTTGTTAGCTCAGGCATTTTGATTACAGCAATTGTCATCTGTTTTTTTATAACATTTGATGAATGTCAGCGACAATGATATACATCATAACCTAAACTGTTATTTATAAATTTAGAGGAAGCACGAGAAAAAATATCTTTACAGCGATGGATTTTTGATAATCTTGGATGACAGGCTTGCTGCATAACCCTGGTTGACAAACGGTCTGGAATATGTTAAAACAGGACTAAATTAGTCCTGTTTAAATAACTAACTTAACCTGATAATGAGAATTAGCATAAGAATATGTATGTAACAAGAGAGGCAGATTATGCGGTGCGCTGTGTGCTGCACCTTTCAAAAAATTACGAACAGCTTGTTTCTGTGAATGATATTGCTAAGTCCATACATATCCCAAAGAGCTTTCTGGCCAAGATACTTCAGCGGCTCATGAAAAAAGATATTGTCATATCGGTTCGCGGAATAAAGGGCGGGTTTCAGCTTGCAAAGAAACCACAGTACCTTAACCTTCTTGAGGTAATAGAAGCGGTCCAGGGTGTTTCTGCTGCAAACATATGCGCTATTGATAAAAAGAAATGTTCATTAAGCAACAAGTGCAGTATTCATCCCATATGGGTTGAGATAAGGGCTATGGTGGAAAAAAGGCTTAGAGAAGAAAATTTTGAGATGCTGCTGATGCGAAAAAGATGATGCTAAATCAGGACTGTATTTCTATCAGCATTTGAAATGCATTTTGCATTGTGATAAAAGAACTCATACTGGATTTTACAAGTAATTTTTTACGGGAGGTACAAGTTATGAATGATTATCAATATGATAATGGGACAGTAAAAGGGTTTATTGTTTCCTCCATCTTCTGGGGTGTGGTGGGTATCATCGTTGGATTGTGGATTTCCATACAGATGTGGAGTCCTGCATGGAATATTCCGCCTTATTTTACCTTCGGAAGATTAAGGGTTGTACACACCAACGGACTTGCGTTAGGGCTTGGCGTGGGGGCGATATTCGGCATCTGTTATTACATCACAATGAGGCTTACCAAAAGGCCCCTTCTGTTTCCCAGGCTTGCAAGATTTCATCTTTATCTTTTTAATGCAGCAATCACACTGGCTGCATTGAGCCTGTTTGCCGGCATGAATCAGTCGCTTGAGTATGCAGAGCTTGAATGGCCGCTGGATATAGGGGTAGTAGTACTGTGGGTAATTTTTGCTGTAAACATCTTTGGCACGATAATTAAACGGAAAGAAGAGCAGATGTACATTTCCCTCTGGTTTATACTTGCCACAGTCGTTACAGTGGCAGTGCTTTATATTGTCAATAATCTTGCCGTGCCCGCAAGCCTCTTCAAGTCGTATTCAATTTTTGCAGGGGTAAACAGCGCCAATGTTCAGTGGTGGTACGGACATAATGCCGTTGGCTTCATATTTACCACGCCGATTCTGGCCATGTTCTATTATTTCCTGCCTAAATCCACAGGGCTTCCTATTTATAGCCACAGGCTTTCTATTGTTGCCTTCTGGTCGCTTGTGTTTGCATATCTGTGGACCGGGGCGCATCATCTTGTGTATACGCCTCTTCCGGACTGGATACAGACACTTGGAATAGCCTTTACCATATTTCTTATTGCGCCGTCGTGGGGCTCGGTAGTAAACGGGTTTTATACTGTTGGTGCGGACTGGTCCCAAATGAGGAACAACTATCTTACGAAATTTTTTATTCTCGGCATAACATTCTATGGATTACAGACTATACAAGGCCCGACACAGGGCTTGAGGATTGTCAGTCAGTTGATTCATTACACGGACTGGGTGCCGGGCCATGTGCACATGGGTACAATGGGATGGGTTACGATGACAGTCGCTGCTTCTATTTATTACATAATACCCAAAATATATAACACTGAAATACACAGCGTGAAAGTTGCCAATGCACACTTTTATCTTGTGTTAACAGGGCAGCTTATTTTCTCTATTACAATGTGGTTTACCGGTATCCAGCAGGGGGCGCTCTGGAAGGCCACCAATCCTGACGGGACACTTAAGTATACTTTTATGGAGGGGCTTATAAAGAATTACCCTTTCTGGCAGATGAGGACTGTAGGCGGGCTGATATTCACTGTGGGCATGCTTTTCTTTATCTATAACATTTATATGACTGTGCGTAAGGGAAAAGCCCTCGCAGCATCAAGTATATAGGAGGTGAGAAGATGACAGGAGGAATTTATAAAAAACCGGTACTCTTTGCAATTGTAGCAACAGTCGTAATCCTTATCGGGACCATGGTTACAATGTTTATACCGATGCTCACCTCTCAAATGCATCCCAGGCTTGAAGACCTCAAGCCTTTTACAGCAATTCAGCTTGCAGGAAGGGATATTTATCAGAGAGAGGGCTGCAATAACTGCCACACGCAAACTGTGCGGCCTTTAAAGACTGAGGTAATGAGATATGGAGAATATTCAAAAGCCGGAGAATTTGCTTATGACCGCCCGTTTCTCTGGGGTTCAAAAAGGACCGGTCCGGATCTTGCCAGAGTCGGCGGGAAATATCCCGACGCCTGGCATTACAGGCATTTTGAAAATCCGCAGGCCTTCTTTGCCGAATCCAATATGCCCGCATACGGATGGCTTAAAGGCAAAAAACTCTCCCCTTCGGATATGGAATCTCATATGAAGGCGATAGGGTTTACATATAGTGTGGAAGAGATATCAGCACTGTCTGAAAAAGACGAGCTTGACGCTTTGGTGTCATATGTCCAGATAATAGGCGCATCTGTTAAGAAAAAACCGGCGCCCGCTGCTGTGATCGAGGAGAAGGAACATGTTACAAACCCGTTTGCAGGGGATCTAAAGGCAATAGAGTCAGGAGAGAAACTGTATGCTGCCAACTGTGCATTCTGCCATGGCCCAAATGCAAAAGGCGACATAGGGCCTGACCTTACGGATGACGAATTCCTTTATGTAAAAGGAGATGTTTCCGATGATGATTATTTTGAAATTATTAACAACGGGACGGCTCCCGGCATGGTGGAAGAGGGACGCACTGCAAAAGGCGGGATGCCTTCATTTAAAGATTCGCTGGACCGAAATGAGAGATGGTCATTGGTTGCGTATATCAGGGCCATACAGGTGAAAGGAGCACAGAAATGATCAACGATACAGACAACTTAGAAGCATTCGAAGCAAAAGAGACTGTAAATAAACTTCCTGTCAGCTGGCTGATTCTCTTCTGGGGCCTGATTCTGTGGGGTATCTATTATTTTGTATCGTATACGCCATCAATCAGCGGGTGGTCGCAGGAAAAAGCGTATGAGGAGTCGATAAGAAAGTGAGAATTAAAATTAAAAGGAGGTAATGAAAATGTCAGAAGCATGTAAGTGTTTAGGTTGTAATATTGGTGCGACAGTCTCTGATTTTACATTGGAGACCTTTGAACCTTCAAAGGGTGATTTTGGAGAGATAAGCCTTGAGACCTTGAGAAAGAATAAAAAGTGGACGATACTTTTCTTCTACCCGGCAGATTTTACCTTTGTCTGAGCTACCGAATTTGCTGCTCTGGCAGAGCAGTATGACAGGTTTAAAAAAATGGGCGCAGAGGTTATCACTGTAAGCAGAGACACCAAGTTCGTTCATCTTGCATGGCACAGGGAAGAGAAACAGCTTGCAAATGTGAAGTTTCCCATGGGTTCCGATACCACGGGAAAGCTTGCCAGGATGTTTGGAGTTTATGATGAGGCCACAGGGCTTTCATTAAGAGGGACTTTTATAATAAGCCCTGACGGCAAGCTTCTGAATGCAGAGGTAAATTACTATAATCTGGGCAGAAATGTTGATGAATTAATGAGGAAGTTCAAGGCGAATCTGCACCTTTCAAAACATACGGCTGAAGGCTGTCCCGCCAAGTGGAAAGAGGAAGGAGACAAGACCCTGAAGCCTTCTGCAAAAATGGTCGGCAGAGTGCATGAGGCAATGAGCAAATAAACAGAAAGCTTACAACATTCTGTCACGTGCGGTAGCCGCAACCTTCAGGTTGCGTTTAATATACACAGGCTGAAGCCTGCGACTACCATTTGCACCTCTAACTGAATGGTTGGCTATGAGCTAACAAGGAGGAATTTAAAAAATGTGTATGGATTATAAATTGCATTGCCGTTGCAGGCATTGCAGTTCTCTATTTCCTGGTGAGCAAAAAAAGATAGGATTATGAACAGTCAGGCGCTTGGGTATTTCATTTTTGGTCTTACACTGGTTGTGCTTTTTGCGGTAATAATTGTTTACAATTATTCAAAAAAGCGGCACAAAAAGGTAGAGGAACCAAAGTATAAGATGCTTGAAGATGATGATTAAAATGATACAACCGTGGAGGCGGTTCGCAGGGACCGCCCAGGCGGTTGTCATCATGGGCCTTCCCTTCCTGAAGATAGGCGGAGAGAGCGCTTTGAGGTTTGACATCCCCTCGCTGAGGCTTCACTTTTTCGGTGCGAGTGTCTGGATGGAAGAATTTTTTATTGTGCTTGTTGCTGTCATGGTCCTGACGTTTCTCGTTGTATTTTTAACGTTGATGTTTGGAAGGATATGGTGCGGCTGGCTGTGCCCCCAGACCGTGCTTAATGATTTTACAAGGTTTGTTGACAGGGGAAGAGGGTTTCTTTCTAAAGCAGGTGCATATGCATCAGTACTTTTGATAAGCATCCTGGTTGCTGCAAATCTGATATGGTATTTTGTTTCACCATATGAGTTTGTTCCGGATTTGATGACAGGGAGACTGGGGAATATAACAGGGTCGTTCCGGATAGCGCTTACAGGGATAATATTTCTGAACCTTGTTTTTCTGAGATATAAATTCTGTGCAACCGTGTGTCCGTATGCAAAGCTTCAGGGGGTCCTGTTTGACAATAAGACGCTTGTTATATCCTTTGATCCCCGGAGAAGGCAGGAATGTTTGAAATGCAATGCCTGCATAAGAAGCTGCCCGACGGGAATTGATATAAGAAAAGGCTTGAACGCTTCATGCACAGGTTGTGCTGAATGCATTGATGCCTGTGCGGAAATGATGGGGCGCAGGCAGGAGAAGTCCCTTATAGGCTACTTCTTCGGAGGGCCCGGTGAAGCAGGGAGGATGTTGCGGCAAAACGCTATAATAACAGGTTCGGTCACAGCAGCTTTTTCTATTTTCTTTATCTATCTTGTAATGACACGCATTCCAGTTGATATGATGATTTTACCGAATTATTCTTTCCCGCCGCACATTACAGCAGATGGAGGCGTGACAAATTCATATGTTTTATCTGTGAAGAACAGGGGAAAGTCAAATGCAGAATTGTTTATCGAAGCAAAGGCGTTGAATGGCATTGCAGAAGTAGTTCCCGGAAGAGTTGCAATTGGCCTGGGAGAGATAAGGAAAATTCCGGTTTATGTTGCTGTAAAAAATTCCGGCAACAGCAGCATGATAAAGGATATCGAGATATCCATAGATTCAAAAAAAACCGACAAACTCAGGATAACAAAGCGGGTTCATTTTATGTATCCTATGTCAAAATAGAACCAGGAGACCCTTATGAAAACGTTAATTATTACAGTTACCATAATTGCCCTCTCTGCTGTAATCGCTTCGATTATAGTGGGGGAAAGTGTCTATGATGGAGTAGTGGTTGAAAAGCCATACGAAGAAGGCCTGTTATGGGACCAGAAACAAAAAGAAGCAGATTGTGCCATTGAGACGGGCCTGTGTATAAAGACTATCGAAGCAGGCAATATCAGGATTGAATTTGATATAAGTCCAAAGCCTGTAAGGAGCATGTCTGAACTTGTTTTCAGCATCACAGTGATGGAAGGCGCTGCCCCTGTTACAGATGCTGTTGTTTCCATTGATCTGACAATGCCCGGCATGTTCATGGGAGTTCACAGGCCTTTGCTCAAACACGTTAGCAGCGGCAAATATCAGGGCCATGGCGTTATACCTGCATGTTCTCACGGCGGGAAGTTGTGGAAAGCAGAAGTGACAGTTGAACAGAAAGGCAAGGTTGCGACGGTCAGTTATTTTTTTGAAGTGAAAAATTAAGCCAGTTTATTAATAAATATTTACATGGAGCAAGCCATAATTTAAAGACATCTTGAAAGCGATAAATTTTTAAATCCTAAATCTTGAATTTAGAGAGTGTATTTATTCTGTTATCGCTAAGGTATCGCACAATATGTCTTTAAAACATACTTACTCCATAGTTGTAAGTGATATTATGGACCAATCATGGAAATCAGTTATACACTTGCATTGACAACAGGGTTGCTCGGCGGCCTGGGCCATTGCACAGGCATGTGCGGGCCGCTTGTTGCGGCTTATACATTTCACGGCGTTCCGTCTGAGCGTCATCAGTCTACAATCTCAAACAGGCTTCTTCCCCATCTTCTCTACAACACCGGGCGCATTACTACGTATATGTTTATAGGCGCAATAATGGGGCTTACAGGTTCGTTTATAAACACAGCCGGCAGCATCTCAGGTTTTCAGAATGCAGTGGCAATAATAGCTGGGGGCTTGATGATACTCATGGGCGCAGGGATATCGGGTCTGGCAGGCGGGGCCGCCTGGCTTGAAAGGCATAACAACCTAATCCTCATGATAGCAAAAAAAATTTTGCATACCGAATCTCTCTGGCGTTATTATCCACTTGGGGCGCTTTTCGGGTTTTTGCCATGCGGTCTATCGTACACAGTCTTTATGGCTGCAGCAGGCGCAGGGAGCCTTTTGTCAGGGGTGTTTATCACGTTTTTTTTTGGCATAGGAACCCTTCCCTCACTCTTGCTCTTTGGTGTTATTACTGGCTATATGAGTAACAGATTGAGGGGCCGGGTATATAAAGCAGCAGGTGTTGTCATTATGTTTATGGGCGTTTATTTTCTTGTCAGAGGGATCAATCTTTATGCAAAGGTGTGATCACTGTTTGCTTGAAGTATCAGATGATGAGATAGTTCTTGACGAAATCAACGGACAGAGAAAGGTCTTCTGCTGTAACGGCTGCAAAGGCATCTACCGTCTTATTAATGAAGAGGGCCTTGGAGAATTTTATAGTAAGAGGGATTCGTGGGTTCCGGGGCCCGCAGAAGATAAAGCAGTAGACATGGCTGCATTTAATGAGCATGTAATTCAGGCTGGAAATGAGCTTGAAACCGATATAATCCTGGATGGCATAAGATGCGCCTCCTGCGTCTGGCTCAATGAAAAAATCCTGCTTGGTACCCAAGGAGTAAAATACGCAAGTGTAAATTATGCCACACATAAAGCCAGGGTCCGATGGAATCCTGACATAACGGACCTTGATAAGATTCTGACGAGGATCAAATCCATCGGCTATACACCCAAGCCTTTTATTGCAAAGGCTTATGAGAAGGAAACGGAAGACCGGCAGAAAGACCTTCTCATACGATTTGGGACCGCAGCATTTTTCTCAATGCAGCTTATGCTGTATTCCCTGGCGCTTTATGCGGGATATTTTCAGGGGATGGACGAGGAGACCAAAAACATATTCCATTTCATATCTCTTTTGCTTACAACGCCTGTTATCTTTTATTCCGGATGGTCTTTCATAAATGGCGCAGTACGAGGGTTAAGGTATTTGAATTTCAATATGGACCTCCTTATTGCAACAGGCTCCGGTTCAGCATATTTCTACAGCATTTATCAGATGTTTTCCGGCGGAAAGGTCTATTTTGATACAGCAGCCATGATAATAACCCTGATCCTTCTCGGCAGATATATAGAAGCCGGGGCCAAAGGGAGGGCCTCACAGACCATAACTCGGCTTCTGTCGCTGAGCCCGAAAGAGGCGAGGATGGTAGTCAAAAGTCAGAAGTCGAAAGTCAGAAGTGAAGACGTGCAGTCTTTAGAGAGAAAAATGACAATCATCTCAGCAATAAATATTGGAGACCTGATTGAAGTCATTCCAGGAGAAAGGATACCGTTTGACGGGATTGTTGTCGAAGGCTTTTCCGAGGTTGATGAAGCAATGCTTACCGGTGAATCGAGGCCTGTAGTAAAAACTGCGGGGAGCGAGGTGTTTTGCGGAACGCAGAACCTTTACGGCAGCTTTATATTCAAGGTTGATAAAACTGCGGGAGACACCATACTTTCGCAGATAATAAAAGCTGTCGAGGATGCGCAGGCCCGGCGCGCGCCTGTGCAGGCCCTGGCAGACAGGGTTGTTGGTGTTTTTGTCCCGTCAGTTTTATTGCTGAGTCTGGCAACCTGCATTTACTGGATATTTAACGGTGCAACTACAACAGAGGCTGTAATGAACTCGGTCTCTGTTCTTGTGATAGCCTGTCCCTGTGCCCTGGGACTTGCAACGCCGCTGGCTATTCTTACGGCTTCAACACGGGGGGCTTCAAAAGGAATATTGATAAAAGGCGGCGATGTGATAGAGAAATCAAAAAATACAGGAGTTGTTATCCTGGATAAGACAGGCACTATAACAGAAGGCAGTCCCGTGCTTTCCTCGTATAAAGGGATAGGAATTTCAGATGCCGAGGCCCTGAGTCTTGCGGTTTCGCTTGAACGGCTTTCAGAGCATTCCATAGGAAAGGCGATAACCCGTGCAGCAAAGCATCTTGCATTGAAGGAAGTTGTCGGCTTTACCGCATTGCCGGGCAAAGGGATAAAGGGAGAGATAAACGGCAAGCCGGCCCTGGTTGGAAACAGAGTTTTTATAGAGTCTCATGGTATTGATGTGGTGCCGGACCAGGCCCTGCAATCAGAAATCCATTACCTTGAATCCTCTGGCGCAACTGCAGTTTATTTATCCTATGACGGAAGATTTGCGGGGATCTTTTTTATTTCAGACCCTGTCAGAAAAGAAGCAAAAGACGTTGTTCAGATGCTGAAACATAAAGGGTTTGCAGTAGCCATGATAACCGGAGACAATATAAATACGGCATTTGCGGTTGCAAAGGATACAGGGATAGAAGTAATAAAGGCACAGATGTCGCCTGTAGAAAAGGCGGAAGAGATTAAACGGTTGCAGAACGAAGGAAAGAGGGTGATAATGGCAGGAGACGGCATTAATGATGCGCCTGCCCTGATACAGGCTGATGTAGGCATTGCAATGGGCCGGGCGACTGATATAGCCCTTGAGAGCTCTGATATGGTGCTGATGAGAAACGATCTCAGATTGCTTCCTGAAGCGATAAGCCTCTCAAAGAAGACGTTTTCTGTAATCAGGCAAAATATCTTCTGGGCCTTTTTTTATAATGCCGTTGCCGTGCCTCTGTCAGTGCTGGGGTTGCTTCACCCCATTGCTGCGGCCGGGGCCATGGCGCTTAGTTCACTAAGTGTTGTCGGGAATTCATTGAGGCTGAGGAGCAGTTGAGATGTGGAGTACACTTCTTTTGATATTTCTAACGTTATGTGCTGGAATCGGCGCTTGGCTTTTTTTCCTGTGGGCCGTAAAGAGCGGCCAGTACGACGACGTGGAAAGGCCCAAGTACAGAATGCTTGATGAAGAAGACAAAGGCGACAAATAACAGGGTTTTCAAAGCAGCATCACCTGTAAAAACAGGCTGCTAACAGATTAATTTTTTTCTGTTACATTCCGTGCAATTTTTTTCTTGACAACCATAACATAGGTTGTGGTATAAAAAATCGTCTTCTTTTTTAGCTTAACACAATAACAATCTGAGCATTTAAGAGGGAGAAAAGGGACATGGCAAATAATCCTCTGGCATCAATCCTGCACAGACAGACAGACAGACAGACAGACAATAAGTCTTATCAGAAATATATTTAATGCAAAAGGGCATCCCGGAATATCGGGGTGCCCTTTCGGCTTGAGCAGCTTGAACAAGTTGAGCTGTTTGAACGGCTTAAACAGTTTAAACGGTTTGAGCCGTCTTTTAAAACGGGGGGGGACATGAAGGTAATACTTGTTTTAATATCCGCATTATTGTTCATCAACGTCAACCTTTACGCTCAGGAAGACCATGCAGGAATGGATTCACAACAGCTATCCACTACAGCTTCCGACAACACTACGGATAATAAATCAGAAACGAAACCGGCGGCTAATGATACGTCTCTTCAGAGTTCTTCTGTGGCTGCATCAGATACGGGAAGTGATGAAGATGATGTCTTTTCAGATGGGTCTCAGCAATCAAACCAGGTATTTTCAGGCAATACAGGCGTTGCAAAGAAGAACATCCCGATTATGCTCCCTCAGGGAAGAAAAGGCATAGAACCTCGTGTTTCGATTAATTACAATTCAAATTCCCAGAACGGCTGGCTTGGCATAGGCTGGACCCTCGATATGGGAGCGATACAGAGGGAGACAAGATGGGGCTTGAATTACACCGGGCCTCTGTCAAATCAATATAATTTTGTGAAAAATAACTTATTGTCGAGACTTGTTCCGAGGGGAGACTGGGGAGCAAACTATTACGGCGCAAAGATAGAGAGTGAATTTACAAAATACTACTACGACTCCACCTCCGGCGGATGGGTAGTGACAGCCAGGGACGGGACCAAATATTATTATGGAAAAGATCCTTATACGCAATATGAAGCAAGACAGTATGATCCAGCAGATGCAACCAGAGTATTCAAATGGTGTCTTGTAAGAGTTCAGGATACAAATGGGAATTACATGACGATAACTTACTGGAAAGATTCTGTTAACAATGAAATATATCTTGATGAGATTAAGTATACGGGCATTATTAATGCCGGCTTTCAGCCGTATAACAAGGTTAAATTCATACGTGACGACGGAAGCAGACCGGATGCGCCGGTTATGTATACCACCCAATTTACGGTAAAAACAATATATCGGTTAAAGACAATAGAAGCGTACAGCGGCAGTACTCCCGTGCGCAAGTATGAGCTTTCGTATACACAAAGCGGAGCCACATCCCGCTCGCTTCTTTCCGAGGTGCAGGAATTTGGCAGCGACGGACTGACTGCTTTGCCCAAGATAATTAACACATATTACACAGAGAATGATGGAAGTTTTACAAATACTTTGTTAGCAAGTAGAATTTGCGATACGAATTGTGGGATTAACAGTGTCTGGAAAGTAGCTTTTGCAGATATCTCCGGTGATAGAAGGGCGGATGTGATTTTATCATCAATAGGACAGACAAATGGTGATGCAAAGTTGAATGTATTGATTAGTTGGGGGAATAGAGACTTTTCTTTCTTTCGATATAATACTCTTGCTACATCAGGCTACGGCACAGGGTGGAAGTTCAGCTTTGCAGATGTAAACGGTGATGGAATGACGGATGCAATAGCAAATTATATAGGGCAGACAAATTCCAGCGGAGCCGGAAAAGGCGCAAAGCTGAGGGTGGCATTGTATAATGGAGTTAATGGCACCTTTGGCGCTTTCATGTCATCGCAGGATGTAACCTCAGGTTATGGCACAGGGTGGAAGTTCAGCTTTGCAGATGTAAACGGTGATGGAATGACGGATGCAATAGCAAGTTTTATAGGGCAGTCAAGTGGTGATGTAAAGCTTAAGGTGGCGTTGTCTAATGGCAATGGGACATTCGGAAGTTTTATTACTACGCCATCGCTTCCAACATCAGGCTACGGCACAGGGTGGAAGTTCAGCTTTGCAGATGTAAACGGTGATGGAATGACGGATGCAATAGCAAATTATATAGGGCAGACAAATTCCAGCGGAGCCGGAAAAGGCGCAAAGCTGAGGGTGGCATTGTATAATGGAGTTAATGGCACCTTTGGCGCTTTCATGTCATCGCAGGATGTAACCTCAGGTTATGGCACAGGGTGGAAGTTCAGCTTTGCAGATGTAAACGGTGATGGAATGACGGATGCAATAGCAAGTTTTATAGGGCAGTCAAGTGGTGATGTAAAGCTTAAGGTGGCGTTGTCTAATGGCAATGGGACATTCGGAAGTTTTATTACTACGCCATCGCTTCCAACATCAGGCTACGGCAAAGGCTGGAAGTTCAGCTTTGCAGACGTTGATGGCGATGGAATGACAGATGCAATAGCATATAGATTGTCATTTAGGGCGGACCGAAAACTTGCTGTGGCATTATCAAAAGGCGACGGGACCTTTGTAGTAAATTTTGTATCCACAACGCATATCCCTTACACTTCCGGCGGCTATGGTTTTGCAGACATAAATGGGGACGGGAAGACCGATGCAATACCATTTGAATTTTTTCCGAGTTCGAGTGGCGGGGTGATATGTTACGCAACATTGTCAACAGGAGATCCGGGCAGCAATCTTCTGCAAACTCACAACAACGGTCTTGGAGGCGCAACAGAGATTGTTTACAAGCCTTCAGCAGAATACGTCAATACGTATTTGCCATTTGCCCAGCAGACGGTTTCACAGGTGACCGTGAAAGACGGGAGAGGTACTGAATCCATCACAACCTTTGATTATTCAGGCGGCTTTTACAGTATAGCTCAGAAGGAATACAGGGGCTTTCAGTATGTAAAAGCCACAGCGCCAAACGGGACCACTACGGAGTCGTGGTTTAAGCAGGATGACGTGTACAGAGGGTTTATGGAGGCTCAGGTTGTGGAAGATTCTTTAAAGAACGTCTACACATGGACTGAAAACACCTATGACTCAACTTCTCCTTATACAGACGTTGCTTATCCTTTCCTGACAGATACAGATAATTATATTTATGACGGCTCGGCAAAGGCCCCAGGCGTTGAAAGAGATTACCAGACCCGGAAAAACAATTTCCTGAATGTATATGGCAGCAGACGCCATATCATCAATCAATTTACTTATGACACATACGGTAATGTAACGAGCAAGTATTATGCGGAAAACCCTTCTCAGGGCGATGAAAAGACTGAATATACGGAATATAATTATGATCTGACAAACTATATTGTTTCTCTCCCGTCCACAAAATACGTGGCAGATTATGCCGGAACAGTAAAGGCGCAGACCTGGTACACCTATTATCCAAACACAGGCAATCTGTGGAAAGAGACAGCCTGGCTCAATACCGGCGGAACAAATCCGGTAACCACTTATACCTATGACTCCTATGGAAATGTAGAGACCATTACTGATCCAAAGAGCAACCCTCCAACTGTCATAACTTACGACACTGCAACCCGTACCTTCCCTGCGGTAATAACCAATCCAAAGGGGCACGTCATACGGAAGACTTATGATACTGTATTTGTTGACAGAATCCAAACAGAAACAGACCCTAACTTGAATGTGACGACTTATGACTATGACGAACTCGGGAGGATAAAGAAAATAACCAAGCCTGCGCCTTACGGCATAACTGAATACAAGTATCAAAACTACGGCGACCCTTATACCCAGAATATCAGGGAAGAGGCGCAGGATAGAAACGGCGCGCTCATACATTTTAAGGAGACATATTTTGACGGGCTTAAAAGGACGAGGACAGAAAAACAGGGCGGCCCCGGCGCCAGCACGGTTGTTGCAGATACCGGCTATAACAACAAAGGGCTTGTCGAAACCAAATCCTATCCTTATTTTGAGGGAGGTTCTGCTTATGAAATAACCTATACATATGATCCGGTAGACCGGCTTATATATACGTATAACCCTGACAACACATCATCTTCAATAGGTTATGACCGGGGCTGGATAACCTATGTTGACGCCAACCGCCATATGAAGGCGCTCCAGAAGGATATATATAACAGGAACGTGATAGTTGAAGAATACACGGGGAATTCTTCATCGAATTATACCCTTTATGCCGCTACGAATTACTGGTATGATGTCCTGAATAATCTTGAAACAGTAGTAGACGCAAAAAGCAACCAGACGGATATCACGTATGATTCCTTATCAAGAAAGATCGCAATGGATGACCCGGATATGGGCAACTGGACGTATCAATACGACGCCAACGGGAATCTCAGGTTCCAGACGGATGCGAAGTATCAGACGATAGAATTTCAGTATGATGAATTAAATAGGGTTATATTGAAGGACTATCCGACAGGCACGGATGTAACCTATACTTATGATGAGCCTGCATATTCAAACTCAATAGGCAGACTTACAACATTAATTGACTCTTCGGGCACGGCTCATTCCTACTTTGATTCAATGGGACAGATTACACAGGCGTATAAAAAGATAAACTCCGACAATTCAGAATATACAACACAGACGCAATATGATCCGCTTGGAAGGGTGAAGAAGATAATCTACCCTAGAGGTGGACCCCAATGGTTGGACAGTTTTGGGGCTGAATTAAGGTGGAAACCA
>DYJL01000092.1 GCA_020723105.1 Nitrospira japonica | reverse complement strand
TTGTCGTATTTTACACCTTATACGACTGTCCGATTTTTGGGGGCCACCTCTATGTGATACGGAGTTAATTGATCGACATGTTTATTGATTGCAGGTATTGCACAGCCATTTAATAAAAACCCAATTATTACAAATAGGGAAATTCTCATATTCCTCCTAACAATTTGATAGCGTGAGACATAACGTAGAATTCAGTGACGGGTGCCACGTGATGATAACAACAAGCCTCCAAACCGATTTGCACTCCTCATAATAATGCTACCTCAAAAAGTGTCCTGTGGCACTCGTTCACTGCAATGACTTGTTAGAGGTTACTCTTTTTCCTCCCCTTGATAGTTATCTTCATAATAATCTTCATCTTCGTTATCCTCATCTGATTCTTCAAAAATGTACATCATGTTGCCACCCACTATATATTGAGAAGCAACTCTAAGACCTTCAGGGAAAGCAACTCCACATACCGAACATATCCTGTCATCTTTCAAGATACGCGAATCGCAAAAAGGGCAGTTTTGCTCCATGTACGCATCGTCATCATAATAATCTCCATCATTTTGCCATGAGCTTCTATCAGACACAGACTGAGGCACAAAGGAATCGTCATGAATACGGTTAGCCGTGCCCTGTCCATCTACGGTCATATTGTATAAATCAAATCCATTGTTAAGTAGCCTTGAAATTTCATTGCTCTCAGCCATGGAAATATTAGGAAGTGTAATAGTTTCTGCGATAAGTTTTACCTCAAAATAATTTGGGCCGAGTCGAGTAAAATCAGTTTGGAGTAAATAGTTAGGATGACAACCATGTAATAAGTCTCGAAAGTGTGTAATTGCTCTCTCTTTGACATTGTTTGATGAGCCAATATACATCCGTCCAGTTTCAATGTTTTTTATCACATAAACTCCGGGAACTGACCGAAGCGAAGAACACGATAGCCAATATTTTGTTTTATGTCTCTTTACTATTGCATTTTTGTGCTGCTCATAAACAACTCGTATTTCAATCTTAATATAATCATTATCGCCTGTTGTAACTCGAAATACGGTTGCATTTTTGATGGAGTTTAAGTTCACTAATTTAGAATATTTGGGAGCAAGATGACGTGAAATGGGAATACCCCCCGAAAATTGTGCCAAATGTAGTTAGAGTGTAGAATAAAAC
>DYJL01000091.1 GCA_020723105.1 Nitrospira japonica | reverse complement strand
GTCAATTTGTTATCTGCAAAGGATCGCTGATCGACTTGGTTGTCAACCCAGGCTTTCCGCAAATGAATATTCTGAGCGTTTAGCCAACTCTCACGCCACTTTAAAACGTTTTCGGTTTTGTGGCATTCGCGATTTATTTTTCCAAAACCATCAGATGTAATATCTTTCGTGGTAATCATAATATGGGCATGAAACTGATTTTCGTTGGCATGTATATTCACATCTGCGATCATGCCATGATTAACGAAGCTTTTCTTCGTAAATAACTTCAATAGCTCAATGTTCTGTTCAAGAGTTAGTTCTATTGGAAGAGCAATCTCTATCTCGCGCGCAATCATGGCATCCTTCCTTTGCTCAGCAGCTTCAACAGCATTCCAAAGAGCCGACCGATCAGAAGCCCAGGCCGGTGCATTATCAGGGGCCATAATCATCGAAAAAGCCAAGTCATTCATGGCCGAATAATCAAAGTCAACCCCCTGGTGATGATCAGATAATATGGTGCGAGAAAAATAAGCGGCGGCCGCCGGAGCGCTTTTTCCGCCAGATCGAATCAAAACTTTAACTGACAAATCATGGCTTCCCATAAATACCTCTAGTCCATAAATAGCCAAACGGTTTTTTTAGTCCTACTTTTAAAAACGATACGCACAGCTCCAGGCACGCTGCACTTTGATCAGCACGCTGGTTCCACTGCCAATTTGTTTAAGGTGTCTGATTTGATTTAAAAATGTTGCCATAATGGCAGTACAACGCACAAATCGTTGCCGTAGTCAGAGATATTTACGGTCTATCCGTTGGGGCCAAAGGACAAATTTAAACTGTGGTGCACTTTTCACTATCAACATAACTCATGTCGAGGTAATCCACCATTGTTCCCTGATTGCCAGCGTCTTCCTCTGAAAAACAGCCCGAACAAAAAAGATATCCGCAAACTGTTGTAAATGAGTCCAAACCATTAATGATATTTCTATGGCATCTGCTGCAAAGCAATTCTACCTTTGTCTTCCCCATTTATTCTCCATAACAGTTATGGGATCGCCTTTCAAAACAATAAATCAGTTTTTATCCTTGTTTCGGCTTTCATTGGTAAATAAATTTTGTTTATGCGATAGGCGAAAAGAGAATTCCCATTGTTTCCTTCAGCCAATAGCAAGGTCAAAAGCGAACACTTTACAA
>DYJL01000020.1 GCA_020723105.1 Nitrospira japonica | reverse complement strand
TCAATAAGTTTGAGATTGCTTCGTCGCAAAATACGCTCCTCGCAATGACAATTACTGACTTTTTCAGCAGCCTGCTAGAAAAATATAACCACAGATTTTGCAGATTCAGGTAAAATTTATTAATGACTGACAAAAGCCGGAAAACAGAACTGATAGTTCGCAAAAACCGGGAACTTGCTGCCATCCTTGAAGTCAGCAAAGTCCTCACGGCATCCTTTGACCTTGAAAAAAATCTTTCATCAGCAATGGCGACTCTCGGCAATCTCATTGAGATGCAGAGGGGCTGTGTATTTCTCCTCGATCCCTTGTCACAGGAACTCCGCATAGCTGCAGCCCACGGACTTACAAAGCAGAATATCGAAAAAGGCAAATACCGTATTGGAGAAGGCATTGTGGGACGGGTCCTTGAAAAAAGAACACCCATGGTAATTCCCAATATAGACGAGGAACCGCTCTTCTTAAACAAGACAGGTTCCCGTCCTGAAAAAGACGGAATATCCTTCCTTAGCGTGCCTATTAAATTTAAAAACGAGGTACTGGGCGTATTGAGCGTGGACAGGATTTATTCAAAGAAACATGGAAATGTAGATGATGATCTGAGGGTCCTGACAATCGTCGCCTCCTTGATTGCACAGTTTGTCCGGCTCTGGGAAAGCTATGAAAAAATAGAGAAGGAAAAGGAAAACCTGAAAAGAGAATTAAAAGAAAGATACAGCATAGATAACATTATAGGCCAATCAGACCGGATGCAGGAGGTGTTTGCTGCTGTTCATAGAGTAGCGCCTACAAAGGCCACAGTAATTTTACGGGGGGAAAGCGGAACCGGAAAAGAGCTTATCGCCAGGGCCCTCCATTATATGAGTCCCAGAAACAAGGGGCCCTTCATTAAATTTAACTGCGCCTCAATACCCGAAGGGCTTTTGGAGTCAGAACTTTTTGGCCACGAAAAAGGCGCATTTACAGGCGCCATATTTTCAAGAAAAGGGAGATTCGAACTCGCAAACAAAGGGACCATTTTTCTTGATGAAGTCGGTGACCTGCCCTTGATGCTTCAGCCAAAAATTTTACGTGTTTTGCAGGAGAGAGAATTTGAGCCGGTTGGCAGCGAAAAAACAATCAAGGTAGACGTCAGGCTGATCACCGCAACAAGCAGGGACCTGGAATCCCTTGTGTCACAGGGCAAATTCAGGGAGGACCTGTATTACCGGTTAAATGTCATTCCTATTTTCCTCCCGCCTCTCAGGGAACGGGAAGAGGATATCCCTGCATTGATAGAATATTTTCTGACAAAATTCAATAACGAGCACAATCGTTCTGTACATCTCGATAAAAATGCCCTGCAAGTGCTGATGAACTATGAGTGGCCCGGCAATGTCCGGGAACTGGAAAATACAGTTGAACGACTGGTAATCATGTCAACCTCAGATATAATAGCCCCGCCGGATTTGCCGGATGCATTGAGTGTGCGCCGGTTAAAGGGTCTGAGCAAGGCCGTTTCATTAATTACCAACATTGAGGAAATAGAAAAAATAAATATCCGCGAGGCCCTTGAAAAAACGGGGTGGGTTCAGGCCCGGGCTGCAAAACTGCTTGGAATTACGCCACGTCAGATAGGGTACAAAATAAAAAAATACGGATTGGAAGAAAAGAGTTGACTATTCCTTACTTCCTGCCTTCTTCTCTATCCGGCTGCAAATTCCGTGAAACATTTTCAACTCCCAGTCCGTCAGTCCTGCGCGGCCCATGAAGTGCTTTAGATTCTGCATTATCTTCTTGCGGAGATCTTTGTCGCTTTGCCGGATATATCCAAGCTGTGTCAAGGCCTCCTCGGCCCTTTCAAACAGTGGCGCAAGTTCTTTGTGATTAACCAGTCTCGGGAAAGCAACGGCTTCGGCCCTGTGTTCAGCCTTTGAAAGTTCATAGGCTATTATCAAAACCGCATGGGCCAGATTAAGAGAAGGCTGGTCTTTGCTTGATGGAATAGTCATAAGGAAGCCGCATTCCGCAATTTCATCGTTATAAAGCCCCTTATCTTCCCTGCCAAAGAGAATAGCGACTTTATTCGCCGATGCAATCTCGAACAGCCTTCCTGCGCCCAGTTCAGCATGGATAAAAATTCCTCGTTTTCTTCCTGTTCTCCGGGAAGCACCTACTACAACAGTTTTATCACTGATCGCATCCCCGATAGTGGCAAATATCCCGGCAGAGTCCAGGACGTCATGGGCATTTCGCGCAAACCATCGGGCCTCGCTGTTTACAAGAGAAGGCGGCTTCACCAGAGAGATGTTACGAAAACCCATGTTCTTTATTGCACGCGCTGCAGCGCCGACATTGCCTGGCTCCCTGGGTTCCACGAGGACGAAGTATACGTTGTCTTTCCAGTTATTCATGGTGAATTCTGTGCCAATACTTGCAGACATTGAAGGCTGTGGAAGAATTTCTATACGACACCTTTGAAAAGGGAGTAGGGGATAGGAGGTAGGGGGTAGGGAAAAAGAAATAAGAGAAACAGCTTGAAGCAAAAATGTAATATGTCGTTTGTCGTTTATAGAAATTCTGAAACAGACTTCCATGTCTGTAAAAAGATTTTAAATAGATTTTGAGATGTTTGACGATTAATAACATATTAACCATGTAGAATATTACCACAGAGGCCGTTTCGAATCCTGTGGTTGCTTTTAGCACTCCTAAAAATTACAATAAAGCTTATCAAAGATTACCCATACCTGAAGATTTATGACCATTATCTTTAATAAATTTGCAGACTATTTAAGGCTCATTAAATTCTCGCATTCCATATTTGCACTTCCTTTCGCTTTTACCTCAGCGCTCATTGCCTCTGATGGCATCCCGTCCCTTCACCAGATATTCTGGATAACAGTAGCTATGGTTGCCGGACGGTCCGGCGCTATGGGAATGAACAGGATTGTTGACAGAAATATTGATGCGCTTAACCCACGGACTGCTTGCCGGGAAATCCCGAGAGGGATTGTTAAAACACGGGAGGCAGTTATTTTTACAATTGCCGCTTTCGGTTTTTTACTGCTTGCAGCCTACAAGCTCAATCCTCTTTGCGTCAAGCTGTTTCCTCTCGTTCTTCTGGTTTTAATTTCGTATTCGTATACAAAAAGAGTCACATGGCTCTGCCACATAGTGCTTGGAATAGCGCTTTCACTGGCACCTCTCTGTGCCTGGATTGCTGTAACAGGCAGCTTCGACTTCAGGATCTTGCCTTTGTGCTTTGCAGTCATGTTCTGGGTAGCAGGCTTTGATGCCCTTTACGGCTTGCAGGATATTGATTTTGATAAGAGACACGGCCTCTATTCTATCCCCAGTATTTTCGGCATAAGGGCCTCTCTCTGGACCGCAAGGGTTTTTCATTTAATCACGATAGGGCTGCTTATTATACTCATTCCCCTGTTTAATTTAAGCGGCATTTATCTCATGGGAATTATAATAGCCTCCGGGCTTTTGCTTTATGAACATGCCCTGGTCAAACCTACAGACCTGAGTAAACTCAACATGGCCTTTTTCAATATGAACGGCTACATCAGCATTACTGTGTTTTTATTTACCCTGTTTGATTATTTGATACTTTTATAGGCTATCTTAGTCCTTGGGGAATACCCCCCGGAGGAACGGGGTCAGCCCTTGAAATTCTCCAAACCTCTCTTGAGCTCTAAGACCTTCTTTTTCAGCTTCCTGTTTTTTCCAATATCAATCTTAGTTTTTTTTGATAGACCTTAGAAATCGCTGAATATGGGATGTGGAGCCAAATTCAAAATTCATAAAGATGCTTTTGCTCTTACGGCAACCTTAGCCCTTTTTGCCGGTAGCGATACTAACTTTCGTCCGCCTCTTTTCTGTTGTTTTTTTAAGTCGTGATACATCGCATCCAGATTGTAATTAAATTTAGCTGCATGCTTATCACGAGTTTTCCTCACGTCTTCTACTATGGTATCTTTCCACATCGTTTTATCCTCCCATGAGTTCTTCCGGCGTACATATTATCGGAGGCTCATAATTATTACTGCGACATACTGTTGCTATGGCATGCCCTTTTTCGGCATTAGCTATATGCTTGCAGTTACATGTCAATAAATAATCCATGCCATGAATCACGGCAACAGCAATATGTAAAGCATCCTCTACAGCTGTCAATTCCTGATGAGCTGCAATGATGATATCTCTACTCGGTTTTGCAGCAAGATAACTGATAAGAGTTGTTTCTAAATATACCTTTGGTTTCATTTGATAATGTCCTTTATTATTAAACTAATATCAACTTTATCATAGTCATTATCAATAGATAATATGGTTTAGTCCTTGATGTTCCAATACATTATGCCGCCTGTGAGGCCAAATATGACAGGGCAAATCCACGGAGCCAGCCACGCGGGGAGAATCCCAATATTGCCAAGCGATATGGCTGTTGAATAAAGCAGCCAGTAGATTATACTCACAACAACTCCGAAACCGGCGGCCTTAATTCCGCCGCCCCATCTCGAATGCAATGCGAGTGAGAGGCCCAGAAGCATCATGATGAAATTTATTGCCGGATAAGAGAGCTTCTCGTACAGGCGCACAACATACTTGAGATTTTTAAAGCCCGCCTTCTCAAGGCGTTTGTAATATGTATAAAGTTCGGCAAAATTCATCTCCTCAGGCTTTTTCATTTCCTCTCTGAATATTCTGGGTTCCTCTATAACAGTAGAAATAAGGGTCTTATATTTTTTTGTGCTATTATTCGCAAAGTCAAAGACCTTTACATTCTTAAGTTCCCAGGCGCCGTTGGTCCAGACTGCTTCATCCGCCTCTATCCTTTTTTCCAGTCCAAAAGAATCTGTGAAATTGAAGATGCTCGTTTTCAGAACTTTATTTTCATCTGCTATGAAACTGTCAATACGAATCAGGCTGTTATCAGGTCCCTTCAGCCACAAGGCTTCTTTTCGATAAATGATTTTAGGTGATTCCTTTAAAATCTTGACTCGCCTTATCCATACAGCCTTTCTCGTGAGATCCGGGACCACTGTTTCCCCCAAAACCAGCGACAGAAGAGTAAACCCGACTCCGAGCAGAAGGAGGTTTGTGAAAAGTTTTTTTGTACTGCCTCCAGAGGCCTTAATAATTATTATCTCTCTCCATTTTGAAGCTATTCCAATTATGATGAGCGTGGAAAACAATATTGCAAACGGCAATGCATACAGCATAACGCCCGGGGCCTGCAGTAAAAGGTATTGAACTACTATGAGTACAGGAGTGTCATGGCTGTAAAATTCGCTGGCCTTGTCAAAAAATTCCGCTACAATTGATATAGCCGTAAAGGCAAGAAGGAATATAAATAAAAATTTGATGAATTCCTTTAAAAAATATCTTCTGAGAATCTTCATAAAATTTAAAATCTCTTAATTGGTTTGTCCTTATAGGCGTTATAAAAAAACAGTGCGGCAAGAGCGCCAAACAATAAATTCGGGGCCCAGCTTCCCCAGAAGGCCGGTATCTTTCCGGTTTTTGCAAGAGATTCTCCAATAATAAGGAACAGATAATAGAATATAAGAATTGCCAGGCTCAGAGAAAGACCGCCAAGCCTTCCTATCTTCCCCATCCTATTAGAGAGGGCCGGGCCGAGGAACCCAAAAATAATACAGGTAAAGGGCAAGGCCATCCTCCTGTGCAACTCGATGGCCCAGTGGGTTATTTTTTTTCGGCCCTTCCAGAGCCTTGCGGTTTTGACCTCATCTGGTTTTGTCTTCTCTGTGCCTATGCCTGAAGTAAGCACGAGATCGTATTTAGAGAAGATAATTTCAGAAGATGTGTTCTTGTTAAATGTATGAATAAATCCGTTATGCATACTCAAATTTATCAGGCCCTCCTCCGGGTTAGAGCTGATCATCCCCTGTTCGGCAACAATTACCATAGGCTCCTTAACTGTCTGGTCTGCCTCCCTGTAAATAAAGATCCCCTTAAAGTGATTCGCCAAAGAAACTTCTTTTACATATATGACATTACCCTTAAAGACATCAGAAAAAGCCTCTTCCTCAAATGTCATAGAGGCCTTCCTTATTATTGTTTCATACAGAACTTTTTTAAACGAAACCATACCGCGAGGCAACAAATAAAGGCTGACGAACAAAAGGGCCAGGAAAAGTACCGTTGAAAGCATAAGCGCTGCTCTGGATATGCCCAGAAAACTCATGCCGCAGCCTTTCAACACCACCATCTCGCTGTCAGTTGACATCCTGCCATAAGTAATAAATATGGCAATAAGAATCGCCATTGGAACAGAGAGCAATAAAATAGAGGGCTGCAGATAAATGAATATTCTGAGAACGTCGTTAAGATCGGCTCCCTTTCCCATCAGGAGCCTGGTAATTCTGACAAATTTCTCCATGAAAAGGATAACGGAAAGGGAAAAAACAATAATGATGAAATTTAAAAAAAGCTCTTTTAATATAGTCCTGTGGATAATCATTATATGTGTAATATATTATAAAGCTGAATTATTCTAATCCAGTTTATTTCTGAGTTAACCCAGTTAAGCGTAACAATTATAACAGCTTAATTAACACAAAATATATGAAACACTGCCACAATCGCAGAATTCTCCTTCTTGCTATTGCTGTATTTACACTTTTAATTTCTTATCCCTATTTAGCGCTGGCAAGATCTCTCCAGCATGTGCATCCTCCGCCTATACAGGTTTGGCCCGGCCCGCCGCCGCATTATTCAGAGAACACATCTTTTTATAAATGGAAAACTGATGACGTTGCAAAAGCCGTTAAAAATAAGGGCCTGGAGCTTTCTGAACTGAATGAGGGTTTAATCATTGGCGCTCCTGCTGCAAAGGAGAGCATCATATTTCTTATACCTTCTTTTGGAAAAGACATCGGCGGTATTGTATCGAGCTATGATTCAGAAGAGGCCCTCAAAGAAGCAACAGTGTATTATTCGGCCATGAACAGAGATGCAATATCCCCTGTCTGGTGGATATTTATAAAAGACAATATCCTTTTTCTCATCAGCAGGAAAGTGCCTGAAGAGACAGCCCGGGAATACGAAAAGACGCTGAAGGAAATGCATTAAAAAAATTGCTTTGACCTGGCTTCGCTAAGATAACAGTTATCTCTTTCTTCTTTTCTTGTGCTCGTACATCCCTGATTCAGCATGTGAAAGGGTCTCATCAATTGACTCCGCATGTTCAGGATTATTAAATGCAGTGCCAAAACTCAGAGACAGCCGGAGAGAACCGCTTTTATCCGCATTATATTTATCGAGATTTTCCTTTAAACGTATCATGATCATTTTTTCTGTATCTCTTGAGGACACCAGCGTGGAAACTACAAATTCATCTCCGCCGAGCCTCGCCAGGAGGTCTGCCTCACGAAAAGTCTTCCTGAGTATATTTGCAATATCAATTAGCACCTGATTGCCTGTATCATAGCCATGCTCATCATTTATGGACTGCATGTGGTCTACACTGGCATATATAATCAGCATTTCTTTCTTTTCCCTGTGAGCGCTCCTTATCTGTTGTTCGGTCATGTTCCGGAAGGTATGGAGATTATAGAGGCCCGTGAGTTCGTCTTTTGCGCTAATATACTGCAGCAATTCATCAGCATGTTTGCTTTCTGTAATATCATAGGCCACGCCCTGCGTGCCGACAATAACACCTTTGGCGTCGTAAAGCGGAATCATGTTGATAACAAGATGTATCTCTTTTCCGTCCTTGGAGAAGAAGGTTACCTCGTGTCCTATCACTGACTCGCCGATAAGGCAGTTTCTGAATTCGTTGATATAATACTCTGCAGCCTCGGGTATCTGAAAATCAGAAAAGGGTTTGCCGAGCATATCCGCTGTTTTATAACCGTAACCATTTTGCCAGGCCGGATTGACAAAGGTAAACCGTCCGCCGGTATCAGTACGCCATATAAGGATATTGGCTGCATTAACAATGTCCCGGTAAAGGGCTATGGTTTCCATGGAATCTTCTTCTGAATTTTTGACGGATAGCTTTTTAGCCTTCTCTTTTTTCATGGCGCATCTCCTGATTGATTATGTTTCTATACTAATGTAATACGGCTTTTAGTATTATTTCTTTAACAGCAAAGCCTGTTTCAGAACCTCTATAAACGATATTTTCCTACCCCCTGACCCCTATTCCCTTAAGTATTGCATGTTAAGCTTTTATACCATTATACCGATATAACTATATAGTTTTTTTATAGATGGATATATTTATATGGAAATTCATAACGAACTGATACTTATAAAAAATATAATACAAGGCATGCAGAAGGCTAAAAAAATCGTGCAAATATACCCTAAAAACAACCCTGTATACATTAAAACCCTCAAAGACTTATCAGACCAATTCAATGAATTTTTCCAGCATAGCAACCTGTTACAACTGCATATCGCTAAAAACGATATCCTCTATGATTCTGAATCTGTCTACCATGATCCCGAAAAACATGACAATCTCGCGCTCCTGTTTTTTAAAGACGGTTTGCGGGAGCTGACCTTTAAAAAGGGCTTGACCTGCAAAGAAACAGAAGACTTTATAAAAATTATTGCTCTCGATTTTGAGAGAGATATTGTTGAGGAAGACATCGTAATCCTGTTCTGGGAAAAAGACTTTGACAATATACAGTATGTCGTTGAAAACTCATTTCTTTCTGAAGCAGACGATTTTGAAAAAGAAGCCCTGAACGAATTACAGCAGGAAGCATCCGGGCCTGATACATTGAAAGAAGTTTACGATGAGATATTTAGCGAAGAAGACGATGATGAGAAACAAGAAGTCATACTGGACATAACAGACAAAGACCTTCGTTTGCTATTGGAAGAATTAAACAATTATGCTCTGGATAAGACAGAAAAATATTTTAATATGCTGTTTGAACTTCTATCAGAAGCAGGAAAGGACCACGATTATCAGGATATCATTAATTACTTTATGGCTGCCATCAGTTTTTCAGTTAAAAACGGGAACCTTGGTGCAGTTACCGATGTACAGGAAAAACTGAAGCAGATGATTGATGATGAAAGAACAGATGAAGAAATCAGGAAATGTGCTGCAAAACTTCTTTCTTTTACCGGCGGGTATTCCATTATAGAGCTTATAGGGAACATGTTAAACAGCGGGCAGGAGATTGAAGAAAAGGCCTTTAAGAGATTTTTCAGCCTGCTGGAGAAAGATGCAATCTTACCCTTTATAAAAATACTTGGTGAACTTAAGGCTATGCAAGCAAGAAGACTGGTCATAGAAGCTCTTGTATATCTGGGCCAGAAAGATATTTCATCTATTTACAGCAAATTAAACGATTCAAAATGGTATGTCGTAAGAAATATAGTATATATACTGAGAAAGATCGGCGATATAAAGACAGTCCCCTACCTTTTAAAGCCCTTGGGGCATGAAGATATTCGGGTTAGAAAAGAAGTTATAGGTACGCTTGGAAAACTTGGCGGTGACAAGGCTGTAGCAGCCCTGCTTGAATGCCTCAAAGACCCTGATATGCAGGTCCGAAAGGCCGCCTTAAGCGCCCTGGGGAATACGGGCTCTGCAGCGGCAAAAAAGATTATCATGGAACAGATTTCAGGCAGGCCGTTTAAAGAAAAATCTTTTGATGAGAAAAAGCTGTATTTTGAAGCCCTGTCAAGATGGAAAGATGAGGACGTTTATGCCTTTCTTGTAAAAATACTGGCTAAAAAATCTTTCTTCATCACTTCGAAAGATTATGACAACAAGGCCTGCGCTGCTTATGGCCTCGGGTTAATCGGCAGGAAAGAGGCTGTGCCGCTGCTTAATGAATACAGAGAAATCTCTAACAAGCTGCTGCGGAATCTTCATATGCTGCGCTTCAGAGGATAGAAAATGGCATATAGCATGGATATTGAAAATGCCGGCAAAGCTGTAGAAATAATAAATCAGCTTGCGATATTTTTGCGCACTGCCAGGATACACAATATAAGTAATTCTGCTGTTATCGCAGCTACTGATAAATTTGTTGATCTTGTAAACGAGTTAATTGATCTTGAACATACTATAGTCATTGAGATACGGGGAGAGTATCTCTATTTTAATGCAAACCGGATACGCTATTGCCCGGAACACCTGCTCAATCTTGATTACCTTATCAGGGAATTCAAAAAAATAGAGATTGGGACCATTATTATACATAGCAAAATAAGCCCCGAACATATCAGAATTTTTATTGAGCTATTCCTTAAGTCAGATCAATCAGAGGCTCCTTTTGAGTATATGAGAAAAGGCATGTCCGGCATATTCTGCATCGAGCTGAAGAAAATTCAGGATATCTCAGAAGATAATTTTGACAGGAAAAAAATTGCCAGAAAGACATATTTTAATGCGGTCTCTTCTTATAAAGATATGTTTCAGAAAGTAAGGAGTGATGAAAAGATAAACCTGAAAAAGGCTAAAAGAATAATTACATCAGTAATCGGCCAGATTATTGAACAGGAACAAATACTGCTTGGGATCACAACAATAAAAGATTATGACGAATATACCTATTATCATTCAGCTAACGTCAGCATCCTTTCCGTTGCTTTAGGACGGAGGATGGGGATGAATCACAAAATGCTGATTGACCTTGGCATGGTCTCACTTTTTCACGATCTCGGCAAGATCAAGATACCTTATGAAGTCCTGAATAAACCGGCGAAACTGAGTGAAAGTGAATGGAGTATTGTTAAAAATCATCCCAAGTGGGGCGTTAAATCAATATTGAAGATGAGGAGCCTTGATCCTCTTACAATGAACGCTGCCCTCGTAGCCTTTGAGCATCATATGAATATTGATCACAGCGGTTATCCTCAGATAAAACATCGGGGCGAACTGGATTTGTTCAGCAGGATTGTGAGCATTGCTGATCAGTACGACGCCATGATTTCCAAAAGGGTGTATACTAAATACCCCATGTCGCCTGATAAAGCCCTGAGGGAATTAATGGAAAAAAGCGGCGATAAACTGGATTCCCTTATCCTGAAATTTTTTGTAAACATGGTGGGCCTCTATCCTATTGGGACCCTTGTAGTGCTCAATTCCAGAGAACTTGGACTTGTTTATGAAAACAATCAGGAAGCCCTTCACAGGCCCCGAATAATGATTATTTCAGACAACAACGGCAACTGGATCAGTGGGCCTGTTGTGGATCTTAAGGAAAAAAATGGGAACAGTGGATATTTGAGGACCATAATAAAAACCATGCATCCAAAACAATATAATATTAACCTTGCAGAATACTTTTTATAGGAGACGGTCCTGCTTATGTTCTTTTGTATATTCAGCGACTTTTTTCTTATACGCTTTATGAAGCGCTTTTGTAATCATTCCCGGCATGCCTGTTCTTATATCATCAACCTCTGCAACAGGCATAACCTCCATTGTTGTATTTGATATAAAGACCTCTTCTACACGATAGATTTCGTGTTTCCGGAAATATCCTTCCCGGACTTTAATCCCCATCTCTTCTGCAGCATTAATAATTATCCTTCTGGTTATTCCGTCCAGAATGCCGATATTGATACAGGGAGTACAAAGGACATTATCTTTCACAAAAAAGATGTTTGATATGGTCCCTTCTGCAACATATCCCCTGTAATTAAGCATTATTGCTTCGTATGAAGCCCTGTCTTTTGCTTCTATTTTTGCAAGGATATTGTTCAGAAAATTAAGAGATTTGATCTGCGGATTAAGCGCATCCCGGAAATTCCTCCTGGTGCTGACTACAGATATCTTCACCCCTTTGCGATAATACGGCCCCGGATATTTTTTAAATTCATGGGACATGATAACAAGAGTTGGCTTCGGGCATAGCGCCGGATCCAGGCCTATCGGGCCGGCGCCCCGTGAAATTGTTATCCGAATAACTGCCTCGTTGTGACTATTGGCTTTCAGAGTTTCATAAACAGCCTGTTTCAACATTTCATGAGTCTTTGGAATTTCGAGAGCAATCATGCAAGCAGAGCGGAACAGGCGTTCTATATGTTCATCCAGTTTAAAAACAACACCGTTATAGGCCCTCAGAGTTTCATAGATTCCATCGCCATAAAGAAACCCATGATCAAAAACAGAAACAAGGGCTTTGTGTTCCGGAACAAGTTTTTCATTAAGATAAATCACGAAACCAGTTTATCACGGCAATAGCGTATTTTCCAGCACCATACCAGAACGTATTGTGATTCATTGACCTATTACAATTTAATTACTACAATATCCGTATTGTTAGTCTTTCATAAGCTCCAAGATAAAATTTATGTTATTAATCGTCAAACATCTTAAAATTTATTTAAGATCTTTTAACAGACATGAAACAGCCTTCCATGTCTGCAACCATTGGAACAGAATTCACCATGAATGATCTACATCTCTATTCAGTTAATAACTCAATGATTAAATTTTTCAGGCTGCTTATATGACCAAAAGAAGATTGGGAACAGGCTTACTTTTTCTCGCAGACCTTGTGACCATTTTCCTCATCCTTCAAACCGCAATATTTATCAGGAAAAATATCCTGCCGTATTTTCTTGAGTTCCCACCTTTCCCCGCAAAGAATTTCACCTTTTTCTGGTGGGTATTTCCGGTATGGGTCTTCTTTTATTTATATGAAGGCTTATATTCAAAAAGATTCTCCTTCTGGGACGAAGTAAAGACTTTATGGAAGGTTGCTTTTTTCTCAACGCTTGGCGTATTTACTATACTGTATCTTGGCAAGTTTGGAGAGAAAGTATCCAGGACTGTGTTAGTCGTCATGGGTATTATTTCTTTCCCTATGATTCCAGTTATCAGGATTAATGCAAAGAAACTGCTGATACAGATAGGCCTGCTGAAAAGCAAAGGCCTTATTATTGGAGCCGGCAAGACAGGTGAGCTTATCTTTAAGGCATTAAAGAGAGAGCCTAATTTCGGGCTCAATGTTGTTGGGTTCCTTGATGACGACCCTGAAAAAATCGGAAAGCGCATAGAAGGTATCAGGATACACGGCGGTGTAGAGCAGGCACAAAAATATATTGGCAAGTGCGGAATAGAAGATGTCATTATTGCAATGCCGGGCTGTGAAAAAAGCAAACTCATATCGCTTATTAATAAACTTCAGCACAAAACTCAGAATATCCTGCTAATCCCCGATCTCTTTGGAATAACTGTACTCGGAACCAACCTTCAGCATTTTTTCCAGGAGCAGGCCATAGGGCTTGAAGTAAAAAACAACCTTGCAAAACCGCTAAATATCTTTATAAAAAAGATCTTTGATATTATTGTAAGTTTCCTTATCCTCATTGCTCTCTCCGGGCCCATGTTAATAATTGCCTTTCTCATACGGATTAATTCCCGGGGGCCTGCGATATTTTCTCAAGAGCGGATCGGCAAAAATGACAGGCCCTTCAGATGCTATAAATTCAGAACCATGTATACTGATGCAGAGGAAAGGTTTAATGCATTTATGGGAGATAACCCAGATGCGCAGAATGAGTGGAGAAATCACTGGAAACTGAAAAATGATCCGAGAATAACAAAGATCGGCCGCTTCCTCAGGAAAACATCTCTTGATGAGCTGCCGCAAATATTCAATGTGCTAAAAGGAAACATGAGTCTTGTCGGCCCGAGGCCTGTTACAAGGAAAGAGATAGATGAATATTACAAAGATCATGCAAAACTCTGCTTCGGGGTGCCACCCGGTATCACTGGTTTATGGCAAGTAAGCGGCCGGAGCAATACAAGCTACGACTATAGAATTGCCCTGGATTCATGGTATGTAAGAAACTGGAACATGTGGCTTGATATTGTAATTCTTCTGAAAACTGTAAAGGCTGTAATTAATCAGGAAGGAGCCGTTTAAAGGGAATAGGGGGTAGATAAGAAACAAAAACGGTTTGAGCTGGTCTTCAGCAGGCTGATAGAAAATGGAGGTAACTATGGAAAAATGGAAATGCAGTATATGTGGTTATGTTTACGATCCTGAATCAGGAGACCCTGACGGCAATATTCCGCCAAACACACCATTTGAGCAATTGCCTGATGACTGGACGTGTCCTGTCTGCGGTGCTGGAAAAGATCAATTTGAAAAAGTTTAAGATTATTTAAGCCTTGTCTCTGTTGCTTTCCAGTCAATATTCTTGAAAAAGGCCTCTATATAATCAGCCCGTTTCAACCCGTAATCAAGCATAAATGCATGTTCAAAAACATCCATGATAAGTATAAGATTGCAGCCTGTGGGATGGGAGACATCATGCTCGTTTATCCAGAAATTGATCAATCTCCCTCCGAGAGTATCCTGATAAAGAGCGGTCCATCCAATCCCCCGCATGGCGCCAGTTGCTTTAAAGTCCTTCTCCCAGGCTTCATAACTTCCAAAGTTTTCATTAATCTCTTTAGCCAGATTTCCTCCCTTATCAATGCTACCGTTACCCCCAAGATTTTCAAAGTAATATTCATGCAATCTCATGCCATTGAATTCCCAGCCCATCCTTCTTTTAAGTTCAGCAAACTCAGGTGTGCCTGTCCTGCCGTCTTTCAACATCTGCTGCAAAATATCAAGGACCTTATTTGTATTTGTCACATAACCCTGATAAAGAGTAAAGTGATTTTTTAGCAAGGTCTCACTGAATCCTTCAATACCCACGAGTTTTGAATAGTCCTTTGCAGTATAAACCATATCAACCTCCTCGTTTCTGAGATTAAATTAGCTCCATCCGTCCAGACTTTTAAGAGCTAAAACAAGTATATCATAAAAACAATCAATTTCACGGTGTAGACCTGCATTTTTTACTTGCATTTATTCTAAATCTATATTAAAGTTTTACAGTTTTGAATTTATCTTAATGCTTTTAAAAAATATTATAAGGTTATAAGAGGTTTATAGCACTACTAAAGTTTTAAAAAAAATTGCCGATAAAGAAACTCATCAAAGCCTGAATTGGCAATACCGTAAGAGCAGGAAGCTGTTCAGAAACAAGTCTATCAGACTATGAACAGTTTATTTAACATGAAAGGAGGTGAAAGGATAATTGAAAAAAATAACTATTTTATTAATGATGATGCTTCTCATAACCAGCATCGCCTATGGAGCTTCAGTCGTTAGCTCAAAACACGACATGAGATCTTTCGTAGATGATGAAGATACCGACCAAGTATGCGTATTTTGTCATACGCCTCACCAGACAGCAAGTGCTAACGCTCAATATCCACTTTGGAACAAACAGGTCTCTACTAACACGTTTGGTGTTTATAGTAGTCCTACTCTCGACGCTGATATGACTAATGCCGAAATTGGAGGCAAGGCTGCGGGGGCACAATCAGTTTCAGCATTATGTATGGGCTGCCATGATGGTAGTGTAGCTGTAAATCAACTTTACAGGTTGCCAAGTGATGGTACCCCTGGTACACCTAAAACTGTTCCATCATACTACAGTCTGGATAAGAAACTAAGTGACGACCACCCTATTAATTTTACGTATGATGTTCGGTTAGCATCAACTGATGGCGCTCTGGTATCTCCGTATTCGAGCTCACGGGTTGATAATGTTACACCTTATTTACCTCTTTTTAGCGGAACCCTTCAATGTGCTACTTGTCATAATGTCCATGACCCGCAATATGGAGCGTTCTTGAGAAGCAGTGTTTCCGGAAGTCAACTCTGCTTTAGGTGTCATATAAAGTAATTTCCTATACGATTATACTTACGTAAAAGAGGGGGGTGAATCACCCCCCCCCTTCTTTTATTATAATAGACTGCCTAACCTACATTATTCATGGCGAACTCCGTTCCAATAGTTGCAGAGATGGAAGGCTGTAAAAGAATTTCTATACGACACCTTTGAAAAGGGATTAGGAGATAGGAGATAGGGTGTAGGGGGTAGTCAAGAAGAAATAAGAAAAACAGCTCGAAGCAAAAATGTAATATATTGTTTGTCGTTTATAGAAATTCTGAAACAGGCTTTCATTTCTACTAAAAGATCATAAATGAATTTTAAGATGTTTGATGATTAATAACATGATGAAGACTATGAAAAAATTTCATTCTATATTTGCCGCTATATTTATCGCCATGCTATTTTGCATAACAGCATGTGCGCCAACCTCCGAAAAAAAAGTTCATAACATTGTGTGGCCTCTTCCGCCTGAAGAACCAAGAATAAAATTTATTGAAACCTTTGAGTCCAACAAGGATTTTGAAGAAGAAAATTTACTTCAGACAATTATCTCGGGAGAAGACACCGAATTAAAGCTTACAAAACCTTACGGCATCACTGTGGACAAGGAAGGGAAAATCTATGTAACAGATATAGGTAAAATCTTTATCTTTGACAGAAAAAATAAAAAAGTGGACTTTATCGGAACAGAAACAGCTTCAGTAAAACTCAAAATGCCGATCGGCATTGCTATTTCGCAAGAAGGAAAAATCTATGTGACAGATACAGCCTATGACAAGGTCTTTATTTTCAGCCTTGATGGAGAGATGTTAACTGCAATTGGACAAAAAGGGGAATTTGGAAATCCAAGCGGGCTTGCTATTGATGAAAAGCGAAGAAGATTATACGTAGTTGACACTAAGCAGCACAATGTCAGGGCTTACAGCACTATTGATCTCAGCCTACTTATGACAATCGGGGAACGGGGCAATAATGATGGCAATTTTAATTTTCCTACAAATATAACTGTTGACAACGACGGCAATTTTTATGTCGTTGATACAAACAACTTCAGAGTTCAGATTTTCAGCCCGGAAGGCAAACATATAAAAACCATCGGCCGCATAGGCGACAGTCCGGGGTCTTTTGCCAGGCCTAAAGGCATAGCAATAGATTCAGAAGGGCATATATATGTTGTTGATGCTGCATTTCAGAATTTCCAGATTTTTGACAAGAAGGGCCAATTGCTCCTTTTTGTAGGAGAGGCAGGATATGGAAATGGTCAATTCTTTCTTCCCGCCGGTATTTTTATTGACAATGAAGACAGGATATATGTTGTGGATCAGCTAAATGCAAGAGTGCAGGTTTTTGAATATCTTGGAGAGAAGTGGAAAAAGCAGCACGCCTTGCCTCAACAGGCCCCAAAGAAAAATTAACCTTTAATCCTGCTATGAGTTTCTTTTCTTCTTAAGCCAGTATCTTCCTGCCAATACAACTCCGCCGGCAACAAAAAGAACAGAACTTACCGGCTCAGGGACTACAGGAGGAGATCCTGCCACCTTAACCATATCAACTGACTCAGTGCCAAAGTAAGAAGTAGCGCCTTTATTCTTCAGCCTGGAATAAGAAAACTGCATATCAATTCTTCCAAGATTACCAGTAGAACTTCCGGAAAAAGTTCCCCAGTTATCCCAGGTTACAGTTAGTGTATCGCCTACTCTTGACAGGTTAATCTTTTCCTTTCCACTTGAGCCTGCGGGTTCTACAAAAGGGGAGAGGTTATATATGGAAATAAACCTGTTTCCAGTAGTATCCATTCTCGGATCGCTATAGCCAACAGAAGAAATCAAGTTGTTGTCCGTATCATAAAGATTAAAAGAGAATGTCTGGACAGCTCTGCGGATTTTTTTGCCTTTGCCCAGACTCCATGAAAACGCAAGATTAACGTCAAAGTCTGTAAGCGGAGCAATGCTGCGACTGAGGGTTACGGTAGACAAATTTTTATTGACACTTCTGTCTTTTATATCAGTTACAGCCAATTGGGACCTGGATACTGTATAAGTCCAGTCATTTTTCCTCATGCCAGCCGAACGGGTTACATTCCATGCCTGACTTAATTGACCCTTATTTGTGTAATTAAAATCATCTGTAAAATCAGCATCAGCCTGTACTGGCAATACCAGGATACTCATAGCAAAAAGTAAAAGATACCAAAAAAAAGTTAATCTGCATATCTTATGGTTTGAAAAAATTTTTATAGCTGTTGATTCCATTTTTAGACTCCTTAACTTTATTTTGAAATTGATATAGGGATACTTCATTAAATGAAGACGTGCAGATTTCTATGCAAAAGACTTGCCAACTCCTAATATACTGATTTAATTGACTAAGGTAAGCGCTCCTTGTTCTTTTCGCACTGTGACAGGCTGGCACATTGTTGTTTATGGCACACTGTTCTCCTCTCTAACTCCTCATGTGCTATAATCCAGATGCAGGGGACGGATTGAGAGGATCCGTTTTGATATGCAGCAAAAAATTTATTTCTGCGTTTCTCTTCTTTCTTTCCCTCTCCCTCTGTATCAACTCTCTAACGTATGCCAAGCCTTACACTGTTATCAGGGGAACTGTCACAAGAGTCAGTGACGGCGACACCGTTATTATCAGACCTTTCAGCGGGAAACTCTTCAAATGCAGACTTTACGGCATAGATGCGCCGGAGACAGCAAGACACGGAAAACCAGGACAGCCACACAGTAATGCAGCCGAAAGAGAACTGACAAATCTCATTTTGCATACTACCGTTGATGTAACTCTTACGGGTGACAAAACATATGACCGCAAAGTTTGCATCATCAGGAAAATGGGTGTGGATATTAACCGGGAAATGGTAAAGCGTGGTTACGCATGGGCCTACAAAGAATATCTGAAGGCTCCTTATGCTTCAGAGTATATTAGCGCTGAAACAGAGGCACGGCAGATGCGCAGGGGGTTATGGCAGCAGATGAATCCCATGCCGCCGTGGGAGTTCAGGCGTAGACAACATTAAAAGTAAGCCAAGCCTGTGCGGATAGTCGTAATTGATTCCGAATTCACAGGCCTTCACACCAGCAGGTGAGATAAACAGATTATTCCACAATATCCAGTTTGATGCTCAGTTCTTTTAACTGCCTGGGGTCCACAGTTGACGGGGCATTACTAAGGGGGCAGATAGCTTTCTGGGTTTTTGGGAATGCAATAACGTCTCTGATAGATTGAGCGCCTGTAATAATCATAATAAGCCTGTCGAGTCCGAGGGCAATGCCTCCGTGAGGCGGGGCCCCGTATTGCAGCGCTTCAAGCAGAAATCCGAATTTCAGGCTTGCATCTTCCGGACTGATATTCAAAAGCTGAAACATCCGGTCCTGCACGTCTTTTTTATGAATACGAATACTCCCTCCGCCTATCTCATAGCCATTTAAAACAATATCGTAAGCCTTGGCAACTAAATTTCGAATTTCGGATTTCGGATTTCGGATTTCCTCTGTGTTTATGGAAAATAATTTTTCTATATCTTCATCAATCGGGCTTGTGAACGGATGGTGCATCGCCTCAAATCTTTTTTCTTCATCGTTCCATTCAAACAGGGGAAAATCTGTTACCCATACAAAAGCATAAACTCCTTCTTTTATAAGACCGAGTCTCCTGCCAAGCTCATTGCGCAAACGGGACAGGCAATCATTTGCAATCTTTTTGTTGTCTGCAACAAAGAGCAGCAGGTCGCCTTCTTCTGCCTCGAGCCTTTCAGCAAGAGACTTCAAGGCCTGCTCCGGAAAGAACTTTGCTATTGGAGATTCAAAGCCGTTCTTGATTTTTATCCATGCAAGGCCCTTTGCGCCGTAACCCTGAACCTCTTTTGTGAGGTCCTCAAGTTCCTTTCTCGAATATCCGGCAAGGCCTTTTGCGTTAATGCCTTTTACTATGCCGCCCTTTGAAAGGGTATCGAGAAACACCTTGAAAGATGATTCCTTTACAATATCGCTCACGTTTTTAAGTTCGAGTGAAAATCTCAGATCCGGTTTGTCGCAACCAAATCTTTCCATTGCTTCACTATAAGTCAATCGTTGAAAAGGGGCCTCAAGCGTGACGCTGATTGTCTCAGTAAAAACCTTTTTTATCAGCCCCTCAATAACTGCGATAATATCTTCCCTGTTCATAAAAGACGTCTCAAGGTCCACCTGTGTAAATTCAGGCTGCCTGTCGGCGCGCAGGTCTTCATCGCGGAAGCATCTGACAATCTGATAATATTTTTCAAGCCCTGACACCATCAGTATCTGCTTAAATATCTGCGGTGACTGCGGCAGCGCAAAGAAATGGCCGGGGTTAGTCCTGCTTGGCACAAGATAATCACGCGCGCCCTCAGGAGTGCTCTTTGTAAGCACAGGCGTTTCTATTTCCAGAAAGCCCTGTGTATCAAGATACTCCCGTATACTCTTGGTGGCTTTATGTCTTATTATGAGATTTTTCTGTATAGCCGGCCTTCTGAGGTCTAAATATCTGTGTTTGTATCGCAAGGATTCCGAGGCTTCTGTTTCGTCCTCGACCATAAATGGAAGCGGGTTGCAGTCATTGAGTATTTTCAGTTCCTTTGCAATTACCTCAATCTGTCCTGAAGGTATAGATAAGTTTTCTGTGCCAGCAGGCCTTTTTCTTACCTCGCCTTTTATTTGAAGGACGTACTCATTTCGTATCTTGTGCGCAGTCTGATGAGTCTCCTGATTGATTTCAGGATTAAATACTACCTGCACAATGCCGCTCCTGTCCCTGAGGTCAATAAAAACAACCCCACCATGGTCACGCCACTTGTTAGCCCAGCCGGCAATATTTAAATTTTTACCGATATCGCTATCGTTTATTTCACCGCAATATTTATCACGCAGCATAGCAGTTCACCTTTATTATTTTATTCTGTCATCATTCCGGCTTGTCCGAAATCTTGCAGGGGCATACTTCCTTCTTCAGCCTCTTCACTTCCTCCGGCGTTAAATACCGGAAGTCCCCAGGCTCAAGCCTGCCAAGAGAAAGCCCGTTGATCTTAATCCTTTTCAGCTTGATAACAGGATGTCCCACCCTTTCAAGCATCCTCCTTATCTGCCTTTTCTTCCCTTCATAAATTGTCATTTCAATCCACGAATTTGCCTCTGTCTCTTTTATCTTTTTCACCTTTGCGGGCGCTGTCATACCATCCTCAAGCTTGATCCCTTTTTCCAGTTTTGCTTTATCTTGGTCCTGAAGAAAGCCGTCAACCTTAACGAGATATGTCTTTGGAATCTTATGGCTGGGATGAAGTATGGCATTTGCCAGATCTCCATCATTCGTTAAAATCAAAAGGCCCTCTGAATTATAATCAAGCCTCCCAACAGGAAATACCTGTCCCTTCACACCTTTTAAAAAATCCTTTACAGTCGGCCGTCCCTCTGAATCAGCCATTGTCGTGAGACACTTCTCCGGCTTATTGAGAATCATATACACCTTTTGTTCAGCAGTATGAATAAGCTTGCCACCAACCTTGATGTGATCCCTCTCAAGGTCTGCCTTCATACCGAGTACCGCAGGTGCGCCATTAACAGTTACCATGCCGTCAAGTATCATTTCCTCAGCCTGCCTTCGCGAAGCAATGCCGCACTTTGCCAGAATTTTCTGAAGCCGTTCTTCCATAAGAAAGTTAAGAGTTAACCTATATTATCATTCATAATCATAGAGGAAGTGTGGCTCAAAAACATATTGCGCGATACCTTAGTGATAACAGAATAAATATACTCTGTAAATCCAAGAGCCAAAACTTAACATCCAATAATTTTATCGCTTTCAAGATGTTTTTGAGCCATGCTTCCTCCAGAATAAAAATTTATGAATAACCTGGATTAAGAGTTAAGAAAAAATCAGGTATTAATATTATCACAAACCCTGAAAAACAAAAAGGGCTGCAAAGATGCAGCCCCTGTAAAAACACAACTGTTCTTAATACTTTCTCTCTGTTTTTTCTCCCTCACAAATTTCTTTTATCTGGTCCTTTACAAGTTTTCCGTCTTCCCATACCCTTTCCTGAACCTTGTGGCATTTTGTTTGTTCATTATACTCCAACGGGTAGGCCTGATAAACACCGCGGCCATCTGTGGTCCTGTATTCAACAGGTCTGTTCTGTTGCGCCGCTTCCTGTGAAGCTCTCGTAGAGATATCAGTAAGTGTGGCTCCTGCAATACCGCCAAGCACAGCCCCCACTACCCCGCCTCTCCATGGATTTTTCTTGTCAAGAAGCGCTCCGGCGATTCCGCCTATAACTCCGCCGGCTCCGGCTCCCTGGGCATGGTACTGTGTACAGCCGACTGTCAGAGTCAGCAATGACAGAACCATCAGCATTGAAATTATTTTTTTCATTGGAACCTCCTTTCATTAAAAAATAAAAACCAAAACCTGTCGCCTATTTGATGTAATTTCTATATAACACTTTTCACAAGTCCACGCAAGTAGCTGACTCACCTCCTTTTTTAATCTGGACGTCATGCAAATTTATACATGATAACTGTGAACTTTTTATGAAGGGAAATTATTAACCCATATTATTCATAAACTTGGAGCAAGTATGGTGAAAAAACATATTGAGCGATACCTTAGCGAAAACAGAAAAAATACATTCTGTAAATTCAAGATTCAATATTTAAGATTCAAGAAATCCATCGCATTCAAGATGTTTTTAAACCGTGGCTTGCTCCAAATAAAATTTATGAATAATCGGGGTTAAAAAGAGAAAATTTTACTCCCACTCTATGGTGCTTGGCGGCTTTGAACTGATATCAAATACAACTCTATTAATGCCTTTTACTTCATTAATTATCCTGTTAGAGATTATGCCTAAAACCTCATATGGAAGCCGGGCCCAGTCAGCAGTCATACCGTCTACACTTTTAACCGCCCTGATAGCAACCACATTCTCATAAGTCCTTTCATCTCCCATAACACCAACGGTCCGGATGGGCAGCAGAACAGCAAAGGCCTGCCATATTTCTTTATAAAGGCCTGCTGTCTTTATCTCCTCAAGAACTATGGCATCTGCCTTACGCAATATATCAGCCCTCTGCTGAGTGACTTCGTCTATAATCCTTATTGCAAGGCCGGGGCCTGGAAACGGATGGCGGCTGATAATCTCATCGGGCATGCCCAACTCTCTGCCTAAAACCCTCACTTCATCCTTGAAAAGTTCTCTGAGTGGTTCAACCAGCTTGAGTCTCATATTTTTCAAGAGCCCTCCGACATTGTGATGGCTCTTAATAGTGGCTGACGGCCCTTTGAAAGATGTGCTCTCTATAATATCCGGATATAATGTACCCTGTGCAAGATATTTCGCATCCTTAATCTTTTTTGCTTCTTCCTGGAATACATGTATAAATTCATTGCCAATGATCTTCCTTTTTTTCTCAGGATCGGTAACTCCCTTTAATTTTCCGAGAAATCTTCCGGAGGCATCAATGCAGATGATATTCATGCGGAAATGTTTTTTCAGCATGCTCTCGACCTTGTCAGCCTCTCCTTTTCTCAGAACACCATTATCTACAAATATACAGGTCAGTTGTTTGCCAATCGCCCTGTTAATCAATACTGCTGTGACAGCAGAATCAACGCCTCCGCTTATAGCGCATACCACCTTGTCTTTGCCGACCTTCTCCTTAATCTCCCTTGTTGTTGTCTCTATGAAAGACTGCATGGTCCATTCAGGTTTGCATTTGCATATGTTGAAAACAAAATTCTTCAAAATTTTGGTGCCATTATCTGTATGTGCAACTTCCGGGTGAAATTGAAGTGCGAAAAATTTTCTGTTCTTGTCAGCCATTGCTGCAACCGGCGAATTGCTCGTATGGGCAATTGGCATGAAACCTTTTGGCTGTTTCACGATTTTATCTCCGTGAGACATCCAGACGACAGTTTTGAGTTTAGGGGTGGAAATTTGGAGTTTCTTAACTCTTAACTCTTGACTCTTAACTCTTGAACCGATTCCCTTCAGCAAATCCGAATCATCGTCAATCATCAACTCCGCGCGGCCGTATTCCCTCTTTGCCGCCTTCGCCACCTTACCGCCAAGCATATAAGCCATAAGCTGCATGCCATAGCATATTCCAAGAACTGGAATGCCAAGATTGAAAATTTCTTTGTCTGGCAGGGGAGCTTCTTTATCGTATACACTTGAAGGGCCTCCGGAAAGGATTATCCCTTTCGGAGCAAACTCCTTTATCCTGTCAATTGTAACGTTGTACGGCAGGATTTCAGAATAAACCTTCTGCTCCCTCACCCTTCTTGCAATAAGCTGGGTGTACTGTGAGCCAAAATCGAGTACGAGTATTTTTTCTTTAAAGTTCATGATTTTTTTTGACGTCCTATTCATTCTTCTTTGTCATTCCCGCTCCGTCGGGAATCCTTCCTTAAAAAAGATTCCGGACAAGCCGGAATGACATTTTAGGATCAACAACGTAATTGTAATTGATATCTTTTCAATCAAACCTGTAATTCGGCGCTTCTCGAGTGATTATAACGTCATGCACGTGGCTTTCCCTAAGACCCGCTGGTGTGATCCTGACAAACCGTGCGTTCTTGCGAAGATCATCTATTGTTTTGCATCCGCAATAGCCCATTCCGGAACGAAGCCCTCCGACGAGCTGATATACACTTGCTGAAAGAACACCTTTATATGGGACTCGCCCTTCAACACCTTCGGGGACCAGTTTCTTGGTCTCAACACCCTCCTGCGCATATCTGTCTTTACTGCCGGACTCCATGGCGCCGAGAGAACCCATCCCTCTGTAAACTTTATATGTTCTGCCCTGATAAAGCACCAGTTCCCCGGGACTCTCATCAGTGCCTGCAAAAAGACCACCTATCATCACGCAGCTTGCACCTGCTGCGATAGCCTTTGTTATATCTCCTGAGTATTTAATGCCTCCGTCAGCAATTATCGGAATGCCGGCCGCATCAGCTACTTCCGAGCATTCTTTTATTGCGGTCAACTGCGGAACTCCTGCTCCTGCCACAATCCTTGTGGTGCAGATGGATCCCGGACCCACACCGACTTTAACTGCACTGGCACCGGCATTGATCAGATCCTTTGTTGCATCCGCTGAAGCTACATTGCCTCCTATAATTTCAATATCCGGGAATTTTTCCCTCAATGCCTTAATCGTTGAAATTACCCTCTTTGAATGTCCATGTGCAGTATCTACAGCAAGGACATCAACACCAGCCCTGATTAAAGCAGTGGCCCTGTTGATAGCATCTTTCCCAACACCAAGCGCCCCGCCTACCCGCAGCCTGCCAAGGGTGTCTTTGCAGGCATTTGGATATTTCTGTTTTTTCTCGATATCTTTTATTGTTATCAGTCCAATAAGAGCAAATTTTTTATCTACGATAGGCAGCTTTTCAATCTTGTGCTTATGGAGTATTTCTTTGGCCTCGTCCAGTGTTATGCCTTCACGGGCAGTAATAAGTCCTTTTTGGGTCATAACCTCAGAGGCCTTTTTCTGCAGGTCGGTTTCAAATTTCAGATCCCTGTTTGTCAGTATGCCTACAAGCCTTTTGTTTTTTGTAATGGGAACTCCGGATATTCTGTATTTCTCCATAATGGCCAGCGCCTTGGAAATCTTCTCATCCGGCTCAAGTGTTATTGGATCCACAATCATGCCGCTTTCAGATTTTTTTACCTTATCCACCTCAGAAGCCTGTGCATCAACAGACATGGCCCGATGAATTATTCCTATGCCGCCTTCCTGTGCAATGGCTATCGCAAGCTTTGCCTCTGTTACAGTATCCATAGCCGCACTGACTATAGGTACATTTATCTTTATATTCCTTGTAAGCCAGGTGCTGACATCAACCTCTCCAGGCAGAATATCAGATTTGGCTGGCACAAGAAGCACATCATCAAATGTAAGTCCTATTTTTATGGTGTCTTCCAGCATGGTTTACTCCTTTATTTATTTGTCATTCCCACGAAAGTGGGAATGACAAATAAATAGTTTTACAATTTTATCTCAATATACGCTTTTTCTTTTAGCCCTGCCTTCCATTCAATATACTTTACTGCAAAGGCCTTTTCAAAAAGAATGTCTTTTATTTTATCCTTTACTTTATCAAATCCCTCTTCTTCAATTTTATCCTCAAGCTTCACAATATGAAGGCCTGTGGAGCTCCAGAACGGTTTGCTGACTTCGCCGATACTTAATGCAAAAGCAACATCTTCTACCTCCTTAAGTACGCTGCCCCGGCTGATATATCCCAAATCCCCCCCAAACTGCCTGCTTGCATCCTCAGAGAATTCGCCTGCAAGTTTTGAAAAATCCTCTCCCTTCTCAAGCCTTGTTACAGCTTCATGCGCCTTTGACTCAACAGCAGATTTTTGTGAATTATTTTTTGGTACGGCAAAAAATATCTGCCTGATCTTTCTCTTCTCTGTGCCAGCAAGCTTATCTTTATTTAATTCATAATAGTCCTGAATTTCTCTGTCAGTAACAACTATATTGGCTCTGACTTCATAATTAACAGCCTTTGAAAGCAGAATCTGTTCTCCAAGGCTGGTACTGTAATCTTCCATTGTCATGCCTTCTGCTTCCAATGAATTTAACAGGGCCTCAGACGTAAGATTAAACTTCTTTTTAATATCTGCAATAGCACTTTCTATTTCCGCCTTACTCACATCCATTCCCTTTCTCCGTGCTTCCTGAAGCTGCAGCTCCATATCAATCAAATTATTCAGAAAGTCCTTCTCAAGCTCCTTTATTGCTTCTTCCTTCCTGCCTTCGGGGACCTTATCCAAATAACTTTTACCTTCAAGGGCGATGATGTCCCTGAGTTCGCTCCATGTTATGACTTCGTTGTTTACTACCGCAACGACCCGGTCCAGCAGAGTTGCACTGTGAACATTCCGGCAAACAGAAAAACATATGAGCGATATTGTTAAAAAGAATATTATAGGTACGGTCTTTTTCATAAGAGAAGTTGCTCTATTCTATAGATTGTAGATACTAACTTCAAGAAGAATGATTTTAAATAAAGGCAATTATGACATGCTTGAAAGTTTGAAAGCAAGCGAATTAAAGAATTTATAAAGACTTCCTGATTCATTCAGTTTCAAGATAGGAAGTCCTTATTTTCCTGTTCGTTAAAAAAGCAAGGTCTGACAAACGTTATAAGAATTATTTTTCTACTTCATTGATTATGTTATTAATTATCTCCTGGATCATTATCCCTGACCGGTTAGCCGTACTGTTATTCATGCCATAGCCATCCGCATTAAATGTGTCAGCATCATATGGGAAAATTTGCTGTGAATACGATGAATATGAATAGCTGTCAAAATTTCCTTTTGCATTAAACGTAAAGCTGAAATGCCGTCCTCCATAAGTTGCCGCCCCTCTTCCATTTGCAAAAAGGGTTCCATAAATAGTACTGCCGCTCTGCACTCCATTAATATGTGCTTTTATAATTTGAACACTTACATTTCTAAGTCCGGAGGATCTGAACATCTGCTTGAATAGTCTTTTCATCAAGACTTTATTATATGTGACTTTGAATGTATTGTCATTTTGTATAAAGTTGCCTTTTAATCCGGAGCTATCATCAAAATGTCCTCTGCTTGCTGTGTCGGGATAAAAACAAAATGTATCATCAAAATCAGTGCTCAACGGAACCTTTCTCCCCAACACCTTGACTGTTGTTGTTTGAGATCCGCCTACATTATAACATCCGTCAAGAATGGCGCTTGCTTCACCTATGAAAAAAATAAAAGTGATTGCCAAAGAGAACATAACCAATGATAATTTTAGCCTGCTGCTCATAACCCCCCCTTATTTCTTGAAATTATAAGATCTTTTAGCAGACATGAAAGTCTGTTTCAGAATTTCTATAAACGACATTTTTTTAAAGATCGGCTTAAGCCGCTTAAGCTGTTTAAACCGCTCAAACCATTTTTTGTTTCTACACCCTATCCCCTAATCCCTGATTTTTTAAGAATAGTTTGAGATAGGTTCTAAGATTAGAAGTATGCTATAAAATTAGCACAGTGACAGACCCATGTCAAGAAGAAATTGATGACATAAAACCATCCGTTGCCTTGCTCTTTATTTAGAGGGGGTAGTACAATATTTCCTGCCATCTTTCGTGATGTAATTAATTACAGATATTGAGTTAATTGATCTGAAAGATGCTGACTATATTGATGAAAAAGTATAATCCAGAAAGGCCGCTAATCTCGATTCATATTCCCAAGTGTGCTGGCACCTCATTCAGAAAAGTTCTGAAATCATGGTTTGGCAGAAGGCTTTTTCTGCATTATTATAATGAACAGCGAAACAAACCACCTAAAAAATACAGGATATACAAACTGTTCAACAGAAAGCTTTTGCGTCCAGGCCTTTGCATACATGGGCATTTCAATGGGAAAAGAGGGCACGGCGCAGAAGATTATTACCCTGAATCAGATCAATATATAACCGTATTGCGAGACCCGTTTCAAGTGCATTTGTCCAATTATTTTTATGCAAAAACACAAGGCGATAATTTATTATGGGCAGGAAAACCTTCTGATATTGTTTCCAACAACTACGGTATAGAAAACTATTTGAGTGAAAAGAAGAAATCATTTATATTGAACTTTCTCCCCGCCGGTATTTCACTTAATAATTACCGCCAGATTCTTGAGGAGAAATTTATTTATGTTGGGATAGCAGAGGACCTTCAAAGGTCTGTTGAGCAACTTGCCATAAGGCTTGGATTCCCTCCTGTAAAAACTCAATTTCAGAATGTCTCCCCAAGAAAAGAAGGGATTCCAGATGGCGCCCGGGAAGAATTCATCAGGAATAATCCTCTTGAAATGGCACTCTATGAATATGCGTTAGAGAATTATAAACGATGAAACCGTATCCAGAAATATGTTTTTGGTGGTATATTACAAAAATTGTTTTTACCAAATAGGATTCGTATAACAGGTTATTTATGAACGAAAGCTTTGATCTTATCATTGAGCCGGGCAAAGGGATAAAGCAGTTCTGGAGCGATCTCTGGCGTTACAGGGAGCTCTTTTATTTTCTGGCCTGGAGAGATATTCTGGTGCGCTACAAGCAAACGGTCATCGGCATCGCCTGGAGTGTTGTCCGGCCCGTGCTGACCATGCTTATCTTTACTGTTATCTTCGGCAAATTCGCAAAGTTTCCCTCTGAAGGCAACTCTCCTTATCCTATTCTTGTTTTCGTAGCAATGCTTCCGTGGCAGATGTTTGCCAACGCCCTGACAGAAAGCAGCACTTCCATTATTACAAATGCAAACCTGATCTCAAAGGTATACTTTCCCCGCCTGATTGTGCCCGGCAGCGCAGTCATTGTCAGCCTGATAGATTTTCTGATATCCTTTGTCATTCTGGGAATTCTCATGGCATGGTATCAGTTTGTTCCAGGCTGGCGGATTATTACACTGCCTTTCTTTTTATTACTGGCCCTGATGGCTGCACTCGGGTTTGGATTCTGGCTATCAGCTTTAAACGTTAAGTACAGGGACTTTCGTTATATTGTCCCATTCATGGTCCAGTTTGGCCTGTACATTTCACCTGTGGGCTTTAGCAGCTCGGTGGTGCCTGAACAATGGCGTCTGCTTTACTCTCTAAATCCGATGGTCGGGGTCATTGACGGCTTTCGCTGGGCCATACTCGGGGGAATGTCAAAACTTTACCTGCCGGGATTTCTTCTTTCAATAGTACTTACGCTGGGAATTTTCCTGTTCGGGCTCTATTATTTCCGTAAAACAGAACGCTTCTTTGCAGATGTGATTTGAGGTAAATGTGAGCACTGTAATCAAAGTTGAAAACCTGTCAAAAAAATACATTATTGCCCATCAAAAGCGGGAGCGGTATCTGACCCTTCGCGACACTATAGCCAGAAAAAGCAAAGAGATAGGGAAAAGGCTTCTGCATCCTTTTGTCTCATCATCCGGACAGCCGCTTGCCGGACTTGCCGGCACAGAAGAATTCTGGGCGCTGAAAGATATCTCATTTGATGTCCAGCAGGGCAACCGTATCGGAATTATCGGCAGAAACGGCGCCGGGAAATCAACCCTTTTAAAAATTCTCAGCAGGATTACGGAACCGACCACCGGCCGAATTAAAATAAAGAGCCGTGTAGCAAGTCTTCTTGAAGTCGGCACCGGCTTTCACCCCGAGCTTACAGGAAGGGAAAATATCTTCCTCAACGGAGCTATCCTCGGCATGGGCAAGGCGGAGATCAAAAAAAAATTTGATGAAATCGTGGCATTTGCAGAAGTGGAGAAATTTCTTGACACACCGGTAAAACGCTTCTCAAGCGGAATGTATGTCCGTCTCGCCTTTGCAGTAGCCGCGCACCTGGAACCGGAGATACTTATTGTTGATGAAGTGCTGGCTGTCGGTGATACGCAGTTTCAGAGAAAATGCCTGGGAAAGATGGAAGATATCGGCAGAGAAGGAAGAACAGTTTTGTTTGTGAGCCATAATATGAGCGCCATACAAAAATTATGTAACAGGGCTATGTTGTTGGATAACGGAAGACTTATGGCTGATGATGAGCCCGTTACAGTCATAAACAGTTATTTGCATAATCACCAGCCAACATCAGAGTGCTGGGCCCTGGACAGTAAAAAATTTACACACAGCGGCCCTGTTCTTATTACAGATATTAAACTGCTCGACCTCGACAATAACATTCTTAAAATACTATTCACTGGCGGCGGCTTTGTTTTACAGATTGCTTACAAACTAAAAGAGGGAGTCAAAATACCCTCTGCATCTTTTATCATCAAGTTCAAGAATCAAATGAACACTGAAATACTCCGGCTATCCAATACGCCAATCAGCGGATTCCCCATTGAGAATCTGTCCGGCGAGGGGCGCATTAATTTAGTTCTGCCCGTTATTCCATTTGCAGAGGGAATGTACTATATTGATATAGCGCTTGCCAGACAGGGACAAGGATTTTATGTCAAACTTATTAATGTATTGTCATTATATATTAACGGGCAGGACATATATAAAAGCGGATGCGCTGTTACTCAAACGAGGGGGCTGACTGTGCTTCCTCATAAATGGATTTTCAAACCTGAAAACAATGCCTCTGTTGAAAGCGGCTGGAAAGGCGCAGAGTTGCTTTCAAAACCTGCGGAAATTTGTCGGGAAAACAGTTAATATCTTAAAATGCCGGCTATCACAACTTATTTAATAAACAGTTTTTATGGTTTTCTGCGAATTCCAGAGACAAGAACTGACAACAGGAGGCTGATTTTCTGTATTAATTCCGGAAGGGCCGGATCCAATTATTTAGCCGCTCTGTTGAATACAGCAGAAGAAGTATCAGCTTTTCATGAACCCAGGCCGGCAATGAACGGGAAATATCTCCAAATGGTTAATCGTTATGATTACAAGATGACTTATAACCTTCGGAAAATTAAATGCAAAGCAATATATAAAATCCTGAAAAACATGAGTCAGAATGAAATATACTGTGAAACGAACCACATGTTTATCAAGACATTTTTCGATGTGGTAAGCGATACATTTAAGAATATTGAGGTCATTATCCTGCACAGATCCCTTGCACATGTTTTAAAAAGCTTTATTGAACTGAATTATTTTACAAATTTAAATAAAGCCTGGCCAAAGTGGATGTCCAGTCCCAATGCCAGAACAAAGGCAATAGCTTGCATAGACAGCGATAGCAATTTAGACCAATACGACCTGAGCATTGCATATCTGATTGACATTGAGTCACGCGCCCTCAGGTTCCAGAAAGAATATCCCGAGGTTAGAGTTCATCAGGTCCGCCTGGAAAGTCTTAATGATTATTCAAATGTCGAATCATTATTTCAGGATTTGAGGATTACAATAACCGGTAACACAAAGAATTTGTTTGGGGAAAAAATCAATACACGTGAAAATGTAAAAGATGTTTATAATAATCAGGTTGATCTTGGATACTGCAGAAAGCGTCTTGAATTATATATGGAGAAAGCCATTGCACAAGGAATCGCTATTCCGAATACACTTGCTTTAGAAGAATACAAAATTTCGTGATTGCTCTTTTAGCAATCTCAAAGCATGAGGAAAATCGCACATATCATAAACCCGGTTGTCGTTGAAAAAACATCCGATCTTTTCTTTGCACAACCCGTCACCTTCGAGACAATGAAGGCTGCACGGGACCACGCCAAAAAACATGTAGATGTTGCCCTGCTGACAGCCCAATACCAGGAAGACCGTCAAATTGTTCCGGAAGGTTTTATATTGACGCCGGATCTGGGCCGCTCGATACTGGATTTTGGCAAATTCAGTGTTAAACGCAAACTGCCTTTGATAAAGGATATCCTTGATCGCATGTATGAGTCTTCAGATGCAGAGTATTTTGTCTACACTAATGTTGATATCGCCGTTTTACCGGATTTTTATATTCAGGTAAACAACTTAATAGAAAACGGATATGATGCCTTTGTTATCAACAGGCGGACCATTCCCAGTAAATTTAATAATATCAGCGAAATTCCGCTCATGTATTCCGAGGAAGGAACACCCCATAAAGGATATGACTGTTTTGTATTCAGGAAAGATGTGTATCCGCGGTACAAATTGGGTGCGGCTTGCGTTGGCATCGGCTGGGTCGGCAGGGTGCTGCTCTGCAATCTTGCATGTCATGCAGAAAAATACAACGAGTTTAAAGATCTGCACCTGACCTTTCACATCGGCAATGAACGCATATGGAAAAGCAAAGAATATTCAGACTTCACTGCTCACAACAAAAACGAGTTCTTAAAAATATTTAAAAGCCTTGAAACAGAGTTCGGGCCTTTTGATAAAGATTTCCGGTCATATCTTTTCGATACCGGCGCTAAGAGAAAACCCTTCACCCCAACAATTGCTTTGCCAAAAAAGCTTGCATAACTTATGTATGAATCTCATATCTTAGACAAATTGATATTGGCAGGCGGGCCGCCGAGAAGCGGAACAACTCTCCTTGCCAGGCTCTTGAATTCACATCCGGAAATAGTTACGGTTATTGACAACAGCGTATATGAAAACTGGAGTTTATACTATTATCAGTCAAGGATTGGACTGGTGCAGCAGCTTCGTTCAGGGGAAATGTCTCCGGATGAAATAAAGCAATATCTGCTGAAACACATTATAAAAGATAATCATGTATGGGGAGCAGCTCCTTCACCAAAGATAAGTCATTATCCCACAGTAGCTCCGCCGGTCCGTCCATATTCAAATACTGCAAAACACTCCCTCGCTGACAGGATTAAACTGGTGCCAGGCAAAATCGCCCGCGGGTTGTCATCCATTCAAAACCCTTTTATAAAACAAAAGAGTTTGACCCGGCACCGTATTCCTTTAGAGTTCTTTGCAAAAGATATCCATCTCTGCCTGAAATCTCCTGAAATAGTATTCGCGCTTTCCAGGTTATCAGCGGCTTTGCCTGGTGCAAAATTTCTGTTAGTCCACAGGCCGGTAATTGAAATTGCCGAGTCCATGTACCGCAAAGGGTTTGAATGGCAATTGGCTTCGTATCATAAACGATGGAATCTGGAAAAAAATAAAAACTGTGAACTGCTGGCTCCGCCTGGCGTGCCGGATGAATGGCATCCGTTATGGAAAACGGTCACAGATTTTCAGCGCTGCGTAATCTATGCAGCCAGTTATTTCAGGGCTATGGTGTTGGAAATCCCCCATGCTCCGCCAAAAAACATTTTCGTTTACAACCATAAAAGACTCTGTGCCGATCCTTCCGCCACTCTTGTGTATATAGCGAAATTCCTGGATGTAGATTCTGATGGCTTTCAGCATGCCATTAAAACCGTCAGGTATACTCCGCCCGTTATTGCAAACGAATTAAAGGACGAATATTACAAAATTGCGCCTCAGCTTGGCCTTGATAATTTGACGTTAAAAAATGATGTGGACTAAGATATAAACATGTTTTTTATTTTAAGCACTGGCAGGTCAGGCACCATGACCATAGCTAAAACGCTATCTTCAATAGACGGCTGTGTGTGTCTGCACGAGCCATCACCTGAGCTTATTCTGGAAGCAAGCGCTTATCATTATGGAAAATATCCAAAAGAAGATCTAATAAAGATTCTGACAGCCACACGGAAACCTGTGCTTAATAATTCAATTTACTGTGAATCCAACCAGAACCTGTCACTGATTATTCCTCTGCTGACGGAAGTCTTCCCCAATGCACGTTACATGTGGCTTATCCGAAACGGCCTGGATGTGGCAGCCTCCGCTTATCAGAAGCAATGGTATTCGGGTCATTCAGAAAACCATGCCCGTTATGAAGACTGTCCTCCGCTGGAAAAAGCCTGGATTGACGGCCGGATACAGGGAGACCGGTGTGGCGAGATGACTCCGGATGAATGGGCTAAACTGGACCGGTTCAGCCGTTGCTGCTGGTACTGGAGTTATGTAAACAGGACCATTGAAGACAATCTGAAAACCTGGGCCCCTGACAAATATTTCCTCTTAAGGCTGGAAGATTTCCAGGAGCAATTGCCGCATCTTATAAAGTGGATGGGACTGGGGAATAAAATAATCCCACCGGTCCGTCAACACAATATAGCAAAAAAAATTCCTTATCACTGGACTGACTGGAAAGATGAAGAGAGGCAAAGTTTCGACACCTGGTGCGGTGAATTAATGGACAGATTTTATCCTTCATGGCGCAAATACACTGACAGGGAAAGCAATATTTATTTTACCCAGTATTTAAATATTCTGAAGCACAAATTAGAAAACCGGCAGGAGACGGGCAAGGCAAAAAATTCATGGATATCAAGGATATTGTCGCGTCTAAGAAAATGCTGAGGTTGTAAAAGTTGCTTAATCCTTATGATATGAAAGTTTCAGTAATAATAACTTCCTATAATCAGGAAAAATATTTGCCTGACGCAATCGAAAGCGTTTTACGGCAGACTGTTTCTCCGCATGAAATCATTATTTGTGATGATTGTTCGACAAAGGATAATACAAGAGAGATTTTAAAAAAATATGCTGACCGCTATCCAGCTCTGATTAAGCCGATCTTTCAGGATCGGAATTCGGGAATAGCTGCCAACCGCAATACCGGATTTAAAGCCGCTTCAGGAGAATGTATAACATGGCTGGATGGCGACGATCGTTTTTTGCCGGAAAAAATCGAAAGAGAACTGGAGGTCCTCAATAAAAACCCCTGGGCGGATATAGCATATTCAAATGTATTTTATACAGATGAAAAATTAAACAGGATAAGTACCCGTTATAAACAAGGCAATAAACTGAACGGGAATATATTTGAGGCTATTGCTACAAGAAAACTGCCGCCTCCGTTAATGATGATGATTCACAGAAAATGTTTTGATGAAATCGGTTTTTTGGATGAAAACCTGAAATTCTATGAAGACTGGGAATGGAAAATACGATTAGCCAGCCGGTTCTCATTTGTCTATTGCCCCGAGCCGCTATATGAATACAGAAGACACTCTGAAGGCATACATAATATGCCGCAAAGTGAACATATTGAACTCATGATAAAAATAGCTGAAAGGTCCTCAACTCTATGCGATATCAGCATGCTTACTGACAAAGAAAAAACAAAGAAAAGCATAACAAATTTCTTGTCGGCCTTACATGCAAGGAAAATGCTTATACTTGGAGAAACAGCAGAGCTTACCGGCTTTGTTTGTACATTCATGAATACATCGGAAAAGAAAGCCCGGCTCATAGTTAAAATACTCCAGACAGTCAGCAGTCTGAAAAACAGAATAAATAAACTGAAGCATACATGGGTATGGAACATACCGGCATCCTTCAGGAAAATCAGCAAACCACCCAAGAAATGAAAGATAAAAAAATAATATTCCTGATATCGCTTCCCAGATCCGGATCAACACTGCTGCAGAAAATGCTCGCAGTCAGTCCTGAAATATATTCCGTTGCGGAACCCTGGTTGATGCTTCCTCTTGCATTTATGCTGAAAAAAGAAGGGACCTTAACGCAATACAGCCACAAGACCGCCTTTCAGGCGCTGGAAGATTTAATAAAAGAGCTGCCAAACGGCAAAACCGATTTTTATCGCGAAATAGAAAATTTCTCATTCTCCCTTTACGGGAGAATGGCATCGGGAAAATCCTGTAAGTATTTTCTGGACAAAACTCCGAGGTATTATTTGATAATACCCTTTCTCGCCGAGGTATTTCCGTCCGCCAAATTTATTTTTCTTTTTCGCAACCCCCTTGAGGTCTTTTCCTCGATCCTGACTACCTGGAAAAAAGACAGATTTATCCTCGATAAGCACTATGTTGACCTGTATTACGGCCCACGCGCCCTGTCTGTCGGGTATGCAATGTTAAAGGAGCGGGCTGTTTCGGTAAGCTACAATGAGCTGGTCAAATCACCGGAGGTCCAAATGCGGAAAATATGCTCTTACCTTGATATACCCTTTGACCCCTCCATGATTCAAAACTACAGAAATGTGAAGTTCGGCGGCAGATGCGGCGATACAACAGGGGTTAACCTGTTTGATTCCGTTTCAACCGATTCACTTGAGAAATGGAAGAATATCCTGAACACGCATTACAGGAAATGGTTTTCAAAACGATACATAAATCATCTGGGCCCGGAAATATTAACAAGTTTCGGATTATCCGTTACAGAATTAATGAATGAGATTGATTCAATCACTTCCCTCAGAGCAGGAAGCCTCCGGGATATATTTTATCATTTCTCATCAACGCTCATGCGTCTGGGGAATATCGAAATTTATAAAAAACTGATAGCCGCATACAGGAAAAAAGAAAGTTATTATCCATATACGTAGGCCACATTTTTCATGGTGAACACTGTTCCAATAGTTGCAGATATGGGAGGCTGTGAAAGAATTTCTATACGACACCTTTAAAAAGGGATTAGGGGATAGGGAGCAAGTATTGTCAAAAAAAAATTCAGTGCATCATGCGCCGGAAAATTCTGTAAGGAAGCCATCCCGTACTCATCATCTCGAAGGCGGACAGCGGGTCCCCGGAAAAACTCATAAATATGCTGAACACGGCAAGCCCCTGCTCAGCATAATCACCGTTGTTTTTAATGGTGAAAAATATCTTGAGCAGACCCTCCAGAGCGTCCTGAACCAAACCTGCAACAATATCGAGCACATAATTATTGACGGGGGCTCAACGGATGGGACTCTGGATATCGTTCGGAAGTATGAAGATAAAATCGCCTACTGGCTTAGTGAGCCTGACAATGGTATTTATGATGCGATGAACAAAGGGATCAAGCTGGCTGCGGGTGAATGGATAAATTTCCTGAATGCCGGTGATACCTTTTACCAACCCAGTACAATAGAAGAAATATTTAAAAGCGCTTATGGTTCTGCGGATTTAATATACGGGGATAATGAAATCAGATACAACCATGATTTCTCTGTAATCCGACAGGCAGCAGATACAAGAGATTTATGGAAAGGCATTATCGTTAATCATCAAAGCCTGTTTGTGAAAACCCATCTCATAAAAAAACACCCCTTCAATCTTACATACAAGATAGGGGCTGATTATGACTTCATTTATTCAGCATATGCAAATAAATATAGATTCTACAAGATTAAGACTGTCGTTGCATCCACTGCACATGGCGGGTTTTCAGATAGAAATGTTATCGCCAATATTAAGGAACAATGGGGAATCTCTCGAAAATACAATCAGTCTTTTAAGGTCCATGCATATTATACGCTGTTAGTCTTATTTGCCTTCTTAAAAAACATAATAAAAAAAATTTTCTCTGCTAAAATGAAAGAGTTTGTCATAAAATGGAAATACAAGTAACAGCCTTTTATTCCTGTTTTACTTATTACTATGGAGGAAGCATGGCTCAAAAACATATTGCGCGATACCTTAGTGATGACAGAATAAATATACTCTGTAAATCCAAGAGCCAAAACTTAACATCCAATAATTTTATCGCTTTCAAGATGTTTTCGAGCCATGCTTCCTCCATAGTAAAATATTTGAATAATCCAGACTAATGAACTCAAAAAACCTTCTGACAGTTGAAATCGTTATTCCAAGCTACAACCGCCTGAATATCCTTCAGGAGACACTGAATAAGATCAGGCTGTTGTATCCTCATACTAAAATCTGCCTGGGGCTTCAGGGGCCCATGCCTGACAATCATTTTCTTTCACAACTGAAAAACGACAGCAATTTAAGAATAGAAGAACTGCCTGTTCCCTCCACCACACAAACACTGAATCACTGCATCACTACCTCTGCTGCTGATATTATTTTGATTCTGGATGATGATGCATTCCCCTGTTTTGGCTGGCTTGAGGAACATGTGAAGGCCTTCGCCAACAATCCTGATTTGGTTTATACATCCGGCCGTATTGTTGAATTGACAAGAAAAAGGCCTGCATTTTCTGAGTGGATCCGGATCATGACGGAATGGTTCTTTGGATTATTTATTAATAATGATAAAAAATTAAATGGACGCATCATAGGCTGGATAAACAGGCTCGGCCTGCTTTTTGGTAATTATAACCAGCCGGGCACTTGTAAAATAAATTCCCCGCGGGAAGGCAATATGGGGATACGAAGAGAGCTTTTTTTAAAAGCCGGCAGATTCAACAGTGCCTTCAAAGGGAATGCCTGGGGATTCGGCTCAGACTTTGGTTTGAGATTGGCTAAAGACGGCAGCTATGGACAATATTCAGGAAATGCAATAATAATTCACCATGAAGCCACTGCCGGAGGAAGCCGTGAAATAAAAAAAGCACAATGGCTCAGCGATTTTATTTACAACCATACTTTACTTATAAAACACCTTGGGCCTCAAGCCTGGGTTGGCTCCGTTCCCAGATTGTTAAAAAAAATAATTTCATGATATTGAAATGATGAACCGGCTGTAAATTGCGGAAGACATATCCTATGTTTAAAGATATTTTAAACGACATTATAAATTTGCATCACCAGAACAAAAGCTTACTCCAGTTTAGAAGCTTAATCAGCGCATCTCAGTACATAAGGCTCTACAGTCTTTCAAAAAAATATCTAAAACCGGGGAATGCCGTGCTGGATTGGGGTGTTGGAAACGGTCATTTTTCTTACTTTCTTCTCCGATCAGGATTCAGAACAACTGGATTCAGTCTTGGCGAACTTCCTCAAATCTGTGCGCCTTTTGTGCAGGAAAGCTATGAATATAGAAAAGGAGACAAGGCAGATCCGGTTCATATCCCTTTTGAAAATAAAAAGTTTGATGCTGTAGTCAGTGTCGGAGTGCTTGAGCACGTCAGAACAACAGGCGGTGATGAGGCCTCGAGTTTAAAAGAGATATATCGTGTCTTAAAGGACCACGGGATATTTATCTGTTTCCATCTGCCAAACCGGCTAAGCTGGATAGAGGCTGTGAGCCGGCTTTTCAACCGGAAATATCACCACCCGTACCGCTACACGGCACAAGATATCTTCCGGCTCCTTGGGGAAACGAATTTCGCCGCTGTGGAAATACAAAGGTATGCGTTATTGCCGCGAAACATCTGGGCGCAGGGATTAATGAAACAATTAGGGAACCGGCCTCTCGTTTCCACTTTATATAATAATCTTGACTCGCTGCTATCGCTAATCTTAAGACCCTTCTGCCAGAATTATTTATTCATAGCAAAAAAACTTCCGCAAGTATGAAAACTGCAATAATTCATGACTGGCTTACCGGAATGAGGGGTGGGGAAAAAGTGCTGGAAGCATTATGTGAACTCTTTCCTGAAGCCGACCTTTATACCCTAGTTCATATTAAGGGAAGTGTTTCTTCGATAATAGAAAACCGGAAGATTTTCACTTCTTTCATTCAGCGCCTGCCTGATGTGGAGAAGAAATACCGTTACTATTTACCCTTGATGCCAAAGGCCATTGAGCAATTTGATTTATCCGGATACAAGCTGGTTATCAGCTCCAGCCATTGTGTTGCCAAGGGAGTCAAAGTTGGCGAAAAAGCCCTGCATATCTGTTATTGCCATACACCTATGCGCTATATCTGGGAAATGTATAACCGGTACTTTGGAGATTCAAAACTATATATAAAGGCGATAATGAAACTCCTGAGAAGATATTTACAGGAGTGGGATATTAAGAGTTCAGCGAGAGTCCATTACTTTATTGCCAATTCGGAAAATGTACAGGGAAGAATTCAGCAGCATTATCACCGCGAGTCCCTGGTCATTTATCCTCCGGTAAAGGTTGATTCCTTTCGTCCTCTAATCATAAGGCCCCGGACTGCAAACGCTTATTACCTGCTCGTTTCCGCCTTTGCCCCTTACAAAAAAATTGATATTGCAATTGAGGCGTTCAACCGGCTGGGACTCCCTCTAAAGATAATAGGGACCGGACAGGATGAGAAAAGACTGAAAAGCATGGCTGGACCCGCTATCGAGTTTCTGGGCTGGAGGCCTGATGAAGAACTGGCGGCTTACTATGCTTCCTGTAAGGCGCTGATATTCCCCGGCGAAGAGGATTTCGGCATTGTCCCTGTTGAGGCACAGGCCTGCGGGACCCCTGTGATAGCTTATGGAAAGGGCGGGATCATGGAAACGGTAGTACCAATCAACGGTCAGAAATCAGAAAACCAAAACCCTACCGGCATTTTTTTTTATGAGCAAACTCCTGAGGCGTTAATGGAAGCAGTAAAGAAATTTGAAGCCATTGAGAAACAATTTGACCCCTCTGAAATAAGAAAAAATGCAGAGAGATTCAGCGTGAAAAGATTTAAAGAGGAATTTAAGAATTTTACAGATGAAAAAACTGCTGCATTCTTTAAAAATAATTAACCTGTCATTCCTGTAAAAACAGAAATTCAGCTCCCGGCCTAACCCCCTACCAAATCCTCAAGCGCCTTCAACTGTCTCGTCTCACCCATGGCAACGAGTGTATCGCCTTTTTTTATTATGCTTGTTGAGGTCGGATCAAACTCCATTTCGCCTTCAAGCACTACCCTGGCGCCGATGCTCAATGCATATAACATGGTCCCAACACCGGAAAGTATCAGGAAGGTAGTAAAAATTCTTCCAGTCTTTGAAAGCGGATGGACCTCCATATATCCAACTGTTGTAAGAGTACTAATTGCCATGTAAAACGCATCGAAAATATCCCATTTTTCTATTATTGCGTACCCGATTGTTCCAAAAGCTATAACTCCGATTATCAGAACGACAGGAAGTATGGTCCAGTGTTTTGTATTCACAATTAATTACAAGATACCAGAAATTACTTTTATTATTTCATTAGTTTTTTTGCAAGTTCAAGCACCTCTATGCGGCTCTTAACGCTGCCTGTATCCTGCGCACTCCTTAACTCTGCAAGCACCCTTCCCATTTCAGGGCCGGGTTTCATGCCGAGAGCAATAAGGTCTTTACCGGAAACAAGATCCTGTCTCTCTATTTGCGCCTTTATCTTTTCATAATAATCTGTCACGCACTGCCTTGAACGATTAATAAAATTACTCCTGTATTCTTCCGTTGAATCAGGGCCTCTACTGCTCAGCACATCCGCCATGCCGAGGATAATCGCCAAAATGGAATCATCTCTCATCTTGCGAAACCATCTCATAACAGTTGACAGCCTGACATCGCCAGAGACGATATTGAGCGCATGCAAATGCTCCGCTACGAGAAGAACTATCAAGTTCCGGTGCGGCCCGGACATCTTTAATCTCTCTGCAATCAGGTCAACAGTCTTTGCGCCCTCTTCATCATGCCCGTAGAAAGTAATGCGTTCTTTCTCGGGGTGTAAATTTCCTGTGGCTGGTTTGCCCACATCATGAAGCAAGGCTGACAATTTCAAAAGAGCGAGACGGTTGTTACTCCCAAGGCAATCCGCTACCTTACTGCCAACATCTCCGAAATAGTAAACAGGGTCCTTAATGATATTTTCGATATTTTCCATTACCAAAAGGGAATGCTTCCATACATTAAGATGGTGAAATCCGTCCTGTGCGCATGCTTTCATCGCAGCTATCTCAGGGAAAATAACCTGCAGAATACCAAGGCTATCCATCAGTCTGAAATAATGGACGCTCTGTGACGCTTTTAGTATAAGCATGAATTCCGATGTAATGCGTTCAGCGGATACATCTTTCAGCAAGGTGGCAGCATTCTTCATTTCATTGAGTGTGGCCTCATTAATAATAAAATTCAGCGAAGCCGCCAGGCGGACCGCGCGCAATATCCTTAACGGATCTGAAACAATAGACTTAGTGCTAACCATTCTGATGATCTTTCTTTCAATATCCTCTGTGCCGTTCAGGGGATCAATAACGCTGCCGGCTGTTCCATCTTCTTTCACTTCAATGGCAATTGCATCTATTGTAAAATCCCTCTGGTGAAGGTCTACGTATATTGTTTCTCCCCGCATCTCTGCTATGTCCAGAAAATCATCGTGGTTGTCTTTGTCTACCACCCGGTAGCAGGGCTCATCAGGCTTTTTCTCCATAGGGACCAAAGCAGCATTTTTGCTTCGTGCCAGATCAGCGGCAAATTCTTTAGCGCCTTTACAGACCAGGTCCAGGTCCTTTGGAGAAGCCTTAAGCAATAAATCCCGGACCGTCCCGCCAACGAGATACAATTCTGGAAATTTAAGGTCCTTGCTGCTCAGCCACTTTTTAAGTGATATTGTAAACATACTGTTTTCTAAACTGGTTTTATTAGTTTTATTCGTTTTATTTGTTAAACCGATTGAACTGTCTTTTTCTTACCTATCCCCTACTCCCTATCCCCTATTCCCTTTTCAAAGGTGTCGGATAGAAATTCTTTCACAGCCTTCCATGTCGGTAACCATTGCACAGAGTTCACCATGGATAATCTGTAAACGGCTATGCTTATTATAATGCACAAATGGCAGGAAATTTCTTTTTTTAATAATATCCCTTTTACGCTGCGCCGCTCACATTTTATTGCCCCAGCAACTTTGACTTTCGTAGCAGAATTTCTGTATTTTACAATGTCATGATTGACTTGCATATGCATACCCTTTTAAGTGACGGCGTTCTTCTCCCATCAGAGCTGATACAGAGGGCCTATAGCGCAGGTTACAGGGCGCTGGCCCTTACAGATCATGTAGACAGGTCTAATATTGATTTTGTTATACCAAGAATTGTTGAGGTGATTGAGGAAATTTCAGAGTTCTCACAGCTCACCGTTATTCCGGGCGCTGAGATAACTCATGTGCCTCCTGAACTTATAGCAAAACTGGTACAGAGGGCCCGGGACCTGGGCGCAAAATTAGTAGTTGTACACGGAGAGACCCTTGCCGAGCCAGTGGCAGGCGGCACAAACAGGGCTGCCATTGAAGCTGGCGCAGATATTATTTCACATCCGGGACTGATCAGCATGGAAGACGCACTCCTTGCAAAAGAACGTGGAATAGCCCTTGAGATTACCTCCAGAAAGGGGCACAGCATCTCTAATGGTCATGTCGCAAAGATTGCAATGGAAACAGGCGTCCAGCTCATAATCAATACAGATTCTCATGCCCCTGAAGACCTGATCACACTGGGACAGGCAAAAATTATTTTGCAGGCTTCAGGCCTCGCAGAAAAAAATATAGAGCAAATTCTGTCGAATTCAGAAAGGCTTGTTGATAAAATCAGGAGGAATTAAATGCCTATAGTTATTAAGAAAAAAGCTGCAAAGAAAAAATCAGTTCAGGATGCTGAAGAAGTAAAAAACGCGGCCTTACATGCATTGGATGCAGTAAAGGCAAGACAGAAATATGTGACAATAATCGTATCGGCAATTGCGGTGCTTGCCATGGTGTTTGCTATCTTCAAGTTTTATTCTTCTTCCCAGACTAATAAAGCCCATGAGCTTGAAATAGAAGCTGACAATATTTACTACCCAGCCAGAGCAGATAAATCCCTGCCTGAAGCGGAAAAGTGGAAAAAGGCCCTGGAGCTTTACAGAAAAGCTGTTGACATCAAGGCCACGCCAACCGCATTGTTTTCCCTTGGCAACTGTTACTACAATCTCGGGGATTATGAAAACGCAATAAAGCAATATAACCTGTTTGCTGATAAGTTCGATAATGACTACGTTATATTGCCCCTTGTTTATCAGAAGCTTGCCTCTGCTTATTTTAAAACCGCTAAAAACGATAAAGCGCTTGAGACCCTTGCCAATCTTGCCAAAATTAATAACGGGGCCTTCAAGGATACCGCTTTATTAATAGAAGCCCGGCATTATGAAGCCTCAGGGAATGCTGCAACAGCACAGGAAAAATACCGGACTATTATAAGCGAATTCCCCAATTCACCCTGGAGCATCGAAGCCGCAACAAGGGTTCCTGACAGCAGCAAGAAAGAAGATGCGCCTGTAAAAAAATAAGGGTCTGCTCTATTAGTATCCGGGCTGGACCAGACATTCTGAATTGCTTTTATGCAAATAATAAAAAACATAAAAGATATGCAGGCTTTAAGCCGCCGGCTTAGGGCTGAAAATAAAACCATCGGCTTTGTGCCCACAATGGGGGCGCTTCATGAAGGGCACCTTAGCCTCATCAGGCATTCACAAAATATAAACTCCATAACCGTTGTCAGCATATTTATAAACCCCATACAGTTTGGGCCTAATGAAGATTTAAAGCAGTATCCGCAAGACCTTGAAGGAGACTTAAACAGGTTATCTTCCCTTAATCCTGTTATTGTTTTTACCCCGGTCGCCAGCGAAATGTATCCGGAAAGTTTTTCTACATCTGTAACCGTTGGCAGCCTTGGCGGGATTCTCTGCGGCGCTTCCAGGCCCGGACATTTTAACGGCGTGGCAACAGTAGTTGCCAAACTCTTTAATATTGTCAGGCCTGATAATGCATATTTTGGACAGAAGGATTTTCAGCAGACAGTTATTATCAAGAAGTTAATAAAGGACCTGAACTTTGATATTAATGTTATTATCTGCCCTACGGTCAGGGAGCTTGACGGGCTTGCAATGAGTTCGAGAAATACTTATCTGAATAATGAGGAAAGAAGAGCATCTGCAGTTTTATACAGGGCCCTGAAATTCGGGGAAGAACTTATTCTATCCGGAGGAATGGTTGAAGCCCCGTCTGTCAAGGGACAAATCGGAAAACTTATCACCGCCGAACCGCTTGCAAAAATAGATTATGTTGAAATCGTAGACCCTCATTCTCTCGCTAAAGCAGATAAAATCGCATCCCCTGTGGCAATATGTATTGCTGTTATAATAGGCAAGACAAGGTTAATTGACAATCTGCTTGTAGAGAGCAAATAGAATCACCATGAAAGACCGTAAAGACGAAATACTTCTTCTTGCAAATCAGTTCATAAAAATAGCTGGGGAGCAGCTTAATACCGAACATAAAGAGCTTTCAAAAGAAACTGAGGAATATCTCCTGACATATGATTGGCCCAAGGGGGAAAAAGAACTTGAGACCGCCATTAAAAGGGCTTGTATTCTATCTGATGGGCCGGTGCTGCAAATAGAAGACTTTGATTTGGAAAAAAGACCCGCCAAATCCATTGGAAAGTTCGTCGAGGCCAGGCTCAAAGGTTTTATGCAGAACATCAAGCGGTTTGAAAAATTTAATCTTTACGATATGGTCATCCCCGAGGTCGAAAGATCGCTCATTTTAATGATTCTGAAAGAAACAAACAGAAATCAGATAAAGGCGGCAAGGCTGCTTGGCATAAATCGCAATACCTTAAGAAGCAAAATAAAAAAACTAAAGATAAAGCTGAAGGATTTGAAATAAAATCCGTTTAGAGCTTCAGCAATACCAACCCTGATACAGGATCCAGCTCTCTCTTTGCAGTAATACCTTCAATCTCAATGATAACGGCTTCAAGCACAAGAAATGTCTCTGAGTTCTCCCTGAGGCAGCCCATTTTAATCATGTCTTTTTTTCCAAAGGCGCCGTGGAAGTGGATCTTTGGTTCATCATCATTCCAGAAGATAGTTCCAAGGCCTACGACCTCATGGCTCTCACCAAGCTTCTTCCACACTGGAACGGGAGGGATTTCATCTTTCTCCGGCCCTACTACAATGCTCCCTTCCCTCATCCCTCCGACGAGATAGAAAACTCCTGCCTGGACCTTTTCCTTTTTTGCTATATCGGCAAGATTTACAAGTACATCTTCATGGTCTTCAAATCTCGCAACAATTATTCTGCCTGGCCTGCCAGTCTGGTATTTCATAGTATCTCCCCTTCCATATGTCTTTGTGTCCTGTTATACCATAAGAATTTATATAAAACCACTGAATAAACAGTTCGGTTAGTTGAATTGGTTTTATTGGTTGACTAAAGAAGCCAATTAAACCTTCTCCAATTCGAAGAGGCTTTCCCTGTAATAACAATCTTGTTATAATATATCGTGCACTGGACAGTTGAATACTACAGAGATAAAGACGGTAAAGAACCGGCAGCGGATTTATTGATTCACTTTCAAATGTTGCAAGAGCTAAGGCGTTCAGGCTTATCAAGCTGTTTGGACAGCCTGAAGCAGTTTTTAAATTGCCTCTACTTATAACACCAACTGATATCCAGAACCAATCAATTCCTGCCCCTTTTTATTGCCTTACATTAATCCACAAATTCGCTTGACTCAGGGAGAATACCCTGAACGAGAAGTCAACTGCACAATTACTGCACAATTTAGCAAGGTAAGGTTGACAATGAGGATTGGGAAAGTGATAATTTATAAACACTTGAGGGCGATTAGCTCAGTGGGAGAGCGCTTCCTTCACACGGAAGAGGCCGCTGGTTCAATCCCAGCATCGCCTACCATATTTTTCAATAACTTACCAGTCTCACCCATTCAGCTTACCGCCCAAATTGTGCTAATTTTGTGCTAATTGTATTTTCGTTAAGTGTTCGGTCTAAAAGGTTCACCGCATTATCAAGGTGTCCCTTTGATAAATGACTGTACCGTAAAGTCATTGTCAAGGTCTGGTGTCCTAACAAACGTGAGACCGTTGTAATATCTACTCCGGCCATGACTAAATGACTTGCAAAGGTATGTCGAAGGTCGTGAAAGTGAAAGTCTCTTATCCCTGCTCTTTTCAATGCTGTCTGAAAACTGCGCTTAACATCCTTAATAGGCTTTCCTGTAACAGCATCAAAGAACATATAGGGAATATCTAACCGTCTTGTTAAACCCTGTAAGGTTTCCTTCAATGTGTTGTTAATCGGTAGTTCCCGGCGCTTTCCGTTCTTTGTTCTGTCTAACAGGATACGGTTATTTTTTAAATCAACCTGTTCCCATTTTAAAGACAAAATTTCACCTTTTCTCATACCTGTGTTGAGTGCAGTAATTACGATTGCCCTTGTTAAACCCTGACAAGCATTTACAAGCGTCTGACAATCTTCCTTAGAAAGATATCTTAACCGCTTTCCGGTATCTTTCAAAGGTTTTACTTTTCTGATCCTCTTTAAAGTGTCCTCTGCAATCCAGTTCCATTCTAATGCCTTATTGAATGCATGCTTTAACACATTCAAGATTTTGTTATTACTGGCCGGTTTGTAGCCTTTGTTAATTAAATCGGTCTGTAATTGGTCAACTGATGCAGTGGTAAATCTTTTTAATTGTGTATCTCCGAACACTGATAACAACTGCCCTATGAGGTAGCCTTTTGTCCTTGCTGATTTCTGACGGCCTTTAATCCAGTCTAAATAATGTTCTGATAGTTCCCTGAAAGTCTTATCCGGGATTTTCTCAATAACGTCTCCCCTTTCAATGGATTTTTCACGATCAATCAGTAATGACTTTGCAACATCAAACTTTTCACTGTGTGAAGATTCACGCCTTTGCTTTCCGTCTGGTCCGGTGTAACGTATCCAGTAAATACAGCTTCTTTTATAAATTCCGGTTGCCATGCTTCTTACTCTCCTTTCCTTTTTCGTTTTCTTTGAACTGCCGTTCAACACAGTCCAGTAACAGCTTTAATGTTTTACTTGCCTGTTTCACCCCCTTTTCTAAGAGATAGATATAATTACCTGTGACACCTAAAAGATTTCCAAATGCAGGTTGAGACAGATTCATTTTAGTTCTGAGGTTGAGAATATTTTTTGGTGTCCAGTTTTTCATACCAGCAATTATATCTAACTTAGTTAGGGACTGTCAATTAGTTTTTTTGTTTATTAAAATCTCTGACTTTCAGGGCCGGAGTATTGCATAATGCAGAATCATTGTTTCTCTGTGATTTCAGCATGGCATTTATTGTTGAAAGCCTGAAAAGCGGTTTACCGTTTAGGTATTGCGGTTCTAATTTTTTCTTGTTGTTGTAAATCCACTGCTTTGATAATCCGGTATATTTAGATAGCTCTTTAACCGTTAAAAGCCTATCCTCTGTATGACTGTTATCTGATAACAGTAAAGGTTTCAGGAGTTCTACAACTCTTTGCGCTATTGCTTCAATGTCCTGTTCTTCGAGTTCTGTTTTCATTTTTCAAATAACTTTTGAAAATCTGACAGCCTGATAATTTTTCGTTAAATGAGAGGGCGGGTTTTATTAACGCCGGGAAGTACGCTAAATAGACGTTGTCCGCCTGCCCGCCCTCATTTTTTTACCGGCTTTTTAAATATTTTAATTGCCTCTTTTTAAGCTCTTTTAGTTTGCGTCTTTTTTTTGCAAGTGGATTATCTTTTACGATAATCCCTTTCCCTGTTCTGTGGTCAAAAGAAAATTTAGTTGGCCTGCCCGCTTCGATGCCTGCTTCATAACTTTTCTCCGCTCCGCTTTTTCCTGTTTTTTGATAAATTGCTTTTTCCATTTTACACCTCGCTTTCTGTTGAAGGATTAAGGATTTTAAATTCAGTTTTTTTAATTTCCGATTCGATGCCCGCCATTTTTTCTAAAATTTCATTCACATTTGAGAAATTCACAATTTTGTTATAAAACTGCTTATTGACCATGTCATTCCCTATTTCAATTTGTGAATGCCTGACAGATTCATGTTTGTCCCGGAGATAGCTTAATTTTTCTTTAAGGTTAACCGGTGCAGTCTGCATGAGAAAACTTTCCCGTTTTAAAATTTCGTTATCAAAGTGATAACTCTCACTCATAAAAAGACTGTTCGTTTCGCTCCATGCTTTTTGAGATTTTTTTAATGCTTCTTTTGCCTCGTTAAATTCAAACTGCCTTAAATCCACAAGGTCTTTTAACTCTGTCAATTTCTCTGCTTTTTCTTTTTTCAGTTTTTCGGTTTCCTGTTTTATCTTTATTCGCTCCTTAACCAGTTCTTCCGCCTGCTCTGCTTCCTGTAGAATTTTTTTTGTAAGCCGGTTACTTTTTAGAATGTTTATGATTTTTTCTGCTGACAAATCCTTTAAATCTTTCATATTTCTACCTCCATTTTTTAAATGTTTTTTTCTTGTAATTTTTCGGCATTGGTTAAAAGATCATACCGTTCAAGAAATTCTTTTTCGGGTTCATTTTCGTCTCTTCGTTCCGGCAAATCCTCAAACTGCCAAAATCCGAAGGGTCTGGTAAACGGATGTTCCGCTATCCATTGTTTCAAAATATTTTCCCTGTTTATTTTCCAAAGTTCTTTTTTTCGTTCATCGAGCATTAAAAAGATTTCAAACGCCTCATGCTCATTTTCTGGAATGTTGCCGTTTAAGAAATAATTTAAAAGATGATCTGGTAATCCTTGTTTTTTTATTTTCCGATTCTTTCGTTTCATGCTACACCTTCTTGCTGTTTCCCGGTGGTCGGCCTATAAAATTGTTTTCTGGTGTGATGTCTAAATTCAAGTTTTTCATTGCTGATAAAAAGGCAACTTTCGCTTTATGCTCTTCTGCAAGCAGTGGATGCGGTCGGGTTTGAGAGAAACGGTCTAACTGTGTAACACCCTCTTTGTCTATGGCCTCTCTTATTTCAGTCAGGCGGTCAAGTGATTCGCAAGCAACCTGAAGGATTGAAGCCCCTCCACTATCGTTTATTTCAAATTCGTTAATGATTTGTTGCCAGTGCTTTTTCCCGGCTTTCCGTAAATGTTTTGGTGCCTTCATTTATTCCCCCGAATTTTTGCTGTTGAAATATGACATAAGTTTTTTCGTGGTTACGCCATCGCTGTAGGGATTAGAATTGCCAAGAATGCGATACGCCCTCCTATGTCATTGATTTTAAAACAATTCATATTGATCCCTCGAAAGAAGTACCTTAATTGTGTTAATGGATTTGTTAAACTGCTCAAAATTATCGAGATAGTAGGCTTGTTGTAGCCCCGTCGTAATGTCTTTCAGGCGTGTGTCTGTTATTGCAGACGAATTTTTAATTATTTTTGGAAGCTCTTTCAACTTGTCATTCATGAGTTTGTGCGTGTTCATCCTGATACCTCACAAAATGAGTTATTAACCTTGCAGAAGCGTTGCAGTCCTTGAATGCCCGGTCTTACTTTTACATCGAATCGCTCGTTACAGTCACCCCGGACAGCATGATTTTTAGGGCATCTTGGAAGGGTTAATTTGCTCGTTCCCGGATCATTTTTTGCTTCTATCCGTACAAGGGCAACGGCTTCCTGTTTTTCAGTTTGGCAAACACCCTCTGAAAAACTGACAACCTCAAGAGTATCAATGGTTTTTTCAGTGGTTAATGATGTCCTGTTTGTCAGCGTTTCAGGCTCTGTGAAGTTCTGTTTTTCAGTTTGTCGGGTATATAAGGGGCTGACAAACTGAATTTATTGGTATGTAGATAGTCGCATTTTTATCGCTTTTCTCGGCATTCCAATAAAGCCCGGTTCCTTTTTTCAAAAGCCGTCTTATGTCTTTGTCTGAAAAGTCCAATTCCTTTTTTACCGTTTCTCTCAAATCCTTCTGTTTCAAAGGCTCTGTCGATTGCAATAGCAGTTCCTTGATAGCCCCCATTTTCTCAAGGTCAGGGTCCTTGGCAATATCAAATCCCTTGATGTCAGGATTGAAATTTAGATAAATGCTATGAGGTTCATAACGAGTTTTAATTCTTACTCCGAATTTATAAAGGTTATGTTTGTCAAACTCTACAGGAGCATCTTCAAGGTCTTTCACTTCTTCAAGCCCTAACACATGGTCGCATAAATCCAGTAAGGCCCCCGATCCCTTAAAGGTGTTTTCGTTTCCTTTCGGGGTGTGGTGTAATAATAAAATGGTAAATCCAATTTCTCGGAGTTCTTTCAGCCTTCCCATGATCAAGCTCATGGGTCTTGAATCGTTTTCGTCTGAAAGGTGAGAAGCCCTCAAGGTATCACAAATAAGTAATCCCGGAGGCAACTGTTTGTATAACTCCCATTCATGCCCGTCAAATTTCGGAGGCTGTATTTCGTTTGAAATGTGCCATACATAGAGGTTATCTGATTGCCCTATTTTCCCGGCTCTCTCCTTGAGGACTGACAGAGGATTCTCAAAGTCTATGTAATAAACCGGCGTCTTGATTGTTTGCAGAACATCAAAAGGGAATCCGTTTGCAATCGCCCTTGCTATCTGCATACAAAGGGACGTTTTGCCGATCCCGCCCCGGCCAAATAAAAGAGTTATGCTGTTTTTAGGAATCAGCTTTTCAAGGAGATATTCCGTTGTTACATCAAGAGAAAAAATATCGTTCCACTTCAGAAGGGAATCAATGAGGCGTTTAGGTTCTTCCGCTATCCATTCTGGCGTTGCCTCAATAATCTCAATCAACTTCTCTTTCGTTCCGCCTGCCTTAAGAAAATCCGTTATATCCTCTTTGTCTTTCAGGTCTGGAAGGTTAATAATCTTGACGGTTCCAGCTATGCCTTTGAGATTCTTTGCTACCTGTAATGCATGATCCTTCCCGGACTTGTCATTATCGGGAACGATCACAACTTTCTTGCCTTCAAAGTAATGGTTATAATCAGGTCTCCACTTTCCGGCTCCCATTGGGTTGCAGGTTGCAGTTATACCGATTACCTTTAAAGTTTCAACGTCCTTTTCTCCTTCGCTTATGATTACGCTGTCAGCCTTTATAATTTCGGGCAGATTATAAGGGACCAAACGAACATCTTTAAGGTTGTAAATCCAACTGCTCTTATTCTTAGTGTCCGGCCTTCTTTGAGAAAATCCTTTAGGTTCATAACGCACTGTTTGGAATATAAGCCTTTCATCCGTATCTTTATAGTCATAAGCCTCGACTATTTTCTTTTTTGCATCTGCGCTTAATCCTGCTTTTATAGTAAGGTCTTTTAAGGCTGTTTTAAAGTCAACATTATGCTTTTTTTGATAGAAAGAAAATATATCACCTGTCTCATTGCAAGCATGGCAAAAGAAAACCCCTGTTTTCTGATTAATTGAAAGAGATTCTTTTTTATCATCATGGAAAGGGCATAGGGTTAAGCCCTGTCCGTTTCCGTTCCATCTGATTGAGTGCAATTCAGAGGTATAGAAAGCTTTGATGTCGAGGCGGTCTAAAATGGACTGTTTGTTCATTTGCCGCCCCCGTTTGCTGTGCTTCCCCGCATGGTATAGGTTAAATTTCTAAGCACCTTATATTTTTCAAAAAACTCTTTGACATTAGAAGCCCCGCCCTTTCGATGAAATTCAATTGCGGCCCGGTTTTCAGGCGTGTCCTTAAATGAAAAAATAATGTCTCGATCTAATTTTTTTAGAGTGGGAAATTCGTTAGAGAGAAGAAAAACATGCGTTGCAATTTCGAGTTTATGAATCAGTAAATCTTTTTCTTTTCCCATTCCTGTTACCTCTGAAAGGTATCTTGACATAGAGAAAAGCGGAAATATTGAATGTTGCTTGAAAATTTCAAAAAATCTTTTTTTAAGCAACTCTGAGGGTTAATCTATGAAGAAATAATGATATTTATGCGGGTAACTGCTCGATCTGATTTTTAATTTCTTTTTGAAGTTCGTCAAGTTCTGTCTTAGTTAAAGGTTTGTACGGCGCATCGTCTTTTAAATCGCTGTCCTTAAAACCGGGTAACTTTTTTTTAAGTTCCTTTCTGTTCTTCCTGAGTTTATCCTGATTCTCTTTTGTGTCTATAAAGGTAACATTTTCCGATATATGAATTATCTCCGCAGTCAAGCGATACAATTTTGATTTTTCAATATCATCGTCTATCTTTTTAAAGTAATTAAATACCGCTTTTGCTCTGATGCCCCTTGCCTGTAAAAAAGTATGATCCGGCTTATATTTATACTGTGATAAACGGTTTTCATCTTCCCTTTTATATTTTCTGATTTGCCCTGTCTTGCCGGATAAAGTTTTCTGTTTTAAAAGTTCGTTCCAATATTGAATATCAGTTGTAAGTTTTTTTGTTATACCCGGTTCATCTTTAATGACCTGTATCCCTTGAGATAAAAATATATGAGGGATAATATCAATCGGCTTTTGCGTTCGCTCTAATATGCTGTCAATTTCCGTTACAAGATTCTTGTTAAAGAAAAGTAACAGTTTTATTGTATCGGCGTTCTTTTTATCCGTAACGATTTTCTGAAAGTTATTAACCGGAAAATGATTTGCTTTGCAGTAAATAGAATTTCTTTTTTTCTTTTTCATTTCCTTTTTATACTGGTAAGGGAATCCAGTTTATTTAACTTTTTTCTTCAATAATTCCTAAAGTCATAAAACGCACTTTCATTATTTTTTCAAAAACCCTTCAAGAAAATTGTTTAACGTCTCGTTTCCATGTATCGTAATTAATGATTTAATATGCTTAAGTGTACCTTCACTAATTCCATTTTTTTCAATTTCTTCCCTTAACTGCCTAATCCGGTCTATTCGAACAGTTAATCCGGTTTTGTCCGAACGGTTTCTTT
>DYJL01000037.1 GCA_020723105.1 Nitrospira japonica | reverse complement strand
CAATACAGAAGACCGCCTGACACAGGTTTGGGAAGGGGAAGCCGGGACCGGAACCTTGATCGCCTCATACTATTACGATCCGTTCGGCCATAGGCTGTGGAAGGATGTTGGCACGAGGACATACTTCCATTATTCCGATGAAGGATTGATCGGAGAATATGACGGGTCAGGTGTTGAGATCAAAACGTATGGTTACAAAGCGGATTCTATATGGGGAACCAATCCGCTGTTCATGAAGATCGGGACGGAATATTATTTCTATCAAAACGACCACATCGGAACGCCCCAAAAGATGACTACCGTTAGCGGGGCCGTGGTTTGGTCGGCAAAATATAGTTCGTTCGGCAAAGCCGATGTCGACCCTTCATCTACGGCTATCAACAATCTGCGGTTGGCGGGCCAGTACTTCGATGATGAAACGAGGCTACATTACAATTGGAATAGGTACTATGATCCAACCGTTGGTCGTTATATTGCTGTTGATCCTATCGGATTTGGTGCTGGGATAAACTTATTTGCTTATGGAGAGCTTAATCCAATATTAGCAATTGATCCTTTCGGGTTATGCAAGTGCAAGGAGTTTATCTCACAAGCAGAAGCAGTTAAGATTGTTGAAGAGGCAAAAACTTGGGTTGGCACACCATATAAATCTCCTGGTCACCAAAAAATAGATAAAAATGATGATGGTGGTGCTGATTGTTCAGGTTCCACTTGGAAAATATATCAAAATGCGAATTTCAGTTATGCAGATAACAAAATGACTGCGAGTAGTTTTGGCGAAAAATCAACAGATTGTAAAATGCAACCCGTTGATACACCTCAGATTGGTGATGTAGCAAAATTTAGTGGACATCTCGCAATTTATGATCCAACTATCGAGTCATACAGCGTCATGAAAAATAAATCAGTAAAAAATGTGTTATGGACTACACGTGGAACTTCTAAAAATCCAGGTGAATATGGTGTTGCACCGCTTGAATATTTTAAAGGCAAACCAAAATACTATCGATTTTGTAAAGACACTTCTGAAGAGAGCAAATAAAAGACATAGCTGTTTAAGGGGGAGAATTGATAAAAAAAATAGCTGGTTGTATAATTAGTATAATTCTTTTTTCTCATGCGTTGGGTATTACAGCAGAAAATATTGGTGGAGCAAGAGAATTTATTGATAATTTCTTAAAGTCAGAATTTAATGGTGGCCAAGATAACAGAGTTGATAATGCAGTTTATTCTCCGGAAAGGAAAAAATTGATTAAGGAGATGTATGGTCCATTAAAAGGAGAAATTTTTTTTTGGGAAAGCGAAAAACTATGTGTTGTAGATAACTATAAAATAAAAGACATCATGATTAATCAATCAAAGGCCTTCGTCGATGTAAAGTTTGAAGAGTTTGCTTGCACCGGCAATAAAGGCTACGGTCGAAGTCCACTTATTAAAACAATAAAAGAAAGTGTGGTAACTTATAGTTTAGAAAATAAAAATGGAAGATGGTTGGTAATTGATCCGCCTATTCCAAGGATTTCAAAAAAAGCATTGGTAGACTATAATATACAGCAAATTAAACTTATGAGTGATTGGATAATGGAAAAGGGCAGTAAGGCCCAAAAAGAATTTTATCATAATTTAATTAGTACAAATGAGATGCTAAATCCTAAACCCGGTGAGTCTGAATCCGCGAAAACAACGGAAAACAAAGGGGGCGAATGACAGCCAATTCCGCGAAAACAAGGATTGGTGATTGTCTTCGATTGGGGGTGGGGCCGCGCAGGTGGCCGAGTGGCCGAGGGTCGGACCAAGCTGAATGCCCGTCAATCAAGGATTTGATCCTAAAACAAGGCTGTTTTTAGGCCCTATAACGAGCTTTTTGTGGCCGAAAAACGGCTTTAAAGAATCAGACCCGGAGGGGAGCCCGCCCGCCGCCCTTTTGACAAGGAAGCCGCTTGATGGTTGTAAAGTCCCGGCCCGTCATGCTGATTTGCGTTCTCTTACATAATCCGAGGGGTATTATCCGACATTGCGCCTGATCTATTCCGCTTGAGGTGCAACGATCGGATAATTCGGATTATGTAATCGAGTGCAAACATCCCGCCGGGCCGTGCCTCACTTGAGGTAAGCGGCCGTCTGATTTTGACTACCAGCTTTGCAGTGCCGCACGCGGCGGGCTCGGCACAAGGCACTCGATCGATTGGGGGTCGGGCCGCGCTGAATGCGCGTCAATCAAGGATTTGACCTCAAAACAAGGCCGTTTTTGGACCAATAACGATGTTTTCGGGGCCGAAAACGGGCTTATAAGAAATTGGGCGGGAGTGCTTCCCGGCTGCTTTTAAGTTTGTTACCTTGTAACATTATTTTTTCAAGAAATCTTCGGGTGTGATACCGGCTTGTTTCAGGATCGCCCGCAACGTCCCTTCGGGCATATCGCCGGGATGGTTGGGAATGGTGGTGTAGCGGTCGGTATGCTGATTGTACCAGATTTCATGACTGCCTGCGGCCTGGCGGTCGAATGCAAAACCGTGCATCTTCAAGCGTCTTACGATCTCTCTGTATTTAAAACCGGATAAACGTCCCATGCCTATGCATTCACGATCAGCGGATAATCAAAAGAGTCGGCAACGGCCGATAGATTGATGTTTCCGGATCTCTCCGCCCGCGCTTCAAGAATTTTGCGGGCCACGTCCCGAGCGATCTCCAGCGCCTCCGTTACCGTCCGCCCCTGGGCCAGCAGTCCGGGCACATCATCGGATGTTGCCAGATAAACCCCCTCCGGCAGCTTTTCAACGTGTATATTGATGATTTTTTCCATAGGTCACCTTACTGATTGATCACTTTTTCCATCTGGTTCTTGATGATCATCGCTTTTATGACATTTTTGATTGTGATTCTGTCTTCTTCCTTGAGTTGTCCGATCACTTCGATTTGTTGTAATAGCTCAGGGTCTTTGATTTTAACCTTTTCATCCCTGGGAACATCATCACGCATAAGGTAATCAGTAGAAACCTCGAATGCGGCCGCCATTTTCTTCAATGCCTGTGGTCCCGGCACGGTTTTGCCGTTCTCATAGCGGCTGATGTGCTTGCTGTGAATGCGGATTGCCTCGCTTAGGTCGTTTTGGGACCAACCTCTTTCTTTTCTCAATGTTTTTATTTTCTCTGCAAGAGACATATTTCCCCCAAATTTATTTTAAGAAGCCATACCATGTCTTTCGTGATAATAGAATCAAAATGGTATTTGAGGGTATAACCAAAAGGCTTTTTACTTGACAAAAATCAATTAAAAGATTACCTGATGATTACCTTTTGAATCATACAAAAGGTTACCTAAAAAAGAGAGGGATTTTCGACGGAAAAAAGGCCATCAACCCGAACTCGGCAAAAGTTAACCGGTTGATGGCCCTTGAGGACGTCCCGGACGAATTGTTTCGCCTGGACTGTCTTTTTCTATCGTATCTCCCCCCAAAAATCAAACCAAAGAAAGGAGGTGATCTTCTTGGCAAGCCTTGAGACCACGGACATCTTCAGAGGGGCGTTTTACCTGTGCATGGGCGGCGATCTTGAGTCCATCCGCTTTCGGATGAACGGCAGACAGATCGCGACCTTTCTTTTTAACGGCAAGGACCTTTCCGAGCATGACAAAGCCTATGTCAACGGTCATGCCCTGGTGAACCCGGTGCAATTCCGGGAAGCGTTGAACCACCTGCGGGACATCCTGTTTGAAACCCTGCGAGAGCGAGAGGAGAGATACGATCATGATCGAAAAAGAGCGCATCGCGCACATCAAAAGCGCGGTTGATCTAATGGCCTATATCGGCAAGGCCGCCGGCCGAACCTTTACGAAGAACGGCAAGGGTTATGCCTGCCGCTGTCCGTTCCCGGACCATGCGGACCAAAACCCGTCCTTTATCGTCACCCCCAAGGAAAACCTTTGGCATTGCTTTGGCTGCAATCGCGGCGGCGATGTCTTCGCCTTTGACAAACTCTATTTCAATATGGATTTTGCGGCCTCCGTCCAAAAGCATGAAACCGGATCATCCGGCCTTGTGCCGGCGGCTGTTAAAGAAAAAATCCTGACCGTCAAGGAAAGGAAGCTGCTCGGCCGTGTGGCAGCCTATTACCAGCACACCTTCACGGAAGATCCGGCCGGGGCCGCGTATCTTGCAAAACGCGGCATTACCGGCAACGAGGCCCTGCGGGACTTCGGGACCGGTTTTGTCAACGGCACCCTGCTTTCCATCCTGCCCGAGGATGAGGAGATCATCACATCCCTGAAGGCCGTCGGCATTTTAAACGCCAAGGGCAAGGAGATCTTTTTCAACTGCGTGGTGTTCCCCCTGCATGATGAAAGCGGGGCCGTGATCGGCCTCTATGGCCGGAGCATCAAGGAGGACGGCGGAATTTCACACCTGTATCTACCCGGCAAGCGCCGGGGCCTGATAAACCGTCAGGCCGTCAAACGGTCGCAAACCATCATCCTGACCGAAGCTGTCATCGATGCCCTTTCGTTGTACGACCAGGGCTTCAAGAACGTGATGCCGATCTACGGCGTGAACGGTCTCACCGATGAGCACCTTTCCTTATTTAACGGCCGAATCCGGGAAGCGTATCTGGCCTTTGACGCCGACGAGGCCGGGAAAAAAGCCGTGGAGACCGTCGCCCGGAAACTGCTGGAAAAAGGGATCGCCGCCCACCCGGTGAACCTGCCGGACAAGGACGTCAACGTCTATTTTAAACGCCATGCGCCCGAGGAGTTCGAGGGCCTGCTCAGACAGGCCAACCCCGCCGGAATGGAGCAATCCGAGAAGGTCGAGAAACGCGAGCAGACCTGTTACAAGGTAACGGAGCACGGTTTTATCGTGGGCTACGGCGAAAGGCAGTATCACATCAAGGGCGTGCAGCGGGGCGACACCCAATTGAAAGCCACGGTCAAGGCCTCCTCGGACGTGGAAGGCAACCGGCCGTTCGAGCTGACCACCATTGATCTTTATTCCTCACGGTCGCGGCAGTGGTTCGCCAAGCTTTGCGCCGGCCTGTTCGGGGCGGCCGAGGAGCTGATCCGGGAAGACATCGGCAAGATTCTTCTCTTGGTGGAGGCCTACAAACCCGGCGATAAAACAGCCGATGAGCCCAAGGCCTCGGCCGAGGACACCCAAAGGGCCACGGCCTTTCTCAAGAATCCGGCCCTGATCGACGAGCTTTTGGCGGATCTTTTGATCATGGGCGTCATCGGCGAGCTGATCAACAAGATCGTCTGTTATCTTGCCGCCACTTCCCGCAAACTGGCAAAACCCCTGTCGATCCTGATCCAGTCCCGCAGCTCGGCCGGCAAGTCCACCCTGCAGAATGCGGTTTTGTCCCTGATGCCGGAGGAAGCCTATGAAAAATACACCCGCGTGACCGATCAGTCCCTTTTTTACATGGAGGAAGACTCGCTGACCCACAAGATCCTGGCCATCGAGGAGGACGTGGGTATGGGGGGAGCGGCTTATTCCATCCGCAATATCCAGTCCTCGGGCGAGATCACCGTTGCCGCCACCGGCAAGGACCCGGGCAGCGGCAGGATGAAGACCGAGGAATACACCGTCAAGGGACCGGTGGCCGTGATGCTGACCACCACCGCCGCCGAACTCGACCAGGAGACCGCCTCGCGGTTCATCTTTCTGACCATCGACGAGTCCCCGGAGATGACCGCCAGAATCCACGAAAAACAGCGGCAGGCCAGGAGCCTTGAGGGTCTTGCCCAGAAAAAGAAAAGCGAAAAGATCATCAAGAAACACCAGACCGCCCAACGGCTTTTAAAGGAAATCGCCGTGGTCAACAATTTCAGCCGCTACCTGACCTATCCCAGCAAGTCCCTGGTGAGCCGCAGGGACCATGAAAAATACCTGGGCCTCATCGACGCCGTGACCTTCCTGCACCAGTATCAGCGGGAAATCAAAACCATGGAAATCGACGGCGAACCCGTTGCATACATCGAGGTCACCCTGGCCGACATCGAGCTTGCCAACAAGATCGCCGATGAAGTCCTTGGCCGGAGCCTGGACGAGCTGGCCCGGCCCTCCCGGTCCCTGCTTGAGGGGATTTTTGCCATGGTCAAGGAGATCGCCGCGGAACAAGGCCTGGCCTTTGACGAGGTGTATTTCACCCGCCGCATGATAAGGGAATACATGGGCTGGAGCGATTGGCAGATCAAGGCCCATATCAAGCAACTGGAGGAGCTGGAATACCTGTATGTCCGCATGGGTTCGCGGGGCAAGGAATACGCCTATGCCCTGAATTACAAAGGCCAGGAAAACGGCAGGTTTTATCTGAACCTGACGTCGGTTGCCGAAATCCAGAAACTCCTGGACGCCGCGCAAAAGGAGGAAAAATGACCTTTACGGAAGCCGTCAGGGAGCTTGAACTGCGTTATCCAAACAGCCAAAAGCCCGTAAGCCCCGATGAACTCATCGACATCCTGAAATCCGATGTGGTGCTGGTCGTGGAGCGACCCGGCTCCTGGGAAGGCGCCAACATGCATGAAGTGTTGCGGTGTCATGGGTTTTTCATGAACAAGTAGGGTATTTTTTCTGACTAGTAGGGTAAAAAAGGCAACCAGTAGGGTACAAGTAGGGCCGCCGAATCCTTCTTAGTTCTTTGCAATTAAAAGAAAAATTGAACTAGTTGGAGTTGGCGGAAGGAGAAACAGCGAAGGGGGGGGCATGGATGTCATCACCACCATCACGGAATTTAAGCTGCAACTGACCGTAAGGGGGTATGCCAAGAGCACCATTAAGAACTACGGCATATGGCTGGACCAGTTCGCCGCCTGGCTGACCGGCCGGGATATAACCGATTGCCGGCAGATCACCCGCAAGACCATGCAGGATTACCGGGATGTCGTCATGGCCGGGCTGCTGGCCCTGGAAACCAAGGCCCTCAAGATCCGGGCGGTCAAGCGGCTGTTCGAGCACCTTACAGCCACCCACAGGCTGCTGGTCAATCCCGCCGAAGGCCTGGTGGAGACCTGCCGGGTGAACCGGAAGATCCAGCCCACCCTCACCCAACAAGAAATGAAACGCCTGCTGGCCCAGCCCAATCTTTCATTGCATACCGGCATCCGGGACCGGGCCATCATGGAAGTGATGTATGCCACCGCCATCCGGTTGAATGAGCTGATCAATCTTGAGGTCTATTACGCGGACCTGGCGGACCGGGTGCTGTTCATCCGTAAAGGCAAGGGCGGCAATAAACGAGCGGTTCCCTTAAGCAAGACGGCGGCCGCCTACCTGAAAGAGTATCTTTCAAAGATCCGGCCCTTGCATGTCAAAAAGAATCCAAAGGAAAGAAAGTTGTTTCTGACCCAGTCCGGCCGGCCGCTGACCAAGGAATCGGTCCAGTTCGTCTTCCAAAAATACCGGCGATCGGCCGGCATCCGGAAGCCCGTGTCGCCCCATACGATCCGCAGGACCTGCGCCACCCATCTGTTGCAGGAAGGGGCCGACATCCTCTATATCCAGAAACTCCTTGGCCACCGCTTTCTATCAACCACCATGACCTATACCAAGGTCATGCCCGTTGAGGTCAAAAAGACCCATGAGAAATGCCACCCCGGCATTAAGGACAACCATGAGGATTGAAGCCGTTATATCCGCCTACCTGAACCATTTGAAAGCCCTGAACCGCTCGCCGGCCACCCTGAAGAACACCCGCTACGCCCTGGGGCATTTCTCCCGTTTTTTGGAGAAAGAAACCGTTGCCGAGATCGAAGCGCTTTCCTTTGATGTCCTTGCCGAATACCAGGAGGATCTGGCCTTTTACGTGACGGCCAAAGGCCGGCTTATGGAAATCGAAAGCCAGGCCAAAATGCTCAGCGCGGTCAAGGGGTTCACCCGTTTTTTGCGGGATGAGGACTATCTTGTGACCGATCCGGGCGAAAGAATCCGTTTGCCCAAGATCCCCAAGCGGCTGCCCCGGCTGATCCTCTCCCCCAATGAGGTCAAGGCCCTGATGGCGGCCCAGGACATGCAAGGAAACATCGGCTACCGGGACCGGATTTTGCTTGAAATCCTCTATGACACCGCCATCCGCAGGTTTGAGGCGGCCCATATCCGGATTGCCGATCTTGACCTTGACGCCGGTTACATCCGCATCAAGGGCAAGGGCGACCGGGAACGGGTGGTTCCCGCAAGCGAGCGGGTATGCTCCCTGATCCGCAATTATATCCTGCATGCCCGGCCCGCCTTTGTCGTCGAGCCCGATCAGGGTTTTTTGTTTATCGGCCGGTTTGGCGGTAAAATGCATGCATCCACCATCGGCGATATCGTCAAGGCCTGCGTTGCCCGTTCCCGGATTCCCAAGCGGATCTCCACCCATACGTTTCGTCACACCTGCGCGTCCCATATGCTCAGGAACGGAGCCCCCTTGCGTCACCTGCAAGAAATGCTCGGCCACGCCAACATAGAAACCACCCAGGTTTACACCCGCGTCACCATCAACGATCTGAAGGCGATCCACGCCAAATACCACCCCGGCGAAAAGACGAATCCCGAGGAATAAGCCTTTTCCATATCCATTCTATTTTTTTCTTTAACCGCTAAAAATTATTTGCGATTCGGCATGTCCTATTGTAAACAGAATCATTCTTATCAACCAATTCAATCCGTGATCTTTGACATATGGCCAGGCCTTTTCGGTTAAAAAAATAAAGCTCTATATGGGGATTTTGCGCACCCGATCCTCAATACAGAAGACCGCCTGAC
>DYJL01000019.1 GCA_020723105.1 Nitrospira japonica | reverse complement strand
GGACATCGCCCTTTCACGGCGGTAACCGGGGTTCGAATCCCCGTGGGGACGCCAGCTCTCATTTGAAATCCCTTTGGCTATCATGCCAAAGGGATTTTTATATATGGGATAAGGAGTTCCGTCTTTCAGGGAGCAGTTCGAAAGTACGGTTTTCAGTAGGTTAGCCCTTTCCTGATAATCCCGTCGATCTTGTCTTCATATGCGCAGAGCATCCTCGCTCAACTGCGGGAAGGGGTAGAGCGTTATATCCGAATACTCGTGCAATCCTTTAAAATTCTTCTAATAAAAAATATTGCTTGTGATAAAATTGGTGATAGTTTTTTTATGCTGATAGATATGAAAGATGGGCAGTATGCAGCTTAGAAAGAATGCCTCACATTAAGATCAATTAAAGGCTTATGCCAAGGATTTTTGACAACATAGAAAAATCGCTGCTTCCCGCATTACAAGAGACCCTTCATGTTGCTGATCGCGCCGACTTCTGTGTGGGATATTTCAATCTTCGGGGATGGAAACAGCTCGATTCATACATAGAGAACTGGTCCGGCGGCAAGGGCAATTGCTGCCGCCTTCTCGTCGGAATGCAGAAACTTCCGCAGGAAGAGCTCATATCCGCATTGAGTCTTGTCAAATCGGATAAGGGAATTGATCAGCAAACAGCACTTCGTATAAAAAAGAAATTAGCTGAAGAATTCCGCAATCAATTGACCCTCGGCATCCCGACTAATGAAGATGAAGCCGGCCTCCGCAGACTCGCAGCGCAAATCAAGGCCAAGAAGGTCGTTGTCAAATTATTCCTCAGACATCAATTACATGCAAAGCTATATCTCCTCTTTCGGCCTGACCCTATCAATCCGACAATCGGCTACCTGGGCAGCAGTAACCTTACATTTGCCGGGCTTTCAAAGCAGGGAGAATTAAATATTGACGTCCTGGACCATGATGCCTGTCAGAAGCTGGCGCAATGGTTTGAAGACAGGTGGAATGACAAATGGTGTATGGATATATCTGATGAATTAGTGAGCATAATTGAAGAGAGCTGGGCGCGTGAAGAATTAATACCGCCGTATTATATCTATGTAAAGATGGCATATCATCTTGCAGAAGAAGCGCGCGGTGGGCTTCTTCAGTTTCGGATACCCAGAGACTTTGGACGGAAACTTTTTGAATTCCAGACAGCAGCAGTAAAAATCGCAGCGCATCATCTCAACAAAAGAGGCGGTGTTTTAATCGGAGATGTAGTCGGATTGGGCAAGACTCTCATGGCGACCGCCGTTGCACGCATCTTTGAAGATGACTTCGGCTTGGAGACATTGATAATATGCCCGAAAAATCTTGTTAAGATGTGGGAGGATTATGTTTACAACTATCGTATGCGGGCAAAGGTTTTATCAGTCACTCGTGCAATAAATGAGCTGCCGGACTTGCGCAGATACCGGTTGGTCCTCATAGATGAAAGTCATAATCTCAGAAATCGTGAGGGCAAACGGTATCAGGCGATTCATGAATACGTACAGGAGAATGAGAGCAAATGCATCCTGCTTTCAGCAACGCCTTATAACAAGACCTATCGTGATCTTTCCAACCAGCTTCGTCTATTTGTCCCAGAGGATAAGGATTTAGGTATTCGGCCTGAAAAACTGCTCCGTGAATTAGGCGAGACGGAATTCATACGCAGACATCAGTGCCCTGTCCGTTCACTCTCTGCATTTGAAAAAAGCGACTACGCCGATGATTGGCGCGACCTCGTGCGTCTCTACATGGTCAGACGCACACGGAGTTTTATCCAGGACAACTATGCTGGGACCGATGCCGCCACGGGCCGCAAATTCCTGACCTTTGAAGATGGGAGCCTCTCTTATTTCCCGGTTCGACAGCCTAAGACAATCAGATTTAAAATTGATGACAAAAATCCGGACGATCAATATGCGCGACTTTATGCTTCAGATGTAGTAGATACAGTCAATGGGCTCAATCTGCCGAGATATGGTCTTGGTAATTATATTGTGGAAACTCCTCACGAACCACCGACTCAAAATGACGCCAGAATCCTTCAGGACCTCTCACGCGCCGGTAAACGGCTCATGGGATTCTGCCGTACCAACATATTTAAACGTCTTGAAAGCGGAGGGAAGGCCTTCATGCAATCCATTGAACGCCATATTCTCCGTAATTATATTTTTTTATACGCAATTGAAAATGAAAAACTGCTTCCTATCGGCACACAGGATTCTGGAATGCTGGATGCCCGCATAAATGATGAAGATGCTGATGATGTTAGCGTAACTGCCAATATGTTTGAAGATGATAATGGCAATGGCTCAATAGAGGGCGCAAGAAAACAATTACGGGCAGAGGATGATTTTAAGCGCAGGGCAGCTGAAGTATATAAAGAATATGAAACTCAGTACAGAAGTCGTTTCAAATGGCTCCGCCCCACACTTTTCCTTAACGATTTAGCCAATGACTTGCGGTATGACATTAACTCTTTATTAAAAGTCCTGCATAAGTGTGGTGAATGGAACTCAGATAAAGACGCCAAATTAGATGCGCTGATTAACTTGCTTGCAAAAAAGCATCTTGGTGATAAAGTAATCGTTTTCAGTCAATTTGCAGACACTGTTCGCTACCTTGAATTTGAACTTATGAAAAGGGGTATAACAAGTATCGCAGGAGTGACCGGCGATTCAGATGATCCAACCGAAATAGCGTGGCGGTTCAGTCCGGAAAGCAATGAAAAGCGAGATAAGATAAGACCCGAAGAAGAATTGCGTGTTCTCATTGCAACGGACGTCCTCAGTGAAGGACAGAACCTTCAGGACTGCTCCATAATAGTGAACTTTGATCTGCCCTGGGCCATTATAAGATTGATACAGCGGGCAGGCCGTGTGGATCGTATAGGACAAAAGGCAGAAAACATTTTATGTTACTCTTTTCTTCCTGCCGAAGGAGTAAATCGTATTATTAAGTTGCGGGAGCGCGTCCGGCTGAGACTCCGGCAAAATGCAGAGGTTGTAGGGACAGATGAGGCATTTTTTGAAGATGACTGTAATGATCAAATTATTCTTGACCTTTATAATGAAAAATCAGGCATTCTTGATGGCGACGTTGATGGGGAGGTGGACCTTTCCTCCTATGCATACCAAATCTGGAAGAATGCTATAACTGCAAATCCTGAATTACAAAGGATCATACCGTCTTTACCGCAGGTTGTTTATTCGACAAAGGCAATTAACACATCCCTAACCCCTCTTCTTAGAGGGGAATTGAATCCGTCCCCTCTTGAGAGGGGTGCAGGGGTGTGTCCCGAAGGCGTGCTCATTTATCTAAAAACAGCAGAAGGCAATGACGCATTGGCATGGATTGATAAGGATGGCAAGGGGGTTACCGAGTCTCAATATGAAATATTAAAGACGGCGGAATGTTTGCCCGAAACTCCTGCGATTCCCCGTGCCGACAACCATCATGAGCTGGTGCAAAAAGGGGTTGAGCTGATAATTGAAGAGGAAAAATCCGTCGGCGGACAATTGGGAAGACCATCAGGCGCACGCTTCCGCGCTTATGAAAGACTCAAGAGATATGCAGAGGAAATTAAAGGGACCCTCTTTGAATCGCAGGAACTTCTGAAGGCAATTGATGAGATATATCGTTATCCCCTCAGACAAACAGCCATAGACACACTCAACCGGCAGTTAAGGAGCGGCATCTCCGACGAGACCCTTGCACAGATCGTCATTACTTTGCGTAACGAAGGGCGGCTTTGTGTCATTCATGAGGAGGAGCAAATCCAGGAGCCGAGGATAATTTGTTCAATGGGCTTATTAAAGAAATCGCCTTGAACGTTACATATAAATTGACATATGTAACAAAACCGGCTTAACGTTACATAAAATTAATGAATAGCTTGAATGATACTTTATTAATATGCAAAAAAATGGAGGGGATATGGCAAAAAAAGATTTGGCAGCGATAGGGAATAAGTCTTTTGAAGATTTAAAGAAAGTCAACGAACACGGCGCAGAATATTGGAGCGCGCGGGAGCTTCAGCCTCTTTTGGGATACAGCCAATGGAGGCGCTTTGAAGATGCTATTAGCAGAGCTGTAACTTCCTGTAAACAATCAGGGAACGAACCTTCATATCACTTTGCCGGCGCCGGCAAACCGATCGAGGGAGGGAAAGGTGGAAGCTGAGAAGGACGCAAAGGGATTAATCGGGCCTTCTGAAGAGACAACTCATGAACCTTGACATCACACGAGTCCGCAATCTTCTTCAGGAATTCGACTTCAGGAATATCTTTACAGAAGAGCTTGGCTGGGACCATTACGGTAACAGTCAAGAAGTATCTGTAGACGGTCACGAGTTTAACTTAAATGCAGTGGCGGAGAAGCGGGGGATGGCGGCTTTTTTGTGCGGGCCTCTAAGCAATGGCAATATCCCTGATTATGCTGTCAGGCGCAAGATAGAGAGGCAAATCGCAAAGTCCGTTCATGAACACATAATCATCTACTCCGATCACGCAAAGACTACTCAGATATGGCAATGGGTAAAGCGTGAAGCGGGCAAGCCGACTGCCTGCCGTGAACATGCATATCACGTCAATCAGCCGGGCGATTCCCTGATACAGAAAATCCGGAATTTGGCGGTCACGCTTGATGAAGAAGAGACTATAACCATTATTGACGTTACCGGGAAAGCCCGGACGGCCTTCGATGTTGAGAAGGTCACGAAGAAGTTTTACGACCGCTTTAAAAACGAGCACGATTCATTCCTTGAATTCATTGAAGGTATTCCCGATGACGAGCTTCACAGGTGGTATGCATCAGTCATGCTTAACCGGCTCATGTTCATTTACTTTATTCAGAAAAAGAGATTTCTTGCCGGTGATGACGACTACCTGAGAAACAAACTGGTCCAAAGCAGGGAACAGGGAAAAGACCTCTTCTACAAGAAACTCCTCTGCCCGTTGTTTTTTGATGGTTTTGCGATGAAGGCGAGTGAGCGTTCCGCGTCAATCAACAAGCTTCTCGGCGATATCCCATACCTGAACGGCGGTTTGTTCCTGAAACATCAGATAGAAGAGCTTCACGGCAGGCATATTGAGATATCCGATAAGGCCTTTGAAAAGCTCTTTGACTTCTTTGATCTATACCAGTGGCATCTTGATGAAAGACCTCTCCGGAAAGACAACGAGATCAATCCTGATGTGCTCGGCTATATCTTTGAAAAATACATCAACCAGAAACAGATGGGGGCGTATTACACCAAAGAAGACATTACAGAATATATAAGCAAGAACACGGTTATTCCCTTTCTTTTTGATGCCGCCAAAGAGAAATGTAAAATTGCCTTTGTGGGGGCGAATAGCCCTTCACCCAGTTCGACGATTTGGCAATTGCTGCAAAGCGACCCTGACCGTTATATTTATTCAGCAGTAAGAAAAGGTGTCGATCTGCCGTTGCCTGCTGAAATTGAATCAGGCATTATTGATGTCTCAAAGCGTACCGGCTGGAACAAGCCCGCTTCACCGGAATATGCCTTGCCGACTGAGATATGGAGAGAAGTTGTTGCGAGACGGCAAAGATATGAGGAAGTTAAAACCAAAATGCTTAGCGGTGAAGTCCGGTCAATCAATGACCTTATCACCTATAATCTCGATATCCGTCAGTTTGCCCAGGATGTGATTTATAACTCAGAAGGGCCTGAGCTCCTGAGGGCGTTTTATCATGCGATAGAAAATGTGACCGTTCTCGATCCTACCTGTGGTTCAGGCGCGTTTCTCTTTGCCGCGTTGAACGTCCTTGAGCCGTTGTATGAGGGATGTCTTGAACGGATGCAGGTTTTTCTTGATGAGCTGGAAATAAATGTAGGGGCAGACCTGCGTGTCTGCCCCGATAACGATGCAGGCAAGGGCACACACACAGGTGCGCCCCTACAAAAGAAACACCGCTCCGACAAATACGGGGATTTCAAAAAGATATTGAATCGTGTTGCCGAACATCCCAATCTCAAATACTTTATCTACAAATCAATAATCGTCAATAATCTGTACGGCGTCGACATCATGGAAGAGGCCGTTGAAATCTGCAAGCTCCGCCTGTTCCTCAAACTCGTGGCCCAGATTGACAGCGCTGAAGGTATCGAGCCGTTGCCCGATATTGATTTCAATATCCGCGCAGGCAATACCCTTGTCGGCTTTGCGACATACGATGAAGTAAAGCAGGTTGTCACAAGCAAGCTGGACTTTGAAAACAACATGGGGAGGATTGAAGAACAGGCAGAGGACGTCGACCGCCTGTTTAAAATCTTCCATCAACAGCAGACGGAATTAGGCGGCCAGGTCACCCCGGAAGACAAGCAGGAATTAAGAGATCGTTTGAAGTCGCTGGAAGATGAACTGAATCAATATCTCGCAGGTGAATATGGGATTGATCCACGTAAAAAGACAGCCCATGAAAAATGGCGCAAATCCCACCAACCGTTTCATTGGTTCATTGAGTTCTATGGGATTCTCAAGAACGGCGGATTTGATGTGATTATTGGGAATCCACCGTATGTTGATTTTAAGGATCTCAAGGAATACATGATTAAGGGCTATAAAACAAGCAAAACAAGAAATCTCTATTCTTTGATTCTTGAGAGGTGTCAATCTCTCGTTTCCGATAAATCGAGACAAGGTTTTATTGTTCCAGTGTCATCGGTTGCAACCGAAGGATATTTAGAGCTACAGGAAACACTTAGACATCGAGAAATTGCATTTAGCTCATTTGATGATAGACCCTCCCATCTTTTTGATGGACTGGACAAGAATACCTTGTCAATTTTACTATTAGCACGTAAGGTCAGCCAATTCACTGGGCACTCCACGCGCCTTAGTAGATGGAGTGCCGAGGAAAGGACCAATTTATTTCCACTTCTTAAGTATACCCGTACTCCCACCCCGGAACTTAAGGGGTGTTGGCCAAAAATAGGTTCTCCCATTGAGGAAGGCATATGGAATAAGATATTTCATAGAGATAAGCCTCTATCAACATTTTATGTTGAGGACTCGTCTTTTATAACTTACTATTCTCGCAAGGTTAACGCCTTCCTGCAAATACTTAACTTTGTGCCAGAGGTTCGAGATGGCAAAGGGCACCTCCGCCCGCCGTCTGAATTCAAAAAAATGTCTTTTTCTTCTAAGAAAGTGGCAGATGCGGTATTCTGCTGTTTTAATAGTACTCTCTATAGATGGTTTATGGATGTTGTATCAGACGGCAGCCATGTTAATCGACGCGAAGTAGATAATATTAGATTTGATCCGCAAAAAGTTGTTGAAGATTTTCCTGAGATCGGTAATCTCGCTTCTCGTCTTTCAAATGATTTAAATCGAAAGTCAGAGACTCGTACAATGCGATATAAGCATGATACTCTGACAGTCCAGTGTATTATTCCAAAGAATTCCAAACCCATCATCGACGAAATCGACCGCATGCTGGCGAAGCACTACGGTTTCACGGACGAGGAGCTGGACTTCATCATCAACTACGACATCAAATACCGCATGGGACGGGAGAGCGAGGGGGATTGACATCGGTCCAATAAGTTTGTAATAATTGTACAAATAGTACAATTATTACAAACAGAGGGGGAAGGGTTATGTCGGGTGAATATAAATCCTTTGGGGACTTTTTTAAAAGCCTTAGAAAAAAGCAGAGAATAACGCTTAGAGATTTCTGTCTTCAGGCGCAGTCAGACCCCGCCAATATAAGCCGCCTTGAGCGCGGAGCAATGCCTCCTCCGCAGGATAACGATATTCTTGAACGATACGCAAAAGCGCTCGGCATTAAACAGGGAAGCGATGACTGGTATATATTCTTCGACCTTGCTGCTGCTGACCGCGGAATAATACCGAAAGACCTTATGTCTGATAAAGAAGTAGTCAGGATGCTCCCTGCTTTTTTCAGAACTTTGAGAGGACAAAAACCTACAGAAGAAGAAATGAGAAAATTGGCAGCGAAGATTAAAAAGAGTTGACGAGACGTGATAGATCCAGGGGAATTAAGGGCTCCATACATTAAGATCGAGGATATAAGAAACACGGCTGATGAGTTTCGTGCAAGACATTGGCCGCGGGATTCAGTCCCTGTTGATATATTCGAGATTCTGGAATTCGAACTTGATCTGGAAATCAGGACAATAGCAAGCCTGAGAGAGGCAGGCGATGTCGATGCTCTCCTGCTCGGCGATCTTAAAACCATCGTAGTGGATCAGGGAGACTTTCTGGATGAAAGAGCGCAGAACAGGCTTAGATTTTCCATAGCTCATGAACTTGGGCACTTTACGCTTCATGCTGAATTATTTTCGAACATAGAGTATTCATCGATCCAGGAATGGATAGAGTTTTTCCAAAAGATACCTGATGATCAGTATTACTGGATTGAGCAGCATGCCTACGAGTTTGCCGGGCGTCTGCTTGTGCCGCGAGAAAAGCTGACTGAGAAACTGCAAGAAGCTGTTTCGGTTGCGGAGAAGGCTGGATTTCGTGGATGGGATTCAACGGGTGACTCGACACGCGAATTTATTGCTCACGCTATTGCCAAACATTTTGAAGTTTCCGAACAGGTAATAGAAAAGCGGATATTAAAAGAAGGTCTTTGGCCACCACAAAGAACTCGGTAAATTTGGATCCAGTTCAATATGCTAACATTAGGCCTCATTGACCGCTCCTGCAGAAATAGAGATTCCCAAGGAGCTGGACTTCATCATCAATTACGACATCAATTACCGCATGGCGCGGGAGGGCGAGGGGGTGAAGTTTTAAATGAAACTCGTCAAAATTTATAAAGACGATACCTATTACTCACAGTCATTGAATCAATATCTGGGTGAATATGCGCCTGCTACCGTCGATGCCGTTGGCAACCTCGACATCCTGAAAAACAAGCCCCTTGCTGTTTTCAGTTCTTCAAAATGCCCCGGCAGCATTATTCTGAAAACTTATGACCTGATGAAAAAAATCAGGGATATGGGGATAACGGTCATCAGCGGTTTTCATTCTCCATTGGAACGGGAATGCCTGAATGTCCTGCTCAAAGGCAAACAGCCGATTATTTATTGCCCTGCGCGAAACATAGATGGAATGCGCATTAACCCGGAATTTAAAAAACCTCTTGAGGATGGCATATTGCTTATCCTTTCCCCCTTTAGCAAAAAAGAGAAACGTATATCGTCAGAGAGAGCATTAGAGCGTAATCGCTTTATTGCAGCAATTGCTGACAAGATATTGATCCCTCATGCAGAACCAAACAGCAAGACAGAAATATTTTGCAGGGAGTTATTAGACAAGGGCAAATCTATAGCAACTTTTGACAACCCTCATAACAGAAACATCCTTAAATTAGGACTCGAGGTTATAACAGAAGATGCTTTCTGAACAATCTGAAATAACTGGAGGATGCCGCTATAAAGTGGCTAATTTTTTACTGCTACCTGTCGAGGAAATTAAAATGGCCTTATGCTGTGTTAGAATTTTTCTCTGATCCTCAGGAAAGAGGGAAATTTAGGTATACCGGATTCATAAAACCCGTAATATTTGAAGGTAACGAGCGACCCGATAGGAGGAGGAATTTCCCTTTCCTTGTCGGAAAAGCCAGTGCCTATTTTGAATCTTATTTTGGTGCCGGGCAATTCCACTATCAATGAGCCCATCCTGCCCTTGTTTCTTCCCGCCCCGGCAATATGACCGATTACAACGGCTTCCATGTCGAAATAGCTTTTGACTTTGAGTATGTCGCCGCTCCTCAGCAACCTTCAGCCGTTCCTCAAAACCTCCTGTTGCTGCCGGAACGTCGAATACTGCAAAATTCAACTCCAGCCAGTTATTATCGATTTCCTGTTTCTTGACTATGCCGACGGTTTTCTCAAAAGTTCTTCTGCCGCCCCATATTTCGCCTTCGATCGCAAAGTCAGGAAAATTTCTGACAAAGATAGATGGTGGATAAAACGGCGTCCCGTTTTTCGAGAGCAGTTGTCGGCCGTCCCAATAGCCCCTCACCCCATCAAGCTTTTCGCTCATCAGCCAGCTTGAGACATCGACGCCTTGCTCATACACCTGAGACAGCATGATTTCAAGGGCATATGCGCCCGGCCAAACGGCTACGACAAGGAATAGCGCCGATAAGATGATTCTTATGAACATATCATGAAGTTATCTGAACTCATCAATTGTCGAATCAGGATGAGAGGATGCCGATCTGATTTTTGCTTTCATTTAAAGGGCTAACTGCGCTTTAAATTCAACCATGTCCCCAACAATATCAGCATCCTCTCAAAGGGTGTTATTTGTTGCTGCAGATAGACAAATATATCTTCCAGAAAACGTATTGTTACTTACTGGAAGTTGTGATTGGCAATAATAGTATCTCAGCCAATAGGTCCCCCAAAAAACTCCATATATTAAAACATATATAACTACCGCATTGTCAATATAACGAATTGCCTCTTATACTCCCTATCCCCTAATCCCTTTTTAACAATACACTATTTGGGCTAAAGCTTTCATACCGATATTCCGAGAAGTAAAGCAGAGAGACAAAGGATTTTTGAGAGAGGAGAAAACATGTACAACTTCATGGTGTTAAATACGATGCGCAAGAGACTATACAGAGATTTTTTGTCATACTATAAACGCAACCCGGAGGATGATTTTTATATCGTCTCTGTGAACAATCCGAAGTTGGTTCAGTATCTCGAAGAATTTATTGAGAGAAGATTGAATTAAAAGCCCCTGTTACCCTGTGATTTCCCTGACAGCCTCAGCGGTTATCCGCACGAGGCTTTTTAGTTCCTGATTAGATATGCTGAGCGGAGGCATTATGACTATCACATTGCCGAGAGGCCGTATTATTACACCGTGTTCTCTGGCCTTGCAGCAAACTTTCCAGCCCATTTTGTCTTCGATCGGATAAGGTTCTTTGGTCTTTTTGTTTTTTACAAGTTCGATTCCTGCCATAAAACCTCTCTGTCTGACATCTCCAACACGACGAAGCTCTTTTATGTTATCCAGTTCTTTTTTGAGGAATTTAATCTTCCCTTGCAGAGAATTTAAGGTTTTTTCTTTTTTGAACAAACCGATGTTGGCAATAGCTGCTGCACAAGCAAGCTGATTTCCAGTATAAGTATGTCCGTGGAAAAAGGTTTTTAACTCTCTGAACGCTCCGAGAAAAGCATCATAAATTTGCTTGCTTGTAATGGTTGCCGCAAGAGGAAGATAGCCCCCCGTAATTCCCTTTGCAAGGCAGAGGATGTCTGGCATTATATTTTCATGTTCACAGGCAAACATCTTCCCTGTCCTTCCAAAGCCCGTTGCAACCTCGTCGGCAATCATTAAAATATTATATTTACTGCACAGCCTCCGGATCCCCTTTAAATACCCTGGCGGAGCTACTATTATGCCTGCAGCGCCCTGTACAATCGGCTCAATGATTAATGCAGCTAAGGACTTGTGATGTTTTTGCATAATGCTTTCCATTTTCTGAAGGCAGAAAAATTTGCACGATGGGGAGCTCTTACCAAACTTACAGCGGTAACAATATGGTGAAGGCGCCCGGTATGTTTTAAAAAGCAGAGGAGAAAATGTTTGATGAAATATATCAATGCCCCCGACACTTACTGCGCCGAGAGTATCACCGTGATATGCATTATCAAGAGAGAGAAAAGTTTTTTTACTTTTGATGCCTTTATGCTGCCAGTACTGAAAAGCCATTTTAAGCGCTATCTCAACCGCGGTTGAGCCGTTGTCAGAATAGAAAACCCTTGTCAGTGATGAGTGACGAGGGAGCAGTGACAAGTTAATGAGTTTCACCAGTTTCTCTGCCAGAAGCGCTGCCGGTGGATGCGTGAGGCCGAGCAGGGTGGAATGACTGATTTTATCAATCTGTTCTTTTATGGCAAGATCTATCTCTTTCTTCCTGTGACCATGGACCGAGACCCAGAGGGATGAAACACCATCAAGATACCATTTGCCATTAATATCTTTCAGGAAAGAGCCGCGTCCTTCCGTGATTATCAGTGGTGGCTCTCCCATCCACTCCTTCATCTGAGTAAAGGGGTGCCACAGAAACTGTTGGTCCAGATTCTCAATATGTTTTTTATAAGATCGGATAGTAGTCATGTAAGAATGCAAGATTCAACGTAATATACTAAAAGGAAAGATTAAAAATCAAAAGGTCTTCTAACAGGGCCTGGATCAGCAGGGTTTACAAGGTTAAACTGTCAGATGTATAATTTGAATAATGAAAAAAACTACGTTCCTGTTGTTTGTGGTAATTGCGTTAATTTCGGGATACTTGATTGGGAATCGTATAAATATATTCTCGAATAAACCATCATCCCCTCCATATACTTACAACTTTCAAACACCCAAGGAGCTTTCCGGAGAGAGCACAGCCTTTTCAGAAATTGTAAAGGTTGTGAGCCCTGTGGTGGTAAATATTTCTACTTCAAAAATAGTGGAAAGAGATGCCAATCCTTTTTCGGATTTTTTTGACGATCAGTTTTTTGATTTTATGGAGCCCCATTATAAACCTAAGAAGTGGAAAGAACGGAGCCTGGGTTCAGGAGTTATAGTTTCTCCTGACGGATATATCCTGACAAATGCCCATGTTGTTGAAAAGGCAGACGAGATAATGGTCACCCTGCAGGACCAGCAGAATTTTAAGGGTAAAATAATAGGCTCTGATCCCAAGACAGACATGGCCGTCATAAAGATTTCCATTCAGAATTTGCCGACGATAAAATGGGGAAATTCAGACAATATTCAGGTCGGCGAGTTTGTGCTTGCATTTGGGAACCCTTACAGCCTGAGCAATACTGTAACAATGGGCATTGTCAGTGCGGTAGGCAGGGCCAATGTCGGCATTGCAGACTATGAGGATTTTATTCAGACGGATGCGGCCATTAATCCAGGCAATTCAGGCGGTCCGCTTGTAAATATAAAAGGAGAATTAATCGGGATTAATACAGCTATTTTTTCGAGAACCGGGGGTTATCAGGGGATTGGTTTTGCAGTTCCGAGCAATATGGCAAAGTCAGTCATGAATCAGCTTATAAATCAGGGAAAGGTTACACGAGGCTGGCTGGGTGTTACCATACAGAACTTTACTCCTGAACTTGCCAGGGAATTCGGTCTGAAAAAATCTACCGGCGCACTTGTTACAGAGATAATGAAAAACGGGCCGGCTGAAAAAGCGGGAATAAAGAGGGGAGATATTATAACTGAACTTGATGATAAGGAAGTTAAAAATGTAGAAACCCTGCGGAATATAATTGCTCAGAGCAGAGTCGGAAGCAAAATAGAGTTAAATGTTATAAGAGATGGCAAACCTCTTATTATTGACGTAACTATTACAGAGCTTCCCCAGGATATTGCACAGACGGTCCCCCGGGACCAAGAAGAAAAACTTTCTACGGAGGAGAATGCCCTTGCCGGTTTCAGCGTAATGAACCTGACGCAGGAGATAGCAACACAGCTTGATCTTTCAAGGGATGAAAAAGGTGTTGTAATTGTCAGGGTTGAACCTTACAGCGTTGCAGAAGATGCAGGTTTAAAAAAAGGCGATGTGATCCAGGAAATCAATAAGAAACCCATAAAAAACATAAACGATTTTAACAGCGTCGTCTCCAGAATAAAAAAGGGAGATACGCTGCTGTTATTTATCAACAGAGGCACCAGTAAATTTTATATTACCTTAAAAGGGTACTCTTAAGAAAAGGACAGAGATATGCTATACAGAATAATTTTTTTCTTGATTTTTGCAGCAGGCGGTTATATTCTCGGCATGAGGGCGGGGGTATCATATCAGGGAATTATATGGGGCGCAGGGGTAGGCATTATTGCTCTCATCCTGGAACATGTCCTCACCATGGTTGGCTTTGCTACAGTGATTGCAGGTTTGATTGGCTTGTCGTTGGGGTTATTATTTGCAAAATTGATCTATTTCCCCATAAAAACAGTTTTTACCAATATGGACGGAACATATATCGGTGTAATCTTCAATGCGTTATTTGGTTACAGCGGCTTGCTCCTGGGTCTGAGGGCCGGGAAAGATTTTACATTGGCAAGTATAGTGAAGACCTTTAGAACCAGAGTGGAAGAGGAGCATGCCAAAATAATTGATACCAGTGTAATTATAGATGGCAGAATAGCAGACGTTTGCGAAGCAGGCTTTGTAGAGGGAACTTTTGTTATACCCCAGTTTATTTTGCAGGAGCTTCAGCATATTGCGGATTCCGCAGATCCCCTGAGAAGGGCGCGGGGAAGAAGAGGGCTGGACATCCTTCACAGGATACAAAAGATGTCCAATATTACAGTAAAGATTATAGATGAGGATTTTCCGAAAATAAAAGAAGTTGATGCAAAACTGGTAGCGCTTGCAAGGCTTATTGGCGCAAAGATAATAACAAACGATTTCAACCTGAACAAGGTTGCCGAACTTCAGGGAGTTACAGTGCTCAACCTCAATGAACTTACCAATGCCCTGAAACCCGTAGTACTCCCGGGTGAAAAATTGAATATCTTTGTTGTTAAAGAAGGCAAGGAATTCAATCAGGGAGTAGGTTATCTTGAAGACGGCACCATGGTAGTGGTTGATAACGCAAGAAAATTGATAAACCAGCAGATAGACGTTATCGTGACAAGCATACTTCAAACTACTGCAGGGCGGATGATATTTGCAAAGCTCAAGGAAGACGCTGACAGAGAAGAGATGAAAATGGCACGGCATTAATGAACAAAAAAGTCATTGCTATAGTTCCGTCGGCTGGCCTTGGAAAGAGATTTAATTCATCCATTAAAAAAACCTTCTTCAATTTAAGTGGTGCCCCGCTTCTAATTCATACCTTAAAAAGGCTTTGCAGGGAAGAGGCTGTTACGGAAGTTATCCCTGTACTTATGAAGGAAGATATTGAGAGCGTATTTCAGATGGTTAAAGAACATAATCTGAATAAAGTAAAACAGATAGCACAAGGAGGGCCCGAAAGACAGGATTCAATCTATAATGCACTGAAACTTCTTGAAGATAATAAAACGGCCCCCGACAGCATCATTTTAATCCATGACGGCGTCCGCCCGTTTATACCGGAGGGGCTGATTGAAACCCTTATCAGCGAGTTAAATAATTTCGACGGCATTATCCCCGGGCTTCCCGTAAAAGAGACCCTTAAGGAGATTTCTCCCGATGGAACGGTTAAGTCTACGGTCAACCGGGAAAAGCTTTGGTCCGTGCAAACTCCGCAGGCCTTTTCGTTCGGTATAATTAAAGAAGCATATGATACGGCTTATGCAAAGGGTTTTTATGCAACGGATGATGCAGCGCATGTTGAGAAAATAGGCAGGAAGGTAAAAATTATAACCGGCAGTCCCTTTAATATTAAGGTTACAACGCCTGAGGACATAGAGCTGGTGGATTGGATAATGAAAAAACAGGGTTTAGGGGAAGTATGAAAATAGGTATTGGGTACGACTCCCATAAGCTAATTGAAGGAAGAAAACTCATCATCGGAGGGGTGGAAATCCCTTTTGAAAAGGGACTCCTGGGTCATTCCGACGCGGATGTGCTCTGCCATGCGATAATAGACGCAATCATTGGCGCTTTGGGCGAAGGCGACATTGGCAGACATTTCCCTGACACGGATGAAAGATGGAAAAATGTATCAAGCATTTATCTCCTCTCAAAGATCGTAGAGCTGGCTGGACAGAAAGGGTTCGGCATTGTCAATATTGATTCAACAGTTATAGCAGAAAAACCAAAGCTTGCTCCATTCATTGAAGCGATGAAAGAGAATATTTCAAAAGCAGGGATTCCCATTTATTCAATAAATATAAAGGCCAAGTCCAATGAGGGCATGGGCTTTATCGGAAGGGGCGAGGGAATTGCGGCGTATGCGGTATGTTTGTTAAAGAAAAGTTGATAGTCGTCAGCCAACAACTGTTTTTTTAAGTTATAATAATCTCAATTTACTGTTCAGGAGGTAGTTGTGAAACATAAAGGTCTTATCCTTGTAGTCATTATAGCGCTTTGCCTTGTGGCGTGGTTCTTTATAAAACCAGGTGGAAAGAAATATGACGAGATCGCATCAGTAGGCAAGCCCGCTCCGGCATTTGAACTCAAAGATACAAACGGCAACCTGTGGAACCTTTCCGATCTTAAGGGTAAAGTTATATTTTTGAACTTCTGGGCTACATGGTGCACTACGTGCAAAGCAGAAATGCCCCATAAAGAGGTCCTTTACCAGAAAATGCAGGGCCGGCCTCTTCAGATGCTCGGTATTCTTTTCAGGGATAATCCGGCAAATCTCTCCGAGTATTATAAGAGACAACCTGTAAGCATTCCCACCCTTATCAGTCCCAAAAATGAGATGGCAAAACTTTATGGCATCACTGGTGTTCCGGAGACTTTCATTATAGACAAGGACGGGATAGTGAGAGAAAAGATAGTGGGTCCGGCAGAATGGGACAGTCCTGAAAGTATAAAAATAATCGAGAAGTATTTATAAGGGGATGTATAGCAAACTTAAAAACATTGCTGTCTCAGCAGGCCTTACTGCATTCGGCGTCGGTTATATTGATGACTTAAGACCTCATTTTGATGCCTTGCCGATGGATCAGACAGAGGGGCTGTCTTTTGGAATTTCCATTGGCGCCAGGGTCTCAGCCTCAGTGCTTAAAGGTTGTATAATGGGACCTACCCGTCATTATCTGCACCATTATAAAATGCTCAATCTCCTGCTGGATCAGACTGCGCTGAAAATATCTCTTACCATTCAGGACAGGGGTTACAATGCGCTTCCGATTCCTGCAAGCCAGATTGTGGATTGGGAAAAACAGACCGCCCATCTCTCACACAAGATGATTGCATTGCGCGCAGGCCTTGGATGGATAGGAAGGAATAACCTTCTTGTGCACCCCGAAGCCGGCTCCAAAATTAGAATTGCAACTGTATTGACCAACATGCCTCTTCAAACAGATAACTCTCTTGAAAGAGACTGTGGCGTCTGTAAAAAGTGTATGGAAATTTGTCCTGTTTCAGCAATCAGGGAATCATACAAAGATTGGGATAAACCGGCTTGCCTGGCAAAGCTGAAATACTTTGCTAAAGAACATAATGTCGGCCAATACATCTGCGGGCTTTGCATAAAAGTCTGCCAGCCATAATAACAGGTAACTCATATTCATTAATCTGGAGCAGGCATGGATAAAAAATATATTTCGCGATACATTAGCCCATCTTCCGCAGTTCAAACTGCAGAAGGCGGGTTAGCGAAAACAGAAGGAATACATTCTGTAACTTCAATATTTAAAAATTTATCGCATTAAAGATATTTTTTCTCCATGTCTGCTCCAATATAATAACTTATGAATTACTTGGGCGATTGCCTGTTATATTATTTCCGGTAGTGCAGCTCGCACCTTACAGGCAAGCCCTTAGCTATTCTTTTTGCTTCTTCCTCAACAAGCTTGTGTTCATGCGGGGTATGTACTATGCCGCGAAGGACTATGTCCTTTCCGTCATGATAGACCTCCAGGGTGGGAATAATAAATCTCGGGTTTGTAAGCAGCGCAGCCTGGACCCTTGCGGCCTCCGCCCGCATTTGAAGGGTTTTTATGTCGGAAGTAAATTGGTCTTTTTCCATGAGGAGGTCTTTTATGGTTTTTACTATCTCATCTTCACTTTTAATGCTGGTGTCAAATATCAGATCGTATTCAGCAGGGTCATCCAACTGTTTATTATAAATAGCATGTATAAAGCTGGCCCGGTCCTTATCGGTTTTTTTTGCAAGCCATCTTGCAGTTTCCATATCAACTGACTCTCGCATCATTATCCTCCGAAGCCTCTTGTCAAGCGGAGCTGTAATGCGGATATTCAGTGCAGACGGTATGTCTTTCAGTAGAAAATTCCCGCCTCTGCCGACAATCACTGCATTTCCTCTGAGTGCATGATTAAGAATACAGCTTTGAATCAGGGCAGAAAATCCCCTGAACGACCAGTCATATTTTTCCCAGATGGTCGGACGGTGTTCGTCAAGCTCCTGGGCCCGTTTCCCCCATTCTCCGCCGGCAGCCCTTAAATCTGAAAGAATCCTCTCTTTGTCCACATATTCATAACTCAAAAGCCTTGCCACGCCCTGTGCGATTTCTCGCCCCCCGCTGCCAAACTCCCTTGAGACGGTTAATATAGCCATAATATCTCCTCAGCCTGTTTGAAGCGGCAGGCAGGATATGATATTTTTATATTTTGCCTGCTTGATATATCATTATGCATCCTCATGCACATGCTCCTTTTTCTCTTCCCTTGAACTCTTCCATTTCATCCATAGCTTGCCAACTGCAATAACGCCGATTGCAAAGGCAATTTCCACTGAATATTGTACCACTTTCCCGGGGTTGAGCATATTCATAACAACGGGGTCTGTAATTATCATCTCCCCCCCGACCTTCCCGAGTATTGCCGCGCCAATATAAATTATGATTGGATATTTATCCATCAGCATGGAAAGCAGATTGCTTGTAAAGACAATAAAGGGAATGCTTAAGCCCAGCCCGAAAAGCAGGAGAAACAGATTGCCGTGTGATGCGCCTGCCACGGCCAGCATATTATCGGTTGCCATTGTGATATCGGCAATGATGATGGTCTTCATGGCTTGCCACATTGTGTTGGCCTCTTTGCCTGAAGATTCCTCAGGCATTCCTTCCATAAAAAGTTTCAGGGCAATCCACGTAATCAATATGCCGCCGACAAGTTTTATATAATTTATCTGAAGAAGCTGGGAGACGAAAAACGTAAGAACGACTCGTAGCAGAACTGCGGCGCCTGAACCGAATATTATCCCTTTTTTTCGCTGGTCCTGAGGAAGGGACCTTACGGCCATGGCAATGACTACGGCGTTGTCACCAGCCAGGACCAGATCAATTATTATGATACTGAAAATGCCGGATATGAAGTTGAGGTCAAACGCTATGCTGCCCAGAGAACCAAAGTCCAAATTTTACCTTTCACAATACTGCATCCGCATACTACGGGGATAGGATTTTTGAATTAATTAACAGATGTTATCCGAGACCTTCATATTTTTTCATTCGCCAGTATTCAGCATTGAGGGTCTCGACAATATAATCAATTCTGCGAGTTCTTATCAATTTACCAATGGCATCAAGAAAGACCTTGGGATGCTTAAACAGGATACTGAACAGAATGGAATAAAAGCTTATGTTGCTCTTGCGCGTGAAATAGTTTTTCATGAAGAAGGCGTTCTGCAGTTTTCTGCGAATGTCCCGAAGCTCTTCTTTTTGAAATGTTATTGCCATAAGAGGCAGTTCAGGCTGCCTGTGCGCCCATATCTCTGAAAACGGGAGATTAGGGTCGAGCCAGCCGTTTTTAATAGCCATATCATAAATATCTGTTCCCGGATAAGGCGTCAGGAAATAAAAGGCTGTATAATCGGCATTAATATCTTTTGCTACCTGAAAACTCTGTTCTATATCTTCTTTGGTCTCTTCAGGGTTTCCGATGATAAAAGTAGCCAGTGTTCTGATGTCAAGATCTTTGCAAAGCTTGAAGGAATGTTTAATCTGAGCTGTCCGGTCTCCGGCGCCGCCTTTGCCGAGCACCCTGAGGATCTTCTCGGAGCCGCTTTCAACGCCGAAATCAAGCTGGACTAAACCCGAAGCCTTCATCATTTTCATTAATTCCATATCCGTCTGGTCTACCCTTGATTGGCATCCCCATTTGATATTCAGATTTCTCCGCTTTAGCTCCTCACAATATTCTTTTACCCACTTGGGACTCAGTGTGAATGTATCATCACAGTAATATACACCTTTGATATCATAATTCTTGTGGAGATGCTCTATCTCATCCACAACATTTTTGACCGAACGCCTTCGGGTCTTTCTGCCAAAAATATTGTGGCTGCCGCAATATATGCATTTGAAGGGACAGCCCCTGCTTGTAACAATGGTTGTCTGGTTTTTGGTTGCATAACCCCTTATAATTCCAGGCGGCTTGAGATATGGAGTCATATCTATCAGATGTCGTGCAGGGAATGGGATAGTATCAAGATCCTGTATCATGTCACGCCTGCCATTATCTGTAATAGTGCCGTTATCACGGTACATCACACCCTTTACGCCAGCAAGGCTTTCATTGTTTCCCAGCTTCTGACACACTTCAACAATGGTGTCTTCGCCTTCTCCAATTACGATGAAGTCAACACCAAACTCTTCCAGGGTTTCTTTGGGTTTGACAGTTGTATGAACGCCGCCGGAGCAGAATATTTTATTTGGCAGTTCCTTTTTCAGGTTTTGCATAAGGTGCAACGCCCTCTGGTAACCGACCGTTAAGAAGCTGAGACCTATTAAATCAGGATTGAAATCCTTTATCTCTTTTATCATGCTGGCCTGGTATTCGGGATCTGAATCATAAATCTGGACGGCATGCCCTGCCTTTTCCAAAACAGCGGCAATATACATAAGCCCTAAAGGCGGAACAACGTTATTGCCGTCTAATACCTGTGCATTTACTAAAGTGACTCTCATAGTTCCCTTCCCCTTTTCTTGGTCATATTTTTTAACCACAGGCCATACACCCGCACGCAACTTTTTGGGGTTTCAGGGCCTTCATGGTTACAGAATAAAATTCTATAAACTCTACTTTTTTATAGAGATAATTCTTTGTCAATTGAACGTCGGGGAATCCGGCATTCTCTGCTGCTTCTTTAAACCTCTTGTCTGTGAGTGCGCCTGACAGGCAGGCATTCCACAGTTCTTTGTCCCTTTTCAGGTAGCCGGGCACCGGCTTGTCAGAAACAATGTCAGAGATAATAAACCTTCCGCCAGGCTTTAAAATCCTGAAGATTTCATCAAGGACCTTTGTCTTGTCCTCTGTTAAATTAATTACACAATTGGATATGACAAGGTCCACAGAATTGCTTTCAACGGGGAGCTCCATGATGTTTCCTTTTCGGAATTCAACAACATTGTAGCCAAGAACTTTTGCAACTTTTTCGGCATTTATTGTGGCCTTTTCCACCATCTCATCGGTCATGTCTATGCCGATTACTTTCCCTTTCCGGCCCAGTTTTTTGGCAGCAATGAAGCAGTCAATGCCTCCGCCTGCTCCCAGGTCCACAATAGTCTCACCTTCTTTTATATCTGCAAGGGCTGCCGGATTTCCGCATCCGTAAGAAACTTCCAGCACTTCATTGGGAATGTGTTTCAGTTCTTTTGGATCATAACCGGTAGGGCAGTAATAATCAGCCACCGGCGCATATGCTGCTTTTGAAAATTTTTTCTTGACGGTTTTAGTGACATGGCCTTTTATTTCAGGTTTGCAAACTTCTTCGTCATCTTCAACGTCAACAGACAGCACACAGGAGCAATGATAGCAGCCTACATCAAATTTTTTATCAACTGATTTGATACCGGCGCCAAGATGAGAAGGAAGCTTTGAATCCATTGCATTATAAACAAGAGGTGTGAAATAGCCTTTTCCTTCTTGTGAAGGAACGCCTTCAGAAGCCAGCTCCCAGATAATATCTTCAAAAAGCGCTTTATATGTTGAACAATAAGGGTCTGTTGCGGTTATTGAACCCTTGCCGGTTTCAACCTCACTTGCGTAGAAACTGTGGGAGGTACATCCTCCGCCGCAAAAATATTCGAGATAGCAGTTTCTGCATTCAGGCTTATTCTGAACGCTGTTGTCCCGGCCTCTTTTCATGACTTTTGAATTTAACCAGATATCCTTTAAAGATTTCTTTCTTACGGAACCTGCATCAAAATGCGGGTCTCCATTGAGAGAGCCGCAAGGATAGACATGCCCGTCTGCGTTCACGCAAACTTTTTCATAACAATTGTTGCACAGATCGTTTTTCCTCCCTCTTTTGGTACGTATGCGCACCTTCAGGGACTCAATATTATCTAAAATAACTTCCTGTTCTTTATAGGACTTCTTAAGTTTCCGCATGGTCCGGGCGACACTGTCCGAAGGAACAAACAGCTCGTTGAGATGCTGCGCCCCGCGGCCCTTTGTATGCATCCAGAGGATGTTGTGTTCTTTAATCCCGAGCTTTGACAGATAGCGGGAGGTCTTTAAAATCTCCTGCTCATTGCATTTATTTATTGCTGTGGAAATTATGGGTACTATGCCAATGCTTACCAGTTTTTTAATGCCGTTTACCGCTGCATCAAAACTTCCCTTGCCGCGGAGTTTATCATGGATCTTTGCATTCGGCCCTTCAAGACTGACTTGCAGGAGGAGTTTGGGGCTCATTATTTTTTTAAGCCTGGCTATTTTGTTATCATCAAAAAGAGTAGCATTTGTAAGTATAATGAGTTCGCGTTTCTTTATCTTTGTAATATATCGTATAAGCTCGAAAATCCCTTCTTTTATGAAAGGCTCCCCGCCGGTAATATAAAACCGTTTTACCCCCAGCTTAATCCCTTCATCTATGACTTTTTTAAATTCGTCAGTTGTTAATTCTTTTTTTAACCCTTTCCCGGCGCTGACAAGACAGTGCTTGCATCTGAGATTACAGGCAAGGGTGTAATACAACCACAATTCATCAAGTTTATATGGGGCCAGGGCCTTGCTTCTGCCTGTATATTCAGGTCGTTCAATCTTTGAATTAGAGATAAATTCCAGCAACCCTGCTGCACTGAGAAATTCGGAAACTTCCCGCTTTACCTGTTCTCTGTTGGGTCCGGATATATTGTATTTTTTACAAATAGCTTCCTGTATTTCAGCTACAGTGTTTTTGCCGTTACAAAGTCTGATAATTTCTGCGCCGGTATCATTAACACTAATCCAGTTAGGCAGTTTAGGGTCAATAAAGAGGGCTATTCCGCCTTTCTGTTTTTTAATGTATTCCGGTGTAAATAAAGTGTCATGGGGCCGGAAAGTTCTAAGGTTAGGATTTGTAACCTTCCAGTAATCCAGACTGTATTTCTTGATTCTTGCTTCTCTGTCTGCCTCGCAACAACCTTGAGCCATTTTACACTCCAAGCCTTTCAAATAAAATGACAAATCTCTCTTTGTATATTAAACGGAAACAAACTCTAAAAACTTGATAGATACAGAAAGAGGAAATAATAAACATAGGATAATTGCTCACTTAATGTTAATCATTATAACTATTTATAAAGAAATTAACAAGGCACGTTAGCAAAGGTTTTTAAAAGAGAAAAGTTATTAAATATGTAAATCATGGCTCATCTGTTATTGCAGGTTTCGTTACAATTTTAATTTTAAAGTTGCTACAATACCGTATGTCACGCACTAAGATACTCTATCAATGCCAAAACTGTGGACATGCAAGCCTGAAATGGCTTGGGAAGTGTCCAGACTGTGGTGAGTGGAACAGTTTTGTTGAGGAAGAGCGCGTTGCAAAACTGAAAAAGCAGAAAACAGCCGAGCCCGTCGTGCTTTCGGATATTTCAGCTTCTACAGGCGCCAGATATTCTACGGGGATTAAGGAGCTTGACAGGACCCTTGGCGGTGGTGTCGTAAAGGGTTCCGTCGTACTGATAGGCGGAGATCCAGGCATCGGGAAATCTACAATAATCCTTCAGTCTCTTAAAGGGCTTACAGATCTGGGGAAGGTTCTTTATGTTTCAGGAGAGGAGTCGCCGGAGCAGGTTAAGTTACGAGCTGAAAGATTACAGATTGCATCAAATAGCATCATACTCCTTCCCGAAACTTCTCTCGAAGGAATAATCTCTGTAGCGCAGGATATTAACCCGCAGGTCATAGTAATAGATTCGATTCAGACGATTTTCTCCCTTGAGCTTCCCTCTGCGCCGGGTTCTGTAAGCCAGATAAGGGAGTGCGCAACAAAACTGATGTTTTTTGCCAAAAAATATTCAGTACCCCTGTTTATCATCGGACATGTTACAAAGGAAGGAGCTATTGCAGGGCCCAAGGTTCTCGAACACATTGTTGACACGGTGCTCTATTTTGAAGGAGACAAGGGCAATCCGTTCAGGATTTTGCGGACTGTAAAAAACAGGTTTGGCTCCACGAATGAAATCGGCGTTTTTGAGATGCAGGAATCAGGACTGAAGGAAGTGGACAACCCTTCGCAGCTTTTTCTTTCAGAAAGACCCCTGAATGTGCCGGGTTCTGTAGTTACTGTAAGCCTCGAAGGTACGCGTCCCTTGCTTGTTGAAATTCAGGCCCTTGTCACCACATCCAACTTTGGAGTTCCCCGGAGAACGGCGCTCGGAGTTGACTATAACAGAGTCAACCTTCTTATTGCGGTTCTTGATAAACGCCTTGGAATGCATCTTGGCGCAATGGATATCTTTATAAATATTGTAGGCGGATTGAAAATTGATGAACCTGCAATTGACACGGGAATAATAGCAGCCATTGCGTCTTCTTATAAAAACAATGTAATAGGACCCGGGACTTTTACATTTGGTGAAGTAGGATTATCCGGCGAGGTAAGGGCCATAAGCCAGGCTGAGACGAGGATTAAAGAGGCTGCAAAACTGGGTTTTGCAAAAGGAATTGTTCCGGCTAACAACGCCCAGAGACTTGAAGGCCATGGTATAGAAATTATCGGGGTGAAGAATGTTGAAGAAACAATTGAAATACTTTTCTATTAGCAGGTTCACTTTGATCCTTCCCCCTTGCTACTTGCTACTTACTGCTGGCTTTTTACTTCTCACTTCTCACTTTTTTATTGGTTGCACTCCCAAAGCAGTCACTCCCGTCCCGCCTCAATACATAGAAGAATTCTCGCTCGACGAGATTGTTTCAAGGGCCGGCAAAGACATTCAGGTTTTAAAGGCCATTGTAGATATCAGGATAGAAAAAGATAATGAGTTCTATGACCAGATTAATGCCTCAGTGCTTATTCAGAGGCCTGACAGCATACACATGAGGATATATAAATTCGGTACGCTGGTAAATGACTTTGTAATGAAAGAAGGTTATTTTTATATACTGGCGGGAAAGAGCGATATTAAAATGAAGGAACTCATTAAGGAATTTTTTCATGCTGTACTCTGGTGGGAGAATCTGGAAAACGGCGCCTTGTTTACAGAGGGAGATGAGTACATTATAAAAACCGTTAACAGGGAAATTCATTTGAGCAAGGCGACCCTCTTGCCATTAAAGCAGGACCTTAATTTGCGCAACAAAGTTATTCACGTAACATACAATACCCCTATGGATTATGCCGGCTTCTGGCATCCGTCAAAAATGGAACTATCTGTCGATAAGGTGAATTTTAGAGTGACTATTGATAACTTGCTGAAAAATCCTGCTCCGGGAGAGTTTGATTTTAAGATTCCGTCTAAATATCAAGGTTTGCAGCTACAGAATCAATAGTGTCTTTATCAATAGGCTTTTGCTTGATGAGAAAGCCCTCAAAAATGGCGTTATCACAAATAGTATTTATCAGACGTGGATTGCCTTTTGAGTAGATATGAATATATTTGATTGCTTCCGGGGTAAAGACCTCCTCTTCAGAGCCGCTAACCTTAAGCCTGTGCTGAATGTATTCATGAGTGATGTTCTGATCAAAGCTTGATAGTTTAAATTTTACGGCCACCCGTTGTTTCAATGGGTCATCAAGGGCGATAACATCCTCAAGCTCAGGGAGCCCGCATAAGATAAGCGTTATAAGTTTTCCTTCAGAAACCTCCATGTTAAGGAGCCCGCGGAGTTCTTCCATAATTTCCCTGGACTGAAGCATCTGCACTTCATCAATAATTATCACGGGCTTTATCCCCGATTCATACATCTGCATCAGCCTGTCGTGAAGTTCCGAGAGGATGTCGAGTTTTGTATTTCCTGTTTTTCGTACACCGAGCTGCATGGCAATTTTTTTTAAAAGCCAGTCAGTTGTAACTGAGGAATGAAGCACTACCAGAAGAGCAGCGGTATAATTGCTTTCATCAAGTTCAGTCAGGATTCTTCTTGTAATTGTGGTTTTGCCGGTTCCGATTTCACCAACAAGAACCGCCAGTCCTTTTCTTGTGTCCACGGCATATCTGAGCCTTAACAGGGCCTCAGCATGTTGAGCGCTGTTAAAGTAAAATTTATTGTCAATGGCATTAGAGAAAGGATAAGCTTTTAACTTGTAGAAGTTTAAATATTCCATAATAAATTCTTTCAACAGATGATATGTGCTACGTATTTTACAAACTGCAGCAATTCATTGCAATTATAAGTAGGAAATCTTGTCTTTTTTATTTTTTATTTTTTTTAGAGATCTGTTTAATTGGATTTTCAGCAAGCCGTATTTTTGCGAAACATCTTTGAATTTAGGGTCCTCTGCATAGATGTCTGAATAAATCTTCAGAGCCATATTGAAATCATTGTTCTTCATGTAGGCATCAGCCAATTCATATTTTATATCAAGGCATCTTTTATCAGAAGAAGAGCTTAGTTGAATAAGTTTGTTAAATTCTTCAATGGCTGCTGAATAATCTTTTTTCTCTATATAGCATAATGCAAGCATTCTTAAGCTGAGCAACATTTTCTCCGGATCTCCGGATGCTATCTGAAATTCTCTGATAGCATCGTCTAAAAGCCCTCTCGATTTAAATTCAACCCCTGAATTGTAGGGGGATTCATTATCTTCTTCGTCTGAGCCAGCTTCAGAAGACGCAGTTTTTATTTCAAAGGCATCAGTGGGTGAAACTTGCGCTTCCTCAAGGAGTGTTTCGGTTATTGTATCGTTCTGTTCGGTGTCAAGCTGTAAGGAGTTGTCCGGACTTTCTATCTCTGGTAAATGTCTCATGGCTTCAATCCTGTTTATGATTTCTGAATTATCCGGAGCAGCGGACAGGAGGCGTTCATAGATTTTCAGGGCCTCTTCCTTCAGGCCTTGCTCAGCATAAAAATCTGCTTCGAGCTTTTTTTCCTGAAATTCTTCTGACATAGCAGGTTCATATTCTTGTATAACAACTGTCTCTGTCTCCTGTATAAACCGAAGGGCTTCAATCCTGTTTATGATTTCTGAATTATCCGGAGCAGCGGACAGGAGGCGTTCATAGATTTTCAGGGCCTCTTCCTTCAGGCCTTGCTCAGCATAAAAATCTGCTTCGAGCTTTTTTTCCTGAAATTCTTCTGACATAGCAGGTTCATGCGGTTCTTGAATCTGGACGGTTTCAATATTAAAATCTTCTGCAGAAATGTCAGAGGCCATAGTCTCTGACGTTAGAGAGAGGTCTTCTAAAATGTGTTCAAGTTCTGCAATCATACCGGCTGTTATGACATCATCAGGATTTAGTTCGTGAAGTTCTTTGTATAAGTGCAGCGCTTCCTGAAAGGAATTTTCACTCTTATAGAAATTTGCCAGTTTCTGTAATTCTGCTATGAGCTGTTCCCTGTCGCCTTTGGCTCTGTAAATATTTATCAGGCGTTCTGTTACAGGTACAGCGAATAACTCTTTAAAGCGGTTCAGTAATTCAAGCGCTTCGGCCCAGGCCTCCTCGCGCACTTTTTCATCAATGCATGGTTGAAATTCATTCCAGGCTTTTTCGGGGAGGTCCTCGGCAAGATAAATTGTTCCAAGATATTGTCTGGCCTGGGTATTGTCAGGATGGCTTTCAATAAATTTTAACAAAATATCTTTTGTATGTTCATCTATCCGGTTTGCCTTAATCGCAAGCCTTGCATAGTTCAACAGAAGATTATTATTAGCCGAATCGGAGGACATTGCATGTGATAAATATTCAAGGGCCTTATCAAAGTCGTTCAGACTTTCGGCTAATTCACTTAATCCTGTAAGCGCTGATATGTTGTTCGGATCAATTTCAATGGCCCGGAGGTAAAATTCCTGGGCTCTTTGGGGGTCGTCTTTTTCAAGATAACTGGCGGCAATTGCTGTATATCCCTGAGCGGCCCTTTCTTTAAGCCCGATTTTGATATAGAGTTCGGAAAGCTTTATTCTGATGTTAATATTAAACGGGAAAAGACGCAGTATCTTTTCATAGATTTCTAATGCATTTGCAACAGCGTTGTTTTTTATATGCAGTTCAGATACGGAAAGGAAACTCTCAATAGCGAGATTTTCAAATCCCTGTGCAGCATAAAGTTCAGCCACGCCAATGAGTGTTTCTATATCGTCAGGGGCGATATTGAGGATTTTTTTATAAAGTGCTAGGGCCTTTTGCTGAAAGCCATCATTTCTGAATTTGTTGGCGGCGATTGTAAAAAACTCAACGGCCTCTTTGGGAGAACCCTTCTTGAAGTATAAGTCCCCGATTATATTGTAGATATTGCCATCTTGACGGACCGTTAAAAGTTTTTTCCATGTTGCAATGGCCTTGTCAAATTCGCCTTTGGCAGCGAATTCCTGGGCTGCTTCCTGTAATAGGATGATATCGTTTTTCATTTTTAATAACTCGTAATTTTATCTTAGAAGCTTGCAGGGGTAATGTCAACGTTTTGCATCACAAAAACAGGGGTAATTAACAGGAGAGTTTAATTTTAAAACCCGTATTCTTTCCATCTCCCGGTGACGTACTTTTTGATATTTTCTGACATTACTATTTCAGGCGGCCATTCGCGGGTAAAACCTTCAGAGGGCCATTTTTTAGTGGCGTCAATTCCTATTTTCCCGCCGTAGGCCGGGATATCTGATGCATGTTCAAGCACATCAAGAGGGCCTTCAATAATCACAGTGTCTCTTTTCGGATCAACATTGTTCCCAATTCTCCAGACAACCTCGCTGAGGTCCTGAACATTAACCCATTTATCTACAATAATGATGGCTTTTGTAAAACTCATTTGCCCCATTCCCCACAAGGCATACATTACCTTTCTTGCATGTCCGGGGAAACGCTTGTCAATGGAAATAACAGCAATATTATGAAATACGCCTTCAAGCGGGAGATTCATATCTATAATTTCAGGAAGCTGTTTTCTTAATAACGGAAGGAAGATTCGCTCTGTTGCTTTGCCGATGTAGCAGTCTTCCATAGGTGGTTTCCCAACGATTGTGGCAGGATAGATTGCATCTTTCCTGTGCGTGATACAGGTGATATGAAAAACCGGATATTCATCAGAAAGTGAATAATAGCCTGTGTGGTCTCCAAAGGGCCCTTCGATTCTGCGTTCTCCGGGATTGCAATAACCCTCAAGCACTATCTCTGAATTGGCCGGAACTTCCAGATCCACGGTCTCACATTTGACGAGCTCCACAGTATCATTTCTCAGAAATCCTGCAAACAGCATCTCGTCAATCCCTTCCGGCAAGGGCGCTGTAGCAGAATACATAACAGCAGGGTCCGAACCTATTGCAACAGCGACTTCCAGTCTTTTGTCCTGCTGTTCTGCTTTTCTGTAATGTCTCGCGCCATCTTTATGCATATGCCAATGCATTCCGGTCGTTTTGGAATCATACACGTGCATGCGGTACATTCCGCAGTTTCTATCCCCTTTTTCAGGGTCTTTTGTAAAGACCATCGGCAGGGTAATAAATTTTCCCCCGTCTTCAGGCCATGTTTTCAGTATAGGGAATACATCAAGTGACGGATTGTCCCTGATGATTACTTCCTTGCACGGACCTGTTTTTACGATTTTTGGAAAAAAATCCGAGAGCTTTTTGAGCTTGGGAAGCGCCTTGAGTTTTTCTATAAAATTAGTCGGAATTTCAGGCTCAAGAAATTCGAGTATTCTACCGCCGATATCATCAAGATTTTCGACCTCAAGCGCAAGCCGCATTCTTTCATAAGAGCCGAAGGTGTTGACAAGGACCGGAAACTTCGAACCTTTAGGATTCTCAAACAGGAGGGCGGGACCATTTGCTTTTACAACCCGGTCATTGATTTCTGCAATTTCGAGGGCTGGGTCAGCTTCAACCCGGATTCGTTTCAGGAGACCTTTTTTTTCCAGTAGAGCTAAAAACGCGCGTAAATCTTTGTAAGCCATTTGCCGTATATGATACAGGATTGCGAATTGAGCTTACAAGGGTTACACCTTACTATATGGAGAAATTGAGATTTTTCAGAAACGAATGGCAATTAACCTGTCTGCATCAGGATAGGCTTTCTTCAAAATTTCCTGAAAACTTAACCCGGTCTTTTCTTGAATTGCGTCCTGCATCACTTTGTTATATCCAAAGGTATGTTCTCTGGTTTTTTTTGAAACACCACACCCATGAATCCTGATAAAATCAATACGATATTCTTTCCTGATAAACTCCCGAATCTGGTTCTCTTCAGAAAATGAATCACTGATAGGGTCTCCGAAATATCTAATCTGTAACTTTCCGGAGCTTAGATCGTTAATTGCTTCATAATGCCCTTTGCGAAAGTCTGAATCAGAGCACGCAGTCAAGATGGTTATTAATATGACAGCATGGGCAAGTGTTATTAAGAAGTCATACCTGCTATTCATCGCTGCCCTCCTGTGTTACTGTAACCCCAAAAGGTATATAAAACTCCCCAGTACCACAAGGAAGTTTTTGGTCTCCGTCATAACAGATACCAAGGGTTCCCCACTTTCTGAGAAAAGCTCCTTGAAGGTCAAATACCTGAATTCGGTTGTTCCTTCTGTCAGCAATGTAAATTTCATTATTGTAAACCGCTATGCCATAGGGTTCATATAAGTATCCATCAGATGTGCCAAGTCCGCCGAACTTTCTTTTAAAATTACCTGCGAGATCAAATACCTGGATACGGTGATTATATTTATCGCCTACATAAACTTCATCATTATAAACAGCCAATCTTATGGGGCTGTTAAGTTCACCATTTCCACATCCATATTTACCCCATTGCCTTCTGAATGAACCATCTGACCCAAATACCTGGACCCTGTAGTTATAGGCATCAACAACATAAATTTCATCTTTATATGCTGCAATACCTATTGGCACCTGGAACTCGCCGGGCCCGCTGCCCCTGCGCCCCCACTTTCTCTGAAATGTACCTCTTAAATCGAACACCTGAATACGACTGTTGAAAGTATCTACAACGTAGACCTCGTTATTGACAACAGCTATTCCACGAGGACCGCAAAACTGTCCGTCTTTATCACCGAATGCACCCCACTTTCTCTTATAGTTACCGGATAGATCAAAGACCTGAATACGTTCGTTGGCTCTGTCAACTACATATATTTCATTCTTATAGACGGCTATTGCACGGGGGCTTTTTAATTGCCCGTTAAGAGAACCAAGTGCTCCCCACTCCATAACAAAATTACCGTTAGTATCAAATACCTGAATGCGAGCGTTATTGGTATCAGATACAAAAACCTTTTCCTTTACGGGTGTAACAGCCTCAGGAAATTTTATTTTGATTCTGAACAATGAGTTAAGTTTGGCAACAAATCTGGAGGCCATGGTTTCCTCTGTTTCAAAAATAATACTGTTCTCAGGGCAGCCCTGATTAACAGGGCTGTCGGAATAATTAATTGCTGATATACCTTGAGATGGTATATTACTATCAAAAGCACGGGTAATTATTTTAAAGTTGATTACGTTGCCGTAATACATATAAATTTGTACGTCATTAGACAATAAGTCCGGTAACTTTAAATGAACAGACAGTTTATGGTTATTATCTGAGCTAACAAACTCCTTTATTTTATGTTCTAATCTTGTCTTACCTTCAGCTAAAACAAAAAGAATATCATCTCCATCCGGTTCAGCATCGTGAAAAACAGGATTATTTTTATTTGTGGTCTCCAGGAGAAAGATAAAATCTTTTTTGTTCGGCCTGTTAAGCTTTGCGTAATTCGGAATTACTAAGCGCTGCCTGGAGGTTCGGTTTAAATATTTCCATTTTTTTGCATAATGGAAAAAAATCGAGACGCATAAAAAGAGAATTATTACGATGACTAATAGAGATGGTGTTAAATGCTTTTTTGTCATGTTATTGATATTAAAAATATTGCACGATGTATTTTACCGCCAGAAATACAATAACACATCCGAGCATTATCTTTATGAATTTCTGCGGCATGAATTTCTGGAATCTTGCACCAAGATACATACCTATAAAACCGCCTGCGCCGAAAAGAAATCCAAGTAGCCAGTCTGGAGATGTGGCGAGTCCATTATTTGCCGGCATTATGCTGTAGAAAGTAACTCCGGCAATAGATGTTAAAAATGTCCCCATCAGTGCGGCTCCTGCAACTGTATAAACAGGCAGATGAAAAACTGCCACACAGAACGGGGCAATGATAGCGCCGCCGCCGATTCCATAGGTTCCTCCGATAATTCCAACTATGAAAGCAAGCAGAAACATACCAAGCGTGCTGAATGAAAAAATTTCCCCCCAGAATTCATACTCAACCTTTGCAAGACTCCATGAAATTGTTTTTACCACAGCCTCCTTTGGAAGCCCTGATGCGATTCGTGCATTCTGCTGTTTTTTCAGTTCCTCGGCCCTCTGTTGGAATTTGTCTTCCAGCGCCTTCATTTTGCTTTTACCTGCTGCAGCCTTGCCGGTAACTTCATAAACGAGACGGATGCCAATATAGAGCAGGACACAGCCGACAAAGAGTTTGAATACCTTTGGGTCAGGCAGATAAAAAATCCTGAGATAATAACCAATAAATACGCCTGGCAAGGTTCCGACAATTACAACCCACGTCAACGGCCATGCCATGCGTCCTTCTTTTATGTACCGGTAGACACCGCTTGGGATAGCGACTATGTTGAATACAAAATTGGTTGCGCTGACAGAAGGACTTGTATATTTCAGCACACTCATCTGAAAAGGCAAAAGCAGGAACGCACCTGAAACACCGCCCATGGATGTAAAGAACGAAATAATAAGCGCAACAAGAGGAGGGATTAATATGGATGTTTTTACACCTGATACCGGAAAAAACACTTCGAAGAAATTCATCAATTTTCCTTCATGATATTACATAATGTATCGGGACGAGAATGAGCGAAAGTGCTATATCCGGACTGCTTATACATGGGAGCGATCAATACCTAAGTGTTGCCTTTAGCCGTTTAGGATATAAAAGAAGATCAAGTCCTGCGTTTATGCTTGTAACGTGTATTTCACCGGCCATAAGAATATCAACTGCGCAGCCTTCGCCCTCGGTGACTGCTATGCCGATCCGTGCAGTTCTCAGCATCTTCCGGTCATTATTGCCATTTCCAAATGCAACTACGGAACCGGCGCCGAGTTTTTCTACATATTCTTCTTTCTGCAGATCGTGATACTCTCCTTCCAGGACATGCGTTTTACACGGGATGCCATTTGTTTCTGCAAGGGCTGTTCCAAAAGTGTCTGACGTGAGGATATGGATCTCAAGAATTTTGGATATCTGGTTCAAACGTTCCTTGACGCCCGAAATAAGTTTTCCATTGAAGGATAGCGTTCCTGTAAAATCTGAGACAAGATGCTGCAGTTTAACAGCGCCAAAACCCGGAATATCTATTTCGAGCATAGCCCCTCTCGTTTGAAAATAGTTGTTTCGTAAATATTATGCAAAAAAAGCAACAGATATGCAAAGGTTAACAAATAATTACTCATTGTTAATTGAATAAGAACGTTCAGCTTTCTTTTTTGACTGTAAGTGCTTTTCTGCGAGAATTTTTTCTTTTGCACGTTTTGAGCGTTTGCGCTTCTGCCGTTTGATTTTTTCGATACGCTGTTTTTCTTCGCTTTCCCGGCCTTTTATTAAACGTTCTATTTTTTCGAAGAGGAGCACCCTTGCATAATACCGGTTTAGTCCCTGAGAGCGGGATTTCTGACACTTGACCTCAATGCCTGTTGGCAGGTGTTTAAGATAAACACAGGTAGAGACTTTGTTCACATTTTGTCCGCCTTTGCCCTGCGAGCGGACAAATAATTCCTGAAGGTCTTTCTCATGAATACCAAGACTATCAAGTTTTGCCGCTAACAGCTTTTCTTTTTCAGGGCTTACAGGGAACATATGTGACAATAATTATACATCGCAATGCTGTTGACTTTGCCGACAGGATTTTGTTAACTTGAAATTCCACTTTTTACTGCATGTCGGCGGTGTAGCTCAGTCGGTTAGAGCATACGGCTCATATCCGTAGTGTCGCTGGTTCGAGTCCAGCCACCGCCACCAACTACTTAATATTTTTCTGTGTTGCCAACGTAGTGACAGGGAGTTCTATAGTAAATTAATAAATTCAGACTGTCTCGTTTCAGTGTCAAATACCATTATTGTTGCCTTATCACCAAAACCATGTGCTGTGCCAGGATTTAGTGCAAGCGTTTTTCCAACAATAATATCTTTACACTGATGTGTGTGTCCATAGAGGACCACATCATACTGTTGACAGTTTATTAAAGCATCTTTTACTTGCAGTTCGGTTCCATGATAGCAGGCAAACTTTAAACCATCTTCTTCAAATTCATAAAAGTCGCCTTTGATCTCTCCGCCTATCTCATTGAAAGCGGCAATCAACCTGAACTTGTCTCCATCATTATTCCCGAATATTCCAATCAACTTTATTCCCTGGAAGGTCCGTACGGAGTTGGGATTAACATAATCGCCAAGATGCAATATGTAAGCAACACTTTTATCCCTGAATATCTGCAGACTTTTCTGGATATTCCTGAAATGGTCATGTGAATCTGACATTATTCCGATTTTCATAATATTGCTTTGTCCTTTCCCAAAAATTATCTATCCTGTAATATTCATAAATTTTTCTGCTCTGACTTTTATGTTATTAATCATCAAACTTATTTAAGATCTTTTAGCCGACATGAAAGTCTGTTCCAGAATTTCTATAAACGACAAACGGCATATTACATTTTTGCTTCAAGCTGTTTTTCTTATTTCTTCTTGACTACCCCCTACTCCCTATCCCCTAATCCCTTTTCAAAGGCGTCGTATAGAAATTCTTCCACAGCCTTCCATGTCAGCAACCATTGCAACAGAGTTCACCATGAATAATCTTGGCCATGTTTGCCCGTTACTCAGATTTATATGACAGGTGTCAATTTATAAATATAAAAGGTCTCGGACCAGGTTTTTGATTGAGCTAATATTAAGCTTTTCCATCCTAAATTTCCAGCTATTTCTAATGCATTCTCAGACCCTGCAATTGATGAATACAGCATCTGAACATATCCCCCTGGTTTTAGATAATCTTTTGCTGCACCAAAAAATTTTTTAATAAGTTTCTTGTCAGGATCCATCAGGGCCTGTTCAAAAAAGGTCTTAGGAATACCATCAAAATATGGCGGCGTAAACAATATAACATCAAATTTATATTCCTGAGGAATTGAAGAAAAGAGATCACTTTGCAGTACCAGTATTTTTTTTTCGAAGACATGGGTCTTAACATTTGCTCTTGCAAACTGCACGGCTTCGGGATTAATATCCACAGCAAGGACCCGCTGCGCAGTTTGAGCAGCAGTGATGGCCTGAATGCCGGAGCCTGTTCCCATATCAAGAACTTCATCTTTGGATGTCACGTTGATATGCTCTGCCATAAAGCTGCTTGTAAAATAAAATTTGGGATTAAATACATTTTCTGAAATCTCATATAATCTTCCTGAGACCAGTACATGGTGAGAACCATATTTCTGCAGTATTTTTATAAGCCCTGTTAAAAGAGTATGTCTAAAGTTCAGGAACATATCACTACTTCATAAAATTTTGTTCTAACAGTCTGCTGAAAAAGTCTGTACTTGTCATTGCGAGGAGCGTATTTTGCGACGAAGCAATCTCAAACTTATTGATTTATAAAGAAGTGAGTTTGCTTCGCTCGCAAAGACAGCTAAAATACTTTTTCAGCAACCTGCTAAGGGTTCTATTAGTTCCATTTGTTAACTAATAAAACCAATCAAACTAATTAAACCAATGAAACAAATATATCGGAAATTAAAATTTGTAAAGCACCATTCCTGTCAGAAGTTTAGGATAAAAATATGTTGATTTCGGCGGCATTCTTTCGCCTGCAAGGGCGACTTCTTTGACATCGTGTATTTTTGTAGGGTTCAGGAAAAAAACAGCCTCAAAGGAGCCTTTCCGGGCCCTTTCCACGGCGATGTCAGGGTCCATTTCATATTCATAATGCTCTATTTTCAGCAGCTTTTCGAATATCAGTTTATGAAGCATGGTTACGTCAAGATTCTTAAGGCATTCGGGCAGAGTCAGTTCTGTCTTTAGGCCGGTAGAAAGCAGAGTATAGTAAGTATTTGAGTTGGTAAGAAACATTCCAAACGAATGTGTGTTCTTGTGCATTACTTCAAACATCTTCTGTCTCGCCTGTTCTTCGGATGTTTCTGCAGAACCTGCTTTTTGTATGCTGAAATATTCTCTGAGGGTTTCTTTCGTGTTAATATCTGAATCAATTTCAACTATCCGGTGTGTTGGCAGGAGGGTCAAGCCGTCATCTTCCATATTTGCAAGAAACATCAGGGTATAATTAAAAGGCTCATCGCCGGTTTTGTTGAGCCCTTTATCCGACATTTCTTTTTTAAATTTAAGCGACGTTTCATAACGGTGATGGCCATCTGCGATAAAAATATCTTTATCCGACATTTCTTTCTTTATTGTTTCGATTGAAGCCTTGTCGTTTATCCGCCAGAGCCTGTGCATGAAACCGTCCCCGTTCTTTGCTTCAATGAAGGGTTTCTCCCTGACGATATCCTCAAGGAGGGATGAAGTGTATCTTTCTGTACTGCTGTAAAGGGAAAAGATAGGGCTGGTATTTGCACTGCAGTATCGCAGTATGTTAAGCCGGTCTGATTTTGGTTTTGAGTACGTCATTTCATGCGGATGAATTCTGCCCGATCCCAGGTCTTCAATCCTGACAGCGCCGAGAAATCCCCTTGTTTTTTTAATCTGGCTATTCAGTTCATAAGTTATCTCGTAGCAATAAAAGGACGGTTCCGCATCATTAATTAAAATCCCTTCCTCAAGCCAGTCAGACAAAAATCTTGAAGCCCTTGTATAGCGATTCTCGTTTTCATTATCTCCGTCTTCATCCTTGCCAAAATCAATACGTATAATGTTGTAGGAATTTTTTTTGTAAAGAGCTTCTTTAAATTCCGGCGTGATAATATCGTATGGTGGCGCAAGAGTCTCATCGGCGACAACCTTCTGTGGATTATACAAAATACCTTTAAAAGGAATTACTTCTGCCATTTATCTTTTAATCTCCTTCAAACTCAGTAAGACAGTAAACCTTATACCCTTTTTCTTTTAACTTTTTCTCTCCGCCTACATCTGGAAGGTTGACGATAAATGCCATTTCTGCAACAGCGCCGCCAAGCTTTTCAATAAGCGTTGCTGCCGCAAGCGCGGTACCGCCTGTAGCAAGCAGATCGTCAACAACAAGAACCCTGGCCCCTTGTGTTATTGCATCCTTATGGATTTCTACTGTATCTGTACCATACTCAAGCTGATATTCGTGCCTTACTACCTCTGCCGGAAGCTTGCCAACTTTCCTGATTGGCACAAACCCCTTGCCGAGCGTGTAAGACAATGCGCCTCCAATAATAAAACCCCTGGCCTCTATGCCAACAATAAGATCGTAATTGATATCGCCTTTAATATATCTTTGGGTAAAAGTATCAATTACGAGCCTGAATCCTACGGGATCTTTAATCAATGTAGTTATGTCCCTGAACATGATTCCTTTTTTGGGATGGTCGGGAATGGTGCGTATTTTTGATTTGATAGGCATGGTTTTCTCCTTTCAATCTTTATGTTATACAGATATCATTATATTTTTTTATCTTCGGAATGACATTTAAAAACAGCCTTATTACATTGTCTGCATTTTCCTTCATGGTATTCAGAATCATTTCCCACGTTACAGGCTCTTCTTCTTCATGCCAGCAGTCATAATCTGTGGACATTGCTATTGCTGCATAATGCATCTTTTTCTCTCTGGCAAGCACTACTTCAGGAACCGTACTCATATTTATAACATCAGCGTTCCAGCTTCTGAACATATGGCTCTCCGCCTTTGTTGAAAAACGCGGCCCTTCTATCGTAATAACAGTTTTATTTTTATGAAAGGTTAAATTCAACTCTCCTGCGGACGAGGCAAGTAAATCAGTGAGGTTTTGACAAAAGGGCTCTGCCATAGGTGTATGTACAACAACATTTTCGTCAAAAAAGGTAGTTTCCCTTTTCCTTGTATGATCTATAAACTGGTTGGGAAATACGAGGTGCCCGGGGGCGATTTCCTCCCGGAGAGAGCCCACGGCAGTTGATGCAAGGATATGTGTGCAGCCCTGTTCTTTCAAGGCCCAGATATTCGCCCTGAAATTCACTTTTGACGGATAAATGGAATGGTCTTTTCCGTGTCGGGCAATGATAACTACATCGGTTCCTTCAATCGTTCCGCAAGTAAGCGATGATGTTGGTGAGCCATAAGGTGTCTTTACTGCGATTTCTTTAGCATTTTTGAGAATGTCAGGATTATCAAGTCCTGAGCCGCCTATGATTCCTGCTTTTATCATAAATTATCTCTCCTTCTATGCCCCCCTGATGATTCGGGAGGAATAACAACTATGGGATATTAATTATGAACTTCTTAATACATAACAACGTGAGGAAATAAAAACTTTTTTATATTAGATAATTTGTATAGAAAAAATCAAAAAAAGAATAAATGGGAGCAGATCAACCCGTTTGCAGGCGCCTATATCATGAAGCAGCGCTGCTATAAAGCTGTTTTCTATCCGTACATCAGAAAGCTTTGCAATCCGGCCCATTTCCCATACGATAAATGCCGTTCTCTGCTGATGCTGCCACAGAGAGGGACTTGCCAGATCCATTGCGTCTGAGAGTGAAAGCACCAAGTTGCCTAAATTAACTGAAACCCTGCGTTGCATATCAATCCTTTCGAATTATGTTGGTTAATTTCATCAATTAATCTACTAAACAGGTATGGTTCTTAATTACTTTAACCAAAACTGACAATATTGCAGGACAAATTTGTAGGACAACAATACATTGTTGTAACTTAAAAACCCCAAATATCTTAAATATTAATATGTTACACGCTGGCACAGATTTAGCTCTAAGAGATATTTAAAGGAAACAACCATGAACTCATTGAAGGATCAGATCAGAGAAATTGAGAAGGAGGAAATAATCAGGGCTCTTAAGGACTGCAACTGGATCATGGCAAAGGCCGCAAGGCAACTCGGCATAACAGAAAGAATGATTGGGTACAAGATAAGAAAATACGGGATAAGGAAGGAGGTAAGGGGTAAAGACAGAGTTAAGAGTAAAGAATTGTAGGGGCGAGGCGGTGCCTCGCCCCTACAGCGGGCATCAGCCTGCGATACAGAAAATTAGGGAGGACCACATGAAAATCTTCAGGGTATTTGCAGTGAAAATCAGTTTAATCGTTTTTTTGGCTGGAATTGCATATGCCACGCCTTCAACTCAAATATGGATTCCGTCTACGGATATCCAGCCGTACAAGAAAGTACATTTCGGTTTTGACAGTTATATAAAAACAAAAAGCCAGAACGGCGCTACAGAACCGACTATTACGAATCTGGGGTTAACCACGGGCGTATTGCCGTTTGAAAAAATGCAGCTTGAGGTTGGAATTGATTACAGGGATACTGGCGGCGAGCATGCATACCCGTTGTTATTTAATGCAAAACTCGGAACGCCGGAGGGAGCGCTGTTTGAGGGAGCGCCGGCATTGGCAATCGGAGGATATGACTTTGGCACAAAGAGTGAAGTTACTGACTACAACATATTTTATGGTCTTATAGCAAAGACTCTCGGAAAGGTTGGAAGATTGTCAGCGGGATATTACACGGGTAATAAGGACCTTTTAGTTGATACTGACGGTAATAAGGATAATGACGGGGTGCTCCTTTCATGGGACAGGACGATTTCGGAGATATCGGACAACCTATGGGCTGCGATAGATTATCAGGGCGGTGACAACGGCTACGGCGCATTGAGTTTTGGTATTGCCTGGAAATTTGCGCCAAACGTTGGAGTGATATTTGGTTATGACATATACAACGAAAGCACATATAAACCGACTGCAACGGTGCAGTTGGATATAGATTTTTAACTCTGGAGGGAAAAGATGAAACGACCATTAAGTATATTAATGATAATAGGTCTGTTAACATTGGCAAGTGTTACCTTTGCAGAGGAAGCAAGTGTTTCTTCTACAGTACAGGCAGTTGAACAGGCGGCGCCGGAGGCGAGTCCGCCCCCGGCAGTCGATACCGGGGACACTTCCTGGGTATTGATCTCTACTGCGCTTGTTATGCTGATGACTCCGGGGCTGGCGCTTTTTTATGGTGGTATGGTCAGGCGCAAAAATGTGCTTGGGACCATAATGCAGAGTTTTGTAGCGCTGGGCGTAATTACCATAGTGTGGGTGCTTTATGGATACAGCCTGTCTTTTGGGCCTGATATCGGACATGTTATCGGTAACCTGGATTGGGCTGGTTTAAAGGGTGTGGGTCTTGAGCCGAATCCTGATTATTCAGCCACAATCCCGCATCAGGCGTTTATGATATTTCAGATGATGTTTGCTGTAATTACGCCGGCGTTAATTACCGGCGCATTTGCTGAACGCTTCAAGTTCAGCACCTATCTCGTATTCCTTGTGCTATGGGCGACCTTCGTATATTTTCCTCTTGCTCACTGGGTGTGGGGAGTTGGCGGCTGGATAAGAAACCTTGGCGCTCTCGATTTTGCCGGTGGTTTAGTAGTGCATATCAGCTCTGGTGTATCAGCTCTTGCTGCTGCAGTTATTATAGGGAAAAGAAAAGGATACGGCGCAGAACCAATGCCCCCTCACAATCTTACCATGACTTTTCTGGGGGCGGCATTGCTGTGGTTTGGATGGTTCGGATTCAACGGTGGAAGCGCTGTGGCATCAGGCTCTCTGGCAACATCAGCCTTTGTAGTTACTCATATAGCAACAGCAGCAGCAGCGTTGTCCTGGATGTCAGTTGAATGGGCGCACAGAGGGAAACCTACAGCTCTCGGTGCAGTTTCAGGCGCGGTTGCAGGGCTTGTGGCGATTACCCCTGCATCAGGCTTTGTAGGGCCGATGTCATCAATTGCTATCGGGCTTACGGCCGGCGCTATATGTTATACAGCGGTTAGTCTTAAAACAAAATTAGGCTACGATGACTCGCTTGATGCGGTAGGCGTTCATGGTATCGGCGGGACGTGGGGTGCGATTGCTACGGGTTTATTTGCATCAAAGGCAATCAACCCTGCAGGCAATGACGGTTTATTTTTCGGCAACCCGTCTCTCTTGATGAATCAGGTGATAAGCGTAGGAGCCGCATGGGTGTACTCTTTTGTGGTTACGCTGATTTTATTGAAAGTCCTTGACGTTGCAATGGGGTTGAGGGTTGATGAAGAATCGGAGTTTATTGGATTGGATCATTCATTGCATGGTGAAAGCGGATATATGTTGTGAAAAACAGGGGGGGTGTAGGGGCAGGCCTTGTGCCTGCCCTCATAAGAAAAGGGCAACCGCATAGGGTTGCCCCTACAAACGGAGGAAACATGAAAAAAATAGAAGCAATTATAAAGCCGTTCAAGCTTGATGAGGTCAAGCATGGACTGAATGAAATCGGGGTACAGGGCATGACAATAACGGAGGTTAAGGGCTTTGGAAGGCAGAAGGGGCACACAGAGTTCTACCGCGGTGCGTCATATGACATTAATTTCGTACCAAAACTCAAGGTGGAAGCTATAGTGCCTGATGAAATTGCAGATAAAGCGGTTTCGGTAATTGAAAAAACGGCAAAGACCGGAGAGATTGGCGACGGCAAGATATTTGTTTATCCTATAGAAAACACCATCCGCATAAGAACCGGCGAACACGGCAAAGATGCAGTATAAAATCCTACAAAATTGTAGCGACTACAAAATTGTAGCTGAAAAATTATTAAGAAACCAATCAAATCAATAGGTTTGGTTTGGCATAGCGCTTGCTTACATTAAGTCTAAAAATTCGAAGGAGGCGCTATGAATGTAAAGTTCATCGCAATTGCGAGTAGTTTGGTTTCACTGATTTTACTGTATCCTGGTATAACTATTGCCGGGGATGCTCAAACTGTCGACAGCGGAGATACGGCATGGATGCTCATATCAACTGCCCTTGTTATGCTTATGACCCCGGGGCTTGCGCTGTTTTACGGCGGAATGGTCAGAAAAAAGAATGTTCTTGGTACGATAATGCAGAGCTTTATTGCGCTTGGTGTTATATCAATATTGTGGGTTTTGTATGGCTACAGCCTGGCCTTTGGCCCTGATATAGGGCACGTGATAGGCAGTCTTGACTGGGTAGGGTTGAATAGTGTCGGCCTGCTTCCGAACCCTGATTATTCGGCAACCATACCTCATCAGACCTTTATGATATACCAGATGATGTTTGCGGCTATAACACCTGCTTTGATAACAGGGGCTTTTGCAGAACGGTTTAAATTTTCTGCATATATATTGTTTCTTGTTCTTTGGAGCACACTTGTCTATTTTCCTTTGGCCCACTGGGTATGGGGCGTTGACGGGTGGCTGAGAAATATGGGCGCGCTGGATTTTGCGGGAGGCATTGTAGTACACATCAGCTCCGGTGTAGCCGCGCTTGCTGCAGCAATAATGGTCGGAAAAAGGAGAGGTCACGGTGTTGAGCCGATGCCGCCTCATAATCTTACAATGACACTTTTAGGGACCGCCCTCCTTTGGTTTGGATGGTTTGGCTTCAATGGCGGAAGTGCAGTGGCTTCAGGATCAACCGCAACATCGGCATTCGTAGTAACACATCTTGCATCGTGCGCGGCAACCATTGCATGGGTGACAGCAGAATGGGTGCAGCGCGGTAAGCCGACCGTACTCGGTGCAGCAACAGGAGCTGTGGCGGGTCTTGCAACTATTACTCCTGCATCGGGCTTTGTCGGTCCTGTATCTGCACTGGTAATAGGGCTTGTTGCAGGATTTGTATGTTATAAGGCAGTAAATCTGAAAAACAAGTTCGGTTACGACGATTCCCTTGACGTAGTGGGGGTGCATGGAGTTGGTGGCGTTATTGGAACATTGGCAGTGGGGCTTTTTGCATCCAAAGATATAAACCCGGCAGGTCAGAACGGGTTGTTCTTCGGCAACCCGTCACTGTTAAATATACAGCTTCAGGCTGTAATTGCAACCATTGTTTTTGCATTTGTAATGACTTATATAATCCTGAAAGTAATTGATGCTACTACCGGTTTACGGGTTGATGCGCAAGCGGAGTTTGTGGGGCTGGATCATTCATTACATGGTGAAAGCGGGTATACGCAATAAAACAGGAATTAGGGGTCAGGGGTTAGGGATTAGAAAACAACCAACCCCCAACTATTGAACGGAGGAAAGATGAAAAAGATAGAGGCCATAATAAAGCCGTTTAAACTTGATGAGGTCAAACATGGTCTGAACGAGATCGGGGTACAGGGTATGACTGTTACAGAGGTCAAGGGCTTTGGAAGGCAGAAGGGGCATACAGAGTTCTATCGCGGAGCATCGTATGACATTAACTTTGTCCCCAAGCTTAAAATAGAAGTGGTTGTATCAGAAGAAATAGCAGATAAGGTTGTGTCAATTATTGAGGCGACGGCAAAGACCGGAGAGATTGGCGACGGCAAGATATTTGTTTATCCTATAGAAAACACCATCCGTATAAGAACCGGTGAACACGGCAATGATGCGGTGTAGGGAAAAGCAGGGAGGGATCAAACATGGCGGTGCTGATTTGTAAAAACATAGTGACCGAAGGCCCAGGGACTATAGAAGATTATCTCAGGATAGCGAAGGCACCTTATCATATTGTAGAATTATCAACCGGAGAGAGGCTTCCGGCCCCTGATGCCTTCGATACACTGATAATGATGGGCGGTCCCATGAGCGTGAATGATGAACTTTCCTATATCAGGGAGCAGGAGAAACTGGTCAGGGATTTTGCAGAAAAAGACAAAAAAATATTAGGAATATGCCTTGGTGCACAGATAATGGCAAAGGCATTGGGTGCAAAAGTTTATAAAGGGCACAAAGAGGAAACAGGCTGGTATGCTATATCTGCTACTGAAGATGGATTGAAAGATGAGGTCTTTTCTTCACTCTTAACTCATAACTCTAAACTCTCAACTGTTTTTCACTGGCATGGCGAGACATTTGATATACCTGAAGGAGCAGTGAGGCTTGCATCTTCAGAATTATATCCGAATCAGGCGTTCAGATACGGCAGAAGGGCGTATGCCTTTCAGTTTCACATAGAGGTGAGAAAGGAGATGATACTGGAATGGTTAAAGGATGAACCGAATTTTCAACAGATTGCAGGAGAGACGGAATCATTTTTTGCTAAATATAGAGAACGGGCGGAAAATTTTTATAAGGGATTTTTCTCATAAATATGAATTTATTTTCTTGTCATTCCGGCGTGTCCGGAATCTCCTTATATATAACAAAATGAAAAAGAAAGATTCCGAACAAGTCGGAATGACAGAAACAAGACATTAAACAAATCAAAACAAAAGGAGGTATACAATGACACCAAAAGACGTAATCAAGATGGCGCAGGAAAACAAGGCTGTTATGGCAAATTTCAAGTTCCTTGATTTTCCCGGCATCTGGCAGCATTTTGCAGTGCCGATAGCAGAATTAAAGGAGGAGATATTTGAAGAGGGACTCGGCTTTGACGGATCTTCTATCAGGGGATGGCAGGCAATTCACACATCTGACATGCTTATAATTCCTGATCCTAAAACAGCATTTATGGATCCCTTCATGGAGTATCCGACAATTAGCTTAATCTGCAATATCGTGGACCCCATAACAAAGGAGTTTTATACAAGAGATCCAAGATATATAGCGCAGAAGGCCGAGGCTTACCTGAAATCAACGGGTGTGGGCGATACCGTATATTTCGGGCCAGAAGCAGAATTTTTCATTTTCGATGGAATCAGATTTGACCAGACCTCAAACAGCGGGTACTACTTTATAGACTCTGTAGAAGGCATCTGGAATTCAGGCAGGGAGGAGAACCCCAACCTTGGATACAAGCCGAGGCACAAGGAAGGTTACTTCCCGGTGCCACCGACCGACAGTCAGGTAAATATCAGGACCGAGATGGTTCTGGAGATGCAAAAAGTCGGCATCTATGTTGAAAGGGAACATCATGAAGTTGCAACGGCTGGACAGGCAGAGATTGACATGAGATTTGATTCTCTGGTCAATATGGCCGACAAAAATATGCTCTTCAAATATATCATCAAAAACGTCGCAAGGCGTCACGGCAAGACAGTGACCTTTATGCCAAAACCTTTATTTGGTGACAACGGCTCCGGAATGCATTGCCATCAGAGCATTTGGAAAGGCGGCAAGCCTCTCTTTGCAGGCAATGGCTATGCAGGACTTAGCGACATGGCGCTTTACTATATCGGGGGCGTGTTAAAGCATGCAAAGGCGCTTGCAGCAATTACCAATCCGACTACCAATTCTTACAAGAGACTAACCCCCGGGTTTGAAGCGCCGGTCAATCTCGCATACTCTGCAAGAAACCGCTCTGCATCAATCAGGATCCCGACTTACTCTGCAAGCCCCAAGTCCAAGAGGGTAGAGGTAAGGTTCCCTGATCCGTCATGCAATACCTATCTTGCGTTTTCAGCCATGCTTATGGCAGGACTGGATGGAATAGAAAACAAAATCCACCCTGGCGAACCTCTCGATAAGGATATTTATGATCTCGGACCAGAAGAGCTTGCAAATGTGCCGACAATGCCAGGAACTCTTGAAGAAGCACTCAATCATCTTGAAGAAGACCATGAATTTCTGCTGAAAGGCAATGTGTTCACAGAAGACGCGATTAAAACATGGATAGCATACAAGAGGAAAAATGAAGTTGATGCGCTCAGATTAAGGCCGCATCCTTATGAGTTCTTCCTGTATTTTGATATTTAATCTGCAAGGGGGGGCTTGCCCCCCTCTTCTTTTGCTTCTCAAATCTTCATGGTTTTCCAATGGCCGTTTCTGAACCGGATGGTCATGGCAAGGCCCTGAAAGAACATTGACAGAACCATAGATAGCCAGACGGCAAAAGCGCCGTACCCTATAACCACTGCGAGGAAATATGCGAGCGGCAACCGAATAATCCACAAGGCGCTTACAATGACGAACATAACCCCTTTTGTATCGCCTGCGCCCATGAGGCATCCTGCCAGAATAACACTGATTGCCATAAAAGGTTCGGACCACATAGTAATCCTCAGATACTGGATAGTTTCAGCGAGCACGCGTTGGTCTTTTGCTACTGGTGCAGAAAGATCCGCAGCCCATATAAAGACCGGCAATGCCATTATACTGACAACAGCTGCTCCTGAAAGGGATATCTTCCAGCCGATTTTTTCCGCCCTCTCAATTGCACCCGCGCCAAGATTCTGGCCTATCAGCACTGATGCCGCCATGTTGAGGGCGAAAGCTGGGAGATAGAGGACGGCTTCTATTCTCAATCCGTTGGTAAGCGCTGCCATTGCCGTAATACTTCCCTCCTGAAGACGGCTGAGAAGATTATAGAGGGCCACGTTACCTGCATTCCACGATATCTGGATGAGGGCAGCAGGCCAACTCAAAAGGAAAATCCGATGGACCAGGTCTGCTGATACACGCCACGCACCTGAAAAGATGTTTTTCCATCGGCTCCATCTGAAAAGGATTAAGCATATAATCATGCCTGCGGACATGGCGCTTGCAGTGGCGAGAGCGATGCCTCTGTATCCAAGGCCTTGAAATGAAAACAGGCCAAAGACCAGAAGAAAATTCAGGGCGATATTAATCAGACTGGTAAAGAACATAGCGAGCAGAGACAGTTTTACCTCGCCGCTGGCACGGAAAATTGCATTTGCCAGCAGCACAATATAATTTGGCGCAAGAGAGAACGCAAAAATCACAAAGAAGTCCACGGCGATTTGCCGGACCTTTCCTGTAAAACCCGCAAGCGAGATAATTTGATCCTGTAAAATTAGGCAGACCCCTGTAAGCGCCAGGGCGCATGCAATTCCAAAGAGCAGGGATTGCCTTGCTACAGACAGGGCCTCATCGTACTTGCCGGCGCCGACAGCCCTTGATAGCAGAGCAACCGTACCAATACTGATGGCGTTTGCAACAATAATGATAAAAAAATAGAGCTGGCTGACAAAACCTACAATGGCCTGAATTTCAGGGCCCAGAAAACCAGCAACATATACGTCGGTAAGGCCGACAAAGAAATTGAAGAACATGACAAGCAGCATGGGCCATGACATACTCCATATGTTTTGCCACATACTTCCGGCGCTAAGATCAATGACTTTTGTCTGTTTCTTCAGATTGTTCAAAACGAATTTCTTTCAGATACTGAAATAAGGCCCGGGATGCTTTGGGAGGTCGGTTATTTTCTCTTTCCTTTATGGCAGTCCGGATGAGTTGGGCTAATTGTTGCCGTTCTGCATCAGGGCATTTTTTCAGAAGGTCATCCATAAGCCGTTTATTTCCTGCTACAAGTTCATCCCGCCAATATTCAATCTCTTTAAACGCTGCAGTGTTGTTGTAGTTCCCCTGTTCTATATTTTGAAGGGCTTCCTGAATAGGATCGGGATCACATTTCCGCATCAGGGTGCCGATATACTGCTTCTGTCGGCGGAGTCCACCGCCTTTTTTGATTGTTTTTGCGAAGGCGACAGCCTCATAGATTTCTGCGGGCAGATCAATAATCCTGAGCTGATCGTCAGATAATTCCATAAGCCGCTCGCCAATTTCTTGCAGAGAGTGCGCTTCTTTTTTCTTACGAGTTTTGCTTGTCGGCTCCATAGTATATTTTCCCCGTTGACTCCTCGAACTGCCAGTTCCTGTTTTGATACGCACTGGAAATGCATGAAAGTTAAATAGTACCATAAAATCACAGTGCAGATTAACATACAGCAAAATGATACAGGTCAGCAACTTATATAAATCATACGGTCAGCAAGTTCTCTTCGACAAGATTGGTTTTATAATCAATCCCGGTGAGCGCATTGGACTTGTGGGGCGAAACGGTCACGGCAAGACAACACTCTTCAGGCTGATGCTCGGGCAGGAACATCCTGACTCCGGTGTCATCAGCATTCCCGCCGGTTACAGAATCGGGCATCTCTCGCAGCACATAAGGTTCTCTGAAGATACGGTACTGAAAGAAGCATGCCTTAGCCTTCCTCCCCGTGAGGACCACAAGGATGAGAGCTACAAGGCTGAAGCTATACTTATGGGTCTCGGGTTTTCCACTGACGATTTCAGTATAGATCCCCTGCGGTTGTCCGGCGGGTTTCAGGTAAGGCTGAACCTTGCAAAGGTGCTTGTCTCAGACCCGAATCTCCTGTTGCTTGACGAACCCACGAACTATCTCGACATCGTATCGCTCCGATGGCTTGTACAATTTTTACGAAGCTGGAGAAAGGAGCTGATGATAATTACGCATGACCGCTCAATCATGGACTCTGTTACAACACACACAATGGCTATCCATCGTTGCGGGATAAAAAAGATAGCCGGGCCTACAGAAAATGTGTATCAACAGCTTCTGCTTGAAGAAGAGATATATGAGAAGACTCGTATAAATGACGAGAAAAAGCGGACGGAGATCGAGCAGTTCATAAACCGCTTCCGGGCCAAGGCTACCAAGGCAAAAGCGGTTCAATCAAGGGTCAAGGCCTTGCAGAAACAGGAGCGACTCGAAAAATTGTCCGATACAAGGAACCTTGACTTCACCTTTAATTCAGCCCCTTTTACAGGCAAACAGCTTATGGAAATAACAGACCTGTATTTCGGATTTAAATTCGGCGAACCATTAATTGACAGATTGAGTTTTTATATCGGAAAAAAGGACCGCATCGCAATAATAGGAAAAAACGGCAAGGGTAAGACAACACTCTTAAACCTTTTGACTGGTGAATTAGCTCCTTTAAGCGGCGAGGTCCACTGTCACAATGACCTGAAGTTTGCATATTTCGGACAGACAAATATAAACAGGCTGGACCCGCAGAAAACAGTGGAAGAAGAGATTATGGACGCACACCCGGACCATAACAGGGGTGTATCGCGCAGCATATGCGGTATCATGATGTTTCCGAAGGACCATGCTCTAAAAAAAATAAGCGTCCTCTCCGGCGGTGAAAAGAGCCGCGTGCTGCTTGGAAAATTACTCGTCAGCCCGGCCAATATGCTGATACTTGATGAACCTACAAACCATCTCGATATGGAGTCTACCGATTCTCTGCTTGAGGCGATAGATGAATTTAACGGCGCTGTAGTTATCGTTACTCACAGTGAAATGATACTCCATGCCATTGCAACACGGCTCATTGTTTTTGATGGCGGGAAGGCCACACTTTTTGAAGGCACATATCAGGACTTCCTTGACAGAGTGGGATGGAGTAATGAAACCCCTCCGGCCCCGCGGGACCCTAAAGCGAATGGAGGGAAAGCCGTGGACAAGAAACTCCGCCGCCGCCTCCGAGCGGAACTTGTCAATGAGAAATCAAGGACCCTCGGTGCCTTGCAGAAGCGGACTATTGAAATTGAAAGCGAGATCATGGGCCTTGAAGCGATGATTAAGCAAGGCAATAAAGAAATTATGGATGCATCAGCTAAAGGTGACGGCAGCGCCATCACCTCACTGTCAAAGTCACTTCATAATTCGCAATCGAGGATAGAATCTCTCTTCTCTGAACTGGAGCAGCTACATATCGAACTTGAGACCCGAACCCAGGAGTTTGAAGAAAGACTCAGCGGGATGGAGACAGGGCGATAGTTCCGAACCTTCTCTTTACCGTTCTTCCCGCGTGAGGCCCGGTATGTTTTTGAGCGGCGCTTTGCGTTTTATAATCGAAGCCTTCAAGTATGCGGTGTTCTACTTTCTCGCCGAGAATTCGTTCGATGCTCCGCACCATGTCATTGTCTTCACGAGTAATGAATGTGAAAGCGTCGCCGGTTTTTGCAGCACGGCCAGTGCGGCCAATCCGGTGTGTGTATGCGTCGGCGGTGTCAGGCATGTCGTAGTTTATGACGTGGGATATGCTTGAGACATCTATGCCGCGCGCCGCTATATCTGTTGCAACAAGTATCTGATATGCGCCCTTACGAAAGCCGTCTAACGCTGACTGTCTCTTGTTCTGTGACAGGTTCCCCTGCAAAGACACGGCCCGGTAGCCGGACTTTTCAAGTTGCTGCCCCACGCGTTTTGCGCGGTGTTTTGTGCGCGTAAAGACCAGCACGGAGTCTGTATCGGTATGGCGCAGCAGCTCAAGGAGCAGAGAGGTTTTCAGGTGCTGCTCAACAGGATACAGCGCGTGCGCGACGGTGTTTGCAGGCGCGGCGTGATCGACCTGCACCGTGACGGGCGCGTGGAGGACTTCGTGCGCCAGCCTGCGGATATCATCCGGCATGGTGGCCGAAAACATCAGCGTCTGTCTTTTGACCGGCACATGACTTATGATCTTTCTGATATCAGGCAGAAACCCCATGTCGAACATCCGGTCCGCCTCGTCAAGCACAAGCGCCTCCAAGTGCGACAGGTTGATGCTGCGCTGGTTGATATGATCGAGCAAACGGCCCGGGCATGCCACAACGATTTCGGCGCCGTTACGCAATTTCTGTATCTGCGGGTTCATGGCTACGCCGCCGTAGACGGTTATGCTTCTGAGGCGGGTTTGCTTTCCCAGGCTGCCAATGGACTCATGCGTTTGTTCAGCCAGCTCGCGTGTTGGGGCGATGATGAGGGCCCGGACCCGGCCGCGCGGTCCTTGTATCAGACGGTGCAGAATTGGCAGCACAAAGGCCGCTGTCTTACCTGTTCCAGTCTGAGCCAGACCCATTACGTCGCTTCCTTTTAGAACCGTCGGTATGGCCTGACACTGAATTGGTGTCGGCGTTAAATAGCCCGCGGCCTTTACCCCGGCCGCAACATGGGGGTGTAAATCAAATTCGTTAAATTCCATAAAACTCCTTCTTTCTTTTGTTCTGCGTTCGGGGAAAAAAGCCAAGGTGTATTCGGGGATTACAATGACGTAGTTTTCATCCGGGTACTGCAGTTATTTGATGCCTAAGCGTAACAGTTTGGGGAAATTGTGTCAAGGTCACGGCAGGTTACCGCAGCAAATGGGCGAGCCATTCATGATTATTGACAATAGTTATATTTTAAATTAACTTAATTTACCTTTATGAAACAGTTATATCTCGTTTTATTGATAGCAATGCTTTTCGTGGCAGCATCTCAGCAATCCGTAACCAGTTCAGAAAAACCTGAACAGGCAACTTATGGAGATGCCTTGATAGCTGGTTCTATCGGTGAACCGAGCATTCTCATTCCGATGCTTGCCGGCGACAGTGCTTCGCATGAAGTTGCGGGTCTGGTTTTCAACGGCCTTGTAAAATATGATACGGACCTTAGCGTCATCGGAGACCTTGCAGACTCATGGGACATCTCTCCGGATGGTCTGGTTATTACATTTCACTTGAAAAAAGGAGTGAAATGGACTGACGGCGTTGAATTTACTGCCGAAGATATCATGTTCGGCTATAAAACCATAATTGATGAAAAGACGCCTACTCCATACAAAGAAGATTATCTCCAGGTGAAAAAGGCCGAGATGCCTGACCGTTACACCTTCAGGGTCATATACGAAAAGCCTTTTGCCCCGGCCCTTACTACATGGGGGAGTCTGATAGTACTTCCGAAACACCTGCTCGAAGGCAAGGACATCACAAAAACAGAATTCACGCGCAATCCCATCGGGCTCGGTCCTTACAAACTCCTCAGGTGGTCACCCGGACAGGAGGTAGTCCTAGAATCCAATAAGGATTATTTCGAAGGAAGACCTTATATCAGCAGGTATGTTTACAAAATAATCCCTGACCCTGCCACTATGTTTCTGGAATTGCATGCAGGCAGCATCGACATGATGGGGCTGACCCCGATTCAGTATACGAAGCAGACGAGTACGGATTTTTATAAGGAAAATTTCCAGAAATTCCGTTATCCCGTTTTTTCCTACACTTATATGGGATTCAATCTCAAACACCCCTGGTTTAAGGACAAGCGTGTGAGACAGGCCATAGCTCATGCAATAGATAAAAGTGAAATTGTGGATGTCGTTTTATTCGGGCTTGGGAGCCCGGCAACGGGGCCCTATGTTCCAAACACCTGGCCGTATAATCCTCATGTAAGGAAATATGAATATAGTCTGGACAAGGCAAGAAACCTCCTGAAGGATGCCGGATGGGTAGACAGGGATGGTGACGGGATTCTGGAAAAAGACGGTAAGCCTTTTGAATTCAGCATTCTGACCAATCAGGGTAATAGCCTGAGAATGAATACAGCGACGATTATTCAGTGGAGGCTTGCAAAGATAGGCATAAAGGTTAATATAAGGGCGATCGAGTGGAGTACATTTATAAATGAATTTGTTGATAAGAGGCGCTTTGAGGCTGTTATACTCGGCTGGAGCATCGGAATTGACCCGGACCAGTACGATATCTGGTATTCAGGCAAGACCCGGGAGAAGGAATTCAATTTTGTCAGTTTCAATAATAAGGAAGTAGATGATTTGCTGGAACAAGGCAGAAGGACTTTTGATATTGAAAAAAGGAAAAAATATTATTACAGGATTCAGGAGATACTTGCAGAAGAAGTGCCATATATCTTTTTGTATGTTCCCGACGCTACACCAATTGTACATTCAAGGTTTAAAGGCATTAAACCCACGACAATAGGAATAAGCTATAATCTTCACAAATGGTATGTGCCGGAGAGGTTGCAGAAGCACAGGATAGAGCAGTGAAAGACAGTTGTTAGTTTTTAGTTGTTAGTATGACAACTAAAAACTAACAACTAAAAACTAACATGATAACTTACTTAGCCAAACGACTCTTTGAAATGATTCCAACTTTATTTGGGATTACCCTTGTTTCGTTTTTGATCCTTCAGCTTGCCCCCGGGAAACCTACTGATATTTTGACTGAAATGAATCCGAAAATTACGCCTGAGGCACGGGAGCGGCTCGAAAAATTATACGGACTTGATAAGCCGCTAATGGTTCAATACGGTATCTGGCTGAAGAGAGTGGCCCAACTCGATTTCGGCAATTCTTTCTCAACCGACAGAAGGCCTGTTATGGAAAAGATCTGGGACACCAAACAACCGCTTCTTGAAAGGAGGTTGTTTATAACATTTATGCTTAATTTGCTATCCATGTTTATTATCATGATCATAGCAATCCCTCTGGGTATTTTTTCTGCCACACACCAATACTCGCTTTATGACAAGATTACAACTGTAATTGTTTTTATAGGATTTGCCATGCCTTCGTTCTGGTTTGCATTGCTCCTGATGATGTTTTTTGGAATTCACCTTCACTGGCTTCCTATATCAGGGCTTAAATCTGTAAACCATGATTCCCTGTCAGTGCTCGGCCAAATAGCAGACAGGTTAAGTCATCTTATACTTCCAATATTTGTATCTGCCTTTACTGGACTTGCCGCAGATTCACGATACATGAGAAGCAGCATGCTTGAGGTTATCAGGCAGGACTATATTACAGCCGCTCGTGCAAAGGGCCTTTCTGAAAAGACGGTTATATATAAACATGCCCTGAAAAATGCTCTACTGCCTATTATCACTCTAATGGGACTTTCTGTTCCTGGATTGATAGGCGGAAGCGTTATTTTCGAAAACATATTTGGCATACCAGGAATGGGGCAATTGTTTTATGCGAGTGTTATGCAGAGAGACTATCCTTTGGTTATGGGTATTCTGACAATCGGGGCCATACTAACTTTAATCGGCAATCTGTTGGCTGATATCGGCTACATGTTTGCGGACCCGAGAATAAGGGCAAGATGAAAAAAAATAGGGGATAGGGTAACGAGGGGGTAGAAAAAGAAAAAAACTATGGGGAATTATTCTCTCAGTAAATTATTTTGGAAGCGGTTCAAAAAAAACAAACTCGCAATGGCAGGCGGACTTGCCGTTCTGCTGCTATTTATCACAGCGATCTTCGCCCCGTTTATTTCTCCATATGATCCAAGCGATATTGACAGAAAACATATCCTTGAAGCACCAAATAGTAAACATATCTTAGGCACTGATGATCTTGGCAGGGATGTCCTTTCAAGGATGATATACGGGAGCCGGATATCCCTTTCAGTAGGTTTTGTGGCAATAGGAATAGCAACGGTTATTGGAATGTTGTTTGGTGCAATATCTGGTTATTACGGAGGCTGGACGGACAGGATAATCATGAGGATTATTGACATTATGCTTTCGATACCAACCTTTTTTCTCATACTTGCAGTAATTGCCTTTATCGGCCCCGGCATCTGGAACATAATGATTGTTATAGGGCTTACTTCATGGATGGGAGTGTCCCGATTGGTGAGGGCAGAATTTTTATCACTGAAAGAAAGAGAGTTTGTGCTTGCTGCAAGGGCGTTAGGTGCAAGTGATATAAGGATAATTTTTAAACATATTATGGTAAACAGCATGGCGCCGGTTTTTGTCTCTGCTGTCCTGGGAATTGCAAGCGCAATACTGGTAGAATCAGCGCTAAGTTTCTTGGGGATAGGTATTCAACCGCCCATCCCGAGTTGGGGCAATATCCTTACCTTAGGCAAAGACAACATCGAGATAGCATGGTGGCTTTCGGTTTTCCCGGGCCTTGCTATTTTAATTACGGTGTTAAGTTATAACCTTGTTGGAGAAGGGTTACAGGATGCCCTTGATCCCCGTTTATGGGGTAGCCGGGATGGAACAGGGTAGTAAAAGAAAAAAATCTTGTGTTATGATTACTGGTTGACCAAAACCATATTAATCTATTATATTATCAATTCTAATAAATAAGGTTTTGGAATTTATGTAAAGATAACGCTTTAGCGGAGCTTTGGAAAAGAAGGCTTCGATTAAGTGTATTTTTGCGTTTGTATGAGAATATTGATGGGATGCCGGTGTAGCTCAGTTGGTAGAGCATCTGATTTGTAATCAGAGGGTCGGGGGTTCGAATCCCTTCATCGGCTCCATTGGGAGTCAAGAGTTATGAGTTAAGAGTCAAGAAAGAGGGGTTTTTACTTAACTCCTGACTCATGACTCTTAACTCTAAATCAGGAGAGGTTCCCGAGTGGCCAAAGGGAGCAGACTGTAAATCTGCCGGCGAAGCCTTCGGAGGTTCGAATCCTCCCCTCTCCACCAGGAAATTTGCAAAGCAAATTTCGCAGTGAATAGTTGTTAATGATTAGTTGTCAGTTAAAAGATTGGGAAGAGAGATTTGTTTGATTTTTTTTCTAATCCCTAATCCCTGACCCCTAATCACTGTAGTTGATGCGGGAGTAGCTCAGTGGTAGAGCGTCAGCCTTCCAAGCTGAGGGTCGCGGGTTCGAATCCCGTTTCCCGCTCCAGAATTAGAGTTAAGAGTTACGAGTCAGGAGTTAAGAAAGCGGTTTTTACTTAACTCTTAACTCATGACTCTTAACTCTGAAATTGCCCATGTAGCTCAGTTGGCAGAGCACATCCTTGGTAAGGATGAGGTCACCGGTTCAATCCCGGTCATGGGCTTGAGAAACGGCAGTGAAGAGTGAATAGCAGAAAAATTACTAACGACTATTCACTAATGACTATTC
>DYJL01000090.1 GCA_020723105.1 Nitrospira japonica | reverse complement strand
CAGGACTGATCGTCACGGTCCACGTGAACATGGGGCGGCTCGTTCGGCTCATGGCTGTAAAAATAGAAACGATACGGACCAGATTTCAATACGGTCGGCATAATCTAACTGGCCTTTTTCTCAAACGGCTTGATTGCCCCTTCCACCCTGTTTTTGACAATCATGGCGTCTATCAATTTTATCACCGCCTCTCGGTCTTCAGAATCAAACTTTTCCAACGCCTGAAAACGTTCCATCAGCCGGACATTATGCAAAGGATGGCCTTCCGTTCGATTCCCTGTCAGCAGATAGTCTACGGTGGTGTCAAGGATCTCCGCCAACTGGATCAGCTTATCCGCCGGTGGAAAATTAAGGCCGCATTCATATTTGTTAAGCTGAGAAAATTGCGAATCGATCTTGGCGGCCAGTTCCTTTTGTGTCCATTTTTGTTGTTTTCTAAGCTCTTTAAGACGCTTACCAAAGTCATTGCGAAGATCTTCTATTTGCATACTATAGTTATCCTCAGATGGATTAAAACAACTTTTATTCTGAGAGTTACGGTCCCTTACCTTTTGTGCCGCATAATAGCATGGACTTAAAAAATAGTCTTGACATATATTCTTTATATGGATAAAGAATAATCCAAATTATGGATTAATAAAAATCTTGACAGGTTTTTTAACGCGCGGAGATTTTCGGCAGAATAAAAAAGCCATCAACCAATATGACTTTGGCGGGTCGCAGGTTGATGGCTTTTGAGAGCGTCCCGGACGAATCGCTTCATCCAGGCCGTTTCCACTTCTATCGTATCTCCCCCCAAAAATCAAACCAAAGAAAGGGGGTGATCTTCTTGGCAAGCCTTGAGACCACGGACATCTTCAGAGGGGCGTTTTATCTGTGCATGGGCGGCGATCTTGAATCCATCCGCTTTCGGATGAACGGCAGACAGATCGCGACTTTCCTTTTTAACGGCCATGAGCTTGAAAAACACGACAAGGCCTACGTCAACGGCCACGCCCTGGTAAACCCGGTCCAGTTCCGGGAAGCGTTGAACCGACTGCGGGACATCCTGTTTGAAACCTTGCGAAAACGAGATCCGGCTGCGCCTATCGGCTACGCCGGGACCAAAGGGAGATACGAGAATGATCGAGAAAGAGAGAATCGAGCGCATCAAGAGCGGCGTTGACCTTATGGCCTATATTACCCAGGCCGCCGGCCGCACCTTTAAGAAGAACGGCAAGGGCTTTGCCTGCCGCTGTCCGTTCCCGGACCA
>DYJL01000089.1 GCA_020723105.1 Nitrospira japonica | reverse complement strand
GTGCATCAGAATATATCCGGGCCAGTACTTCGATGCTGAAACGGGGCTGCATTATAACTACCATCGGTATTATGATCCGGGGACAGGAAGGTATTTGACGCCGGATCCGATTGGGCTTGCCGGTGGGATAAACCTATTCTCTTATACATCCAATAATCCAATCAATGCAATTGATCCATTTGGTCTGGACTTAATCCTTGTCGGTCAAGGTGGCGATTCTGGAGCTATGTTTCAGTTGGCTGCACAAACTTGGGCGAATGAGAATCCCGGATCACATCAAATCGTTCAGGTTAATACAGGGAAAGAAGCCATTGCTGCCATGGAAAATTATGCCAAAAATAATAAAGGGATTGATGGCTTAAGATATTTTGGCCACAGTGGAAGGAATGGTTTGTATTTCGATCAGTCTAGTGGTTACGCGAGTCTCTACTCTGGTGGAGCAGGCTGGTGGTATAGTTGGATAAAGCCTAACTCTTCTCGGATTGGTGAAATTGATCCCAGCCTTTTTAATAATGATGCAACCGTTGGGCTTTATGGCTGTAATACCGCAAATGGTGAGAACTCATTTGCAGGAAAGCTGGCTAATCATATAGGCATTCCTGTTACAGGTTCACAAAGTGGAAATAGTTTTTCTGGCAAGCCTAATGGACGACCCGGCGAAGGCCTACCCAATCCTGTGCCATGGAATCACACACCGATTTATTTAGTTCCTGAGGGCAATGGATGGAAAACATTTCCAGGCAGATAGGAGGGTAAATGCTAAGGCCATTATGTATATTAACCATTTTTGTTTGCCTGTTTTGTTCTGCATGTAGCGACTCAAAACAAGAGATTAAGCAACGTCTATTAGCTTCATCTGACGTAGAAGAATCTGCGGTATATGCAAAAAAAGTACGAGAATTGGGCTTGCAAGGGATACCAATTTTTAACGAAGTGATTTCTTCCAGTATCGAGAATCAAGATAATTTGGCTAACTATGCCAAGCTCATGTTAAGCGTAAAACACTTACATGAGCTCGCTAAGGAAGGCGTTTACTCAGAGAGCTCGGTCCCTGTTTTATTGGATGTGTTAGAAAAGCAGAGATCTATTGCTGATTCTTTGTTTACTGCTGAGGTGGTCCAAACAATTACTGGTTTAGATGTAGGCTACAATTTAGATTTTGTGAAATCATACACTCCTTCTAATGAGCCAAAGCGCAAAGAAATGATTTTAAAGTGGAGATCATTGAAAAGACCAAGGGTCAGGTCTTGAATCATGACATA
>DYJL01000018.1 GCA_020723105.1 Nitrospira japonica | reverse complement strand
ATCACCCTGAGTCAACGTTCCTTCGGTAACATTTTATTCTGAGGCAACTGGCAGGGTAAAACCTTATACCTATCGGGCAAAACACGCAACGACAAAATCAAATAGATATCAACCCTTCTCGTATTGAATACTTTGTAAGGTCTGCAACATTACGAATATTTAACTTGGCCATAACCTGTCGTCTATGTGATTCGATTGTTTTGGAACTCACATTGAGATGTGCAGCAATCTGTTTTGTTGATTTACCTTCCGCTATTAATTTAAGCACCTCTTTTTCTCTTTCAGTAAGGAGAGTAATTGCATGCTTATTATGTACACTGGTTGAATTATTCACGAGACTTTCTACCAGAAGACTGGCGATCTGGGGAGGTATATATGTTTTATTATCTATAACAATTCGTATTGCATGCGCCATTTCATCAAAGGCACAATCTTTAAGCAAGTATCCAGAGGCTCCAGCCTTGAATATCTCAGAAATAAAATGTTTTTCATAATGCATTGATAAGGCCATTACTTTTACATGAGGATATTCAAGAAGAATCCTGCGTGTAGCCTCTATACCATTAAGTTCGGGCATACTAATATCCATAATAACTATATCCGGAGAAAGCTCCTTTACAAGTCTTAACGCTAATTTTCCATCTGCACTTTCTCCAACCACTTCCATATCAGGATATTGTTTTAATAGTGAGCAAATCCCGTCACGTAAAATCTTGTGATCATCAACCAGTAAGATTCGTATTTTCTTCATAAATGTCCCCTTCTATACAGATTTTTTTCAGAAAGATCCAACGGAACCATAATAGTGGCCCGCGTACCCCTGCTGTGTATTGACTTTACTTCAAAATGTCCATTAATGTGGTTTATTCTTTCACGTATATTGAAAAGGCCATAGCCCGTATAAGCCTTTGCATCATCAGAGAATCCGATTCCGTTATCTTCAATAACTATCTTGAGATTGTCATTGACTAATGACATGGTTACATCCACTCCTGTAGCCTTAGCATGCTTTACTATATTAATCAAGAGTTCCCGCACCGCCTGGAAAAGGATAAAACGGATGGTATTATCAGAAGAAATGTCTCCCTCATATTTTTCGAGTCTTATCGTAATACCATGCTGTTCACTGAACTGGTCTACAAGCCATTGGACAGCCTGCCGGAGACCAAGTTCGTATAGTATGGGAGGACTGATCTCGAATGTCAATGTCCTTGTACCCTTAATTGTTTCCTCAACTAACTGGATAGTTTCATCAACAATTTTTTTACTTTCTTCAGATTCGGATAATTTCCCCAGTAAGCCCAGCTTAATTTTTGTCAGGGCCAGAGTCTGTCCGATACAATCGTGGAGTTCAGAAGCAATTCTTCTCTTTTCACGTTCTTCAATCAACAATATTTGTGAGGAAAGGAATTGAAGTTGTTTCTGATAAACGAGAAGTTTTTTCTCCACCTCTTTCCGTACTTTAATTTCTATCTGAAGATTTTCATTAGCTTCTATCAATTCAAGAGTGCGTTCTTTTATCAACTCCTCGAGATCTTTGCCATAATTCCGCAGTTCGCCTTCAGCGTTCTTGGTTTGAGAAGAATAATTCTCGGATAAGCATCCTAATTCTTTGCTATAGTCATTTAAGTTGTTTTCAGGCTTCTTATGCATCTGCGTTTTAAATACTATGCTGTCAACAAGTAATAATCTTTTAAGTAAAACAGCATAACTTACCTTATATGTCCAACATATTTTCTTGTTTAATTAGTTTATGGCAGGCTATCTTATTGGCTAAAGAAAAACTCCTCTCCAATATTTCGCTTAATTATCCACGAATTAAAGGAAAAAATCAAATAAAATATGCAGAAATAAAATCTGCTAACTAAGCCTGTTAATTCTTATAAAATTGCTAATCGAACGGTTATATGTGCGTTCATCTTTTTTACCGAAAAAACATGCAGGAAGTTCACTGTTTTGCCTGTGATAATGGAGACATTCACAGCACTTATATTTCCTGCTGCATGGCTCATACGTACAATTACAATTCTTCCTGTTTGCATCTGTTCTGCATTCCATAAATACCTACCTCCAATTAACTGTAATTTAGAATCTGCATAATCCCGGAAAACGTGTAAACGATTGGTTAAAGTTTCCAGTTACTTTTACCGATTATTATAGTAGATTTAATTCCAGAAAACGCAAGAGGAAAACATAAGTAAATTTCTAAAGAATTAAGAGGAAAGCAATGTTTGTAATAATTGGAATAGTTGTGGTCCTTGGATCTGTTATAGGCGGATATCTGCTGGAACATGGAAATATTCACCTTCTCTTCCAACCGGTTGAGCTCCTCATTATTGGCGGCGCAGCGCTTGGAGCATTTTTTATTTCATCTCCATCGAAAATTGTAGGTGTCGTCATGAAAAATACCATTAAAGTTTTTTCTGCCAAGGGCGCAAGCAAGGGTGAATTTCTTGAGCTGCTTGGCGTCCTGAGTTCAATATTTACAAAGATGAGAAAAGAAGGCCTTATTGCTATTGAATCTGATATCGAAAATCCCTCTCAAAGCCCTATCTTCAGCAAGTATCCAAGTATTCTCAAAAATCATCATGCCGTTACTTTCATATGCGACAATCTAAAAGTAATCATATCTACCAACGTCACATCTTTTGAACTCGAAAACATCATGGAGCTTGAGATAGAGTCACATCATCACGAAGCTCTGATACCTGCACACAGTGTCAATAAGATTGCTGATGGCCTGCCGGCGCTCGGTATTGTTGCGGCGGTTCTTGGTGTCGTTCTTACAATGGCAAAAATCTCCGAGCCTCCTGAAGTTCTCGGACACAGTATTGGAGCAGCGCTTGTCGGAACATTTCTCGGCGTTTTATTAAGTTACGGGTTTGTGGGGCCGATAGGGACGCATCTTGAGCATATTGCCAATGAAGATATGGTCCTTTTTCAGGTCATTAAAATCGCACTTGTATCCTTTGTCGGAGGCGCCGCCCCGCAAATAGCAGTTGAGTATGCAAGACGCGTCATTCCTTCAGACGCAAAACCTGGCTTTACCGAGCTTGAAGAAGCCATGAGAAAATGAATAAGCCCAAACCAATAATAGTCAAAAAAATTAAAAAAGGCGGCGGAGGTCACCATGGAGGCGCCTGGAAGGTAGCTTATGCTGATTTCGTGACTGCCATGATGGCCTTTTTTTTGCTGATGTGGCTTCTGAATATGACATCTGAAGAAAAAAGGGCGCGCCTCACCATGTATTTCAAAAACTTCAGCATCTACGATCAGGGCGGCACATCCTTTATGGACAAATCAAGCGAGATATTCAGTGAATCCGGCGAGTCCAGCCAAAAGGCCACTCAGGATTCACAGGTGCCAACTGTTTCTACAATGAGAGAGATGGAGCAGGAACTCAAGGCTGGCCTGATGAATAAACTCGGAGAAGCCAAAGATCAGGTAATAGTGGACACTGTTGAAGGCGGCGTTCGTATCCAGATGACAGACAAAGACGGCAGTTTAATGTTTGAAACTGGAAGCAACAGGCTGACTCCAAAGGCCCGGCAAGTCCTCCGTGTTATTGGTGAGAATATAAATAATCTTCAAAACAAAGTCAGCATAGAAGGGCACACTGATGCATTGCCATATGCAAGGAGTGATTACAGCAACTGGGAACTGTCTACCGAGCGGGCCTCCTCGGCCCGGAAAGAGCTCGAATCTCTCGGCCTTAATCCTGAAAGGATTGACAATGTTTCAGGCTATGCAGACAAAGACCTCCTCATTAAAGACAACCCTAATGACCCCAGAAACAGGCGCATCAGCATCATTCTAAAAGTTCCATATGCCGATAGCTCAACCTCAAAAACCTCTGGTAATGGTACAGGAGAAAACCATGAGCGCAATCCCATTCTCAATAAGTTCGAAGAAAATCTTTCACAGATAAAAAATGGAGCTGATAACAAACCTGTAAAAGATATCAGTAAAACGCCCGAATCAGGGAAAGAACTTGCAAGCCCTGTTACTCATGGAGATGACCTCTTCAGGAAATGAGATGTGATTAACCAGTATTTGGAAGCACAATGCTGAAGGAAGTTCCGGTGCCAACAACGCTCTTTACTTCTATGTTCCCGCCCATTTCTGCTATTATCCCATGTGCTATTGAAAGGCCCAGCCCGGTGCCTGCATTCACAGGCTTTGTAGTAAAGAAAGGGTCAAATATCTTTGGGAGTATTTCACTGGGAATACCTGCGCCATTGTCTGTAACGGTAACGATAACTGTTTTTGATTTATTCTCATATTCCGTCTGAAATTTTATCAGGCCGCGTTGACCTGATTCAGAGATTGCAAATTCAGCATTAATGATCAGATTCAGTATCACCTGCTGCATCTGCTGGCGGTCTACATTTACATAAGGCACTTTCTGATAATCACGCACTATTTCTATATTGGTTGATTTGAGCCAGTATTCATGAAGTTCAATTGTCTTGTCAATTATGTCGTTAATATCTTCAGGACTCTTATGGGGCGGCTTTTGCCTTGAGAAAGTAAGCATGTTTTCAACAATCCTTTTACATCTGATTGCCGAATCATATACGTTTTTAAGATACTTTCTGGAAGTATCATCCTGATCCTGCATGAGAAGCATTTCTGTATAGCCGATAATGCCTGTGAGAGGATTGTTGATTTCATGCGCCACTCCGGATGTAAGGGTGCCAAGAGATGATAATTTATCCATATGATAAATCTGGTCTTTAAGTCTTCTTGTCTCCGTAATATCCTTCATAATGTAAACTACCGCATCATTCTGTTCATGAAATATCGGAAAGCAGCTTATGAGATAAACCGAATCATTTATCTTTCTCTCCACAGAGCCTGGAGATATTGCTCCCCCATCTTTCTGAACTACACACCATTCATGCGGTTTCTCCAGGCCATAGAGTTCATAATATGGAGTCATGATGATGTCTGCGGGTTCCTTGCCGAAAAGATTTGCAAAGGCCTTATTCGTCCTGAGTATCCTGTAATTATTATCCAGGACAAAGAGATAATCTTTTATGGCATCAATTATGTTCTGCCACCACTTCTGACTTTTCCAGATTTGTTTAAACAGCAGCGACTGTTTTTCCAGATATTCTTCCGACTCTTTTCTTTTTCCTGTCACTTGGGCTCTCTATCTCCTTCCACTTCATTCAGGATTACAATATCAACCCTTCGGTTTTTGGCCCTTCCGGAAGGTGTGTTATTTGAAGCTACAGGCTTGTATTCCGCATAACCGACAGTAGATATCATATCGGGCTGCATCGTGTGTCTTTTGATAAAATATTTTGCCACATTTATTGCGCGTTGTGACGACAATTCCCAGTTGGAAGGAAACTCGCTGGTGTTTATAGGGATATTATCAGTATGTCCTTCAATACGGATTACATTGGGATAATTTTTGACTGCAGCAGCTATTGCATCAACCAAAGGCCGGGCTTCTTCCCTGAGCTTCGCATAACCTGCCTCAAAAAGAAATTTATCCATCACTGAAATAACCACTCCTCTTTTATCTCTTTTCACTTCAATCCCGCCATTTGATTGTACCATAAAGGTTCCCAGAGCCTCTTTCATGTGCGACTCCACCTCTGCATCAGCAGGGATGAGTGGTTGAACCCCTTCAATAACAGAGATGGCCTGGCTGTTTACTGACGATGCATTAAATGCGGTCCTCATGGATTTTACGAATTTGCCGAGCTTGCCAGTGTCAACATTGCTTATAGCATACATAGCTGTAAAGAAGCAAAAAAGAAGCGTGACAAAATCGGCGTATGAAACCATCCACCGATCAACGTTTTCATGCTCTTCTTCTCTTTTTTTTCTGTTACCCATGATTATAATTCAGTCTGCCCCTGTTATCTGTTCAACAAAAATGAATTCAGATACTCTCTCAGATAATAGGGATTTTTCCCGGCCTGTATTCCGAGCACACCCTCTGCAATTATTTCCTGCAGATAAATCTCCTCTTTCAGATTGGTTGCGATCTTTTTTGCTATTGGCAGAAACAGCAGATTCGCCGAACCTACTCCATAAACTGTAGCAACAAAAGCGATGGCAATGCCCGTACCGAGCTCTGAAGGATTGCCGAGATTTTCCATAACATGTATAAGTCCCAGTACTGCGCCAATTATTCCGATGGTCGGAGCAAAGCCTCCCGCTGATTCAAAAACCTTTGCCGCCCGGCCCTTTTCTGTCTCAAATGAGCTCATTTCCTGTTCCAGCGCTTTCTTCAGCAGCTTTGGATCAGTTCCATCAATTACAAGCCTCAGTGCGCGCCTGAAAAAAGCATATCCGATATTCGGGATATCTCTTTCAAGTGACAATACTCCGCTTTTTCTGGCTTTTGCCGATAAATCTACAAGCTCTCTTACAAGAGAATAATCCTGAGGCAATATCGGGTCCTCCATAAAAACATGCCTCAGAGCCTGTACTGCATATCTGATATCTCTTGCCGAATAACTCAGTAAAGTAGCGCCGATAGTGCCGCCAAACACTATCAATGCAGCCGATCCCTGAACTATGGAATTAACCCGGCCGCCTTCAATAAAATTGCCTCCTATAACAGCCGCCAACCCGAGCAGCAGGCCTATGATACTTACCTTATTCATGTTTACCGCTTACCTTGATTTTTTTTATCGTCTCTCTCTGATGGTTCAGCGTATACTGTATTATTTCATTTCTGACAGTCTCTCCCATATTAAGATATTCAAGGGCCACTTCGTAGGTCTGATCTTCCATCAGCTTCACCCTTTTTACTTCACCATATGCAAAAACAGCTACAGGCGGATATGTGGGCAGGAGCAGCTTGATTTCAAGGATATCTTTTTCTTTTACAGGATTTTTTATTGTAAATTTTATGCCGGAAGCGCTTATGTTAACCAGCTTCTTTTCAGTTGCTGAAAGGCCTTCCTTTTCAATAAAGAAATGATTGATAAGAAAATCCAGTTTGAGTTTTATTTCATTTATTACTTCAAACAACTTCCTGTTACCGCCAAACTCTGAAGCACCCTCCAGTCTCTCAAGCTCGGATGTATCCTGTTCCTTAAGCAATGAAAACGTCCGGGAACTGGCAACGTCTTTCAGAATCTCCCTGTCTTTTTCGCTTGCAAGGTTTACCGGATTTACAATTACCGAAATCACATCATCAACCCTGAAATAGCTTCTCTTTTCTCCTTCGTTTTTCTGCCTGTTTTCACCTGACATTTCTACCTCCTTATCCATGTCTTCATCTATTTCAATATTTCTTCTTCAGATCTTTCACAAGGGAGTTGTATCTTCTGACATTCTCATCTCCCGACATCAACCGTTGTTTTAATATGCTGGCTTCGTCAGCATTAATAATATTAAGTTCTTTCAGTTTATCAATTCGTCCTAAAGGATCCTGCTTTGCCTCTGTATTTTTACTGTCTTCAACAATTTTAATAGTTTCATTATTTCTGTATATATCTCTCAGATGACTCGACAATCTTTCATTTTCCTTCATTAGGACCGTCAGTTTATACGCATTTCTGACAACCAGCAGCAACTGCTGCATTGTAAAGGGCTTGGCTATATAGTTATATGCTCCGTCCCGGACCGCCTCAAGCGCTGTATCAAGGGTCCCGTAGGCCGTAAGGATGACTACTGCAATTTTAGGATTTATCCGCACAGCCGTCCGCAGCACCTCCAGTCCGTCAGCGCCCGGCATTCTAAGATCAGTAAGCACAAGATGCCAGTCCTCAAGCCTGAGATATTTCAAGGCCTCAGTGCCGCTATCTACAGCTCTTATGGAATACCCCTGTTCGGAAAGAAATTTTACGATGACATCCCTTACCATTGCATCGTCATCAGCTAGCAGTATTCTGAATTCAGATTTTTCCACTGCTATATATTCTCCTCTCTGCCTTCAGCACTCATAAATTTTCAGTTTTTCCTCTAAGCAACCCAGCCACTCATCCTCTTTAAGCAACAGAGGCACTAATTCATATTCAATAAGATCTGACAGCATTATCCAGTCCTTTATCTCAATCGCCGCATTTATCTCCTTAAAAAGATTAAGGCCGGCGCCGAGATGTGTTACGGGATCAGACGGTGATTCAACATCTTTAAAATATTTCATTCCTTCACTGAGTTCACCAATATATTCCAGAAAGCACTGAAGGTCCGTGATATCCTGTGCCAGTTGATTAAATACGTTTTCGCTCCCCTCCACCCTTAACTGCAGGACATTATCCTTGAACTGCTGCGCGAGTTTCTGCGCCGTGTCTCTTGCGTCTACAAAGGTGTCCTTAATCGCTTTCAGCAAAGCTGGATTCTCAACCTCATCCTTTAAATCATTCATCCTTTCCTCCTTTTCAAAAAGGACCAGAAACCAGGCCGCTAATAAACTGAATATTCTGTGCCACGAATCTGATCCACGTTAAGTTTGCCGTTTAACGGTTTCGTTGCCGCTTCAAGAAATAATTTAATGTCTCTCATCAATTGCAGCATAAATACAGATCCTGTCAGCAGGTCCTCATAAATACCGCAAGTATCAGCAGAGAGTTTAAGCAAATCATTCCCTTCCAGAGCTTCTTTTGAATAAGCAAAAAATATTGTAAAAGGCCTGAAGCAGGGGTTGGTATGTCCGAGAACTTCTATCTTATTATCGAGGGTCTCAAGATTTACCCAGATTCTTTTCAGTTTTTCCACATCCGGATTCTTACGGCCTGCTTCTTCAGCAATCAGGCCGGCAAGGACCTGTCCTTCATTTGCAAGCTCTGAAAATTTCTCCAGGACTTTAATATCACTGCCTAATGAAATCACTACTTCATCAATATTATCTAATGCATAACAAGATGACAATTCTCTGCAGACCTCGTTATAAACTCTATCTGCATTTCTGCTCAGCTTTCTGTTCCATACTCCGCTGTAAAGGATGCGGTATATTATTTCCTTGTTGAGAGGTTTTCTAAGCAAGGGATAAAATCCTAAAGACCCGTCATCCTTGAAATGTGTTTGGTAAATCTGAACGTTATTAAACATGTGAGGATCCGGTACGGCTGTTGCAAAGTTTCCGTGTATAATCTCCTTTGCAATCTCAAAAACATGCAAGGGCCTTATAAGGTCCTTGCACACCATATTGTTACATTGCACATTAAAGGCACAGGGCACGCAGGGAAGATCTGCCTGTATAACATAATGTCCCTCGCCATAAGGCCCTGTTTCCAGGAAATGAACATTTGCAGTAAAAATATCTATAACCCTCGTCCCAACAGCAGTGGCCAGATGAAGAGGCCCGGTGTCGTTGCTGATAAGCACTAAACACTTCCTAAGAAGGGTCGACAGTTCTGCAATGCTGGTCTGCCCTATAAAGTTTATGGGCCGGGCTTTAACTTTCATTTCAAATTCCCTTCCCAAATCTGCTTCAGAAGGTGACCCGAAAAGAAGTATCTTCGCCCCTGATTCCTCTGTAATCATGTCTGCAAGCGCTGCAAAGGACGACACAGGCCAGGTCTTGTCGCTTTTGCTGGCGCCGAGATGAATCCCGACCATAAGCTCCTTACCTGAAATTCCACGAGCTGTTAAAAGTTCTTCAGATTTCCTTTCACCATCTTCGGGTATTTCAAATATCAGTCCTTTCCGTTGCGGCATAACCCCGCCTGCTTTAAGATACATATCAACAAGATGAAACGGATTATAATCCCTGTTGGGAACCACATTGAAGAAGTATCTTAACCAGGGGTGCCGTATTACCCGGTGTCCCTCGGAATCAATTGTAAAACCTCTTATTTCACGGGCCCGGATCAGAGAAATAATTAAAGCGCTGATTGGAGAATGGGTTAAATTAAGAGCCAGGTCATATTCCTTCTCGTTAATCCTGTTTATCAGGCTCTCTATTAATTTGTAGTTTTCAACCAGGCTGTGCTCTTTCTGTAAAAGCCGGTCTCTGAAACCGTGCATGTCAAAGACAATAAGGTCCCCGATAAACGGAATGCCTTTACAGATTTCCACAAAAGAAGAATTAATCACGAGTGTAATTCTGACTCCGGGATAGGCTTCTTTAAATCCTGCCATCAAAGGTGTTGTCTGCAGGAGGTCGCCCATCCGTGTGAGATTTATGATTAATATTTCTTTCATCCTATTTCACAAACTCATTCATGGTAAGCATTAGAGCTTCTGTTCGTGTCAGGTCCCCCTCACTTTCTTCTATATCCTTGACAATATCAGAGAGGGTTATTCTTTCTTTAGTCATAAACCTTGAAAGATATTCAGACAGTTCACTGCCCGGGCCTGCTTCTTCAATAAGGGCCTCAACGCTTTCGCCGTCATCATCCTCTGACAGAGGCTGAAATCCGCTATCCGCTAAAAGGTCCAGCATCTGCTGCATCCGGTGTTTATAAGTATGTTCCTTAATTACCCTCTGCCGGGACTTCTCTGCTATTTTCTCCCTTTCTTCGGTGTGGTCGAGATAATATGTAATCTTCTGTCTGAGGTCCTCAAGTCCTTCAAATACAATTATCTCTTCTCCCTGCTCAAAAAAATCTGCAAGCTCAGAACGGTTGTCAATAAGCTGGAAAGCCCCGCAGCTTGCAAGCTCAAAGGTCCTTGGATTTACAAAATCCCCGAAAGGATTTATTCCCTTGTGGTATGTTGATGAGTGGAGATTTATGTTTATCTTTGATGAATTGAATATCCTGACAATGTCATCTGTATCAACTCTCTCACCAGCCCTCTGCACACATCCTGCAAGGGCTGAGTTCATATCCCAGTCTGTGCCCCATATCTTGAAATCATAATCAATCAGGCCCTTGAATAAATGTCTCCTGTTGTAATACCCGGCGCCAACAAAAGAAACGTCACTGCCGTAATAATTTTTTTCATTATCAGTCAACTCAATTTTCCTGTGAACATCCTGGTTAGCCGCGAGTGGAAGATAGTGATAATTTCTCGCTCCTGCTTTTTTCAGCTCATTAAACAAAGCACCTTTCTGTATGGTGAAAAAGTAATCATAATGGCCGGCAATATTTCTCCAGTAATTCATCACCCTGAAATCTTCAACAAACCAGAACGCAGTCGGGATGTTATCATTTTTTAATTTCTTCAGGCCCTCAACTGTCATAGGCGCCTGTGCCAGCACAAAGACGAGGTCCGGTTTAAAGGTCTCGCATCGGGCGAGAACCGCTTCCGTAAGAAAGGCCGAAAGATTATCAATCATGCTGTTATATCTGAATTTGTCTTTTGTTATATTTTTGGCAAAGAACATAGCCTCGGCAAATCTGCTGTTGTCCAGAAGTTCCACCCGATGCCCCATTTTCTTCAATGTAGAAGAACAATTAACAGCGATTGGGAGAGAGCCGCCATACAAAGGACCGACAACGAGTATTTTTATCCCTTTGTTGATTTTTTCACGGGCTTCCATACGTGTCAGCAGTTTTTCAAAATATCTACGGCTGATGCTTACAGACGGTTTGTGCTGGAGGACTGCAAGGGGATTATTTCCTAAAGAAGGTATCCTCTCACCGGTCACTATCCTTATCTTTTTAAGCGCCGATGACAGACAGACAGACTGCAGCGCGGTACTTAAAATCTCAAGACGAGGTTCAAAAACAATTATTTCCTTTTCAGTTCTTTTGCACAGCTCTGCAATATGATAGCCAAGCCCGAAACCGAGAACCACAATTGATGCTGCGGCGTCAATCTTTTCTTCATAGTGCGTTACCCATTCTTCAGCTTCTTTTTCCGGATCATAAAGACTGTGCAGCAGAATATTATCAACCTTCAAAGACATCTTTCCGGATTTTATTTTAACAATCTCGTGTTGAGAGTCCGGCTTCTGCCTTTCAATTGTTTCTGACAGTCCGGGGTTACGCTCCTTAAGTACCAAAAGATTTTTTTCAAACAGTGTCCGTCCTCTTGATGGCTTTGGCATGGGTTCAAGCACCCTCTTCCAGTTTTCAATAAACGTTTTTACCGGAAATTTCTCAATAACCGTTTCTCTTGCCTTTTTGCCAAGCGCATCAGCCAACGCTTTGTTGTTAAGCAGTTCGTTGATTCTTTCCCTCAGATATGCGTTATCATCAGATATATACCCGTTAACACCATTAATAAGGGGTGATGTTGCATTTGCTACAGAAACAACCGGCATTCCAGTGGCCATAGCCTCAAGCATTGAAAGGTTATAACCATCGTCATCCTTATCATTTAACATACTCAGATAAAGCCGGTGGCCCTGCAGATAACTCCTGTATTCCTGACGGTCCGACGGCAGTAAGGCTTCCGGTATGTTAGGGCTGTCTCCAATGACTGTGCACGGAATTTCTCCGAGCAGCTTTTCCCTGATATGTTTCATGCTGCTAAGGGTCAGCCCGTTTCCAACCCTTAATACCTTTTCGATGCTTCCATGATAGGAGCCATATTCATCAGGGTCTATGCCGGGAAGAAGGACCTCCCCTTCAAAACCCCAGTCCTTCTTTTTGGAAGAAGATACAAAAACCAGGGTAATGTCATTTATTAAACTGATTACTTCTATTAATTTTTCACGAAGATATTTTTTTGCATGTTCCGGCAGCAATGCGGTCATGTATGAAAATTTCGTATGGAAAAGCTGTATTATAGGCGCCCTGTATTCATATACCAGCAAGAGGTCATCAATGTTCTGGGAAACAACCCTGTCATACCGGCCTTCTTTCAGTCCTGAAAACGCCTCGTCCTCTGATATGAGGCGGCAATTTTCCGGAACCGGCGTAAACTCCTTTATCCATCCAAACCTGTGGCCCTTCCATACCTCTGCAACATCAAACTGATAGCCGGTTCTGGCTAAAAGATTAATATAGCCTTCATGCCAGTTAAATATCAGAATTCTCTGTGTCATATTGTTCTCAATATATCCAGCGTGTCTCCATTTCAACCAAATAAACACACATGGTCAGATTGACCTTCCTCGCTATAATGCAATTCCCTTGCCAAAAGGATGTATCATTACCGGACCTTATTGATCGGATGAATAAGATATGGGTATGTGTTTATTTTAATTAGATTTTTTAGGAGGTATGTTATATCAGCCTTTAAATGCATTTGTCAGGCCTTTAGATTCAAACGTCAGCACATTGACATAACCCTGAAATAAAAAAATTGAGAAATATCCTCTTGATCCTTAATCGAAAATGTAATCCTTGTTGCGTATGACAAAATTAATGTTCATCAGTGCTTCCTTTCTGGCATTCAAGTGCCAACAGTAGCATATTTTTTTATCATTTCCTCATAAAGCTTGAGATAATCGAGAGCCATCCTTCTTGAAGTAAAATGCCTCTCCACATGCTCCCTGCAATTTCTGGGATCAATCCGGTCCAGCAATTTTATATTTTTTTTCATCTCCCCAACGGTCCTGCACATAAATCCGGTAACCCCCTGAAGCATGATTTCAGGCATAGCTCCTTCAAAAGAAGTTAAAACCGGAGTGCCGCTTGCAAGGGCCTCTGTAACAACAAGCCCAAAAGGTTCCGGCCACATGGTAGGGAATAGCAGGGCCCGCGCCTTTGCCAGTAATTTTGCCTTCTCTCCTCCCCCTACAGGCCCAATGTACTGAAAGTCCTCACTCAGCAGCCCTTTCAATATCCTTGTATAAAAAGTGGGGTCAAAAAAATCTCCTGCAATTACTAATTTCAATTTCATATCCATTGCAACTTTTAAAGCAAGCTGAAGTCCTTTTACGGCCCAGTCCACCTTCCCAAGAAAAAGAAAATAATCATTCTTGCTTTCAGAGTAAATGTATTCATTTAAATCTATGCCGTTGTACACGAAAGGATTTTCAGGCCTTCCGCATGCATTCCTGTGGGCTTTGCTCACGAATGAATAATCCTCATCAAACTGTTCTCTTGTTGCAAGAATCTGCCCTCTGTGAAATGGATAACCGTGCACTGTTTTCAGCACAGGATATCCGTAATCCAGATTTGTAGCGCAATGCATATGGAGCAGCTCTGTGTCAACAGGAATTTGTTCCCGAAAATCAATCGGATTTTCATTAATGCGTCCCTCCGGAAAATCCAGATAAACTACCTGTTCAGCTATTGGAACATCAGAACCCGCGGGGCCGAAAAAATATACCTTATGTCCCAGAGCGCACAACTCTTTTATGAGCCAGTCCACTACCCGTTCCGTTCCGCCATAATAAACCGGAGGAACAATCCCTGCTGAAAACATGCTGATGTTCATGTCATTAGCTATTACAAACAGCTATCGGCTATTTGTATCTCTCCTTCATAGATTGAATGCGCTTCTCCAGTCTGTGTCTGTATGTGTGTTTTTCAGAACCATGTTTTAGGCTTTTCTAATAATTTCATCACAAGACCAATTCATTTACCCTGTCGACTGCATATGGGCCAGATTTTTTGATACTAAGTAACGGCATGTTTTTAGTGTATTTGCAGCCGCACTGTCCCATGGCTCTATTTCAACAGCGCGAACCAGGAACTCGATTGCCTTTTGATATTCTTTAATGTAGCAATAGTAGAAACCAAGCTTCTTGTCACGGTCCATCAGTTCATTATGCGGATAGCTGGTATTGATTTTGTGCTTATTCACTTCCCTGCAAAATCTTTCAAATCTGGACAAACGTACCGGAAAATTATTTGTGCCGTCGTCACTTTCCCAGTAACATATGTCTACTTTCTTATTTATTCCGTATTTTTCCGGGTTTAAATATGCATCTGAGAACGGGCTTAGATTACATAAAGCAAATGTCGGGACAACGGTATGAATGTAGTCTTTGTTCCTGATGACAAAATCAATATTCTCAAGGGCGTCAGCATCTGTCTCTCCCGGCAGTCCGAACATGAAATTCAGAAATGCCTCAATTCCTGCATTTGAAGTGTCCCTGACTATTTTGTCCATGTCCGCATCTCTCGAAAACACCTTTCCCACATTCGCCAGAACACTTTTTGACGTACTCTCAACGCCGTATATCAGTCGCCTGCATCCGGCCTTTTTCATTAATTCCAGCAATTCAGCATCCATCTCTTTACGAATGATCGCATTGACTTCCCATTCGATCTTTAATGATGAAACGATCATAAGCTGACAAAATTCCTTCAGCGCCCTGATGTTCCCGTTGACCAGGGAATCATTAAAATAAATATGGACCAATTGCGGATACTTTTCAGACATTTCTTTTATTTCATTGAAAACCTGACTGCCTGACTTTGTGCGGAATACCCCCCATAATGTCCTTTCGTCACAATATATGCATTTATTAACACACCCGCGGCTGAAATAAGCGTTGACTATCTTGCCATTTGCCTCATAGTTCTTCAGGTCAAAATCGGTATAATCAGGGGAGGGCATGTGTCTAAGATCCATAATTCGCCTGCGTCCTGGGACTGAAATTATGCTCTTCTCATGAAAATAAGCTATGCCTGGACAACTTGAAATATCTTCACCTTTTTTGATCAATGCCATAAGCTCATCCAATGTCTCTTCTCCTTCACCCACTACAAAAGCATCGATAAAACTATGCTGCTCATCCGTCAGTCTGCCTGAATTCAGCCTCATCCATATTTCAGGCCCCCCGAAGATTATCTTTGTTTCAGGGGAAATAGTTTTTATTCTTCCCGCTATATACAAATTGGATTCGAAATTTGTAAACCAATTGGTAAATCCTACAGCAATGGGTTTTTCAGCTGAGATCTTAAATAATAGATCAAGTACAAATTTTGCATTATCACCGAAATAGGCTTCAACAGAATCAGCTCTCATCCAGAATTCCTGAAATTTAACAGTCCAGTATTCTTTATACTTTTCATCCCTGTTCAAATAGCAGGCAAGATTTAAATCATATACCTCAACATCATATCCCTTTTTTCTGAGATATGCGGTCAAACAGGGGACGCTCAACGGCGGACTAAGTACGTCGCATTTCGGACCTACAATAAACAGAATATCCTTTGCATGATTTTCCATATCATTTCTCTCCATTAACTTGGCGTCTAATTATATTTTTCTCTCATTAAATCAATTAATTTACCGAGTCTGTGTTTATATGTATGCTCTTTCAGTACCCGCTCCATGCCTTTTCTTGCTACGTCCTCTCTCTTGTCCGGATTATCGAGATAATATTTCACAATCTCCGGAATTTCACCCTTTTCCTTATACACAATGATCTCTCTGTTCACTTCAAAAAGATCCTCAAGACTTTTCTGGTGGTCGGTCAGCAGGAAAGCGCCGCATGCAGGAACATCAAAAACCCTCTGATTGACAGCTTCCTTCATCTGCAGATGTGTTGCATTAAAATTAATTTTACAGGTGTTATAAAAGTATGGAAGCTCTTTGTAATAGTTCAGCGGGGGCAAAAGTTTGACATCTCTGTTATTTAGAAGATTGTTCCATCCGCTGTCGCCATGGATATGAAGACCAAATTTCTCAAGCTGCTTTATGCATGAAAGCCTGTAGAGAAGCGTTGCCCGCCATAGGACCGCAGCATCAAAGTCCATCCTGCTTTTTTCATCCAATTCTACAGCCGGAGGTTCTGCCGGATTAAGGGGTGCATTTCCGCAGGCCAGTTCCTCTGCCAGCCTCTCTATATAAGGATGATATTCCTTATGGACCTTCAACATCCATCCATTCACCGGCTCCGCCATTGAGTTGCCGACAAACCCCACATCGCATTCATACCCTTGCCCCTTGCCCCTTACTTCTTGCCCCTGTCTTTTCATCGGCTTAAAAATATTCTCATCCGTAGCAAGTGGCAAATAATTAACTGCTTCAAACCCGGTGACCTTCATGTCCTCAATATAAGTCCGGTCCCATAAGAACAAAGATACATAAGGAGAAACATTTCTATTAAAAGCCTTCACTATAAGATTTGGGCTGTCCACATACCATGATGCAACAGGCATCTCAATGGATCTGAAGAATGATGCCAGGACGCCTTCTTCGTCAAAACCCAAATGGTTTATCGTCAATATGAAATCAGGTTTTATTTCCAATATCGTTTCAATATATTTTGCTATGATGTCACCACTATCAGCGCCTTTTCTATCCGATATCTTGACCACTTTATGGCCCAGCAACTTTAAAGCCTTCTCAACTTCTTTAACAAGAAAATAACCTGAATCTATCAATATAATGCTGAGGAGATCCTTATTGAATTTCGGGTATTTGAGTTTGTCCCATAACCTTATGGACATGGTTCTCTTTAATGAATCGAATATCGGTTGATAGTATGCAGGAAAAGTTGAAACAACAGCAGGCAGTGCCAATACTGAAAGAGACTTTATTCCGTTTTTCATCTGGCAGTCGGTTATTTTTCTGATTGCATCAGAATAAGAAAGTCCCGTGATAAATTTAACATTGCCTCCAAAAACAGGACCATATTCTTTTGCAATTTCCCATATTTCATGAAATGCTTCAATTACCAGAATCTCTGCTTCAGGATATTTCCTTGAAAACTCTGCAACATGATAACCGAGTCCGAGACCGAGTATGACAAGTATTCCTTTGCCATCAAAATCAAATGCATCAACAATAGAACTTGCCTCTGCTTCCGGATCGTAAAGGCTGTGAAGCGTTTTTGACAGACCGTCCTCTCCTGTTACACGCAGTGAGAGGCCGCCTTTTTTTGTCTCAACGAGTGAAAATTTATCTTTCACACATGTCTTCATAAAATGGATCTTCAGTAATTAACTTTATTCCTTGCGTAGCCTTTCACAGATTTAATGCTTTCCCGCATCTCATCAATATTGGTCCGCGCTTCCTTATAATCCGGCTTTATATCAAGAGCCTTCTTAAAATATTTATAAGCATCCTCTAATTTATTTACAGACCACATAAGCACGCCGATATTGTTCCATGCTTCATAATTATCAGGATTCAACTCAAGAGCTTTTTTGAAAGACTGTAACGCTTCTTCTTTTTTGTTCAATAAATAGTACCCCTCACCAAGACTCACAAATCTCTTTTCTCCTGTGCTGCGAGGATACATCGCAATAGATTCCTCAAAATGTCTTACAGCCTCCTTATGCTCTCCATGCTTCATATAACATTCAGCAATGTACTCTAATGCAGACGCCCTCTTCTTATCTTTAGACGGCATTAATTCCTCTGCCTTTTTCAAACTTGCAAGCGCCTCTGAAATTTTATTTTCATAATAATAAATAACTCCTATATAGAGATTGATTTCAGAATTATCAGGATTGTGTTTTAAAAATCTTAAACCGTGTTCTTTTGCTTTATTGACTGAAAGCAGTCTCAGATAACATCTGCAGAGGTTCAAATTTACATCATACAGTCTGGGACACCTGTTCAAAGCTTTTTCAAAATACTCAAGCGCCTCCTCTGTTTCTCCCTGCATCTCAAAAATCTCTCCGGTCCTCATTAATTCCAAAGCCTGCGCTCTCCGTGAAAAGAGAAAAATAATATTTTTCCCTGCCAGCCCGATATGCTCGAAACCCAAAAGAAGCCGGGCCAGCAGCTTATGCAGCCTTATGCTATATACTTCCCGTTTTGCCAGAATCATTTCTCTTCTCATTTTCCTGCCAGTATCTCTCCGAAGACTTTCCTGAAGAAATTTTCACTCTCTCTAACAACCTTTTTTCCTGCAAGAGATTCACTTGCATTAGGATAAATAGTGCAATTCAGCCAGCAGTCACAAAAGCCCTTATCAATTTTTCTCCGCAATGCCTGAGCTTTCCTGCCGCTCCATATTTCATCAAACGGTTTGTCTCTCAGGTCTCCCACAATCATGTTCTTCAATATCGGGCAGAAATATATCTTTCCCTCAGGGCTTATAGCAGTAAACCTCCTGCCTGCCACACAGCGTTTGAAAACCCTCCTGGGATCTCTCTGATAATCCATCAGGCCTGAAAGGTAATAAAGTTTCGCCATCAAGCCTTTATCATCCATCTTATGAGATTCGTAATCTCTGACTGCATCCTCCATGATCTGCACAAGTTGCATTTCTATATCTTTCAATTGCTCTTCATTAAACGTAAATACCTCCGCTCCTTTCCAGGGAACCGGGAATTGTATACTGAGATCCAGATTGCGTTCTCTGCAGAACCTGTGGGTTTCATAGATTCCACGATAATTGTCAGTTGTAAGGGTATAATTGACTACTATGGGAAGTTCGGGGAAGGTCATATTTAACATCTTGAGGCTGCTCTGAAAGTGTAAAAAGGCGTCACGGACCCCTCTTGTATTGTTATGAAGTTCTGCAAGCCCGTCCAGCGATGTGCCAATCCACAGCCTGTTTATATATGACGCAAGGTCTTTTAATTTTCTGATTATCAGTTCACCATGATACAGATTTGAAAGGATACCTGTTCTTATATTCGGAAAGTGCGTCAGAAAATATATACAGAGATCCTGAAAACCCCTCTTCAGAAATGGCTCTCCGCCTGATATCACAACCCCGCTGGTCCTTCTCAGTATCCTCGATTCTTCAATATAGTCAACAAGCTCCTCAACTGACATTTCTTTTTTAGGCATAAGCCTGTCGTTACCGTATACGTTCCAGACATTGCACATCCGGCATCTCAGATTGCAGGCATATGTGAGTTCGATATGAAGCTCCTGGAATTCATGTTCAGGCGCATCAAAATCAGGAAGGTTTTTGGCCCCTTCCATAATCATCCGCTTGCTCTTTTCTATCCATTCATTAACAGTCATAATATTGCTCACACCAGCTCCGCATATACCGCTTTCATCTTCTTTGCCAGCACTTTCCAGTCGAACCTCTCTTCAATAAGCCGCCTGCCGTTTAGTGAAATTTTTTCCCTCATTATATCGTCCGAAAGAAGACTCAGGACTTTTTCAGCAAACTCTCCTGGCGTAGCCCCGATGAGAATATTCTCACCGTCCCGGGCCCCCAGTCCTGTTGCTGCAAGAGGCGTAGCCACAACCGGCAACCCTACTGCCATCGCCTCGAGTATCTTCCCTTTTATCCCGCCGCCGAGGCATACAGGCGCAATAAATACTGTTCCGTTTTCCAGATACGATTTTACATCCGGCACAGTGCCTGTTATGACTATGTCTTCCCGGCCCTTCAGGCGATTTATCCTCCTTGTCGGATGGCTTCCCACGAGAGTCAGCTTTACATCTCCATCCTTTTCTTTTATCAAAGGGAAAATCTCCTCCACAAAATAAACCACGGCGTCTTCATTTGGATAATGACGGTATGAACCCAAATACACGAGATTCTTTCTGGTATTGTTTTTGTAGGCATAGAGAAACGCTTCTGTATCAACACCAGTCTCAATACTTGTTACATTGACAGACGGGAAGAGTACGTTAAGAACCTCTTTATCCTTTTCTGTAACAGTAACTACCTTGTCATATGATTCTATAAATGCGTTTTCATAGTTAAGAGCCTTCAGAGGTGTAACAATACGTTTTATCCCCTTCTCCGGCCTTAAAAAACTTTTTCCAAAAAACATATTTCCAACGTCATGTTCCACAAATATAGTTGGACGGTTATGGACCAGGCTGCCGTAGTAAGCCATCCACGGAAATTCCACCTGAACAAAGTCCACTCCGTTTGTTGACAGGATATTCTGAAGGCTTTTCGCCATGTTACTGCAGATGTAGTGGGAATAGTTCTCAGGTAATTCGTTCTTCATTATTGTTTTGGCAAGAGTAGGTTTTCTTTCAATTAAATGCACATCCCTGAACAGGTGTTTATATTCCTGAACATATGCCATCTGGGCCTTTGATTCAACAAAACTCAGAAGCGTGAAATCAAACTGCATGTTCAGATTCCTTACCAGATTATAAACCCGCAGGGCTCCGCCGTTATTCAGCGGATAAGGAGGAAAAGGAGTGACAAGCAATATATGCTGTTTCTTATGAGAAACATTCTGCACCTTTCTTTCCTTTCTGGTAAGTGCAAGCGCTTCCTTGTCTGAAAGCCTGCTCCATGAGCTTTCCAGAATCCTCCTTTTTAAAACCTCTCCCATCTGAAGAAATGCAAGGATATATGCCATGATATGTGTGTAATTTTTTCTTTTGATGGCAATATCTATCCGTTGTGAGAGGCTCCTCAGATACTCTTTTAAATATGGTTTGTACGTAAGATTCTTCCAGAGGAAAAGCAGCATATTTTTCTCTTTAACAGCAGTAAGATAAGCAGGGGGAAGTTTTGCGCTGCTCACAGCATTTTTGTGAAGAACTGTAACCAAAGGATCATATATAACTCTATATCCTCTTTTAAGCGCCCTGTAACCCAAATCATCGTCTTCCCAGTAAAAAGGGTTTAACATGGTATCGAGGCCGCCCAGTTGCCAATATATTCTTCTGTCCATAACAGCACAGGCCCCTATCGGATAAAGAGTAACGGAAGGTTTGTCTATTATTTCAAATTTCCTGGACTGCCTCTCGTTGTAGAAAAGGAGCATCCCGTCTCTGAATTCACCCCAGGAATGTCCTTCATTCAGACTGCCGTCTTCAAGGACCATTCTGGGAGCTGCTGCAAAAACTTTCTCATCATCAAAATGTGTCAGAAGTCTTGTGAATGTATCCTCTGACAACAACACGTCATTATTCAGGAGCATAATGAGGTCCTTACTCGCTACTTTTACTCCTCTGTTGTTTCCATGAGAAAAACCTGAATTTCTCTTTGACTCAACAACCTTTACCTTTGGGAAGTTATTGCGCAGCATTTCGACACTCTTATCAGCGCTGTTATTATCCACCACAATAACTTCATGTTCTCCAGGTGTATTTCTCAAGGCTCTTTCAAGATGTAATAAACATTCAGAGAGTACCCCCTCTCCATTCCAGTTGAGGATAACAACAGACACTTCCTTTTTCCGGTTTTTAACTGAACAAAAGTCTTTTTTGCCTCTTACTTTCAGATAAATACCAGTCAGAAACCCTTCTACAAAAAATAGGTATGGCAGCAGCATGCTCATCATTCTGACAAGCACAACAAGCATCTTTTCAGAAAAGCCTTGAGCCTTTATCCGCTCACTTTTCCCGATTCGGTCCATCAATCGAACAAGCGGGTTGCTGTGGGCTTCAAAAAAAGAGAATAGATTCATACGGCAACAGCCTTTCTTAGATGTTTCTTTATCTGCTCTGCATAACCTCTTGCCGGCTCGTAATCAGGTCTTTCTTCCATAAGGGCTTCAAGCACCTTTAACGCTTCTTCAAACTCTTCGAGTTTTATGTATAACTCTGCAAGAAGGAGGTAATAGTCCGTATATGTTTTATCCACTTCTAAGGCCTCTAACAGTATTGAAGACGCCCCTTTCATATCTCCAGCCTCAATCCACTCCTCCACCCTCCGCTCAACAAATTCCCGGAAGGTCTTTACTATCAATGCACCGTTTGCATTCTTGTCAAAAATAATATTCCTGAGCAAAGGCGACGCCTCATCCCAGTTCCGCAAAAAATCCTGACAATCGGGTTCGCTGTCCTTGTTCGAAACCAGCAGATTAAATAAATGCGGCAGCGCCTTTTTTATCTGTCCTGTTTTAAGGTAATAGTCCCTCAGCATTTCATCCCTGTTAAGAAGCTTTCTGTGCGGATATGTTGTATCAATCTTTAAATCGTCAACAAGTCTGCAGAAGGCTTCAAACCTGTGCAATCTCACCTCGTAATTATTCCTCCCGTTATCTGACTTCCAGAAAACAGGACCATCGCTGAAATCAATCCCATATTTTTCAGGCTCTTCATAGCCTTTCGTGCCCGGGGCAAATCCGCAAAAAGAAGGGCTTGGATTTACGGTGCCGATATAGTCTTTGTTCTTCCTTAAAAATTTTAAGACTTCAGTAAAGTCTTCTTCGGTCTCTCCAGGCAGGCCAAACATGAAATTAACCGAATTATTTACTCCGGCCTTCCGGCCCTCTGCAAGTATCCTTCCTATATCAGAGTCTTTGGATAAAACCTTGCCTATGCTCTCCATAAGAATTGTAGAAGCCGTCTCAACCCCATAGCCCAAAGATATGCATCCGGCCCTTCCGAGTTTTGATAACAGGCGAAAATCCATTTCTTTTCTGATTACAGCCTGACCGGACCAGTAGACTTTGATGTTATTTTCTATAATAAGATCGCAGAACCTTTCGAGTTCCCTGATATTGCCGTTTATAACACTGTCATGAAATTCTATGAACTTTATCCGAGGGTACAGTTTCAACTGATGCATAAATTCATTGAACATGCTGTCAGCATTCCTGGCTCTGTATCTCTTCCAGAAAGGTTTTTCATTGCAATAGATACAGCGGTTTGGACATCCCCTGCTTGACATCATGGGCAGGCTTTCCGGCTTGGCATAGAGTTTAAAATCAAAATCAGTAAAATCAGGATAAGGCAGATGACTTATGTCTTTTATCAATTCCCTCTCTTCAAAGATTTTCACACCTTCGGGGGCCTTCTGGATGGTTCCCCTGCATCCATAGAGTTCCTTTCCCTCTTTGAGCCTCTGCATTATCTCCTTGAGGGTAAGTTCGCCTTCCCCGTCCACTACTATATCAACATAAGGACTCTCGATAGTGCTCGTTCCAGCCATGAACCTGCTCATATGCGGTCCTCCAAAAACAACTACAACTGATTCTTTCTTCTTCTTGATCAACTCCGCAAGATACAAACTCATATGAAGGGAAGAGCCATAGATACTGAATCCTATGACACCGGCTCCACTGCCTATAGCATAATCAGTCCATCTCTCGAGATATGCCTTATGCGCTGTTGCAAATCTCATGACGTCTTCCTTCGTATACCAGAATACAAGCGATTCTGCCAGATCCCACGATCTCATAAACTGTTCACTCCTGATATGTAACGAGGCAATATTGAAATCCAGAGGGATCACTTTGTATCCTTCATTCCGCATAAAAGCGGTAAGTGTGGCTGTCGCAAGAGGCGGGGTATTGATGCCCCAGGCCGGCGCCTGTATCAATGCCAAATCATATGATTCAACGAGGCTGTAAAGGTCTTTTGTTGTAAGGAAAGGGAAGACCTTTCTCAGGGACTTCTCGACCTCAAATCTATCCTTTCTATCAAGACCGTTCTTTACAAGTTCCCTGTATAGATCCAGTGCTTTATAAAGCATGCCGCTTCTGTGATAGCACTCTGTGAGGACATTGAATTTCTGTAATGTGTACCCTTTATTCCGCAGGGAAGATTCAAGATAGAATATGGCCCTTTCGTAATTCTCCTTTGCAAAATAATATTCGCCTTTCTCTTTATCTTCATCCTCAAAAGGCTGGAAGGTAATTACAACACCAAGCGCCTGAAGATGCCTCGTGAAACGCTGATATTTATCCAGCCTCGCAGGGAAGGTATTTGTTCCATCAACCGATTCCCAGTACATTGCATTCTGATGAAGCTTTACCTCATATTTCTCAGGAAATTTGTAGGCCTCACATCCTTCGGTAAAGCCGCAAAATCCAGGGCTCGGATTTACCGAAACTCTTTTCATATACGGGGCGTTACGGGTAAAGAAATCAAGATCAGCCTGAAAATCTTCATCTGTCTCTCCGGGATATCCAAACATCCAGTTCAACCCTACTCCCAGTTCAACTTCATCACAGTCCCGGATGAGCTTGTCAAAATCCGTCTTGTTGCACATGACCTTACCCATCTTATAAAGGAGCAGTTTTGAAGTATGTTCCATGCCAAAGCACAAATGAAAGCAGCCTGAATCCTTGATCTTTCCGAGAACGTCCTTTGTCATACGTGAATGCACCGCAGCCTGTCCCATCCATTCGATCTCAAGTTTATTCTCTATAACCAGATCGCAAAATTTTTCAAGCGCAACAACATGACCGTTAACAAGAGAATCACAGAACTCAAATCTGTTCACTCCGTATTTATTAACAAAATGCTCGATCTCCCTGAATATCCTTTCTCCGGTCCGGAACCGGTATCTGTTCCAGAACTGCTTTTCATCACAATAGACGCATCTGTTCGGGCAGCCTCTTGATGTTGAGACCGGAAGCATAATCGGTTTTTGGTAAAGTGAAAGGTCATAATCGTCATAATCTGCAAATGGAAGAGTATTAAGATCGGCTATCAGCGCCCGGTCTCCTCCGTAAACTGCCTTTCCATCAGATTTACAGAACAGGCCCCTGATCCCAACAGGGTCTTTCTTCTTATCCAGGGCCTGAACAAGCTCCAGCAGGGTCTCCTCACCTTCACCGTGAACTGTAAAATCAACGTACGGCAAAGACATTATCTTCTCACCGTCTCTGGTCCTGCTGCACTGGGGGCCTCCCATTACGATATAAATATCAGAAGCCATTTTCTTAATCTCCTGTGCAAGGAGAAGTGCTGTATTTATATTGCTCCATAAGGTAGTAAAACCGACGAGCTTCGCACCGGACTGAATAATATCATCCACCATACTGTCTATCACTTTTTTATAATCAGAGAAGAACTTCTCAACCATCTCCGGTACTCCCCAGAACGGCTCATTGAGTTTCCACTTTTCCTGATAACAACTTCCCTGACAGGCATTGTAAAGTTCAATATTCAAATCCCTCTTGTAAACTTTGTATCCATGCTTTCGCAGATACGCAGAGAGGGTAGCTGATGCAAAGGGCGGACTTTTAATCCCCCAGCTTGGTGTCTGTATAAGGGCAATTTTCATTTTCCCGTCCTTTCTTTTATTGTCGTTTCACATTTTTCCTGACTTAGTAAGTCAAGATTTATACTTGCTTCCTTATTTCCCGGACTTGCAATCAAGGCTCTAATAAAAAGATCCCTTGCTGTTTCATAATCTCCCTTCTGAATATTCAAAACCCCCAGGTTGTTCAAAGCCTCACAGTTCTGAGGTTCTGAAGAAAGGACTTTTTCAAAAAGGTATCCGGCGCAGACAGAGGAGCCAAATTCAAAACATAATTCTCCAAGCTTCAATAGCAACCCGTTAATTTCATGGTTCCCGTTGATACTCTCTGTAATTTTTTTAATTGCAGGCAGGGCCTTATCAAACTGCTGCACCGTCTCTGACATCACCTGCACTTTTTGTTCATTATCTTTGATAACTGATTTAATATCAGATATATAAGCTTCTTTTTCCCCAATAACTTTTTCGGCAACTTCAGTAAATTTCCTGTACTTCTCCAATGTAAGTTTAAGGCGTTCCTTCTCTGTCTGCAGGGTGTCCATTATCTCTCTGTTTCTATGCACCCTTTCGAGTAAAAGCCCTGCTTCTTTTGCAAGAGCCTCTGCTTTATGTGAAGAAAGCGCATCAAAACAGACTGCATCCAGGCCTTTCTTTATCCCCTCATCCATAACCTTCTCCGCACTTTCACTTTCATCTAAAATTAGATACAGATGCCATAAGTTCCTGTATGCAACAGGGCAATCAAGAAGACATGCGTTGAAGAAGGCATATTTTGCCTCAACCGTATCTCCTCTTTCTGAAAAAACTACTCCGAGATTATTCCATCCCTTTGCGCTGTCAGGCTTTGCTTCAATATACATACATAATATCTTTGTCATTACATCTGCATTAACATTGCCATTTCTGTAACGTTTACTCAGGTCCTCAAGAAAATCATAAGGCAACACTTTAAACGGTTCCGTAAATTCAAGCAGTTTCTTGGTTATACTATCATCCTCAGATTGTGTGCTCCTTATAAAACCCTCCACTCTGTCTCTGAAATGCCTGAGAAGGAATTCACTGGAAGCAATTGATCTCACCAGTTTCTCTACTGTTTCTCTCTCATAATCTTTATCTATGATATTGAAAAGTAATCCGGTGTCTTCCTTAACTTTTTCAACCAGCGAAGACCATATCATCATGGACAGATCTTTATTCTTATACGTTTCTCCATATAAGGGATTATCTTTTATCTCTGTCAGCCCCCTTTTTACTGCGACTATATTCCTGTATGAAGGGGAATAATTATCACCGGAATATATTTCACGTATATAGATATTGTTCAGTCTGAAATAAATTTCCCATGCGCTCTGCTTTTCCAGATATGTGCCGAGAAACATCATCGGCAGCCATGTATCAAGTGATCCATTATATAAAATTTCAGCCCCATAACCCTTTGTGCAAACCCATGTTTTGAGCATTTCCATAGAGGGCAAACCAGTCTCTCTATGTTCAATAAGCCATTTATGCTCGTAGCCGAACAGGTCCTTGTAAAATGAATTAACCTTTGCTTCTGCTTTTTCAACTGCACTGCTGCTGAAAGGACAGGCAATAATAAACATCTGCTTTGAGACCCTGTCCATCTCATTGAGAAAAGCCTCTCTATCTTCAGCCCTTATATGTTCAAACATGTCGCAGGAAATAACGACATCAAAAGAACCGTCCCTGAACGGCAGGTCCAGCGCACTCCCGCATATATATCCAGCTTCACTCCTGTTCTCTGTGTCCAGCCTCGTTATTTTGTCGTCAGGCAGAAACTCGCTGATATCTACAGGGCCGCTTCCTATGTCAAGAATATTCAGGACGTTATTTATTCTTTCATCATTAATGATGTCTGTAACCATTTTGTACCTTTGATACTGGTCAAAGGACAGCTTGTAATCTCTTTGCACCTCTGCAAATCCGGATGAAACAATTTTTCTCTTCCCCTGTTTCTGCACTATGAAGTTGCCAATTGCAAGAGCATCCATGTCCGAATTGATAAGGTCCTTATATGCATCTTCCGGAGTTAATACAATAGGTTCACCAGCAAGATTGAATGACGTATTAAGCAAGCCTGAAACACCTGTTAGTCTTCCGAACTCTTTTATCAGATGATAATAAAGGGGATTTTGGCTTTCGCTTACGGTCTGGGGTCTGGTTGTAAAATCAATATGGATTGCAGACGTCAGGTCTCTTTTTGCCTTTTCCGTTACGCCAAAATTCAGTATCATAAACGGTGCATCGTATGCATTTTCAAGATACTCTTCTTTAAAATCTGAAAGGATCGAAGCTGCAAAGGGCCTCCATGGCTCCCTTCTCTTTACTTTGTTGTTCATCCGGTCCTTCATACGAGGATCTGCAGGATTGGCAAGAATTGAACGGTTTCCGAGCGCCCTTGGACCCACCTCCATTCTTCCCTGAAACCATCCAATAATCTTTCCTTCTGAAAGCATGGCTGCACAATCAGCAACAATATCAGATGACTCCATATAGTTAAGACCGCTCATTTTTAAAATATGTCTTAATGAATCATTGTCATAAGAGGGGCCCAAATATACAGTGTTTGTCCTGTCAGGCCTTCTGCCAGTAAGTTCATTATAAAGATGCATAGGGCCGCCCAGGGCACATCCCGCATCATTGGCTATAGGCTGAATATATATATTTTCAACATTTGATTTCTTCAGCAACAGCCCGTTCATCTTTGCATTTAAGGCCACACCTCCGGCCAGACAGAAATTTCTACATCCCGTCATCGAATAAAGCAGGTCCACAAGATGTGAAACAATTTCTTCGGTTTTGCTCTGAAGGGAACAGGCAATATCTTCATCCAGGCCATTTATGGAATTATTATGAGGCGTCCTCTTATTCCCAAATATTTCTTCTAACCTGCTCTTGCCCTGTATGAACCCATATACCAATGGATAATAATATTCTGTTCTTGTCTCAAAACCCTGTGACGCCGGATAAACAATTTCGTTGAATATTTCCCGAAACCGGTCCTTTCCATACGGGGCCAGTCCCATAACCTTTCCTTCTCCGTCAAAAGGTCTGAACCCGAGAAGGTCCGTTACTGCCGTATAAATAAGACCCAGTGAGTGAGGCATGGGAACAGAAAGGAGCTTTCTTATAGTGCTTCCCTTTCCAAAAGCTAACACAGCAGTTTCTTTGTCTCCCCTGCCGTCAATGGATATAATATTTGCCTCATCAAAGTCAGAGCCAAAAAATGCGGAAGCCAGATGGCAGTCATGATGGGAAACTATTTTCAGGGCCATGGCTTTTTCCCTGCAGTAAGCTTCGAGATAATCAAGATGTCCCTTAAAGGTTTCCCGGAACTTTTCATATAAATTCGGCTGTGCTGCAAAGGAACTCTTAATCGGCTCTATAACCGGATCGTTGGAGAGAATAGCCCTGATGTCGTGCATAAAGGTCATATATTCAACGTCCCTGAATGTGATCCCTTCATGCTCAAGACAAAATTTTATTGCATGATGCGGAAAAGCGCCTTCGGCATGTTTCTTACGGATAAACCTTTCTTCTTCCGCCATTGCAACGATCCTGCCGTCCTTAAGCAGGGCTGCCGCTGCGTCATGATAAAAAGCATTTATGCCAAGTATATACATAGAAATATCACCTCAGATCACACGTTCCGCAAACTTCCAGTTTAAATCGTTCTCCTGCTAACATCTTCTCTCTTATGGACAGCAACCTGCGCCCGTAGAATATTTCTTCAAGCGTTTCATTTTTTAAATCTCCGACAATAAGTGTGTCTGCCAGATCGCCGCAACATGCCGAAACCCTGCCGTCCACGAGAATGGATATCCCGCCCCTTTTTACAAAACAGCAGGGCCCGTTTCTCATCTCTTTGTCAGGCATGCCGTCCAAGTAAACCTGTCCGTTGTATCTGTGTATGTCGCGGTAATAAAATTCATCAACTCCAAGCGGCATGAACTCTTTCTTAAATGCTTTATATATTATTTCTTTACTGGGAACCTGAAATGGTACGGCCTCCTGACGGGGAATAATTGTTGAGACAGCAATCTTCTTCAGTCTTCCGTAAGCAGATCCTCTTCTTGTTTCCGACAGAAACAATATATTCTTTTTGATGACATCCCATTTGGCTCCCAAACGCATATATTCAAAGCTTTCCCTCGTGCCCACTCCGTCCACGCTAAAAACTATCTCCATATTCAGAGGCGACTCTACTATCGCACTTATATGTTCATTATTAAGGGCCATCCCATTTGTAAAAAAACCTGCAGTCCTCCCGCAGGACATTTTTCTGTTTTCCAGTGTTGAAAGAAGAGATCTGATATCAGGATAAAGAAAAGGCTCTCCCCCTCTGAAAAGGTCTATCCTTTGATATCCTGCTCCTGCCCTTTCAATCTCATCAATTATCCTCTCAAAAAGGTCCAGCTCCATAAACTGATAAGGTTTGTTTTTATCAAGCGGACACCACCTGCATCTCAAGAAACATCCCCGGACTGTTTCGATGTCAAAATGTGATATGTTTACCGGCAGTTTCACATTATTCTCCCTCACATAAGCGCATGATGTTTTTCAGGAGTTTCAATTGTCAGGTCATACCTGTTCAGACATTCCTTCACAGCTATTAAAAACTTATCAACGGTGATGCTTTCGACACAATACGGCCTGATCTCGCATCTTTGTCTGTAACAGCATATGCATTCTTTTTCTGGCATTAATTTAATCCCCCGCCCATACAGTTCTATCTCTGCTGCAGAAGTGGGTCCAAAAAATGCCACCACATACTTCTTCATGCCTGCCGCAATATGCATTGCCAGTGTATCTCCTGTAACAACCACATCGCAGACATCAACAAGGGCGATAAAATTTCTCAACGTATTGTTGCACCCGCCGTCAATGATATTTATTCCCTTTGTGTCAAGGTCATTTTTTATTTTTTCAGCCCTTTCCACTTCCTCAGGACCTCCAAGAAGAACAACCTTAACCTTTTCTTCTTTTGACAGTCTTTCAATCAGCTCAATAAAGCCTTCGTCTTTCCACCGTTTCATAGGCCAGCGTCCGCCTGACCCTATATTCATGCCAACCACCAGGTCTGATTCCTCTATTCCATACGTCAGTGCAAATTTTCTCCCGAATATTTTTTCATCATCTTTAAGATTTAATACTATCTCATGAAGATAAGGATCAAATTTCAATCTGCAGATACTGAATATATGATCCTGATAGGTCCGCCTGTTAGCCTTCTTAATATCATCAAATACGGCCATCTCAAGCCAGGCCTCGGCCTCTTTATTGAAAGGGAATATGACCCCTTTTTCATTAAGTCCATATCCAAGTTTCTCCCGGCTTTTTGCAAGTGATGCAAAAGAAGCACAGTCTCCGGAATTATCGAGGCTCAGCACAAGATCAAATTCCTCTATATAAAGCCTCGCAATAACCTCTGCTGAATATTCCCACAATCTGTCAATATAGGGATTATGCTCTAACAGTGGTAAAGACCTCTTTTCTGTAATCCATGTGATGTGAACCGCCGGATTCTGCCATTTTAATTCCATCAGCACCGGAGTGGTACGCAGTACATCGCCAGGCGCTCCAAGTTTAATTATTAAGACCTTCTTGTCTGCAACAGCGTATTGCTGACAAGAACCGCATTTTACTCCGCTTATCTTATGGAATCTGCAGGGTTTATCTCCGGCAAAATATCTGCAGTCAGATCTTACATTTTTCAATTTCCTGTATTTCCTTCCAGGTGTCTCTTAAAATTCCTAAAACCTTTCCTGCGTCATCAAGCGCCTTCAGATCATTCTGCTTATCAGTACGCTGGAGGCTGATGAGAACGTATTCATAAAGTTTCTGGAGATTTTGTGCTATCTCGCCTCCTTCCGGGTTTAAAGATCTCGACAGCTCTTCCACAATTGCAATTGTCTTTTTTACGTATTGTTCCTTTCCGTATGAATCGCCATGTTCGATCTTCTTTTTTGTAACCTGCATGAAATTAAGCGCTCCGTCATAAAGCAAAGAGACAGTTTTTATCTTGTCCGCAATGCTTACTCCTGCATCACTCCTGACAACAGTATTTTCCATGCATATCCCCTTTCCTTTTATAGTTATTAAAAAATCTGTCAACTGACAGCTATTTTCAGTTTTTCCATCAATGCGGCAGCCTTTTGGTTTTCAGGTTCAAACAGAAATACCTTCTGCAGCTCTTCTGCGGCCTGCTCCAATTTATTCACATCAAACAGTATCCCGGCCCTTGTAATGAGGGCTTCAATATCTGCAGGATGATAGATAAGATATTCCCGTAACGCCTGCTCTGCAACATCGGGTTTCCCGATTCTACAACCCATCTTTACAATTGAGTTCAGGACCTCTCTGTTATCCGGATCTTCATTGAAAGCGCTGCAAACCATCTGAAAACCTTTCTCCTGCTCACCGGTTTCCCAGAATTTCAAGCCTTGCTCATAACCCGTTTTGATATCGTCATTTAATATTCTGCGCGACAGAACTTTTTCAAAAACTTCACTAACTTTTTCAGCAGTCTTTCCCGCATCAAAGTTATTAACAGCCCTGGCCAGCGCCATCTGACCCAAACTGTCTCTGAACGCTTTATCCAATATTATTTTTTTTATCGCCTGATACAGGGAAAGGTGATCATTAGGCTGAACAAGAAGCCCCGCATCCCCAACCACTTCAGATATCGAACCTGACATTGTGGAGACGACAGGCTTTCCGCAAGCCATACTTTCTACAAGCGCCATGCCGAACTGTTCCTGCCAGGTCGTCGAGGGAATGCTGGGTAAAATAAAAATATCTGCCATGTTATGCAGTCTGTGCATTTTGTCATAGGGATGACTTTCAAGAAAAATAATGCGGTCTGAAATGCCAAGACTTCCGGCCCGGTTACGCAATATGTTCAATTCAATGCCGTTTCCTGCCAGAAGAAATTTTATCGGTAATCCCCTTAACAGAGTGTCTTTGAAAATTCTTGCTGCAGCGTGAATGATGTCATATATACCCTTTTCCCATACTATTCTTCCGACAAAGAGAATGACTATATCTTTGTTATTCAGTTTCAGTTCGTTCCGGTCTTTAAGCGTATCTGCGTCAGAGGGTCTGAATTTATTTAAATCAACCCCCATAGGGATAACGTCTATTATTTCTTCTGACACCCCTTCAAGTATAAGGGCCTCTTTGGCTCTTTCAGTAACAGCAATAAAGTGATCAGCGTTGTTCCTTACTATTTCCTTGGTCCTGCTTACAGTTTTATCTCCTTCATTATTGAAAGGAATATTTTCCCATTCCAGGCAGACTATCTTGCAGCCATGCCTCTTCTTTGCAACAACAGCCTGAGCAGAAAACAGCCACGATATATCCGCAGTGTAAATGAGGTCTTTGTCCGCAAGATGATCCTCCAGTCCCTCCATATATAACGTAAGCCCCGGGGACTGAAAGGGAAGCTGCACAACCGGAAATTCGATCTGGTTTATGTCAAACTTGGATGGCTTCGTTGTATAGGCTGTGATATCATATAGGCCTGAAAGGGCTTCATAGTTCTGCATCTCCCATTTATTAAGATTGTATCCCCTGACAATGGCTATCTTCTTTTTCATTTTCAGTCCTTCCTTGCTTCCCTAACCATAAAGAACATATAGAGGATTGTCTGCAATTCCTTTGCCAGTATTTCCGGATGGGGCCATTAAAGATAATTTAATGAAGAATACAACCGCAACCTGTTAAGAATATTGAATTAATAGGTGCAATGCAGAAAATTAAGGGGGCTTCAGCCTGAGGCGATATTTTGTTATTGACAAAATTCCGTCAATAAAGTGACGTGCTCGTAAGGAAGCTTAAACTAAACTCCTGCGGGGACCTGCTGTCTTACCTCTTTCATCATTTCTTTCCAGCCGTCTTTGATTGTATCAATTACCTTTTCCGCTTCTTCCAGCGCATTCATATCGTTGTTCAGGTTAGCATAAAGGAGACGCTGGAGAATAAAATCATAGAGGTTTCTCAGATTCGCTGATATTTCTCCGCCTTGTTCCATATCCAGCACATTGGAAAGCTCGCTGACTATTAATGTTGCCTTGCCAATGTGAGACCCTTTTGACAGTATGTCTCCTCTTTCGATTTTTTGTTTGGCAATTTTTATATGGTTTAATGTTCCCTCATAAAGCATCAATATAATCTGTACCCGGTCCGTAGCCGCAAGAACTGTTTTCCTGTAATTTGAAATATCCATTCAACTGCCTCCTAAGCCATTTTTGAGAAATTGGACAGAAAACTTCCAACACTATTAAACCCGCTAATGAGTGATTCCAATGCTGTGAATCTCCGGACCAGATCATCTTTTGTCTGGTCCAGCCTGTACTCCATATTCCTTATGGTGCTGTCTATGCTTTCAATAACATCCTGTAAGCCTTTTTCCCTGAGTGTTATGGAACCGTCAACCGTGCTGGTAATCTCAGTTATATAATCGTATATCTGATTGGCCACGCCATTTGTAGCAGTCGTAAACAGAGTTGCAACATCAGTTAAATCAGCAGAGAGTTTCGTTTCCAGCGTGCTGGAACTTACTTCAAGTTTGCCTGTTTCACTGTCTGTTGTTATTCCAAGCTGCGCCAGTATGTTCATGTCACTTGGCTGGCCTGATACTGTGCCTGATATGATGCTTCTTAATTTATTCTGGATATTTCTTGCAGTGCCTTCACCTGTAAGCACCCCGCTGACTTTGGTAGTAGAATTATAATCTGTGTTGGCAGCTATAAGATCCACTACGTCATTGTAAGCAGTCACAAAGTCATTTATCTGTTCCTTTATGGCGTCCCGGTCCGCTGTGACTGTTATCTTGCTTGATACTGCGCCGTCCTTCTCCAGAGTTATAGTCATTCCCGATATCACATCTGTAATGGAATTACCGCTTCTCTTTACCTGAAGGCCGTCTATTGTAATGTCAGAATCAGCCGCTGTCTTCTTCTGTGTAAAGGTAGAAGATGTAAAATTTGTGGTGCTGCCGGTGCCGTCCAGGGTAGTGCCTGCATCAATTGTAATGGTTTTTGTAGAGCCGCTGTCATTGCCCTTAAGAATCAGGCGGTAAGGTGTAGCGCCGACCCCGTCATTGACAATGGTCGCTGTTACCCCGGGATTGCTTGTATCATCATTAATAAGATCCCTAAGCCCTTCCAGAGTAGTTCCATTGACAACAGTAAGGCTGCGCTGGGTGCCGGCATATGTATACTGAAATACCTTGCTGCTTCCACTGTTGTTGATTACAGTGGTCGAAGCGGCTACCCCGCTATGCACCTCCTGCTCTTCAGAAGCGAGAGTCGTCACAGTTACGGAATAATTTCCTATCCCTGCAGAACTTGTAACTGTAGCATCCAAAACAGTGGCATCACTTACTGCTACTGACTTGGCATAAAAGTTAGAGGAAGTCTTAAGTTTATCAGCCGCACTTTTGAGGCTTGAAAGTTTTGAAGAAAGATTGCTGTATTGCGTTATCTTATTGTTGTACGAAGTTTTTTTCTTTTCCAGTATGTTAATAGGCTGGCGCTTAGCTTCAATGAGTTTGGCAATCAGATCATTATAGTCTATGCCTGTGCTAAGGCCACCAACAGTAAATGTCGCCATAAAATTAACCCTCCTTATTTATCAGGAGCCCTTTTAAATCCTTTGCATGCTTTGACAGCTCAACAAGTTCTTTGGGCGGTATCTGACGGATAACATTATCCGTCTCTCCATCTATCACCTTCACGATCATGATATTCAAATCTTTTTCCACTTCAATTCGGATTTTCCGGTCGAAAAATTTTGCTGCATCGTTGATGCGCTCAATAGCCTCTTTCACATTATTATTTTCATGTTGTGTTACGTTGTCAGCATTAGCTGTTCCTTCTGCTTTTCTTTTTGCAGTACCCGTATTATTGCGGCGCCTGACTTCTACTGTTGACTTACTCCCATCATTTATTTTTATTGTATCCTCTATCATATTATCTCCCTGCAATACCTGAGACTTTTTTCAAGGGCGGAGCAGAATTCACCCCGCCCCTGAATATTTACTCCTTAAAAAGAGTTATTTCAAAAGTTGCAGAGCATACTGCGGAAGTACATTGGCCTGAGAAAGAACGGCAATGCCTGCCTGTAATATGATCTGACTCTTTGTAAGGTTTGCAGTCTCAACCGCAAAATCAGCATCAACAATTCTTGATTGTGCTGATGCAAGATTCTCTGCTGCGATTCCGAGGTTTGCAATGGTGCTGCCGAGCCTGTTCTGAACACCGCCGAGGGTGCCTCTTCTCGTAGAGACCACCGCTAAGGCAGAGTCAACCAGAGTCAGCATGGACTGTGCATTAGCTGCGGTTTCAATACTGGACTGAGTTCCGCCAAGGCCGATAGAGGATGCGTCAATATCTCCCAGGGTGCTGCCGCTGATTGTTATCCGGTCCTGTCCGGTATTGTTTATGCCTACCTGTAACGATACACCGCTTGCGCTTAAGCTTCCGTTCATGAGGGTCAGCCCGTTAAATTCTGTAGTGTCTGAAATCCTCGTAATTTCACTCTTCAGGTCCTGGAATTCATTATCCAGAGCGGTCCTGTCAGAAGATGACAGAGTGCCGGTAGCAGCCTGTTGAGCAAGCTCTCTCATCCTGGTAAGGATGTTGTGAATTTCATTCATTCCGCCTTCAGCAGTCTGAACAACGGAAATACCGTCCTGCGCATTTCTTATAGCCTGATTAAGACTCTTTACCTGCGCATTTAGTTTCTTTGATATAGCAAGACCTGCTGCATCATCTCTTGCTGAATTGATTCTTAAACCTGATGAAAGTCTCTCTACTGCAGTTCCAAGGCCATTCTGAACTCGGGATACGTTTCTTTGTGCATTTAATGCAAATACGTTAGTGTTAACTACTAAAGACATTTTGTCCTCCTTGATTTTCAGTCATAAGCTTTTACCTATGACTATTTGGTTTCCTTACCAAATTTGTGCAAGCCAAAGCCTGCTTTTATTTTTTAAAGATTCGGTCTGTCTTCTCTCATCACCCCCTTCCTGACCATTGTTTATTTACTTTATTAGTTTTCTTATCGGATGTTTTTTTTAAAACTTTAGCTTCAACTGTAAATTTTTTTTCCAGATAAGATTAGGATAAATTTTGGGGAAAGATTTAAGGAGTAAGGAAAAGACTTGGGAGGATATTGTCCTATTTCAGACAGGTTTTCTTAGGGCGTTCTAAAACTATCTGAGCGCCTTTCATATTACTTGCATTTATTACCAGGGGGCCTTGAAGATTGGCTATAACATCTTCTCCGCTGACTCTCAGAATCATAAGCACAACAAGGTCTTCATTATTTTCAAGCTGGAGATATTTCTTTATCGTCATATCCAGGTCTATTGAACATTCTATCGCCATAACGTCTGGTGAGGCGACTATAAAAGCCATCTCAGGGTCGTCGAGGGACTGCAGCCATTTCAAAGGCGTGTCTTTGTGATCAACAAGTACAAAACGTTTCAGATCCGGCAGTCCCACAAGGCCATCAGAAAAATTTATGATTTTTTCTTCTGCTGTTTCTAGGACTCCGAATCTGGAAGTATTAAGCTTTATCATTTTTTGGACCCCAACACTTGATTTATCTTTTTAAATTCATCCATAAAAAGGCTTGATGCCAGCAGATTTTCCTGCCTTATTTTCTCGAACAATTCTTTTCTGTATATTCTGAGAGAAGCCGGCGCCTGAATTCCCAGCCTCACTGCATTCCCCTTTATTTCAACTACAGTAATTGTGATATCGTCGCCAATTTTTATTGATTCATCTGACTTCCTTGTCAAAACCAGCATCCTGCCTCCGTTCCAAAAAGTAAAAAGTGAGAAGTGGGAAGTGGGAAGTGAAAAGTAAATCTTAACTACTGCTTGTTTTCATTTCACTTCTTACTTCCCAGTTCTTAGTTTTTTCCTATCGTAAAAAATCCAGCAATGACTGCGATAAAACCTTTGCGCCTGACGCCCTTAATGATTCAAGGGAGACTTGTATCTTAGTAAGCTCACTTATAGTTTCTGCAATATCAGTGTCTTCAGTATCTGAGAGCAGGGTCTTGAATGAAGCATCCCGCTCCTGTAATGTACTTCTCAACCTGTCAAGATTATTCAGCCTGGCTCCAACCTCTGCCTGGACATTTGTAGTCTGTCCCAGCGCATTATCAAGCGCTGTGATTGAAGACTGTATGACTGACTGATCATTATTAACAAGGCCGTTATAAAGATCGTCCAAGGTTTCAAAATAAGTTTCTCCACCATAGCTGAATGCTGAGGTGCCGATAATATTTACAGCCATTGTAGAATCCCTGTCAATAAGCACATCTATTTCATTTGCATCACCTGTGTAATTATAGCTGGCATCAAAAGGCTCGGTATCGGTTTTATAACCTGAAAATATATAGCGTTCTCCCAGCTTTGTCTCTGACAATCTCAGGACTTCATCTCTCAGGCTGGCTATTTCTGCAGCAACAGCTGCCCGGTCTGCCGCAGTCTGGGTCCCCGAAGAAGCCTGTACAGCAAGCTCCCGGGCCCGGGTTATGGCCGAAGCCACAGAGGACATTATAGTATCCGTCAGCGCTAACTGGCTTTCAGCATCGTCAAGGTTTTTACTGTACTGATCCATCTCATTCAGGGTCACCTTATAGGACATCGCCCTCATCATGCCGTATACATCATCTGACGGTTTATTAATCTTCTTGCCTGTAGAAAGCCTGTCTGACAAGACAGACATTTTATTCATCCCTTCCTGAAGGGATTTGGTCAGTTGGTTGAATATTGAAAATGATGTAATCCTCATAAATTTATAAGCGTCTCCAGTAATTCATCAGTCAGTTTCAATATGCGTGCGCCTGCTTCAAACTGGCGCTGAAATCTTATCAGATTGGCAGCTTCCTCATCGAGAGAAACACCGGATAATTCTTCTCTCTTTTTCTGCAATTCAAAAAGCAGATTATTATCATACGAAAGGCTGTCTTCTGCAGCCTTGCTGTTAACGCCGATATTGGAAATAATCCCCCGATAGTATTCTTCAAACGTATCTCCGTTAATATCTGAAAGCCCTGTTTGCGACAACTGAAACATACTTAAGGCATTGGTATTATCACCGGGCAGTGTCTGGTCCGAAGAAGCGGCTGCAATCTTATTGGTGTCTGTCAGGGCTACACTAAAATTCTCAATCACGTCCATAAGGGGACTTATAAAAAAACTGTCATTTGCAGCAGGAGAGCCGTCAATAACCACTTCGATTCCATCGAAAGAAATAGTGTCTCCCGCCGTATACGCTCCTGACGTAACAAGGGCTCCGGTTCGCCTGTTGTATATTTCATAGTTTGACGCATCAATAAATTCTATATCATATTCATCAAGGGTAAGGGATGAAAAATTCGCAACTGTTGCAGATGTTATGTATCCGCCTGAAGAATCATCAAGTGTATATATCTGCAGAGAATCAAAAAAATCATTATTTGTAGAACTGTCAAGCCCGTAACCAGAGCGATGCTGGATGTTTGTTTCTTTTATAAGGGATGCAACAAGCCTTCTTAAATCTGTTAACGTGTTTGCATTGATATCGTTCCTTACATCAATATATCCGCCAAGCTGCCCTTTCTGAAAAGAAGATGTGAGATCTTCCCCCCCATAGGTCACAATTGTGTTTCCTTCTATGTCCTCTGTTGTTGAAAGTTCAAAGGCCTGCCTGGGAGTTATGAGGCTTTTTCCGCCTGCCATGACTGTTACATAGCCATTATCATCTTCATACCATGTATAATCTATCAGTCCGGCAAGTTCGTTAAGCAACCTGTCCCTTTGATCTCTCATATAACTGGCCTGGCTGCCTGACTGGCCTCCCTCAATAAGTCCGATCTTTTCATTCAATGCAACAATTTGCGGCGTCAGGGCATTTACCTGATCCACAACATTGACGATTTCATCATTTATATTTTTTAACGTAGCTTCAATATCTCTTTCTATCTGTTTGGCATTCTGAACAAGTGCCCCTGCTTTCTGAAGCAGGGTTGTTCTTTGAGCAGACCCCTCAGGATTGGAAGCAACCGCCTGCCAGGAATTAAAATAGTCCTGCAATGAATTATATAAACCTAATCCTTTTGTCTCATTAAAAATCTGCTCAATATGACTGAGGCTCTGTTCCAGCGAGTAAGATCTCCCGTAGCTCTGCTTCTGTCCAATAATCTGCAGATGTATGAATTTATCATAATGCCTTCTTATTTCAGATGTCCTTACCCCTCTGCCAATATAATCGCCTCTAACCTGTATTGCGCTGGATGTTTCAAGCACTACTTCCTGACGGCTATATCCCTCTGTGTTAACATTGGCTATATTGTTACTTACAACATTCAACGCCGTCTGGCTTGTAAAAATTGTAGATTTCCCTATATCAAAAAGTCCAAAAAGGGACATTTATGTCTCCTTTGACAAAAGAACCCCTGTGGTTTGAGGTATATGCTGTGTTGTGAAAGAGTTAAAAAAATTTGTCGTGGTCCTGATGTATTTAAGTGAACGGTTTATCAATATGCTGTTAAATTTATTCATTTCTTCTATGCTCTGAAGAAGTGAGAGCATCTGGGAACGCAATACTGAAAATGTAAGGTCTCCTGTATGGTTCGCTATTTCTTCAAGGTTAAGATTAGAAGGGAGGCCGTGGTCCCCTGCATATTTATTTATTAATCTGACACGTTCTTCTTCCAGGAGTCTCAATCTCATTACAACTGTGTCTTTTTCTTTTGAGATTTCTTCAACTTTTTCAGCATTGATATCTACAAGGCTCACCTTTTCTCTGTTAAGTAAATCCAGTAGTATCTTGTAGGCAGTAATCTGCTCTTTTAATATGCTTAGGATTGCTTTGTCAGATGTCATATTTCTTCTAATATCTTTTGTGCAATTTTTCGTGCATCAATATTGTATGTTCCTGTGTCAATAGCCTGCCTGAGAGCATCAATTTTATCTGTTCTTACATCAGGAAGTTGATCTATTGCAGCCTTCAGTTCACTGATCTCTTTCGCCCTTCCTGACAGGCTGATTTTATCTTTTTCAGCATCAACTTTTTCAGCATTCTGCTTCTTTTCCATCTCCTGATTTCCAGATGCTTCATGAACTTTATTAAACAGGTCCTTTCGGTCTATCGGACTGTTTCCATCAATCTTCATTCTGCACCTCCCTTCACAACTTGTGTTATCAAGGAGTGTAACTTTTCTTTACACTCCTTATGTCTCTTATCGGCACACTTTGTAATTTCTTTAGTCCACATAATTAATTATTTTATTTTTTCTTTACCATGGAGATTTCTTTCAAGATAATTGACGATAACCTCCTGTAGGCCCATACCTCTCTCAGACATGACCCTTGCAACTTCTGCATCGAAAAGCCCCGTGTATGCCTCATTTCCAAGCCCTTTACTTTCCGGAGAAAGATTTTCTGTCGTCTCTCTCATAACCTTGAGTAATTCATAAACAAAAAGCGCCTCCATCTCTTTTGCTGCTTTCCTGATTTCTGACTTCGGATTTCTGACTTCAGATTTTGGGTTTGTCTGTATTGTCTGTTCTATGCTTTGTGTGCTGTTCATATTATCTCTAATTCGGCTTTTAATGCACCAGAGGCCTTTAAGGCCTGAAGAATGGATATAAGATCCCGTGGTGTTACACCCAATGTATTCAGGGCCCTTACAATCTCGCCCAACGTAACCCCTGATACCTGAAGAAGCGCACCTTGCTGCTCTTTTACGGTAATATCTGTTCTCGGCACTGTAACCGTCTCTGCACCCTTGGGAGCAAACGGAAGAGGTTGTGAAACCTCAGGCATTTCTTTGACTTCAATAGAAAGCGATCCATGTGCAATAGCAACCGGTGATATTGTCACATTCTCGCCAATAACTATGGTGCCGGTCCTTTCATTGATTATAATCCGGGCCGGCATATCAACCTTTACATCCAGCATTTCTATTTTCGTAATCAGTCCAACTATATTATCTTTATATTCTGACGGAATTGACAGCTTTACTGATGAAGCATCTGTTGCAACAGCATGATTCCCATTTAATGCATTATTTATCTGTCTGGACATCATATCAGCAGTGGTAAAATCAGCCTTACGGAGAAACAGTCTTATATCCTTTCCATTTCCAAGAATAAACGGAGGCTCTTTTTCGATAGTTACTCCATCCGGAATCTTTCCTGCTGCAGTATGATTCTTCTGGGCCGTAGCGCCTGCTCCTTCCACTGCAAAGCCGCCTATGGAAACAGGGCCCTGGGCTAAAGCATATATCTTGCCGTCAGGGCCCTTCAGAGGAGTAAGAAGCAGCGTTCCACCCTGAATGCTTTTCGCATCGCCAATAGTTGAAATAAGTGCATCAACCTTTGTGCCGGGTTTTGCGAAAGGCGGAAGCACCGCAGTAATTACAACTGCTGCTATATTTTTTGATTTCAATTCATTTGTATTGATAGTCAAACCCATCCTCTTGAGCATATTTACAATACCCTGCACAGCCGCCTGCCCTTTATCACCTGAACCGTCAAGTCCGACCACAAGTCCATAACCTATAAGCTGATTATCTCTCACGCCTTCAAAACTTGCTATGTCCTTGATACGTTCAGCGTGAACAACAGTGACAAGTGATAAGTGATAAGTGATAAGGAAAAAAGCAAATAACCATTGTACTATTCCTCTGACTTCCGACTTCTGACTTCTGACTTCTATTTTTATTTCTTCTCTTTTCATTTTTCCCTCTTCACTCGTCACTTGTTACTTATCACTGTCTTTAGAACGGCCATATCCTATCCATTATCCTGACAAGCCATCCGGGACTCTGCTTGTCCTGTATTACACCGTCTCCTACGTAATAAATCTGCGCATCGGCTATCTTGCTGCTCAACACTGTATTGTTCACGTCAATATCATCAGGCCTTACCATGCCGGTAAGAACCAGTATCTGTTTTTCATTGTTTATTGTCAATTCTTTTCTTGCTTCCAGAATAAGATTGCCATTAGGCATCACCTCAACTACTTTGGCAGTTATGTTTGCTATGAGTTTCCCTTCCCTGTTTGTATCTCCCTTGCCTTCAAATTCTGACTTGCCATCGCCGGCAACAGAAGGGGCAAATATATTTGTACCCTTATAAAGGTTATTCAGCAAAAATGCATTGTGCAGATTAAAATCCTTATTCATGCCAAAAAGATTTGTCAAATCATAATCTGCTGATGAATCACGGCTGGTATCGGTATCTGCCTTGCCTGAACCAGACAGGCTTTCTACGATACTTATCATCACCAGATCGTTAAGCCTTTTGGCCTTTGAGTCCTCAAAAATATTTGCTGAATCGCTCCAGAGTGAATTCGCAGAAGGCATTGCACTTTTACTTTCAACAGCATGAACATATTTTGGAGGCGGAGGCGGCAGATTCGCAGAAGGCGTAGCGCAGCCGACAGAGCACAGAATACAGAGCACAGACAACAGACAAAAAACAGATGCAATATCATTTTGTTGTGATCCATGTTCTTTTTTCTTCAGTCTGTGATCTTTGTTCTGTGATCTTTGTTCTGTATCAGATGTCCACTCTGACCGTGTTTTCATCGATCAACACTCCTATCACCTCTTTTTTTGATGACAGATTAATTGCCTTTACGGGCCTTCCAACATATCCTTTTTCTCTCGTTTCACCAAGCGCAGTAATATTAAGGCCCTGTGCAATAATCTGAAGTATTACTTTTTTCCCCCTGTCAACTGTCTGCAATGTTTCCACCATGTCTTCTGTCACAGAAATATTCGCTATAATAGACCTGTTCAATAATTTTCCGATAATCATCTCCGGGTCTTTTACCGAGTTCTTCGGTCTTTTAGCTATATTTACTTCTGACAAATATACGTCTTCTGTTTTCAGAACATATCCTTTTTTAAAAGGCCATTTACTCTTGATAACCTGGTCAAAGGCCCGGACATCAGCCTTTACAATTATTTTTCTGCTGTCGTCAAAAACAAACGAGAAAATTCCTTTGCCGAGAGGCCCTTTCTCTACTGTAATGGTTTCAGGGGCTTTATCAGGAATCACGCCCGGTACCTTGACATTGCTTATCTCTATCCTTTCCCAGGGATAATTATCCGTCAGATATTGCTGTAAAACCTCTTCTGGACTCCATGAGGCCGCCATAACTGCCGTAGACAGAAGACAGACGACAGATGACAGAACACAGACAAGAATAATTTGACTTCTGACTTTAGACTTCCGACTTTTGTATTTTCTCATTCTTTCACCTCCCTACACCCTACTCCCTATTCCCTACACCCTATCTTCTAATATTATTCGCAATTGCAAGCATCTCGTCTGAGGACTGCACTACTTTGGAATTAAGTTCATAGGCCCTCTGACTTATGATCATATTTACCATCTCTTCAACTATATTCACATTGCTCATTTCTAAAAATCCCTGATTGATGGTCCCAAGTCCGTCCGCACCAGGATTGCCGGTAGTTGCTTCACCTGACGAACCAGTCGGCAAAAAAAGGTTTTTGCCGATTGCATTAAGACCGCCCGGATTTATAAACTGGGCTAATTCTATCTGCCCCACCTGAACAGGGGTTGAACTTCCGGCCTGCAAGGCTGATACCGTGCCGTCCGGAGCGATTGTAATTTGCAGGGTATTTGCAGGAATTGTAATGGCAGGTTCAAGCGCATATCCGTCGGAATTGACTATGCGTCCTTCACTATCAAGCTTGAAGGAACCTGCGCGCGTATATGCAATCTCTCCATCCGGTTTGGCAATCTGATAAAAGCCATGGCCTTCTATGACCAGGTCCAGACTGTTGCCTGTAGAAATAAAATCACCCTGTTGAAACATTTTCTGAACAGCAGCAGGTTTAACACCCAGGCCCACCTGTATGCCTGACGGCAACTCTGCACCGCCTGCAGAAGAAGCGCCGGCCGTTTTTATTCCCTGATACAGAAGTTCCTGAAAATCGGCCCGGCTTTTCTTAAAGCCTGTTGTATTCACATTTGAAAGATTGTTTGATATGACATCTATATTTAGTCTCTGCGCCTCCATTCCTGTTGCTGCAATAAATAAGGACCGTTGCATATTCTAACCTCCTATATTAAATTACCCTTTTCCCATCTCATTCGTTACCTTTGATGATGCTTCATCAAAGGCCTGAATCACCTTCTGATAAGACTCAAATTCCCTGAGAGATGTAATCATCTGTACTATTTCCTTGACTGCTTCAACATTCGAGGCCTCAAGATAGCCCTGACTGACAGCAGCTTTTATTTCCTCACCTGCTGCATCTGTCGCAAATACTCCGTCATTCAATTTCCCAAGTTTACTCTTATCCTGAAAATCAACAATCTTTAATGCGCCGACTGATACGTTATCAACAAAAACCTCTCCCGACTCATTTACATCAATTTGCCTTCCCTGTACCGTAATCGGACCTCCACTGCCTAACACCTTTATATCATCCTGTGTTGTCAGATAACCTTCGCTGTTTATCTTGAAATTTCCGTTTCTGGTATATCTGTTATTTTCCAGGGCGAAAAAACCTTCCCCGTTAAGAGCCAGATCAAGAGGATTGCCGGTCCTTAAAAGAGTGCCATTGGAGAAATCGGTTATGCTCTGGGAAGTTTCTACCATGGCTCTTCCATCAGTAACTGAAGGCGGTTTATTATCCACAGGTATCATATAATCCTTAAAGGATATCCTCGTCTTCTTGTAACCGGGGGTAGATGCATTGGCAACATTTTGAGCAAATATATCCATATATTTCTGTTTTAAAACTGCTCCTGAAAGCGCTATATATATTCCTTTATACATTATTTTTAATTAATGCAAACCCGATGCCAGGAAGCTTGTCATTCTATTTTTATTTTTATCCCTGTAAAATCAGTTAGTTGTATTTTCTTTCTTAAATCTTTCCGTCAAAATTTTGTTTGTCAATGGGAATATCTTTCCAAACATAGAAAATATTTCCTTCTCTGCACTTCTCGCTTCCCATTTCCCACTTCTTACTTCTATATCCTGATATCAACCCTTCCCTCTTTATTCTTATCTTTCTCTTTATCTTTATCATTCTCTTCATTACCCCGGTCTTTCTTTTGATTCTTCCTGTAAGGCTCCCCGGCCTCTTTTTCCTTCTTTACCGGGATAATTCCTGTTATATTTCCAAGTCCGTCAATTGCCATTACTGCACCCGTCTGTTACTTACCGCTGCGTAATAAACCTCACATCATCTGGCCCATTCGACCTTTGATTTAAGTTTAACAAGCGCCTGACTGTGAATCTGACAAACCCTCGACTCTGTAATACTCAGGACCTTGCCTATCTCCTGCATTGTAAGTTCTTCGTAATAATACAAAGACAAAACCAGTTTTTCTTTTTCAGGCATGCTGTCTATTAATTCTGCAAGTTTTTCCTGTATATCTTTTTCCTCAAGAGCCTCGAGGGGAGTTTTTGAAGACGAATCTGCAATGCATTCCGAGAAATTAAGGTCACTGTCTGAGTATTTACTGGTCTTGAAGTCCTCAATCCTTATCGGTGTAGCAGAGACTGCATACTGCAATATCCTGAAATATTCATCAAGAGGCAGCTTAAGAAATTTTGCTACCTCCATATCCTCAGGCGTCCTGCCGTATTTAATTCCAAGTTTATTGCGTGCGTTATTGATCTCATCAATCTTCTTCCTCATGGATCTGGGAATCCAGGCTGTAGCCCTCAATTCATCTATCATTGCGCCTTTAATGCGCAGCTCTGCATATGTTTTGAGTTTCACTTTTCCCGGTTCAAATCTCTCGAGGGCATCCATCAGGCCCATGAGTCCCACACTGATGAGGTCATCAATAGTGACATGTGCAGGGAGCTTCCAGGAAAGCCTGTAAGCTGTGTACTTGATATAAGGCAGAAATTCCTTGATTATTTTTTCTTTCGTTTCTTCTTTTATGGCGGCTTTATACTTTAACATTTTGCCTTCAAAAGACCTCCCAGAAAGAATTGAAGTGTTCCTTTTATTTGCCTGCTGTCTTCAGCAGATATCTTTTCAGCAATAGACATCAGGCTCTTTGCCGCTTCGCTGTCAGGATAAGCTTCAACAAGCGGCTTTTGCTGCCTTACAGCCTTCTGCAATAGCGCATCGTAAGGCACATATCCCAGATAATCCAGGGAGATACTGAGAAATTTTTCTGCAGCCGTTGACAGTCTTCTGTATACATCTGTCGCCTCCTTCTCGTTTTTTACACTATTAACAAGAATTTTAAAATGCTTCTCCTGATATTTTGTAAAAAGGACTTTTATCAGGGCGTATGCATCGGTCATTGCAGTGGGCTCTGCTGACGTTACAATTATAATTTCCTGTGCAGCCATGCAGAAAAAGGCCACGTTAGTGGATATGCCGGAAGAGGTATCTATAAGAAGATAATCCACATAATCGTCATACGACTCAAATTCTTCAATGAGCCTCAGTCTCTGAAATTCGTCAAGCTCTGTTAATTCCTGAATACCTGAACTCGCAGGCAATACCTTGATGCCGGAAGGGCCGGTCACTATCAGGTCTTTTAATTTCTTTTCTCCCTTGAATAAATGTTTGATGTTGTACTTTGTGGCCAGGTTAAGTATGACATCAATATTGCTAAGCCCGAGATCCGCATCAAACACCAGCACTTTCTTGTTGAGCCTGCTGAACCCTATGGCCAGATTTGCAGTTATATTTGTCTTGCCTACCCCGCCTTTTCCACTTGCAATTGCTATTGTTCTGACTGTTTTGCCTTCCGCGATATTCATTATGCGCTCCCTGTTCTGAGAATAAGATTTGTCAACTTTTGATTGTCAATAAATTCAATGTTGCCCGGCACCTTCTGCCCTGTAGTTATATATGCAACAGGTTTTTTATATTTACGGCAAAGATTATATATCGAACCCAGCCTTACGGCTTCATCTGTTTTTGTGAAAGCAATGTAATCAACTGGAAGCGTGCCATAGTGTTTATACGTTTCCATAAGAAAATCACAATCGCTTGAGGCGCTCAACAGGAGCTGGGTTTCAATCGGCAAACCCGTTCTGTATATATCTTTGAGGCTCCGGATATATTCATCGTCCTTAGGGTTCTGTCCCGTGGTATCTATCAGCAATACGTCCCGGTCGTTATATTTTTTAATGCTCTTCTTCAGTTCCTGTGAATCTGAGATGATATCAAGGGGCAGCCCCATCATTTTTGCATATATCCTTATCTGTTCAATGGCTCCTATCTTGAAGGTATCAACACCTATAAGGGCTACCTTCTTTCCGTCTTTAATGGCCCGGGACGCAAGCTTTGCAACAGTAGTTGTTTTGCCGACTCCTGTCGGGCCTATCAGCATGATTATTCTGTTGTTATACCGGCTTGATAAATTCCAGATCCCTGAATAGGCAGCGTTGAAAAGCCTTGCACTGCTTATATCATCTGATATCAGGGCCTCCAAATCTTCTATGGCCCTCGCTCTTTCAACCAGGCTTAACGCATATTCGTCTTTAATGGATCTCTCTCTGAGGAAATAGAACATCTTTCTTCCCTCTGCAGGCAGTGTCAGTTCACAGCCGCTGTTTCTCATAATCTCAATGTTTTCCCTAAGGCTTCGTATCTCATTTTTTAATTCTGCTATATCGCTGTTAGAAGCTGGAGGCGCGGGTGAATAATTTGAATTGCCATGCGGTTCAATGTCATAATCCACCGCCGCAGTAATCTCCACATAAGACCTCGCCCCTTTTCTGTCTTCTGAGGAAATAATTATTGCATCCTCTCCAAGTTCTTTTTTCACGCTTGCGAGAGCTTCAGTAAAATTCCGGGCCTGAAATTTTTTAATTCTCATATTTCAACATTCCCCTTATATCTAAATTTGTTGTGGATACAATTTCTGCACTTGAGAGCACAATAATGGATGAAGAGATTCTTTCAACGATCCTTCTCAGATATTTTCTGATATTCGGTGAACATAAAATAAGCGGCTGCATGCCCCTGAATTTACCGGAAGAGAGGACCTTTTCTATGCTTTTTACAAGCTTGCTGATTACCTCAGGATTCATGGTCCCGCCTTCTGTCTGGGACATTAATTTTTCAAATGTCGGGTCCACTGTAAACACCGGCAGCCGGCCGTCATCATTGATATACTGTTTTGTAATGGTCCGGGCCAGAGACTGACGCACATATTCGGTCAGCAGTTCCGGATCTTTAATATTGGGAGAGTAATCAAGCAATGTATCGAATATGGTTATGATGTCCTTGATCGGCACCCTCTCTTTCAGGAGATTCTGCAGCACCCTCTGGACTGCGCCGAGCGTCAGATTTCCAGGGACCAGCTCGTCAACCATTTTAGGATAGGATTTTGAAATATTATCCATCAGGTTCTGGGTCTCTCTTCTGGTCAGAAGCTCCCAGGCATGCGTCCTTATGAGTTCTGTAATGTGCGTGCCGATTACTGTAGCAGTATCAACAACCATATATCCTGACAACTGCGCCTTTTCAACATCATTTTCATCAATCCAGTACGCAGGCAGGCCAAATGCGGGTTCCTTTGTAGGAATGCCGTCAATCTTCTCAATTTCACCAGAGGCTACAGCAAGCCAGCTGCCCATCATGATTTCACCTCTTGCAATCTCAACCCCTCTGATTAAGAAACTGTATTCATGAGGCCTTAACTGCAAATTATCTTTTATGTGAATAGGCGCTACAACAAAACCTATCTCTGCTGCTATCTGTCTTCTCATAGCCTTTATTTTTCCGAGCAGCTCTCCGCCGGATTCATCTACAAGAGGTATGAGCCCGTAACCGATCTCAAGACTAAGTGGATCCAGTTCAAGATATGATTCAATCTTCGGCTCCTCTACTGCTGCTTTTACAGCCGCATCCTGTTTTTCTTCCTCCCCGGGTATCCTTGTCAGCATATAAGCCATTCCTCCGGCCCCTATCGAGATAAGGAAAAAAGGAATATGCGGAAGCCCGGGCACAAAACCGAGAACCATCAAAACTCCAGCCATGGTAACGAGCGCTTTAGGATTTATCAATATCTGCTGTGTAATGTCTTTCCCGATGTCACTGTCTTTTCCGGCGCGGCTCATAACAATACCTGCCGCCGTTGAAATCAGGAGCGCTGGTATCTGTGATACAAGGCCGTCACCGATAGTAAGAATTGCATAGGTCTCTGCAGCGTCAAGTATCGGCATCCCTTTCTGCAGCACCCCGATAATCAGGCCTCCTATTATATTGATGGCCGTTATAACCAGGCCGGCTATGGCATCTCCCCTGACAAACTTGCTTGCGCCGTCCATGGATCCGTAGAAGTCTGCTTCCTGCGATATCAACTCCCTCCGTCTCCTGGCTTCGCGGTCGTCTATAAGGCCGGTATTCAGGTCTGCATCAATAGCCATTTGTTTGCCTGGCATGGCATCCAATGTAAAGCGGGCTGCTACTTCTGCAATTCTACCGGAACCTTTTGTTATGACCACAAAATTTACAATAACCAGTATGAGGAAGATTATCATTCCGACAGCATAGTTGCCGCCTACTACAAAATTTCCAAAGGCCTTTATGACATCTCCAGCAGCATCTACACCCTCGTTTCCTCTTAGCAGTATCAATCTGGTTGACGCCACATTCAGCGCCAGCCTGTAAAGCGTAGCCATAAGGAGGATTGACGGCAAGACAGAAAAATCAAGCGGTTTCCTTATATATATGGATGTAACTATTATGGTTATGGAGAGGGATATGGAAAGGGACAGCAATATATCCAGAATAAAAGGCGGAACAGGAAGAATCATCACTCCGATAACTGATACCATTAATATTGCTACAAATACATCTTCTCGCTTGCGCAGCAGAGCCAGGAAATTCATGCGCCTCCTCTTTCAACATTAATTTTGAATTTTCTTATCATATCTTTCCCTTCAGTTTGTAAATGTAAGCCAGTATCCTGGCTACAGCCACATAAAATTCTTCAGGTATAAAGGTGTCAATATCATACTTGTAAAGCGCCCGGGCCAGAGGCTTGTCTTCAATGATAGGCACCCCGTGCTCCGCTGCAATCTCCTTTATTTTTGCCGCAATAACTCCGGCCCCTTTGGCTACTATCCTTGGAGCCAGCATTTTTTTGTCCTCATACTGCAGCGCAACTGCTAAATGTGTCGGGTTTGTAATTACTACTGTGGCCTTAGGCACCTCCTGCATCATACGTTTGCGGGCTGTTTCTTTCTGGATGCTTCTTATCCTGGACTTGACAAGTGAGTCGCCTTCCGCTTCTTTATGTTCATCTCTGATTTCCTGCTTTGTCATTCTCAAGGAACGCTCATACTGCCATTTTTCAAACACAAAACTGACAAAGGCCACTATCAGATAATAGAGGAATGCAATCCCTACAGCATGAACAATCATTTTTGCAGACACTCTTGTCAGCACATTCAGTTCCATGGCCGAGAGCGTCGGCAAGGCGTCTAAATCTTTTCTTATGATGTAATATACAACCCATCCGCCGATTGCAAACTTCAAAAGGCTCTTTAACAACTCAGTTACACCATTCATGGAAAATAATTTATTTATCCCGTTGAGAGGGTTGATTTTCTCGATCTCAAAGGTTAAGGGTTTTATCACAAATCCACCCTGTGCTACACTCGCCAGCACAACGAAAACAACCGGTACAAACAGAAACGGGATAAGTATTTTTACTCCCTGTACAATTGCTATCCTGGATACATTCAACGGGTCCGTGCCATACCTCATGCTGAAAATACTTCCGGTAAGATCCGACAGGCTTGTAAAAAAATATTCTCCGCCAAAATAAAATATCATCAGTATCCCGCCCATGGCCGCCATTGATACGAGCTCCCGGTTTCTGGCGACCTGACCTTTTTCCCTCGCCTTTTCTTTTTTTCGGGGCGTCGCTTGTTCCGTTTTTTCCTGAAATTCTTCCGCCATAGCTCTTATCCCTTATCCCTTATCCCTTGTTCCTTGTCCCTTCTTCATCCTTTCGCCATTGCAATAATACGCGCCATTTCATTATGTAAATCGGTAATATTTATTTTCAGAACATATTCAAAAACAGGAATACTCAATATCATTAACAGCAGTCCGAGAAAAATATTGAGAGGCAATGCAATAAAAAATATATTCATCTGAGGCGCCAGTTTATACAAAAATCCTGTGAGAATATTAACTATCAACAAGCCGACAATAACAGGCGCTCCAATCTTTAAGGCCAGGATAAACATCTTATTTCCAAGTGATACCACCTCCGGGATAACCGGCATAATATTCAACTGCCCTGCGGGCAGCAATTCATAGCTCTTTACAAAGATATATATAATTTCATGATGTGCGTTCAACACAAGGAAATACAGCATGGCCATGACTCCCAGCACCTCCGATATCTGCGTACTCTGCCCCATTTCAGGATTGAAAATGCTGGCTGCGGATAATCCTATGGCCTGGCTCATAACCTGACCGGCCAGATTAATGGCCATAAAAATAAACCGGACCGAAAATCCCAGAGCAAAGGCTATAAGCAACTCCTTGATAATCAGCAGAGGGATAGAATTTTCATGGACTTCAAACTTTACTACCGGCGTCAGAAGAAGTGCAATAAAAACTGCAAAGCCCAGCCTGAATTGACCGGGTAATTCCTTGCCACCGATAATTGGAAGCATGGCAACAAAAATGCTGCTTCTGAGAAGGATAATCAGAAAGTTCGTTATGTACGGAGCAAAAGCTTCAGTGTTTATATTATTAATATTAATCATATTCTTAATCTCAATCCCTTTTTACTTCTCATTTTTCACTTCTTACTTAATATACGACGGTATCTGCTCTATTAAATTAGTTGTAAAGGTTATTAACTTGCTCGACATCCAGGGCATCATCAAGAACAAACATATAAAAACCGCCAACATTTTTGGCACAAAGGTCAGTGTAAATTCCTGTATCTGTGTTATGGTCTGGAAAAAGCCGACGAGTATTCCGACAACCAGTCCTACAAGAAGCGGTGGCCCTGCTACAAGCAATGTGGTTTTAAACATTTCTGCTGAAATTTCTCTTACAAATTCCGGGCTCATGCAAAACTCCTTACCATGGATCCGACTATCAGATTCCAGCCGTCAACAAGAACGAATAAAAGCAGTTTAAACGGAAGCGAGATCATAACAGGCGGCAGCATCATCATTCCCATGCTCAGCAGTATGCTCGAGATAACCATGTCTATTATCAGAAATGGGAGAAACAGTAAAAAGCCTATCTCAAAAGACGTCTTCAGTTCGCTTATTGCAAAGGCCGGCACCAGAACGCTCATGGACAAATCCTCAGGGGTATTGGGAACGGGCTTTTTTGAAAGGTTTACAAACAGGGCAATATCTTTCTCCCGGGTCTGTTTAAGCATAAACTCTCTCAAAGGCGGTGTGGCCTCATCAATAGCTTCTCCAAGATTTATTTCTTCTTCAATATAAGGTGTAATCGCTTTTTCAGTAATCACATTAATTGTAGGGGACATGATATAAAACGTCAGAAACAGCGAAAGCCCGATGATGACAGGGTTTGGCGGTATAGTCTGTCCGCCAAAGGCATGCCGTAAAAAAGAAAGCACAACAACAATACGCGTAAACGACGTGAACATAATCAGCACAGCTGGCAAAAAAGAGAGAAAACTGATCAGCAGAAAAACCTGAATCAAAGGGTTATCAATCTCCTTGAAGTCAAGCGCCTGTGCAGGAGCAGCAGTCCCTAATATTAGAAAGACAACAATTATTAGCTTTGTTATTAACCCAGAAATGTCATTCCGGCTTGTCCGGAATCTATCCGGATAAAGATTCCCGACGCGCTTTGCTTGCGGGAATGACGAAACGTTTTTATAATTATTTATGGGATTTGCTGTTTTCATTTACCTTCTGCCTTTACTCTCGACTTAAATCTTTCAAATTTACTCTGGAAGGCCTCACCTGCCGGCAAGTCCAGTTCCCCTTCCTTAAAAATTCTCAGCAACCTCATTTCATTAGAGGTAATACCCAGTATCAGGACCTCTTTTCCAACTTTCAGCGCTGCAACGCCTTTCTTGGGGCCGAAGGGCTGGTAACCAACCACATTCATAAAGCCAAACCTGTTCTGCTTTTTCTTCATGATGAATCCGGCAGCAAATATCAAAATGATCACAAAAAGAAGCGCCGCAACTGTCTGTATATAAGTTCCTGTCATCTCAGTTGTGTCAACCTTTCAGAAGGGCTGATAATATCAGTGAGCCTGACGCCAAATTTTTCGTTTACAACAACAACCTCTCCCTTTGCTATCAGCCTGTTATTGGCCAGTATCTCCATAGGTTCGCCGGCCAGTTTTTCCAGCTCTATTACAGAGCCCTGTCCTAATTGCAGCAGATCTTTTATAAGCATCTTGGTCCTGCCGAGCTGCACCGTAATCTCAACAGGGATATCAAGTAAAAATTCTATGTCCCTGTTGTACGTCTGCTGCTGTTCTTTTTTATCTCCGATATCCTTAAATTCATGATCCTGAATGCCCTGTTCCATAAGTTACCTCCCTTTTTCCATCATTCAATAACCTTTGTTATTTTTAGCGCCTGATTTCCCTTGCTTATGCCGGGTACTCCCTTGAACTTTGGAGCATTTTCGACTTTTATAACGAGTTCATCTGATATGGATTTGCCGAGATTGAGGACCATACCGGTTTCAAAGTTCATGAGCTCCTTAAAATTAATAGTGATACTGCCTATCTCTGCTGTCATGTTAAGATAGGTTTCCATCAGGGCGTCTTTCATAACCACAGTCCACCTCTGATCCGTTTCAAATTTATTGCCGTGTATTCCCGAATAAAGTTTTTCTTTTACCGGCTCCACCATCGAATACGGAATACAGAAAAACATCCTTCCGGCAAAATCTTCTATCTCAATAAGTATTTCAATGCTTATAACGATCTCTGTTGGAGTCACAATGGTAACAAACTGCGGATTTATCTCCGAGCTGACATATTCCGGCTGAATATGCTCTATACCGGCCCAGGCTGTGCCCATGTCTTTCAGCGCCAGTTTGACAACCTTCTGGATGACTCTCTGCTCGATAGGAGTGAAGGCCCGGCCTTCCGATTTAATATGTTTTGCAGTGGCGCCTCCAAAGAAAAATTCTATGAATGCAAAGACCAGCGGAGCCTCCAGTACAAGCAGCGAATACCCTTTCAAAGGCTCCATCTTGAAAATATTAATGCTCGAAGGCACCGGAATAGTTTTTATGAAATCACCAAACTTTATCACCTCAACATTCTGAATGCTTATGTCTATAAATTTCATGATGAGGGAAGACACTGAACTTCTGAACAACCTCGCAAAGCCTTCATTTGCTATTTCAAGCCCGGGCATGCGCCCGCGAATGATGCGTTCCTGATTCGTAAAATCATAGGCTTTGATACCGCCGATGATTTTATCACGGGCTTCTTCGGTATCAATATCGCCCGATGCCACCCCTTTTAACAGGGCATCAACTTCATCCTGTGAAAGTATTTTGTCTGTCATTGCATTACAAATTCAGTGAAAAAAAGGTTTCTAAAAATGCCATTTTCCATACCCATCACCTGATTGGCTCTGTAAAGTATTTCGTCCTTGAGCTGAAACTTGCCTTCTGCGCTTGAAATCGAATTCAGGGATTTACTGCTCACAAGAGTGATAATTGAATCCCTTAATTGCGGTATCTTTTCTTTGACTATCTCTTCCTTGGTCTTGTCAGAAATTTCAAACTGGACCGTTACCTTGAGATATCTGCCGTGTTCCGAAAGATTCAAGACAAACGGATCCATGGCCACAATTGCAGTCTTGGCGTTTTCAGCCTCTTTCTTTTGTTCCTCGTGTTCACCAGTTCCGCCTCCTTTGCCAGCAAACATTTTATAACCTGCAAAGCCACCAGCGCCAAGAACAACTGCGGCGGCAACAATAATAATGAGAAGTTTTTTATTGCCTCCCTTTTTTTTGGAATTGTTAGCTTCCGGAGTCTCAACCTGAAGCTCATCCTTTTCTTCTGCCATTATTTACTCCCTCCTTTATAAATGTAGGCGTTATCAATCTGTTTTTCTCTCTATATATTTCCCGAATAACCATAACTTATGCCAAACAACAGCTCTTCATATACAAATATCATGCCCATTGTAACATCGTAATAAATAATGATTTACAATTCCGATTCTATGTCAAAATAATGACCTGAAAATAAATTGTCATCTGTGCTAATGTCCTGTCAGCTACATATCTTTACAGCTTTGTCATTCCGAGCGAAGCGAGGAATCTCGTAGTGAGATTGCTTCGGGACTTCGTCCCTCGCAATGACAAGCGAGGGACCTGCTCGCAAAGACAGCTAAAATACTTTTTCAGCAACCTGCTAAAGAAACATCTTAAATTTACCGATATAGATATCAGGACAGGGAACTATGAGGTCTTATGGTCTCATAGTTTTATTCAGTTAAAGGGAGAATATAATTTATGGCTCATAACACCAGCACACAACAAATTGATTTAACAGCCTTTGAAGAAAAGGTCTATTTCATTGCCGCCGAGGTCCTGGACATACTCAAGGAATTATCACGGGAAAACCAGAAGCAGATAAACAGCAAGGCGATAGCAGAAAGAATGTTTCACAAGGAATCAGTCAAGTCAGCTCTGCTTAACAGCAATAATAATGGCAGCAATAATACCAGCCCGGCAAATAAAGAGGATAAAGAAAAGGAACTCGCTTTTCTGAAAGACCTTGCCGATAACATGCTGGACAAGTTTTCAGAGATTGTGCCTTCCAATATGGTTGAAAATCTCCGCAACCTGAAAGAGATATTCAAGGACCACTCTGTCTTCAAAAATTCTTCAGACTGGCTGGATTCTCCCATCGGTGTTATCAAGAAATATATTGATTCTCTTGCAGCACGAAATGTTGAACTCGAAGAGTTTCTGAAGCAGACCATGGAGCATCTTGCTGCAATTGAGGCCCCTCTTACAAACGAGTTGTCTTCGCAACAACAGAAGTTCAAAGAAGACCGGGATTTTGAAAACAACATATCTGAATATATGAACATGATGCAGCAGGACTGCAAGAATTCTACAAATTTTGATTCACTCAAGACAGCCTTTCTAAGCAAGATAGAAAATATCAACAAAGGCATTGAGAAAAAGAGAGAGCAGGACATGCAGCGCCTGAAAGAGACGGAAAAGACCCTGGAAGAAATGGGTAAACGGATGAATGAGATCAAGAATGAAGCTGATGAGATAAGAAAAAAATCGGAGGAGATGGAGGTCCAAGCCTACCACGATACTCTCACAGGCCTTCATAACCGTAAAGCTTATGATGAGAAGATGGAAGAAATTCTGGCCCATGTCCAGCGCTATAATATCCCGGCGTCTCTGATGATTTGTGATATAGATTTCTTCAAAAAAATTAATGACAACCACGGCCACAAAGTGGGAGATCTGGCCCTGAAAAAACTTGCGGACCTCCTGAAAGAAAGATTAAGGAAAAATGACTTTATTGCCCGCTACGGCGGAGAAGAATTTGTTATTATCCTCCCGCATACAGACCTTAAAGGCGCGGTTCTTGCTGGCGAAGGCCTCAGAGCATATATTGATCAGTCTGTATTTTCCTATAAAAATCAGAAAATACCTCTTACGATAAGCGCAGGCATCAGTTTCTTTAAGAAAAAAGACAACATCAGCACAGTATTTGAAAGGGCTGACAGCGCACTTTATCTCGCCAAGAAAACAGGCCGCAACAGGGTCAAGACTGAAGACGATGTGGTTAACGAAGGTACCGTGCTTGCACAAACTACATAATTCCGCCTCTTCTTTTATCCTTCTGAAAATCAGTTCAAACCGCTTTAATTGTTTTTTAATTTTTTCTACCCCCTAATCCCTAATCCCTCGTTTTCCCCCTACACGCTAACAGGCTGCTGAAAAGTCTGTAATTGTCATTGCGAGGAGCGTATTTTGCGACG
>DYJL01000088.1 GCA_020723105.1 Nitrospira japonica | reverse complement strand
ATGATCTATTTTTATCTTTCACAGAATACATATTCTCTCTTTTCTAAAAGCTCTTTTATCTTCTCTTCCTTCTTTTGAATCTTGATCTTTCTTAAAAGCATAGACTCACAAACAATAGATTCTTTATACAAAACAATAACCCTGCTATCCTCAAGGATACATACAGTTACCTTGGCATTGGTAAAAGAAAATCTTGCTTTGTTTGGAGGAATCTGGATAATCTCTCCACATACAGATATTGTATTGTCAGCCTTAACAGTTCTTTCAATTTTCCTACAAAAGATGGTGTCCAAATTGATTCCATAAGGCAAAGCCATATAGCTATTGGGAGTTTCTCGGATATATTTCTTGTTATACCAAGGCAAGAATGTATTAAGGAGAAATTCATTTGCACCATTGTAGTCTTTAATTCCAATGAGCTGCATTTTCTTGATAAACCTATCCTGAAAGAGCTTAAATCTAACCTCAACCCTTCCTTTGGCTTGAGGGGAATTAGCTGGTATAATTGTAATCCCTAATTCATTTAAAGCCCTTTCTATCTGGGTTTCTTCTTGTTCGGGGCTAACATTGTAATGAATTCCCCCTTGCCTTGTCGTTTCAAAATGCGATGCTCTGTCTACATAAAGGGCTGTAAATAGCCCTTTTCTTTCAATACATCCCCTAATGACAAACATATTAGCAAACATATTATCAGAAGGAAAAAGCCTTGCATAAGGAATCTCATTAGTGGCATCATCAACCATAATAATAAGCCACCATTTCACAGGAATAGATGGAATCCATTGATGTTGGGATGAATCCATCTGAAGGAGCATCCCTGCCCTTGGCATTCTCCTTCGTCTCCTATAAACTTTTTTCTTTTCTTTTGGATGATGAAGATTATGTGTTATCAATATTTTTCTTATAGATTCATAAGAAAGCGTTATTTTATAAACCTCCTCTAATTCGTCCTTAAAATTAAGGATATTAAAACTACCAAGGTTATAAGGAAGATTAGAATACACATCTTCATATAACCCAGCAATTACTTTACATTTAGCTTCAGGAATCTTTCTTTTGGATTTCCCTTTTTGCCTTACAAGACCTTTTGGTCCCATTTCCTTAAGCTTCTTTTTAAGCCTTAAGATATGAGGATAACTTAATCCAAGAAGTGAACTTGCCTCTGTGGCTTTTAACTTCTTCTTAAAAAACATCCATTAACATCCTATACCTTTGCATCTCTTTTAAATCAAATCCCATTGTAGTAACCTCCTTATTTATTTAATTA
>DYJL01000087.1 GCA_020723105.1 Nitrospira japonica | reverse complement strand
TCATCCGGTGACAGGATTCTTATCTTGACCCTTTGGCTCTTTGCCTTCGGTCGCTCGGCATCCGGAAACGGGTTATAGGAAATGTAACGGTGCCGCGCCGCATACCGGAATATCTGACCCATTGTCACCAGGATCTTGCGAATCGTCGCAATCGGCATTTTGGCCTTTTGCCGATCGGTGGTCCACTTTTCAATCATGGCAATGGTGATCCGGCTGATCTTGTGGTCTTTCAGTTCCGGGAAATGGTGTTTGGTATGGCCTTCGTAAACCTCCCAGGTGGTTTCCCGGATCATGGCCTTTTTATGCTCCAACCATTCCTTGGCAACATCCGTAAAGGTCGGGATCTTCTTGTCATGAACATACAGACCCTTTGAAAGCTGGTCCTCAATCTCCCGGAGTTTTTCCCGCGCCTTTTCCTTCGTGGCGCCTTCCGGCATGGTCTGCCGTTGCCGCTTGCCGTGCTGGTCGTAAAAATCCAGCACATACCGGCCGCGCCGTTTGGTTACTTTTGCCATGTCTGCACCTCACTTTCCCTTTTCGGATTTGGTCTGGTTTCCGGCTTCATGGACTTCGGGAAGGGTATCACCGTTGCCGGTTTCGGCCTGGTACTTTTCGGCTTGCATCACGAACACCAAATACAAACAGGCCTGAGTTCATTCCCGTAAAAACTAAAAACGATGTGCCGCCGGTCAAAGCTATCGCCACACTTGTGGCATGTCCTCATGATTCACCCCCTTGAAATAAAAAGCGCCTGAAGATTTTCCCCGGTTCACAATAACCGCCTGATCGTTGCCGATATCAGGAATCTTCAAGCGCATGAGTGCGTTAAGTTATTATTGTGATTTGGGTGAATTCGGTGATATCACAATATCATTACATATCGTTATATGTCAACATATAATATTTGCTTTTCTTCTATTTTCGAGTTATGGCTCACGGCATGACTACGGAAAAACCCAGGATACTGTTGACCGTCGATGATGAACTCCTTGAACGCATCGACGATTACCGTTACGGAAACCGCATTCCATCACGCTCGGAAGCGATCCGAAGGCTTATTGAGGATGCCTTGAAACAGTTTGAAACGAATCAGCCAAAATAGGATAAAACCAAAAACCATATTGGATTTATAAGGGTAGCGGATTTCCGCTTTGAAAACCGGATAGAAACCAAATCGGAAGCTATCCGGATGTTGGTTGAGGAAGGTTTGAAACACCTGGAAAAAAAGCCGAACAAAAAATAAAAATTATTATACCAACACGCTCGGAACTGATTAAAAAAAATTAAAAGCAGAATTGCCGAACTGCTAAAGTGCACAATACCAGGAGCAATGTGCA
>DYJL01000086.1 GCA_020723105.1 Nitrospira japonica | reverse complement strand
CATAAGCGCTAAGTTGTTTTTTAACACTATTAAAATAAATAATGTTTTGATATCTGCGTCTTGCGTTTTCTGGGACATTCAGAAAGCATTTTTGATATATCACCCCAGTCTGTAATCATATCCTCAAGCGCAAGGCGAGGTTCAATTGCACGCTGCAATTGATGATAAACAAAATTAAATTCACGCCAGGCACTCTGTGGCCGATTGTTCTTCCAAGACATATCCCCAGGGGGAAATACTCGAAGCATATTCAATCAGCTTATTGGTTAACAGGGCCACAAATAGCTTTCCATACAACCACGCCTTGGAACTATCATCACTGTGTTTTGGCAAATGCCCCAGATGTGCAATGGATTTGAATCTTTTAAAAACAAGCTCCACCTGCCATCTGGCCCGGTACCACTCAAGGACTTCGAAATCTGAAAATACATCTTCAGGATAATTTGTAAAGACAATTACATATTTCGCATATTCAAGTGTCTCCGGCATTACTTTGCGCCCTTTTTTATTCGCCTCTCTGTTTATTTTATTCTGGGCCAATATTATTGCTTCATTGCTTTTGCGGATAGCGCAGACCCGTCCTGCAACAAAATTTTCCTTACCGCCCGGAATCAAAACTTTCCAGGATTTCACCGCTCCCGCCTCTTTGATTCCCTGAACTTTTTGAAGAAGGGGGAAGCGTTGATGCTGCAAGTCAAGCATAGGAAGAACCCGCGTATTAACCCTTACCATCACAAATGCTTTTTTTGAAATAACATGATGAATTCCTGATGGGGTCGAGTATCCACGATCCGCTATGATATAATCACCTTGCTTGATCGCATATTGAAAAAACGATTCTCCCGTACCTTTTCCTTTTGTGGCGGTTAATTTGAAAAAATCGCATTCCAGAGAGGGAAGCTGGATACTGTAATGTATGCGCCAGAGACTCCCCGTCTTGCCAGGTTCTTTAACATTGGTTGCATCAAAAAGTCTTACCGGAAATTTGTTTTCCGAACGTAAGGCAACTTTTTGTTCTTCAAATAAAGCGACACATAGGCTATGAAGCCAATCCTTGGCTTTTCTGAGACGACCGAGTAGGGCGACATCAGAGATATCGGCTAATCCGGCCAGCTTGGCCCTGGCTGCTGTCTCTCGCATAGAATAACCACAAGCGATATGAATTAATAGCGTTCGCATATAGTTTTCTACAACCTTATCTTTTCTCAAACCCTTAACTACGTTGCTTTCCGATGCTAATTCCATCCAGTTGTCTGGAAATAATGATAACAAAACCGGCCAGTCTTCCATCGTATTTTAATCCTCCAATCGATAATTTGATGGAAGATTATGTTAATATTATATATATGTCAATAAAAATAACTTAGCGCTTATG
>DYJL01000085.1 GCA_020723105.1 Nitrospira japonica | reverse complement strand
CACTGCTGTCCAAAATAAACAGAAATTAAGAATCGCTCTTTGAAAATTCAGCCGTTTAGTTACGTTGAATCGCTAAATCCAAAATCAGGTTCCAATTTTCATTTTATGCTGTCCAAGACCTTTGAATGGAAGAAGGTATTGGACAGGCTCAGGCGTTATTGGCAAAACATCAAAAGGCTGGTCTATCCATTCCCATAAATTCCTGTAAGTAAAAAGATTCCAGCGAAGAAATGCCACCAGGTTCGATAGTGACCAGCCAAATTTGGCCTTGAAGCTGAGATATTTGATCAATAGCATAGCGATCAATGCTGTCCAAATCTGGATGAAAAGCGCATTTTCGGTGGTGCCGACAAAAGTTTTCACTTTCAGATTTTGCTTGAGTGCCTTGAAAAACAGCTCGATCTGCCAGCGATCTTTGTAGATGGCCGATATTGTTGTTGCACCGAATTCCAGATGATTGGTCAGCAATACGATTTCCCGCTGCTGCACTTTGTCCCACACCACTACCTTGCGCAGGGTATGAGGGCATCGTTTACGGGCATAGTGCCCGTTGAATTGAATCAGTTCATCAGCCAGAATATTGCGGTTGGCCGGAACGCTACGCTCTTTGATGACAGTGTAATCGGCGTTGTCCTTCAGCCTGGTAACGAAAAAGATCTGGTTTTCCGTCCAATAGGCAAAAAGCAAATAGTCATTGTAGCCCCGATCCATGGCCACGATGGAGTATGGGGAAAGCGGAATCTTACGGGCGATAGAGACATCGTGCTTCTTGCCATTGGAAATATATGCAAATGTCGGTAGATATCCATCATGATCCAACAGGAGATGGAGTTTCACGGCACCTTTGGTACGCCGAAATTTCGCCCACGGGAACAGAGACAGACACAGCGAGATGGTGGAGCTGTCCATCGACAGGAGCTTGTTTTTAAAACGGAAGCGATGTTTACCGGGGCCGGCCATTTTACACATATCAAGTGTCTGGTAAAACAGATCGCGGAACAATTCCCAGGGGCGGTGGGCATTGGCATAAGACAAGGTGGATTTGTTGGGAGCTTTTTTGACACCCAAGTGGCGGAGCTTGCCCAGGCAACAGGACAAACCTCCACAGATTTCCCGTAAACTCTTTGCTTGGGCGAGCTGGCAAAATAGCATGGCTACAAAATGATCCCAACTCCAAAAGCCTTTTGCATACCGTTCGGCTTGATGACGATATACCAGACTGGAGAATTTTCCACGATGAAACAAAGCAACCAGTTGACTGAACAGACTCGCATGTCGTACCATCGATTTGCCTCCTTGTTTTGGGCTAACGGTTTCTTTTCGCGATTAAACCATGCCTTACAAGGAGGCCTTTTTTCAAGCCCATAGAACTATTTTATTTCAAGATCGTTTTTGGACAAGAGTG
>DYJL01000084.1 GCA_020723105.1 Nitrospira japonica | reverse complement strand
GTTTAGAGCAGCTTTATCACTTATGTCACTGTCCAGTTTTTCCAGGCCAGCTCTCACAAGCTGTTTCCTGATCCGGTAATTGCCAACTCCGCTATGGACAGGATCGCCCACAACGCACACCAGATCACCATGACCGGCGAATCATACAGAAACAGGGCCAAAGGGAAAGAAAAATGACGGACAGACAAAAAAACGGCTTTCACAATTGAGTTGTAATCAATTATTCAGGACAAAGACAACCGCTGATATGGGTTGTTTCCAGGTTAAAACAGCAAAGGAGGTTATTAACAATCGGACAAAATCATGGACAAATTTACCGGACGAGTTCTATAATTTAGCACGGAAAAAGTGGGGAATAAAACTGAAACCGGCCTGGGGAATAAAGTTGAAACTCGACAGTTGTTAATAACCCTTAGAAACCTAAAACAAACAACTTATCCTATGCAATGGGGGCAGGTGTGACAGATATGTTATGGGAACTTGGATATTGTTGCTTTATTATGTTAACCAAAAATCTTCAGGATTTATATTAAAACGTCTTAAGACAGAATCAATTACTCTTTTGCTATGTTCTGTGCTTTTTCCATGACATTTTATAGGTATTTGAGGCCCCTTATATTTACTTCCAAGCCCAGATTGAAGAATCAATATTCTTTCACTACCCTTCCCTCTTGATGATACTTCGATAACACCAAATTGTTTTAATTTTCTTAATAATTCTTGGTGCTTTAATGGGTGAGGTCGTATCTTAGGCAAAGCAAAGTTCTACTTCTTTAAATGGAGGTTTGCGGTGAGTTGTTTTTGCTTTTGGAGGACTTATTTTTATTATCTTGCTTTCACATCTATGCGCATCTCTTAATTGTGACCATGCTTCAGGAGGAGCAGATTTAAATAAATTATCAAAATTATTATTCTCAACTGCATAAATAACTTGTGTCTTTATAAGATCAATAATATCATCTTCAGCTTTCTTCGCTGTTGTGTTAGTAGCAACTATATCCATTTCAAGACAATGAGCAACCCATTCATTATCATCTTGATGAATTATTATATTTAATCTTAATAAAGGTTTTTGCATATTATTATTAGAAAAAGCCACTTTCTTTTCTCCTTTCTTATCGGATTATTGGCTTTATATCTTAATTATATCATGATTGGGAAGAACATCTAATCAGTACAATAGACGCATGAATAGCGATAAAGATTGGGAACCTCACGCCTCGTAGCATGATTCTATTGTAGCAACATCTAAAAATTATTACAATAAAATCTATTTATGATGTTATTATCTTCGCTTTTTCAGATAAGCAGTACTTTAAGATTTCCATATCGTCTTCATGCTCTTTTACGTTCTTCTGTGGCAATATTGGTGGCCGGGTTTCTTTGGACAGCCTGAAGCAGTTTTTAAGTGATAAGCTGC
>DYJL01000083.1 GCA_020723105.1 Nitrospira japonica | reverse complement strand
CGTCATACGTTATAGCAAATGCTGCAGTTATTGCGGAAGGCGCGGCAATTGGAGCAGCCGTAGGCGCTATTAGCGCTGGAGTTCAAAGCGGCTGGAACGGCAGTGCAATGCTTCAAGGGGCAGCGTTTGGAGCTGTAGCCGGCGCAGTAGGAGGCGGGGTAGGAGGATTTGTCGGTGACATTACGGGATCCGCAGTTGTTGGCGGAGCCGCTGGAGGGGCGGCAGCCGGAGCAACGGCGTCGGCGTTGTATGGCGGCGATATAGGGAAAGGCGCTTTATACGGAGCGATAGGCGGCGCGGCTTTCGGAGCAATCGGGTCTGCTTATGGAGATAGCTGGAGTTGGGATCGAGTTGTTATGCAGGGCTTGGCAGGCGGAGGCATTAGCGAGTTGGCGGGAGGAAAGTTTGGAGACGGATTTATGTATGCTGCCGGAGGAGCAGCCTTGTTCTGGGCATATACGGAAATGGTAGGGTACGGGCCTGGTTACGGGGCCGGTGACGAATTAGAAAAAGGTACCTATAAGCCAGATGCATACAATCGTGCTCCACAAGGGAAAGATGTTATTGGATATAATGAGAGTATGGATGGAAGTTTCAAGGATAATTTCAAACAAGGGGGTTGGATCGGTAGAACAGGCAACCATATTCCCGGCATAAATGCCACTGCTCATTTGCATGACTACTGGATGAATAATATATCATCGTTTAACCTCGTAACAAATGTAGGCACTATGTTGCCTGCCGCAGCTATTTCATATGGAAGTTCATTCGGTAGCCCTTTAGGCCCTACAATATCTACCACAGTACGAAAGTATGCGGATCAGTAAATGCGAATGCGAGATGACATAAATAGATGCGCATATACATTGCAACTTATTGTAATCACCGTTTTGGCATTGGTGGCTTCTGGTTGTCCGGGACTTACTCCGCATGAAAACTTTAAATCTCATTTGCGAGGAGAAATAGGTGAAATTGTGGATAATGCACCATCGTATTCATGGAGAAATGAGAAAGATAAGATTGATTCTAGGGTACTGCCCAACGGCAATATTGAAAATAAGTATAAATATAGGGGTTCATGTGTATATTATTTTGAGATCACTCCCAAGACTCGCAAGATAGTAGGCGCACGTTTTGAAGGAAGCGAAAAAGATTGTGTGGTCAATCCTTAAGTCGTTTACTTCTCCGCGGCTTTCAGGAAGGTGTCAATAGTTTTGAGGAGGGTTTTTTGCTGAGAAGGGGGAAGGTCTTCGATCTTCTTCAGTCTCCTGAGGAGTTTAAGGCTTGGCTTGTTTCCATTGTTGTCTTTTGCAGCCTTGATCCCCAGGAGTTCATCGGCAGTGACTTCAAGCGCCTGAGCAAACCGGATAACCATCTCCGGATGCTCTCCGAATGTGACTGGGGTCTGCCCTTGAAAAAATACTTTTGACGGAAAAC
>DYJL01000082.1 GCA_020723105.1 Nitrospira japonica | reverse complement strand
GGTTTTATGCTTTTTGATGAGCTTCGGTGGGTCGATTCACTGAGCTTAGCGTTATCTGCTTAGATAGGTAACGATTATTGGGCTATCTTCAAATGTCTTAATTGAAAAATGAACAATAAAATGAAAGTGCTATTTGTTTCCGGTGAGCTTATAGGAGCTGATCTCTGCAGTCGGCTAAAGCAGGAAGAATGTGATGTTCGCCTTTATATTGAAGATGAAAGCAGAAGGGACTGCCTTGACGGCATGGTAGAAAAAACCGCCGACTGGAAGAAAGAACTGAACTGGGTCGGTAAAGACGGTCTCATTGTTTTTGACGATGTAGGATACGGAAGAATGCAGGATGAGCTGAGAAAAGAAGGATATCTGGTAGTAGGCGGAAGTAATGATGGAGACAAACTGGAAAAAAACAGAGGATATGCCCAGAAGGTATTTGCCTCCTGCGGAATTAACAGTCTGGAAACAATTGACTTTTGCGGTATTCCCTCGGCAATTAAGCACATCAGGAGGAATAAAGGGGCGTGGGTGATCAAACAAAATGGGCATTCCAGCGCTTTTACTTATGTCGGGCAGTGCGAAGACGGCAGTGACGTAATAGGCGTTCTGGAGAGTTACAGAAGGCATGTAATGAATAAAGACATCAGTGTTATAAGCCTCCAGAAAAAAGTTGAAGGCCTTGAAATCGGTGTAGCAAGATATTTTAATGGACAGGATTGGACCGGCCCGATTGAGATAAACATTGAACATAAGCATTTATTTAACAACGGCATCGGCCCGATGACCGGGGAAATGGGCACCCTGATGTGGTTTGACGATAATGAAGATAACAAATTGTTTAAACAAACATTGTCAAAGTTAAAACCGTATTTGCAGGAGAGTGGGTTTAAAGGCAATATAGACATTAATTGCATTGTCAACAGGAACAGGATATATCCTATTGAAGCAACCGCGCGTTTTGGATGTCCCTCAACCCAGCTTCATGCCGGAATGTTTTTATCACCGTGGAAAGATCTTTTGCTGGCATTAGCAAGAGGAGATAAGCATGAAGTGCAATACAGGAAAGATTACGGGATAGTTGTCTCTGTTTCTATCCCGCCATTTCCGTACAAGTCCATCTCTTCCGAGTATTATTTGAAGGAGGTAGATATCCTGTTTAAAGAACGATTAACAGAAGGTGAACTAAACAGGCTTCATTTTGAAGAGGTATCTTTAAAGAGATCAAACGGTAAAAACAATTACTGCATTGCCGGAAGCAATGGATTTATTCTTTATGTAACCGGTTCAGGGCAAACCGTGCAGGAAGCAAGAGAGGCGGCTTATAGCCTGATTGATAAGATAGTAATTCCTAAAATGTTTTATAGAAATGATATTGGGATGGGGTTTATCGAAAGAGAGAGGTGGCCCCCAAAAATCGGACAGTCGTATAAGGTGTAAAATACGACAAAC
>DYJL01000081.1 GCA_020723105.1 Nitrospira japonica | reverse complement strand
TTACTTGACGGAGACGTTGTCACTATAGACATAAGCTTTGTAGACCAACTGTCATCTATTTTCATTTACATAAAAGCCTGACCCCCATTTGCCCTTGCCATGTCCCCACTTCTTTAAAGTTTAAGTAAAACTGAAATAGCTTACAATCAGTACTTGAATTATTTCAAGTTAAATAATATCCCAATTTTTAAGCCTGACCCCGGACTTTCCCTCAACTACGAATCCAATTGTCGCCGAAATTATCGTATCAGCAAATTTTTCGATTCCGTCCCCTATATCCTCAAAAAGATCACTGAGCCAGCTATGCCCGGAAGGATCGAAATAAATGACCGGATTATTTGCGCAAACAATCCGGTAAGCCGTCTTCGCTCAAACAGCTAATAACCCAATAAAGACGCCCGGTTGGAGGCGATCCGCCGCAATAGGAGCTTCAGCGATTTTTGACCATTTTTAGAAAGAGCGTAACAGTAATTCTATAGGAACTTTCGTTTTCCGTCAAAAGTATTTTTTCAAGGGCAGACCCCAGTCACATTCGGAGAGCAATATTTCAAGGGCACGGACCTGGAGAAGATCGAAACCAATTTCAAGGCCATTTACTCCTCTGGCAAAAAGGTCAAAAAAGAGATCGCCGTCCCAGTCGAGGAGTTCACGGAGATTTAAGCTCCCTTCTGGCGGTCATGGCAGATCCTCGATGCCTTCATCGGCAGTGAGAAGGGCAAGAAGCAGGTAAGCCTCCTCAAGGATTGATCACACAATCTCTTTCACTCCCTTCAAAACGCGCCCCTACTATCTTGCGAGTCTTGGGATCAATCTCAAAGATATAGAAGCAGTTTCCGCGATAATATTTGTATTTATTTTCAATATTGCCATTTGGCAACACCTTTGAATCAACCTTTTGTTTCTCGAAAGGCCATTGGTAAGGCGGGATTTCGTCCAAGCTCTTACCTATCTGCTTATACAAATGAGCTTTGAAGTTTTCATGTGGTGTAATTCCCAGACAACCAAGAGCCAGCAATATCAAAACGGTGATTACAATAAGTTGTAAAGCACCTTTCCCATTCTCATATCTACTCATTTGCATACCTCCGCACTGTCGTAGATATTGTCGGAGCTAAAGGTGTGCCGAATGAACTTCCATATGTAATAGCTGCGGCAGGTAACATAGTTCCAACATTAGTTACGAGATTAAAAGATGGTGTTATATTCATCCAGTAATCATGCAAAGCCCCAGTGGCATTAATGCCGGGAATATAGTTCGCTGTCTTACCTATCCAACCTCCCTGTTTAAAATTATCACTAAAACTTCCATCCATAGCCTCATTAAGACCGATAATATTTTTCCCTTGCGGAGCCCAGCCATATTCATCTGGTGTATATGTACCATCTTTTAATTCTTCACCAGGCCCGTACTCAGGCCCGTACCCTACCATTTCCGTATATGCCCAGAACAAGGCTGCTCCTCCGGC
>DYJL01000036.1 GCA_020723105.1 Nitrospira japonica | reverse complement strand
CCTCGTCAATCAGGAATTTTATGGCTTCGCCTGGAATTGATTTTTATCAATTCTGGGGTGTAAGCAAGGCACAGAAAATTAGTGAACACGACCTGGCGAGCCCTTATAAAGAACATGAAAAGTATGCCGGGATACTTTCTGCTTATACTGATCGTTCATCTGATGTACGCCTTAAGGAAGCTAATGGATATCACCGTCAAGCCATGGATTTAACAGGGACGCCGCTTTTTTATGCGGTGTTTGCATTGCTACCTGCGAATTATACTTTTGCATTCGGTATCTATCAGGCCTTGCAGATTGTTTTATTCATCGCATCCGTTGTTTTGCTGAGCTCAATCTACAACGAGCACAAGAGCGGATTTTTATTGTTAGCGCTGCTATTGGTCTTAATATACGAACCCCTGTTGTCTGATCTCAGGGTTGGCAATTTTAATTCGCTTCAACTTTTTGCTCTTGTGCTGCTTATTATGTTTGTAAAACATATGGCCCGCTTAAACAATAATCCGCTTATTCCAGGAGTAGTCTTTATGTGCACACTGGTCTTCATCACATTGATGAAGCCTAATTTGTCATTAGTCACGTTGCTCCTTGCAGTTCATCTCTGGGCCCTGCATGGTACACGTATTTTTTCGAGAGCGCTGGTTGTTTCTGTCGTTTTCTTTGCGCTCCTTATTGCGCTAACGAGTCTGCAGTTCAATTCATGGACGGTTTGGATGGATTGGTTGAATTATATAAATGGTGTTGACGGAACCAAACTCTCTTACCCGATATCACAGGGAAACTATGCAACTGTTCTCCTTTTATCGGGCATCTTCGATAAAAGCAACTTCGTTATAAGAATACTTGTTGGCTGTGCATTATTATTCTCTGTGGTCAGCGCTGTAATAATGTCACTTTCAGAGGATAAATCAAACATGGAAGGCATATGGCAATCTACAGTTGAATCATTGCGCAATCCTCATCTTATTGTGGCTGCAGGTGTAACAGCAACGCTTATATTATCTCCCCTGGTGTGGTATCACTACTATTTATTATCTCTTATTCCAGCCTTCTGGCTGTTTTCTGCCAGGCCTCGCTGGAGGCATGCTGATAAAGCCGGAGCGCTTTCTATTCTTTTGACTTCAAACATTATAACAGGCTTCCTTGTGTTTCTATTTGGATATGCAGATGTAGTGCCTTATGTAGTTGCGAGTGGATTAATTCCCCTCTGGACAGGAGTGCTGGCGACCTTTGCAGAGAAAAGATAAAGAAACAACCCGGAGCCAATCTCAGTGGACATTTTCAAGCCTCGCCCCTCTTCTCTCCGGTTTTACGAGGGTTTCTTTTGCGGGCTATGTGCATGACTTTGAGATTATAAATCATTCGGTTATTTTCATTTGGTACGGCAAGGGGGTTACTGGGTGATGATGGCGGTTATTTCTTCCAATAGTTCTGAAAAATTTGGCGGGGTTGCGGTTGTGAGTTTTCCATCATGCAGATGTTTATGATGTGGGAATGTGGAAATCTTTTTATGATGATGGGCATTGTCATATCTGAAAACAAGGCGGTTTTTAGAATCCATATACTGAAATCTGTATTTGTCAAATATAATTTTTTTGCCTTTTCCAATAATGTATATGGCGAATTCAAGGGAGGACATATCTATAAATATCAGATTCCCTCTGGCATATGCTTCTTCTTTTGTAGGTCCGAAGTATTTCTGGATGTTTGAAGATACGACTATGGGCGAATTGAAAATAGTTTCTTCTATTTCTTTAATAAAGGCATTGATCATTTAATGAAAGGTTGTATGGCTTTTCTGATACTGGTCCAGCTTGAAAGAAGTTTGTGAAATGCGTACCAGTCAAAAAAGTCTTTTTCGTCGCCAAGAAGGCCTTTTTCAAATTTTACAAGAAATAACGCTGTAGTCATATGGTATTTTTTTTCGAGAGCGCTTATTTGTTTTTTATAGTAATTTATAGTCGTGGAACAGATATTAAATTCTCTCACAAGAGATTCCTTGATTTCAGTTGTAAAGGTCATCGGGGCTACCTCCTTTGTGAAAGGATAGCGTAATAACAAGGTGATTGTCAAAATGAAAGTGTCAAGATATCATATTTATTTGGAGACGGAGTTGATCAATATCAATTCTATGTGCATGACTTTGACTTGGCGAAACTGAATATGCATTTTTTCGCTCCTAATTCTTTTGTGCAGGCCTCTATGCATTCTCCGCAGTTTACACAATTTATATCTTTCCTGAGCAGTCTCGGTTTTACATTCATGAAACACACTTTCTCGCAGGCCTTGCAGTCCGTACATGCTGCAAGTTTTGCCGGATCTGTTTTTATTCTCAGTGAAATGGGGCTCACCCATCCAAACAGCATCTGCATCAGTCCGGCGCCGCAGATATATTTGCAAAGGGTGTGACGAATAATCATTGTAGAAATGAATGTATATATGGCAACCCCGATGATTCCCGCCTTTACCCCAAAAGTAAATTCCCAGTTAATTACCTGGCCCCAGACAGTTCTTGGATTTACAAAATATCCTGTCAGAACAACTCCTGTAAACAGGGGAATGCTGATCATGCATAATAGCGCAAAAATAATGTATGGCGCTCTTTTTCCGGCAGGCACACCAGGATCATTGGATTTTTTCATAAAAAGGTTTCTTCTGCCAAAAATCCTGACTGTGAGGAAATCAAAAAGCTCAAACAATGTACCTTCAGGGCAAAACCACCCGCAAAAGAACCGTCCCGTGAGTGCGCCGAGTATGGGAAAGATACTCAGAATCACTATCCAGGGCAAAAGCGCCTTGACGAAAAAACGCCATGCTACATACGATATGTTTTCAAAGGATTTTTTAAGATAAAACCCCTCTTCCAGTCCTATGCTCCATTCTTTGCCAAAAACAATCAGGCTTCTTGTATCAGAATCAATTCTCAGGATATCAAGAAAAGGAGCAAATATTATCAGCAGGATGAACAGAAGCTGGGTTGTTCTTCGCAGGAAGTGGATGTGAGTGTTGGGCATGTTTTTATTCTGCACGGAGCAGACTGATCAAAGTGAAGGCTCTTATATTATTAAGAACCTTCACTTCATTCGGAAGGACCGTTGTGGATTTTTAAAAAATTAAGCAGCAGGCTTTTGCCCAAATCCAAGAATATCCTTTACAAGTATCAGCACTCCGACAAGGAAGCCAACTCCGAATAGGGCCCTGAATATCCAGAACCAGAGATTGTAACTGGCTTTGACCGTCACATAATCAAGCCCCAGGAGGCGTTCAAGATAGGTCTGGACCATGCCCGCACCTGTTATTGCTATTACAATAAAGATCATGGAAACGGTCATCCACCAGAAAGACTGAAAGCCCCTGGACTGGTTAAACTCCTTGACCCCTTTGATTGACGGCAGGGTTACATATATCATCGCTATGATGAGAAGGACGTAGGCGCCGTAAAATGCAAGATGTCCGTGAGCAGTTGTTATCTGTGTGCCATGGGTCCATTTATTAACCTGGGGCAATGTATGAATTACTCCCCAGAGGCCTGCGCCGACAAAATTAAATATTGCATGTGCTACGGTAAGATACAATCCGATTCGGTTCGGCACCACACCGCGTACTTCCCGAGTGGTCCTGAAGGCATCCCATACCATTAATAACAGAGGGATAGGCTCCAGGGAGCTGAAAACCCCGCCGACCCACAGCCAGTATTCAGGAGTGCCTATCCAGTAATAATGGTGTCCGAGTCCGAGTATGCCTGTAAAAAGCACAAGCCCGGTCTCAATGTACATCCATTTTGCAAGCACCTTGACGTCAGCGCCGAGAAGTTTGTGCAGCATAAAGGCCAGAAGAGCTGCTGCAATCATTTCCCAGGAGCCCTCAACCCAGAGATGCACTACCCACCACCACCAGAACTGGTCCTTTACCATATTATTTGTGTAAAACATTCCCGGCAGGTACATAAGTGCAAGAAAGGTCAGGCCGCCAAGCAGCACGCCCTGCACCGCAGTAAATTTTTTTGTCTTAAAAACCGTCATAAGGCAGTTAAACAAAAACAAGAGCACAGAAATGACTATCAGGACATCCGCCCATCTGGGCGCCTCTATATATTCCCGGCCCTCATTTAATGCACGGGTGCCGAATATCTCTGTGTTAGTCTGCGGATTTAATCCCATTACAATGTACCCGGCTACAACGGCGGTCACCGCTATAACAGTGGCCCAGAATTGCAATTGTGCCAGAGGAACACTCCACAATTCACTTTCTGATTCTTCTGTAACTACATAATATGTAGCCCCCATCATGCCCATGAGCAGCCACACCACAAGTGCGTTTATATGCAAGGTCCTTATGGTATTGAAGTTAAGTATAAAAAAATCAGGCCAGATAAACTGAAGCGCGGCAATGAGGCCCACGACAACCTGTACAAGAAAGAGCAGCACAGAGGCTGTGTAAAAGTTTTGTGCTATCTTGTGACTTTGATATTGCATTTTTCTCCCTCCGTAAAATTATCTTAATGTAATCAGATACTCTGCCAGGGCCTTCAAATCTTCATCGCCAAGATGAGAAAAGTTTGGCATTGCAGAATTCCGGACCGTACCGGCAGGATCTTTAAGATGTTTTATATGCCATTCAACGTCGGGTTGTTTTAATCCTGCATGTGTGAGGTCCGGGCCGGCCGTGCCTCCAAGCCCCTGAATCTGATGACATGCTGCGCAGTCATATTTCTGGAATAACATCTGGCCTGTGCTTGCAGTCCTGCCAGCCGTGGCTGAAGCCAGTATCGGCTTCGGAGGCCAGTCATTGGTGTCCACTTTCGAGGTCCATTCAAGAAAGGCTATCAGGCTGTCTGCCTCTTCCTCGGAAAGTCCGAGCTTCGGCATTGCAGAGTCCTGCTTGATGGCCCTCGGATCCAGCAGAAATTTTTTAAGATACTCTTTTGGTTTTCTTTCGGTAGCCTTTGTCATGTCCGGGGCAAAATACGAACCATTGCCAAGGATGGTGTGGCAGCCGATACAGTCATACTTATGCCATACCTTTTTGCCGGCGGCTACTTTTTCTGTAATTTCAGGCGCTCTCTGGTCCAGTTTTCCCATTGTATCAATGGTAAGTATCACGAGAACGAGAAAACAGAAAAGGCTGCCGTAGATAAACAGGTTTTTTGCAGCATTTGTACTCATTGAGTGAACCTCCTTTGATTGAAATTAGAAAGGCACAGTTAACATTGATGATTATTTATACATCAAATCATTTACATCATAAAATGATTTCTGTCATATGATTTATATCATATGTGCTGTATATCACATAAAAGGGGCGGATGCAATCGGGGGAAATGAGGGGTTAGGGGTCAGGATGTAATTGAACAGGAGGAGCAAAGGTCTTTGAATTTTTCCCCTCTGCACAATTGTGATATTCCCTGATGGCAAAGGGCGAAGTCGTATTTGAGGGGATCTTTGGGGTCCAATTTTTTCAGGGCGTCAGTGATTTCCACAGCGGTCTTCCAGTCTGAAGATTTTCTCTCAGTCAGCCTGAGACATCTTGAAATCCTTGCTATGTGGGTATCGAGGGGGATGATTAACCTGGAAGGGGGAATTTTATTCCAGATACCAAAATCAATATCTCTGGTGCGGACCATCCATCTTAAAAACAGATTCATGCGTTTGCAGGCGCTGCCGTTTTCAGGGGAAGGAAAAAGCTGTCTGAGGCCATATGGTTTGATATTTTTTCCATAGACCGGCGACGTGTCACTGCTCATAAAATAAGTTACAAACTTCTCAAGTGCGTAACAGATGTCTTTATGTTCAGGGGCGTAGCAGGCATAAAACAAATTTTTAAGCGAACCCCATTCTTTCAGCGTCTGGTTAAGAATATAAACAAGGCAGAAGACATCGTTTTCTTTATTGAACCTGTAGCTGATATTCTCAAAATATTTTTTATCTCTTTTTACATTAAAATTCTTAAAGAAACGGGCTGGGTGTTTGCCGCCGGGTTTTAGAATTTTCTCTATTACGGGGCTGAAAAGATCGACCTTCCCGTATGCAAAACAGGAGGCGATGAATCCTGCTATTTCAATATCATCCGGATGGGAATATCTGTGCGGAAAACCAATCGGATCGTGCCTGAGACGCTCCCTGAAATTATATTCACGATAGAACCTGTCGAGGGTTTGTTTAAGAGTCGCCATAGCTCATATTACCATAAGAAACAGCAGTAAGAATGTTTTTGACGAATTAATAATTTACAACTATAATCTATCTATGCTTGAAGCCCTGAAAAACCTTCCGATGACGTTTATCCCAATTTTTGTTGCGATGGATGTTTTTGCAGTCCTTCCGATATTCATATCAGTTACAAGCGAGATAGCCGGGGACCAGAAGAAGATAATAGTCAAACATTCAATCATTACAGCGCTGGCAGTAAGTCTTGCCTTTGTTGCCGTGGGAGAAGCGGTTTTCAGAATTTTAGGGATCACTGTTGATGACTTCAAGATAGCAGGCGGTCTGGTCCTGCTTGTTATCGCCGTGCTCGATCTCCTGAGATATGGCGGAGAGAGGCGAAAGATAGAAGACACAATCGGCGTTGTTCCAATAGGGGTGCCTTTGATCGTGGGGCCTGCTGTTCTGACGACTTTGATAGTGCTCATTGACCACTACGGGGTTATGCCGACAATAATATCTCTTATCCTGAATCTTCTTATTGTGTGGGGATCTTTTGTGAAGGCGGAAGACATTACAAGATTAATCGGCAAAAACGGCATTATCGCACTTTCAAAAGTAATGGCGATCCTCCTTGCTTCTATTGCTGTAATGATGATACGTCTCGGGATAACGAATCTTGTAAAATGATACAAAAAATAAAATTAAAAACCTTCCTTAATTATTCATTATTCATTGATAATTATTAATTGAAACTATGGAACTAATTGACGACGGCTATTGTTTTGTATGCGGGAAGAGAAATCCCATAGGGCTTAAACTGGATTTTTTCTTTGACGGAAAAACAATAAAGACGGAATTTGTTCCTGCGAAAGAGCATCAGGGATATTTCAATATCGTTCACGGCGGAATTATTTCAACCCTTCTCGATGAGGTGATGGTAAAACTCGCCATTGCATTAGGCATGCCCGCGGTTACCGCCCGGATGGATATTCGCCTGAAGAAACCGTTGAGTATTGGAGAGAAGGTAACGGTTCAGGCAGAAATACTCGAAGATATGAGAAGGCTGTTAATTGCATATGCAAAAGCTGTTACAGATGATAATGAGCTTGTTGCTGACGCAAAAGGGAAGCTGGTGAAGGTGAGTTCCGGGACATAAAAGTAGATTTCAGCTCCTCATTGCATACGGCAGCAACAGAAACCACTACTTCAGGAAGAGAAGTGGAGATTGCTATAAAAATATTCCCGGCAAAGGGCTGTCCCAGTCCTGTAACTTCCGCAATGCCCTCGCCTATCTTTGTAAACAAGATCGCGGCGATAATAATAATTGCATTGACGATATAATGTGCAACATTTAATACCGATGGCAGATTTTTCCGGCAACTTGGGATGTAAAATAATTATATCTTCAGCACATAATATCTAAGCCATACGTATAATGTTGAAATAGCTACGGTCAAAATCATTATCGGTATCCCATACGCCATGAACTTCATAAATGAAATTCTTTTCCCGGCCTTTTCAGACATTCCGACTACAATAACGTTTGCAGAGGCACCTATTGCTGTGCCATTGCCGCCGAGACACGCACCCAATGCCAGCGACCACCAGAGCGGCATAAGGTCAACATGGTGAAGAAGCTGTGTCCCTGACAGGTCAGGCCAGAGCTGTTTTGCCATGTCAACTATCAACGGATTCATGGTTGCCACATATGGAATGTTGTCAATAAAAGCTGAAGCAAACGCTGAGAACCACATGACAACCATGCTCGTTGCAAACAGGTTGCCCTGCGTTATCTCAAGCACTTTAATGGACATCCATTTTATCAGTCCTACTTTTACAACACCGCCTATGATAATGAACAATCCCATGAAAAAAAATATTGTCGACCATTCCACCTCTGCAAGGATATGGTGCGGCTCGTGGGTCTTGGAAAGGAGCAGCAGTAGTCCTGCCCCGAATAATGCGACAGTTGCAGGCTGGAAGTGGAGCATACCGTGAAAGACAAAACCGGTCAACACCATAGCAAGAACTGCAAGAGACTTCTTTAGCATAACAGGGTCTTTGATCGCCTCGTTTTCATCCATAGCCATTATCCGTTTTTTGAGTTCTTCCCTTGTGTTAAGCTTTTTGCCCCAGATGAGTTTTATAGTAAAGATATAGACAACCATCATAACAACCACTACGGGCGTTAGATGATATATAAAGTCCATGAAATCCAGTTGTGCCTTTGAGGCAATCATGATATTCGGCGGATCGCCGATAAGCGTTGCGGTCCCCCCTATGTTTGAAGCCAGGGCGCAGGAGATCAGATAAGGAAGAGGGTCTACCTCAAGAGCATCTGCTATAAGTATGGTAACAGGCACGATCAAAAGTACGGTTGTTACATTATCTAGGAGGGCGCTCAGCACCGCAGTTACAGCAGCAAAAATAGCCAGTATCCTGAAAGGCTCTCCTTTTCCCCATTTCGCGCTCTTGATCGCTATGTACTCAAATACTCCTGTAGGCCTCATCAGATTTATTATCACCATCATGGAGATGAGAAGGAAGATGACGTTCCAATCAATGCCGAATTCCTCAACATGAAAAGCCTCATGTTGTTCAAGTATCTTCAGGACGAGCATCAAGCCTGCCCCGAATACGGCAATTATAGTCTTGTGGATTTTCTCAGATACAATTACGGCGTAAGCAAGTAAAAATATCGTCGTTGCAGTCCAAAAGGCGGTGTTCATTACAAAAGGCTGTGATGCAGAGGCTGCTTCATGGGTCATTTCCCACCTCCTGCATTTTCATTGAGCATTGCCTTTGTGATCGCGAAGAACACATCACGTTCGTAAAGTATTCCAACCACCTTGCCGCCCTTGCTGATGACAGGGAGTCTCTTAACGTTGTTTTTGACCATATGGTCAACACACTCCATAAGTGGCGCTTCCTCAGGTATGGTTATCACATGGGTTGTCATCATCTCCGAGACCTTTTTATTCCCGGCCTTTTTCGCCATATCTTCCACCATACCATCCCAAGTAAAATCGCCGAGATTCATGAGCGACATATATGACGGGAAAACTGCTTTGAGGATATCGCCGATCGACAGGAACCCGACCATCTTTCCGTTCATATCAAGTACAGGAAGTCCTTTAACACCTGTTTTTTCCTCATCTCTCTTTGCAGTCCTTAGGATATTTGCCGCTTCCTTAAGCGTTGTTTCGGGCTTCAGATATTCCTGAAGCGGAATCATCAAATCTTTAGCTTTCATTAGTCCTCCATGTTATTTAATAATCGTTTTATTTCTTTTGTAATTCACGTGAAAACGGGAATCCAGCACTTTCTCTCTGGATTTCTGCTTTTGCCGAAATTACAATTCAATTACACTATTCAACCTTTCAAATATTTAACGTTATCTTTTCCCCAGTTACCACTGCATAACACGCTGCAGGCCATACATAGTTGCTGTCAGGACCGTTTATCTGTATGCCGGTTATCACTGCATAGTTGCTTTTGCCTGTGTCAACAACATTATTGATTGTGGTCTCGATGTCAGCCTGAATAGCTTTCAGTGTTGTTTTCGTAAGCTCAAGAAGGTCCGGAACATGGCCATACGGAATTTCTCTTAAAAGCCGCATCCTTATCAGGCTCTGCTCAACGTCTTCGTTATCCATTGTGAGATTTACTTTGCCGTTTGCCATCTCTTTTTGAAAGGCGTAGAGGGCGCCGCAGGCAGTGGATTCTCCGGCCCTGCCTTCCCGCTTGCACACGCCTATCCGCCCTTTTTCGTTAATTGCAATATGGGGCATGGCGTAAAACACGTAGCGTTCTTTGCCGTTTTCAATAGGCGCGTGATGCATTGCTGCAGCCAATCCGGTCTTGCCTGCAAAGAACATCCCTGCAAGACTGGAAAAATTGAAGGCCTCTCCCCACATGTGTTTTATCACGCTTCTTATGGACTGTGAGATCTCGTCCCTGCAGATACATTTGCCTGCAATCGTGTTTTCATTATTGAAGCCCAATTGTTCAAGAGCCTCATATGTTCTTTTGACGAATTCAATCTCGGTGAATGTCTTGTCAAAATATTTTTTCAGGATGTTTTCAAAACCCATAAAGCTCCTCTGAATATTGTTGAAAGGTTGAAGGTTGAATAGTTGAAAAGTTAAGCGCTTAAAAACCTTTCAACTGTTCAACCATTCAACCTTGTTACTATTTCATCAAAATTGGCATCCCGAACAACGGCCATATGGCAGTTATTGCTATTCCAAGCACGACTATTAATAAAATACTCATTACAAATGCCGCTATGCTGATCACAAATACAAGCCAGTGAGCGTTCTGGAACATCACGAGCCAGTTAACCGCCATCCATTGTGCAGCGCCGGTCTTCCAGAGACAGAATCCTATACTCATAGCGCCGCTGAAGAGCAGGATGATGTTCCAGGGTATTTCTTCAAGTTCCTTGACCGTCAGCACCTTGAATATAAAGAACAGGAGAGTTGAGACCAGCATTATGGCTGCCCTGTCGAGCGGTTTAAGTGCCGGGACAAAGGACTGTAAAGACATGATGATAACAACACCTATTACGCAAAGGATCACAAATTTTTCATCCCGTGTCATGGGACCAAGCTCTTCTGAAAGTTTCTTCACTTTATCTTTTAGTCCTGAAATAACCTTCTTTTCAGGTTTCAGAAATATCATTAAATAGCCCCATATAATGAAAACCATTACCCATCCCACAAGGAACATATACTTTGTCAGCTCAAAAAAACCAACATCCCTTCCTGTGAATTCCTTGAACATTCCAGCAGCCGCAGGACCGCGTGCTGCGCCAAGGAATGTAATAATACTTCCGGCGCCTGCAGCATATGCCATGCCTATAAAAAGCGCCTTCCCGAATTTGGTCGGTTTATCGCCCTCTCCATAACGCGCTAGGATCGCCAGTAAAATCGGGTATACTGTTGCAGCAGCAGCGGTATGGGCCATTACAAGGGTTAATGAAGCTGTAACGATCAAGGCGCCCAGAAGTATTTTCCCGGTGTTCTCCCCTACAAGCTCAAGCATTTTGTATGCAAGACGCTTGGTAAGGCCTGATTTTGTAAATGCAAGGCCT
>DYJL01000017.1 GCA_020723105.1 Nitrospira japonica | reverse complement strand
CGTTTGTCGTATTTTACACCTTATACGACTGTCCGATTTTTGGGGGCCACCTCTAGTCGACATGGCCAACTGCAATAATTGGAACAAAGTTCGGTATAGAAAAGACTATCCTATTCATGGAGCAGGGTCATTGATGTGCATATTCAGCATTTGAGGCAGAAGCTTGAAAAAGACCCCTCAAATCCGAAATATATCGTTACCGTTTCTGGCGCAGGGTATTTGTTTAACGGGTAATCTCACGACGGCATCCTGCCGTTGTCTTCCTCATCCGCTCCTTCAATGCTGTAATAGGCAACATGAACATTTCTGACGCCTTCAATGTTTCTGAGAGGCGCTATGTCGGTTTTTATCTGCTTCATTGTCTCACGCTCGATCAGAAAAACTATTTTATCAGCGTTGATCTCATTTACCTCGATGTCTTTAACCTTCAGGTTACTTACAATTCCATCCACGTCATTCAGGTCGTTTGCTTCTATGAATCCGCTTGCGATAACCATTCTACCCTCCCTTTTAACTTTTAACTCTCAACTTTAAACTCATACTTATCAGTCTCCCTTTCGTAGCGCAGCCCTCGGCACATCTCCCGCAGTAGATACAGTTTGTATCTCTTAATGAGGGATGATCCAGATAAGGGGTTATTTTCACATTCATGTAACAAACCTGCTCGCAGAGACTGCATTCACCGCAGTTGCCTTCAGTGAATTTCAGCTTGAGCAGACTTATTTTATTAAACAAGCCGTACGTTTTTCCTACGGGGCACAACACTCTGCAATAGAGTCTTGGAAAAAAGTATTCCATAATTAGCAGTAGCAATATGATCCCTCCGGAGAATATCAACACTCTTGTATCCGCAGGCAAAGCAAGGGACAGATACACAGTCGAATTGATCAACGTAAAGAAGTTCGTGAGATGCGAAAGGTATCTTGTGAAAAATGGAACGCCAAGTATTGCGGAGAGAATAAGAAAACCGGCAGTGATGACATAACCTATGATGGATAGTATGTGCTGAGCCTTTGTCTTTTGTAGGGGCGATTCATGAATCGCCCCTACAGATAATTGTTTGCTTCTTGTCTTGCTGACCAGTTCGAACAAAAAATCCATAGGGCAGACCCAGCCGCAAAAGGCCCTGCCGAACACGAGGTAAAGTAAAGCGACAGGAAGTAATGCGAGAAACGCTTGAGAAGTGAAACTCATTGAGGCGGCGAGGCTGTCAAAATAAGCGAAGACATCTATTAAATTTATAGACCATATCGCAAGCGAACCCGTAAGCCCGCCGACAAGGATTTTCACTCTTACAAATTGCAGCAGAAATAAGGCAAGGATTGCAAGCAGCACAAATCGCCTAAGAACTGACAATCTCAGTGACGGGTGACGAGTGACGGATGACGAGTGAGAATGTTGTGGTTTGTTTTTGTTTTCTGACTCGTAACTCATTACTCTTAACTCATCACTGTCTTTATCTGTACTCGCGCTCAATTAACCTTCCCCTTTCCATAATCATCGGCATGTTCTGGCTGTAGACGATGTTATATCGTTCTTCACTGGGCATTGATAAGAGGCCTTTGAAACTGCTTACGTAGGAATCTTTAATCCGCACATACTGATTTTCAGTGACTACTTTAATAGCCGAACCTCCGAGCGGACAATGCTTGACGCACAATCCGCAGCCCACGCAATATTCATTTATGTACGGTTGATTCCCCCATTCACCGTTGTAAAAATCAAATACCTTCGCGCCGAGAGGACATGCCTTGCTGCATGACAGGCAGACATCGCCGTTCCAGCCGAAACACAGGCTGAAATCAATAAGCGCCATGCCCATCGTTACATTTTCTTTTTCTGTTTTTTGCAGCGCCCCTGTCGGGCAATGTTTCGGGCATTCCATACAGAGGCCGCACGGGAAATCTCTCATGTCTTTGATATAAGGAGTGTTGTATGCCTGCAGGGGCACGGCGCGCCGTGCCCCTACGGTCGCAACAGCATCATACTTCATGACGTGACAGACATTCATGCATACGCCGCACCCTATGCATTTAGCGAGAAAGCCTTTTTCAGGCAGGGCTCCCGGCGGCCTTATCAGACCGCCGGCAGTTATATGGGGCAAAGGTACTTCCGGACCCGTTGATGAGGCCTGTGCAGCGTTTGTTAAAAGCGTAAATTCATCACCGATGATTACAGTTGCTCCTGTCAGAATCGCAGCCTTTAACAAATCTCTGCGGGAAATATTCATGTAGTTCAGCAATGAGGAGATGGATATAGTATTTGAGCGGATTTTTTTGCCGACAAGTTCAGACAGGAAGTCTGAACAGGCAAAAGCCTCGCAGACCGCCGTAACGGCGGTCGAGAATGAGCCGAAAATATTATATCCATCTCCTGCACCCTCAGAAATTTACACCACAATCTTTCCCGGCTCCGCCTGCCGTGTCTTTGTCTTTCCCTTGTAAATCTTGACAGCGAACATTTTGTAATCCGCCTGAAAACTGAACGGATCAAAAGAGTCGCGCATGATCATGTTGATGAGCTTGTATTCATCAAACCACGGGATAAAGACATAATCGTATCTCGGGCCGCCGGTTGCCTTTGCAACATCAAGCAGCTTGGCCGGCAATTCGATCTTTCCTCTCGGGGATTCCACAATCACCGGATCGTTGTTTTTTATGCCGAGTTTTTTCGCAAGCTCTTCGTTGAGCTCAACATACGCGCCCGGCACCGCCCTTGCAAGCTCCGGCACTCTCGTTGTCATGCTGCCTGAATGCCAGTGTTCAACGACCCTTCCTGTGCAGGCGCCGTATTTATATTCGGTAGTGTCAATGATAAGCAGCCTGCCGCCGTCAGGTTTTGCATACTCATGCCTGAGATTATGAAATTCGGCAGGGCTGAGGGCGATATTTTTAAGCGCGTCCATATCCCTGTCCGGGTCACCTATCACAAGCGCTGAGTATTTTGAAAGTTCATCATACGGCAGGGCGCTGTTGTCCGCCACCTTCGCAGGATTAAATCTCCTTTCAATAATAGTGACAGATTTATATTTCGCAAACTGCTTACCGTCAAATTTGCATGCCCACCACGGATTAGCCCAGGCTATGGCTCTTCCGTCCCAGCCGGGAATCTTTTTGGTCTTGCCGTCGGGTGTTGTCACATCCAGCATTCCATGAATGAAGGCATTGCTGTTGTAAAAACTTGCGTACCATCCGTCAGGGAGGTTTTGCGCCTTCTGGTATTCCTTATCAGCTCTCATGGAATTGATATTTTTATCGAGCCATTCTCCGTAAACCGGATTGAAGTCCTTCATGTTCTTTATGTAAGCGGCTGTCTTCCCCTCTATATGCGGATCGTAAGGATAAGCGTACTGTATACTTGACTGGTATTTCTCATACCGCCGCTTGATCTCAGGATTGGTATGCACTTCTTCAGGGAAAGGTATCCTGTAGCCGTGATTCTGCTCAAGGAGGAGTTCGCGCTTCATGCCGCTGAAGTCATACCCTGTTCCCTTTGACAAAGCCCTTAGCTCATCCCAGATGTTCCATGAGAACTTCCTGTTCCATTCTTTTGTCTTGCCTGCGTCAATGGTCTTTTTCAGCCAGTCGCTGCCGTTATATTCAGCAGGCCAGAACTGTGAGACATGACCCTTGGGCACTACGCCTTTTTCCTCAAGCCTCCTCATGATGCACGCGAAAATTGTGTGATCAGGAAGCGTATTGCCGTAAGGCTCGATGACCTGCTTAATCACCTGATAACGTCTCTCAAGATTTCCGAATATGAATTCTTTTTCATACCAACTGGACGCTCCAAGCACGATATCCGAAACCTGAGTTGTCGCGTTTGGGAAGGCCTCAAGAGTGACTACAAGCGGCCACGGCTCGCCTTTATTCGCGGCGCCCATCGCAAGCCTGTACGGCCATGAATACGGAAGGCTCTGTCCCGCGTTGACCGTTGAAATTATCTGCAGCTTTATCTGTCCCGCTCCGAGCCTTCTGAACATCTCAATCGTATGCGGGCCCGGTTTGTCATGTATCTTTATCTTTGCCGTCTCATCAGTTATGACTGTATCGGCTGCTCCCTGCTTTTTCAGATAATCGGCAGCCCTGTCTTTCCAAATCTTTTCCACTGCTTCTCTGTGAAGGGGATTTGCGACAAGCCTTCCATACGGCAGGGCATGGCATAGTGCGCCGGGCGCCCTTATCCCTCCGCAGGCGTTAGGCTGTCCCGTGAAACTGTATGAATGTTTTCCCGGTTTAACCGCTTTACCCGTGATAAGATGCAGCATGTGAAGCGATGCGTTGGTCCATGTGCCCTGAAGTTTTTGGTTGACGCCCATGCACCACGCGGAAAGGGTATATCCGTCTGCAAACCATTTGGCTGCAAGCCTGATTGCCTCCGGGCCGCTTATTTTCTTCCATGTCCTTGTTGCCTTGTCATAGACAAGCGGAGATTCGCCTTCAAAGATCACATCGGTTACCTTCTCGGGTTTATAATCTTCAAGGAATTTCAGGAATACCGCGAAACCCTTGTAGAGGTCTTTCATTATTTCATCTTCCGACGCATATTTGTTCTTTGGACTTGGATATGTTTTCCTCGGCTCTGCGGTATAGGTCAAATCCCATGCAGCTTCCCTTGTGCCGCCGTAATTTGTTTTTATCCACGTCTTCTTCACATCTTCATGAATGCCGAAACTCACGTGTTTTTCGATAAACTTCTTATCGAGATATTTCCACTTTGCCTCGACAGTGCCGTTTTCAACATCAGCCTTTGCGCCATCAAGCTCATGCGCAATAACATACGCAATTGAATTGATAAGGACGAGGTCCCTGCCTGTTGCAAAGGGCAGCCACAGATCGGCAATGGTTCCTGAGCGCGTCTTTCTCGGATCGGCAAGGATAATCTTTACATTCGGATTTTTTGACTTTAATGCAGCGATCCTGTTGAATATTATCGGATGCCCCTCCGCAGTGTTGCTGCCGATGAGGAAGAAAGTATCGGCGTGTTTCCCGTAATCGGGATCAGGAACGTCTATATCATCAAGACACCCGTAAGGCTCATCTTTGCCGAACGCATAAAGGTAGCCTACAACTGCCGATGCCATGCACATCCTCGGCTGGCCTTCGATGGCGTTGTTGGCCAGCATACCGCCGCCTTTAAAAACCTTGTTCATAATATGCGTCTCTTCAGTGCCAAGCTGTCCGCTGCCGTAAAACGCGACGCTGTGCTTGCCGTAGCTCTTTATGGATTTTTCAATCGCGTCAGCCACAAAATCTACCGCGTCTTCCCACGGCACGAGGACAAAGTTCTCCTTCATATCAACTTCCGAAGGCGTTGCGCCTGCTACGTCTTTGGTTGATTTCCCCTGCAGCACCCTCGGGGATTTTGTCATGTCAGGCTTTCCGGTCTCAGGGTTGATCCACTCTTTTCTGATAAGCGCGCCTTTGGGCCTGTCCTTGTAGGCCATCGCCTTGTGAAGGTAAAAACCTTTTGTGCACAGAACACCCCTGTTAACCGGACTTTTCAAGTCACCTTTGATGGCGAGTATCTTTGTAACTTTTCCCGCAGCGTCTACCTCGCAGTCCGCGATCATCGTACAGCCGACAGCGCAATATCTGCATTGCCCTACTGGTAGCGCCTTCACCCCATAAGCCGCAAGAAGCATTTCAGGCTTTGTTATGCCTGCTGCCGCAGCGGCTGTTGTTATCGCGCTATATCTTAGAAAATCTCTTCTGGTAATTTTCATTTGTCAGCACCTCCCTTGTTTAAAATAGTAAGCAGAATAAACTTACCGTGCTTACTGCTTACTTCATACTGCCTGCTTTCACTTTCTCTTCTCTTTACAACCCATGTTTATTTCTCCGGCATAATTGTTAAACCTTCCGTTCCTATCACGTCGCCGACCGGCGAAAAATCTCCATTTGCAGCTACACCCATTATGGTCAGGTCAACATCTTTTTTATCAGCCGGGGCCTTCCATCCGAAGGTCCATTTTCTTAACGCTGCGCCCTCCTGTGTGTGAGTCAGAAGCCCTTCGCTTATCTGTGTATTTTTGTTATCAGTCACCACAAGTTCGCCCGCCGAGGCTTCCATGGCAAATCCGCCTGCGTTATCACCGAAACTTTGATTGCCGCTTTCGATTATCAATGTCATTTTATAAACTTTGCCGGGGACATATTTCTTTGGCAGGCCGTCAATTTTTATCTCAGCAGAGCCTTCACCCTGATGACATGTGTTGCATTCAAAATTGGGAGAGCTGTTGTTATGGCCGCTGCCTGTTGAAGCAAAGAATGAGACAATTCCCAAGCCGATTACAAAGAGTAAAATAAATTTTTTCATATCTAAAATTTCACCCCCTTCCCCATCTTGTAAAATCAGAAGGCGGAGCACTATGCTCCGCCTTTTTTGAAGTTAATTACTTTGCCGGTGCAGCCGGTGCTGCAGCAGCAGGTTTGGGCGCCATCGCGTCATCGATGATCTTGATGCCTTTCTGGGACTCGTCAATGGACTTAGTCATAGATTCCTTTGCCATTTGGGGATTATGGAAACCGTCTGAATTCTCGGCAGTCCAGAATTCCCAGAGGATATGTGCCTTGAGATGCTGGTCCTGCGCCTGCTTTATGATCTCGGCATCTACCCCGCCCTTCTTGGCTGCTGCGATTCTGTCGATCAGTGTTGACAGCCAGTATTCAGCCTTTCTCATTTTGCCCCGTATATGGGCTTTTACAGAATCAATCGCATACCGCGCCTGTTCCTCGGTCCACTTGGGATGGCATTTAAGACAGGTGTCATTAAGCTGGACTTTTGGAGTGACCGCGAAATGAGAGGTGTAGACCTTTCCGGTTTTTTTGTCTTTTACCTTCGGCGTATGACAGCTGTCACAGCCTGCTCCGGCCTTTGCATGCTTAGAATTGTAATAAACTTCAGCTTCAGGATGCTGGGCCTTCCAGAGCAGTCCGCCTGTTATGGCATGTTTAAAATCGAGGAAGCTGACTTTATTTACATAATGATCATAGAGCTCAAATACATCCTTGTACGGGAAATGGTTGGTCCTTCTGTCAGCCATTGTAACATTGGGTTTCGACGTGTCAGGATTCTTCGGATCATAACCCGGATTGCAATTGTACTCGACATGGCACTGTCCGCACTGAAGTCTTGTGTCATATTTATCGAGCAGAGCGATCTTCCTTGTAAAGCCTCTCATGCCCATGTCAATAACCTTTATCCCTGTTCTGTTGGGATCCTTATGCCAGAGTGTATCCGCTTCAGGCCTTGTGAGCGCATCAATTAAACCGTCTCTTACGATTCTCGGCTTTGCAGCGTGAGGGTCATGACAGAAGAAGCAGTTAAGTCCGTGCTGGAGATCTTTGACAAATTCAAATACCTTTGAGGTTCTGGACCATGTTGCGCCCTGAACAGGGTCGCCCATGTACGACCATTTGAGTATCTGGTCCTGCGTTTTACATTGCAGACACACAGGATTTGCAGCAGCGGCGCTTTGCGGAATAAAAGGTTTGTGCTCGGCAACATCCGGATAATTATCCTGGAGTATGTCCCAAGCCTTGCCGGTCTCAAATATATATTGCCATCCGTTTTTACCCTGGAATCTTCCGCCATAGGCCCTGTCAACTATGAGATGATCTGTAAGCATCCAGTTATGGCTTCTCGTAAGGTTGTGCTCTTTTGTAAAGCCGTGACCTGCCATCAGTTTGTCCCAGAATGGGTTTGGAGACCTGTTTGTAAGCTGTGATTTTTCATCACGCGCCGGCCTGTGATAGGCGGTCTTCATAAATGTCTCGTATTGTTCCTTATGGCACTGGCCGCAGGCTTCCCATGATGTGTCAGTTACAGGCCTTGTTTCCGGTGTCTGGTTTTCCGCGGCCTTCAGATGCTTGTCAAGCTCCTTGTGGCAGTTCGCGCAATTGACCTTTGAATGTTTCCCCATCTTATGGAGCTCCTGAATCTGGTCATGACATTCATAGCATGTCTCCGCCTTGACGTCTTTCTCTTTTTGAACTGCTGTCTTGGCAGAGGCCTTTTCAGTCTGGGCATCTACTTTTGAATAATAAAGGCCTACCGTAAAGACAAGAGCAAGCGCTGCCGCAATCAGGATGTAGATATTTTTTTTCATTTTTAATTCCCCCTTTTTTAAGTTAATTTTTAGAAATCAAATGCAAAGTTAAAAGTTCTTTCACCTCCTTTTTTTTCATGTATTAGGGTTTCGTGATTGAGATTCCATATAGTCTATTCGCCTGCTTATCAAGCTTTTATCACATAAGCAGTATCCGGTCAATAAATATAAGCATTGATTATCAAACGATTTGCAAAATTCAGCATTGATCAATTCAATTGTTTTCGAAAAAGCATGCATATTCAGATTATCCTGCATTAATGGTATCAGACGGTTTTGTAAATGTGCTGTTAATGTGTGTAAAGAAAATGTAAATTTTTGTCAGTGGGTAACAGCTTTTTTAAGAAGGTAATTTATGCTATAGATTTTTCCAAAAGAATGTCCTAAACTAAGTTAAATGTTTATTGTCAGTTTTATCATGTCGCTTCTTCTGATCCCTTCTATTGCAGATGCCTGGGGGCCACTTACGCACCTTTACCTTGGTCATCAAGTACTGGATCTTGGAGCCGCCCTTGTACCGGCAGGAGTCTACAGCATTATCAAGAAATACAAGAACGATTTTCTGTACGGCAATCTCAGCGCAGATATAATCCTTGGAAGAAGATTCCATGAACATGACAAAAATTCCCACAACTGGGACAATGCATGGAAGTTATTTGAAGCTGCAAAGACAAACCGGCAGAAGGCCTTTGCTTATGGTTATTTAACACATCTTTGTGCGGATACCGTAGTGCACAATCTCGAAAAAACCCGGGTACCTTTCAAACACTCTATGTTAGAAGTCAAGGCAGATAGTATTGTTGACAAGAAATACAGAAGGACGCTGAAGAACCTTGACAAGGTTATGCAAAAGAAAAATGATATTTTCATGGAAGATAAACTCGAAAGCCTCTTTTTTTCTTTTAAAACGAATAAAAGGATATTTAAAGGGGTTCTATTCTTATCGAGGTTACCCAATTATGCCCCGATTTCCAATTTTATTGATGATCGCTTCCCCTATGAAATTCCCGTGATGGATATTTATAGTTTCAGACGGGAGTCATTTACCAGAATGTTGGAGCTGTTAAATAACGGCAAAGATTCAGAAGTACTGAAAAAACACCCCTTAGGTATATATTTAAGAAAAGCTTCCTGATAGTTTCTACGTTTTAAACCATGTAGCCATGGAATTAAGTTCGCTGGCCTGATGTGAGAGGGATTCTGAAGTTTTCTTTATCTCGGCTATGGAGTTGCTAAGTTCTTTTGTTACAAGGGATATATGGTCCATGTTTTGCGATACCTCTTCTGCAGCAGAAGATTGTTTTTCTGAGCCTCCGGCAATTTTGTATATCATATCAGCTCCTTTTTCAGAGGCTGCCACTATCATATCCAGGGATGACCTTGCGGTTTCAGAAAGCTTTACTCCTTTGTCCACTTCTATTTCCCCGCGAATCATGGCTTCTATGGACTTTGAAGCGGTAGTCTGAATGTTCTTGATTATACCGGAGATCTCCTTTGTTGAACCGACTGTTTTTTCTGAGAGCTGTCTTACCTCGTCTGCTACCACGGCAAAGCCTCTTCCATACTCACCAGCTCTTGCTGCTTCAATGGCTGCGTTTAAAGCCAGGAGATTTATCTGTTCAGCTATTTCATTTATAACATCTACTACCTTGTCAATTTCTTTAGAGCTTTCACCAAGAGAAGTTGCAAGCATTGAGGCATCTTTAACCGCTTTTGAGATATTCAACATTCCCTGAACGGTTTGCTCCACGGCATCCTTGCCCTTTTTTGCCAGCTCTGAAGTTTTTTGTGATGTATTTGCTGCATCCCCTGCATTTTTTGCCACTTCCACAGTGAGTTGTGACATTTCAGTTATAGATGTTGTTGATTGTTCTATCTGATGAGTTTGGTCCTGAGAGCCTTTATCCAGTAAGGTTGCTGTAGCTGACAACTGCTCTGAACTGATTGCAAGACTGGATGTGGCTGTCAACATTCTGCCGACAATATCCCTGAGATTTGTAACCATTTTTGCTACAGATGTCTGGACTGTGCCGACCTCGTCATTGCTGTTGGCAGATATCATGCATTTCAAGTCACCATTTGCGACCCCATTAGAAACTTTCATAAGCTGGTCCAGTGGGCTTGCAATGGACTTATATACCCAGGTGCCGAAGGTTATGCCGAATATAATAGCTCCGATGCTTATCAGTACTACAAGTATTGCACTGACACGCACCATATTATTTACAATGCCTATTGCTTTTTCCTGTTCGCCTTTTGCGGAGGCAACAGTCTCTTTACCTTTCTCGGCCTGACTGAAAACAATCTCTCTCAATTTGTCGGCGGATTGCAGGACCTTTGCCTTAATGGTAAGCTGATCACGAATTTTATTAATTGTACCGTCATGTGCCAGCAGAATTCCTTTAATTGAGTTTAAGGCTTTGGACACGTTTAAATATATTTCATGTTCATCTTTTGCCTTGAGCTTTGTTAACAGCTTTTCCATAGCTTTTTGGGTATATTCAATCTTTTCAAAACCTTTTTTGATTTCAAGTTCAATGCCTTCCAGCTCTTTTAAAGACATTACATTAAAGAGACTGATTGATAATGTTTCTATATGTAACCCAATCGGCAACAGTTCTGACGAGGTTGATAAGGCATTAAAGGCAATATTGGCCTGTGTAAAGGCATCCTCTTCCCTCTTGTTTTCTGTATCATTTTTGTCATGCAGCGAATTAGCTTCACGGTCTATTGCGGAAAAAACCGTCAATAATCTCCGGTCCACATCTTTAATCAGTTCATTCTGCCTGTCTTTTGTATCGTCTTTTACCTGCTCAATAACAGAGCCCTGCAGTTTTATAATTTCTTCCAGCTTTTCGCCTGACGTTTTTATTTCGCTGGAAAGATCCTTTGATTCTTTTATAAATTCGGTTTGAAGTGTTTTGGTTATTATGGAGCTGATTTTCTCATGGACAGATGTTAATGTTTTTTTGTCCTGAGCCCTCTGTATTTCGAAGACAGCTACCTGAACGTCTTTTAAAATAGGTCGTAACGCCTCTACTTCTTTGAGCCTGCGTGTAATTGTCTTTATGTTAGTCTGTAAAGTCAGAACAGTTGCTGAACGATTAAGCTGAAATCCTTTCACCTTTTCATCCAGTTGCTTTAAGAGATTTGTGGATTCCCTTAATCTTTGGGTTATTAATTTATTAGCCTCTACAATATACCCTTCTGATTTGAGTCTGCTGTTTGTTATCTCAAACAGTTCCTGAGCTATTATATTTAATTCTTCGTAGGTTGCTATTTTCTGGCCGCCATAAAGAGCCTCTAACTCACTTTGTATTTTGTGAACTTCTGCCAGAGATTTTTCAGCCTCCGGGCGGGTAACATTATATTTATCAATATTATTTGAAGAGCTGACCTTAAGGATATCTGCGGTGACTCCCTGTATAGCCTTCTGAAATTCCAAAGTCTTCATCTGAAAGGGAGTGCTTCGTTCCGTGAGATAGAATAGCTTGTTCTTGATGAATCTCATTCCTATGACGCTCGTGGTTGCAACTGCGCCTACAATTACAAGAACAATAACAATATTCAATGTTAATTTAGTTTTTATAGTCAAGGCGATTCCCTGTTCAATATTTCATATAACAGAAGAGGGGTAAGGAAATTGACAATATGTTTTTCCATTACCCCTTATTCCGGTATCTGTGCCATTACTCAATAGGGTAACTGTTTTTCTTCCAGTCCATGATGCCGTCTCTGTACCAATAGATATTTTTGAAACCAAAATGTTTGGCAAGTATAAGAGCTACTGAGGTCGAACGCCAGCATTTTACTCCGTTACAATAAAGAAGATAGGTCTTGTTCTTGTCAAGTTTTTCTGCCATAGAAGGATTGCTGATAAAGTCGTCAGCTATAAAAAGCTCTGCGCCCTGAATCCTCTCAGTGTCATATTGCGACTTAGGACGGCAATCGAGAATAACAGCCTTTTTCTCTTTCCACATCTTATAGGCTTCATTGGTTGTGGCAGTATGTACCCCTTCCAGAGCAGCAGGCATTTCTTTTCCCGCCTCTCCATCAGCCTTGAAAGCCATAAATTGCTGTGTCAGATCGTCAGGATATGATCCTGCGAAGGCAATACCTGCTACAAGCAGGGTAACTGCTGCTGTTACCATTAACCATTGTTTAACCATATAACCCTCCCTTAACTATATAGGTCTTTTGTGTACCCACCGATGGTGGTTTCTCTAATTACACTTAATTATCGGCAATTAACTGATTTTTCTTTAGCTAAAAAATTTATCAACGGCATCAAACCGGCTATAAACCCCTTGGAAAGACATTGTATTTTTAAGCTATTTTTGTTACTCTTTTCTTCATTATTCAGGAATTGTGATATGTTTCTTGTAGGGGCAACCCTCTGTGGTTGCCCTTGCCATGGGTAGGCACAGATGCTTGCCCCTACAACAGGGGTTTTTTATTATGGATGACAAGCAGGCAAAATCAATACTCGAAGCAATTCTCTTTATAGCCGGGGAGCCAATATCTCTGGACTCACTCATTAACATTCTGGAGATTGATAAAGGCGAGGTTGAAAGGCTGGCAAGGGAACTCATTAATGAATATACGATAAATAACAACGGCCTTCTTGTTGCTGAAGTTGCGGGAGGCTTTCAGATGGTTACCAATCCTGCCTGCGCTCCCTGGGTAAAGAAGCTTCTTTCTACTGCCGTGCCTACAAAATTATCTCAGCCGTCACTTGAAACCCTTGCGATAATCGCCTACAAGCAGCCGATTATCAAGGCTGAGATCGAAGCCATCAGGGGTGTTAACTCCGATGGGGTAGTGAAGACGCTCCTTGACAGGAGACTTGTTAAGATCCTCGGCAGAAAAGAAGTCCCGGGCCGGCCGCTTATGTACGGCACAACAAAGGAATTTCTCCAATATTTCGGGTTGAAAGACTTATCAGAAATGCCCACCCTTAAAGAATTTCAGGAAGTAGATATTCCTGAAGCTCCGGAGATTATCCCGGAAGAAACAAAGCCGGGAGAACCCGTTAATGATGAACCAAAGGCAATTGAGGTTGAAACTCAGGACGAGCAGGAGCGTCCTGCTGAATAGAAATATTATTTCTTTTCAGATTCAGCTTTTTCAGGCGCTTCTTTTTCTTCCTTAATAGACAGGTCTTTTACATAATCAACACATTTAAGGTCCCTGCCGCTTACGGAGAACTTTTTCTGGCAGGTCTCTCTCCATGCACAGATTGCGCAGATTGTTTTTTCCATGACGAACTCCTTTTCTTCTCTCCAGTAAAATCTCAGCACAGTCCCTATATTCGCCTCTATGCTGTCTTTGGAGTTTATTATAAAGATTTTTCTGTCTATATGAAACAATTCTTTTTCAAGCCGCTCAACGGAAGGAGGAGTTCCGTAATTCTTTTGCAGTACGGCTCCGAACATAGGGACTATTTTGTCTTTCATCCTCAGCTCAGTGTCAACAAGGAAGATTGATATATCAGGTTTCAGGTCTTTAACACGCTTCAGGAAGGCAATGATTTCCCCGTCATAAATCTGCTTTGGCGGCGAGGATTTGACTTCCATATAAAGTATTGAAGATTCAATTTTTGCAAGAATGTCATAGTCGCCGCCTGCCCGGGACCTTTTGAATTTTACGCCCCAAACAGTTTCAGCCTCAAATTCCTTTCGCAGCAATCTGGCAATAAACCACTCAAGGGTCTCACCAAAACTTTTTACAGGGCGGTTTTTTATGTGATAGCCTTCAGGTATTCGCTCGATTACCCCTGTCCTCAAAAGAAAGTCAATATATTGTGATGTCACCTCTGCTGTTGCATATCTTGTTACTGCTTCAGGTGTAAAGGCGTCCTGATGTTTTATAACATCCCTGAGAAATAGCCTGAAGGAATATCTTTTTAACTTCTCAGTATAGAGGCTTAAATATTTTTTCTGAGGCAGCAGCAGATCTTCTGAAGGTTCTTTTTTGTATATGCTGAAGCCCCGGAGTTTCAGCATGGTTTCAAGCGAAGGGGTCAATCTGGAGATAGTTTTCCGGAGGCGCCTGATTTCTGTTTTAAGTGCTTTTGGATCATCTTTCATTTTCACGGATATTTTATTGTAACTTTACAAAAGCTGCAATGATTGTTGAATAGAGATATGATTATTACTTATAGCCTTGTTGATTAAATATATTTAATTGTATAAATTGAAACAGGGCAGAGGACAGCCAGATAATCCGGTTACAATATATTATGAAATATGTTTATTGAATTATGATAGAAACAAGAAGACGTTCCACACAATTAACACTTGTTGCAATGATTATTATTTTCATTGTGATTAGCAATGCGTTATTTGTTTTCTTTGTTATAGAAAGAATTAAAAACGATGCAAGAGTCATTAATTATGCCGGAATAGTAAGGGGTTCTATACAGAGAATATCCAAGCTCGAGCTGTCAGGGGTGCAAGCCAATAAATATATATCAGAAATAAATACAATACTTGCAGACTTTGATAATCAGGGTAAAGGGCTGGATATATTTATCAGGAGCAGAAAATACATGGAATTGGAGCAGAAGCTGAGAAAGGAGTGGAAACTCCTTCAGGAAGAAATTTACGAACTTAGAAGAAACAACTATCAGGGAAACAGGGCCCGGGTGCTGGAACTCAGTGAAAAATGCTGGATAACAGCTAACGTGCTTGTCTTTGAAGCGCAGTCAATATCGGAGAACAAGTTGGTATTTCTGCGCTTTGTCTTTATTATCAGTGGCATTAACATAGCTGCTGTCGTACTGATCATAGTTTTAATCAGGAGACATGTCAGGAATAAGCTTGAGTACCTGGCCAGCTATGATCATCTAACAGGCATATTGAACAGGTACTCCTTCAATGTAATACTGAAGCAGGAAATGAAGTTACTGAATAGACGCCATTTATTATCATCTTTGCTGATATTCGATATAGACCATTTCAGGCGTATAAATGATAAGTTCGGGCACGATACAGGGGATGACGTATTGAAAAAAATGGCAAAATTAATATCAAACAGCCTGAGAAACAGTGACGCGTTCTTCCGGATAGGCGGTGAAGAGTTTGCAGTTGTTGCGGTTGGGACTAAGCTGGAACAGGCGAAGATCCTGGCTGAGAAGATGAGGAACATGGTGAACAGTTACGACTTTGGTAAAGTGGGCAAAGTCAGCATCAGCATAGGTATTGCCGAGTATCGGGAGAATGAAACCCAGGAGGCTTTCTTTAAACGTGCAGATAATGCATTGTATACAGCAAAAAAACATGGCAAAAACTGCGTAGTGGCAGAATGAATAGAATAACTTTACATTATAAAACTACATCAATCCTTCGATTTTTTCCCAGTCCACGCTGTTGTTGATGCAATCGTATACATCAAGCCGCAGCCCCTGTGTCTTGATGCTGTTGCCTGCAATCTTTACCCCACTGTATCTGATCTTCTCAGCGCCGATACCTTTTTCTATTTCATAGTCACAGGCAATGCCAATAACTCCTTTGAGGTTTTTCCTTTTGGCAAGTCGTTTGGTGAAACCTACACTCGGGGAAATGTAGAACTGATAACCTCTCTGTTTTGCAGAATAGCAGATTTTACCGCATCCGCAGAGATTGCATTCATTGCAAAGTACCCCGTCTGTTTTCGAGAATTTTGCAGGGCATTTTTTACTGATAAGGCAATGGGGCAGAATTACGGCAATATCTTTCTTGTCAAGTTTCAGAAAATCCTCCCTGTAATAATCATTGATGAAGGACATGATGTCGCATCTCTTAAGCCCCAGGAGCCCCTGAGTTTTATAGAGGTACAGTTTCCAGAGGAATTTCATTTTTTTAAACATATTGCAAAGAATAACATAATTTGACTGATTAAATTAACAGGGATATAATTGAGGCTAATCTACCTATGAATCCATATCGTTATGCAGTCTGACAGTAAGAAAGCAATTCTGGCCTGGGCCCTGTATGACTGGGCCAATTCAGCCTTTGCAACGACTGTTATGGCAGGGTTCTTCCCTGTATTCTTTAAACAGTTCTGGAGCGCGGGTGTTGATGTAACAGTAAGCACGGCGAGGCTTGCAATGGCCAATTCTATTGCAGGCATAACAGTGGCCTTGCTTGCCCCTGTGCTTGGAGCCATAGCTGACAAAGGGACGTCAAGGAAAAAATTTCTCGTCTTCTTTGCCTATATGGGTGTTGTGATGACCTCCTCTCTTTATATGGTCTCTCAGGATAACTGGCTCTTTGCAATTGTATTGTATGTTTTTGCAATTGTCGGATTTTCAGGGGGAAATATCTTTTATGATTCATTAATCACCGCAGTTTCATCAGAGAAGAAATTTGACTTTGTTTCTTCCTTTGGTTTTGCACTCGGTTATCTTGGAGGGGGCCTCCTTTTTGCGATGAACGTATGGATGACGCTGCACCCTGTGACCTTTGGTTTCACAGGGGTTCATGAAGCGGTCAGGTTTTCTTTTATTTCTGTTGGGATTTGGTGGGCGGTATTTTCCATTCCTATGCTCGTAATCGTCAAAGAACCTGAAAGTGCGAATGTTAAAGATGGAAAGAATGTGGTCAAAGCCGGTCTTGTTCAATTACGAAATACCTTTCATGAAATCCGGCATCTGAAAACTATCTTTCTTTTTCTGTTTGCATATTGGCTCTATATTGACGGAGTGGATACAATCATAGTCATGGCGCTTGATTATGGTATTTCCATAGGGTTACAGGCCCATGATTTGATTGTTGCACTACTTATCACCCAGTTTGTCGGCTTTCCATGTGCCATAGGATTTGGTTATCTCGCTGACAGAATCGGGACGAAGAAGGGCCTCTTTATCGCAATTGCTGTGTATCTGTTTGTTACTGTCTGGGGAGCTTTTATGGACAGTAAAAATGAATTCTACATTCTGGCAATAACAGTTGGTTTTGTTCAGGGGGGCATACAGTCCCTGAGCCGTTCTTTTTATGCGAGAATCATACCGCCTGAAAAATCAGCAGAGTATTTCGGTTTTTATAATATGATCGGAAAATCTGCTACAGTGCTGGGCCCTGTATTTATGGGAGGGATCGGACTGCTGGTTAAATCAATGGGGTATGCCAGTAATATAGCATCACGGGTGGGCATTGCTTCTCTTGCATTTTTTTTCATCATCGGGGGGATGTTGCTGTATTTTGTCAATGAAGAAAAGGGAAGGGCAGAGGTGAAATACCTCTGACCGGCGGCTACCTGTCACTCACAAGCTTCACTGTCGCTCTTCTGTGTCGGGGCCCGTCGAATTCGCAGAAGAATACAGACTGCCAGGTGCCCAGAAGGAGCTTGCCTCCGTCAATAAGAACAGTTTGAGAAGAGCCGACCAGCGTGGTTTTAATATGTGCATCTGAATTGCCTTCCATATGCTGATAGTTTTTGCTGTGCGGGATTAAATTGCTGAGCGTATTCTGTATATCTCTTACAACCGAAGGGTCTGCGCCTTCGTTAATTGTAATTCCTGCGGTTGTATGAGGAATATAAATACAGCATAGCCCATTTTCTACCCCGGCCTCTTCAATGAGAGCCTGTATGTCTGAAGTGATGTCAACGAATTCATTTCTTGATTTGGTCCTGATGTTGATATTTTTAATCATTGCTCCCTCCGAAATATTTTGTTATAGAAATCTTCTTCAACAGAGAATTCAATCCTTAGCGCAAATATATTGTTCGGCAATTGAAATCCTCTGAGTTTTACCAAATCTTTTTCTGTCGTAATGATGTCTGATCCTGCTGCTTCCGATCTGATTTTATCTGCATCCCTCTGTCTGTAACTATAGTGGTCCCTGAAGGTCTTGAAGTTGATTATATCAGCGCCTTCTGAAATCAGGGTCTCTTTAAAGTGAGATGGATTTGCAAGGCCTGCAAAGGCAAAAATTTTTCTATTTCTCAGGAAATTCAGATCTGCCGATTCTCCGGATGATTTAATAAGCGCTGCTGGTTTGTGCGAGGCCCTGTAAACTGGAGCGTCTGAGTTATGTTTTCTTATCTCCTGAACAAGCATGGAAATTGTTTTACTGTTGACGTTATCGGTTTTTGTCAGCACTATCAGGTTTGCTCTTTTCATGGAGCTTAAAGGCTCTCTCAGCCTGCCTTCAGGGAATAGTCTTTTGTTGCCGAAAGGATTAGTTGCATCTATTAGAAGTATATCAATATCTCTGTGAAGCCTCCAATGCTGAAAGCCGTCGTCGAGGATGAACAATAAATTCGGAAGTTCGAATCTAAAATTTGAAATTGCAAATTGCCCGCCTTTATATCTGTCTGCGCATTTTACTATGGGCGTGCCTTCTAATCTTTCCGCCATCAACGCTGGTTCATCACCCGCATCGAGACCAGTGCAGATGTATTTTTTTGTAGGGGCAACCCCCTGTGGTTGCCCAGGGCAGGCACAGAGGCCTGCCCCTACAGGTGATGCGGAATGATTTGCGCTTATTATAAAGCACGGGCCTTTTACTTTACCTTTATACCCCCTCGTAAGTATGCACGGCTGAAAGCCCCGCTTTTTTGCTTCTTCTGCTATGGAAATTACAGCGGGGGTCTTGCCGGTGCCGCCGAGGGTTATATTGCCGACGCTGATGACTTTTGCAGGAAGCCGTTGAGGTTTTACAAGGAACCTTTTGCATCCTACTCCCAGCCCGTATAATGCGCTAAGCAGTCCCAAGGAACCTCCTCACAAGCTCGATTGCTTTATTTACTGCGCCTGAATTTTCTTCTACAATGGTCTTTGCATTTTGTCCCAGCCGCACAGCTTTTTCATTATTATCCAGTAAATGTTTGACGGCCTGTGCTATTTCATCTGCATTATTTACCTGAATTGCAGCAGCTCTTGCAAGAAATTCATTTGCAATCGGGAAATTATCCATGTGAGGCCCGAATATTATAGGCCGGCCCCAGTAAGCAGGTTCTAAAATATTGTGTCCGCCTAATGGTACAAGGCTTCCGCCTACAAAGGCTATGGAGCTTCTGGAGAAGACCTGTGACAGCTCGCCGATAGTATCGAGCAGTATGATATCAAAAGGCGCAGCGTACTGCGTTCCTGCATATAGTCCATTGCTTAGCGCCGAACGTCTGATAAAATTAAAATCTCTTTTCCCAAGAATTTCTTCAACCTCGCTGAACCTCTCAGGATGCCGCGGGGCTATAATGAGTTTTAAATCAGGATGATTCAGTTTTGCTGTTTCATAAGCATCAAGAATTATTTCTTCTTCGCCTTTATGGGTGCTGGCAGCCAGGAGGATTCTGCCGCTAACAGGCTCAAGCCACTGCAGGGGATGAAGGGTGTCAAATGAGATATCGAATTTGAAATTTCCCATAAGCCCTACCCTGGATTTATCCGCCCCGAGCGCTATGATTTTTTCAGCATCACTTTTCCCCTGCATATAGAGAAAATCAACATACGACAGGAGGTTCTCCATTAAAAACCCTAAGCGCTTGTAGCCTTTGAAGGATTTATTTGATATCCTGCCGTTCAGCACAACGATTCTGGAGCCTGATTTTTTCAGGGTGTGAAAGAGGGCGGGCCACAGCTCGGTTTCTATTGTTATGAAGATTTCCGGTTTTAAAGAATGCACAACCCTGTTGATGCATAATCCGCTGTCCCAGGGCATATACATTATCCTGTCAGCCTCAGGGAATCTTTCAAGCGCAAGCTTTTGTCCGGTATATGTTGTTGTGGAAAATATGATTCGTTTATATGGAAATTCTTTCCTGAGCATCTGAAGAAAAGGCACACACGCAATTACCTCTCCTACTGAGACTGCATGTACCCATATATCGGTCTTTTTATAACATGAGATGCCGAGACGTTCTTTGACGAACTTTCTTTTGTCATCAGGGCCTTTTTTCAGAAAGAGCGCGGGCAGATACAGAAGAAGCGCTATTGCTGAAAGGAGATCATATATGAACAGCATTTTGCCATCCTGCTATTTCCCCAATTATCTCGGCGGTCCTGACAGACGGTTTTTTCCCCTGAAAGATATCGCCGATTTTTTTAAGGCTGAATATCATTTCACCCCGGTATTGCGTATCTGTCAGAAGCCTTTTTATTTCTGCAAATATTTTCTCGGGGTGCGCATCTTTCTGCAGCATTTCCCGGACCACTTCTTTCCCCGAAAGAATATTCACCAGAGATACAAACCGGACTTTGGCGAGGGACTTTACAAGATAGTAAGTGAGGGGAGAGAGTTTATAAAAGACAACCATCGGCGTGCTTAACAGTGCTGTCTCAAGCGTTGCCGTGCCTGAGGCTACGGCAGATGCCTCTGAACAGGCGACAGCTTCTGTGGTGCGGTTATAGACAACCCTGACATACCCGGGGAATTGTTCAGTCAGGCGTGTTTCAGCGGTAAGGGGGACCACAATCTGCAGGTCCGGAAATTCCCCGTGAATCTTTACAGCAACCTCTCTGATTATTTTCTGATGTCTCTGGATTTCATTAGGCCTGCTTCCGGGAAGAAGCGTGATTACTTTCTTATCAGCGTCAAGTCCAAGATCTTTTTTAAGTTCTTCCCTGGAGCGACGTATGTTTATTGTTTCCGCAACAGGATGTCCGACGAATTCGCAGGGAAGGCCTGTATTTTTATAATATTCCACTTCAAAGGGGAACAGGACCGCCATTCTGTTTACAAGCGAGGAAATTTTTTTCACTCTTCCACTTCGCCAGGCCCATACTTGCGGACTGACATAATAGAGCACGGGAATGTTAGAGGCTTTTGCCTTTTGAGCCAGAGTGATATTGAAATCAGGATAGTCTATGAGGACGAGGACATCAGGTTTCTTGCTGATTAATGCTTCAGATGCTTTTTTGAAGGTGAGTCTGATTTCCCTGATATGCCTGATTGCTTCAACAATGCCGACCACATGTGAAATCGGAGCTATAAGAGAAACGCCTTCAGCCTTCATGCGCGGGCCTCCGATGCCGAATATTTCCGTATCAGGCCAGAGCCTTTTCACCTCTCTGCTCAGCATGGCGCCGTATAGTTCTCCGGAGGCCTCCCCAGTGCTTATCATCAGTCTTTTTAGCACCTGAATAAAATATCATTAATCAAATGGTTAATTCAATAAATCAGGGATTAGGGGATAGGGTGTAGGGGGGTAGGGAAGAAACAAAAAACGGTTTAAGCGGCTTAAACCCGCAGGTTGCTGAAAAAGTATTTTAGCTGTCTTTGCAAGCAGGTCCCTCGCTTGTCATTGCGAGCGAAGCAAACTCACTTCTTTATAAATCAATAAGTCTGAGATTGCTTCGTCGCAAAATACGCTCCTCGCAATGACAATTACTGACTTTTTCAGCAGCCTGCTCGTCTTTAAAAATTGACTCACAAGAGGATAGGGGGTAGAATCTTCACAAAGGGCAATTTTACAGCAGCAAGAGGGAAGTTAAGGTAGATAAATTATGGGAACTTTAAACCTGAAGGCCAAAATATTAATGATGACGGCAGGTGTTGTAATGATGTCAGCAGTCTCCATGATGTTTTTTGTGAAGACAGCGCTCTATCAGAAGCTCTTTATTAAACTTCAGGAGAGAGGTTTCTCTATAGCCACATATATTGCTGAATACAGTATTGCCCCAATATTGACAGAGCAGTTCTTTGAACTTGAGATGATGGCAAGAGATGTTAAAAGCTCTGAAGAGGATATTGAATATATATGCATTCTGAACAATGACGGAGAGGTACTGGCGCACACGTTTGAAGAGGGTTTTCCTGTAGACCTGAAAAGTGCAAACATAATCGGCGCCGGACAGACACGCAGTGTTCAGGCTGTTAAAATGGGAACTAAAGATATTCTTGATATAGCAGTGCCTGTTTTAAAAGGCGAGGTAGGAAGCATACATCTGGGCCTCTCAAGGGATTCAATCAAAAGAGACATTAATGACATTGTCATGCTTATGCTCTGGATAATTACTGCTGTTATGAGCGCAGGGGTTGTTGCAGCGATTTTTCTTTCAAAAACCATAACAAGGCCTGTTTCCGAGCTTGCAGAGGCAGTCAGAATAGTGGGATGCGGTGACTTGGGACATATTGTTCATGTAAGTACGCATGATGAAATCGGCCAGCTTGCTGATCATTTCAATAAAATGACAAAAGACCTGAAGAAGAGAGAAGATGAACTGGAAAACCTGATTAAAGAGACTAAGGAACTTTCGCTTCATGACCCTCTCACAGGGCTTGCAAACAGGCGCCTCATGGATTATGTCCTTGAGACCGAGTTTGCAAGAGCCAGAAGAACAGAATATCCCTTTTCAGTAATTATGCTCGATATTGATTACTTCAAGAATTACAATGACACTTACGGGCATACTGTTGGGGATAAGATGCTTGTGAATCTGGCAAAAATAATATCGAGGGAAGTACGTCATGTAGACCTTGGCGTAAGATACGGCGGTGAAGAATTTCTCATAATTCTCTCTGAAACAGGCCTGTCAGAGGCCTGCGAGGTTGCTGAGAGGATAAGAAGGGAAGTAGAGGAGGAAGCCGGTATTACCATAAGCCTTGGGGTCTCGTCTTATAATCATAATATGATGGAAAAGCAGGAAATTATCAGCAGGGCTGACGAGGCTCTGCTGAGGGCCAAACAAAAAGGCAGGAACAGGATAGAGGTAACTGTTTAGCCTGACAAGAATTCTTTCTTCCCCTTATAGGTCTTCCATCGGTTGTGTATCCAGAGGTATTGTTCGGGATACTTTCTGATAATAGATTCCATTTTACGGGTCATCTCTTCGGTAACTCTGATTATCTCATCCTTTTCACTTGTGTATTCCCCCGGATAAACAGGGTCGCTTACAAAACCTTCATATTGGTAATCCCCTGACTTCCTGCAGCAGGCTACAACAACAACCGGCTTTTTATATGTTACGGCAAGGATAGCGGGAACAGGGGTAGTAGTAGCCTTGCGTCCAAAGAAATCAATCAGGATTCCCTTCATCGTGCTCTGGTCCGGCAGCAGGCCTATGGAGGTACCCTGCTTAAGTGTCTTCTGGAGGACGAACAGGGCATTTTTTTTGGGAATGATAATCTGTCCGCCAAAAGAGCGGCTCCTGAATATGAGTTTCTCGAGATATTCATTATCCAGAGGCCTTGCAACGGCAACAAGGGGAATTCCAAGTGTTGCGCTTAACTGAGGAAGGATTTCCCAGTTGCCTATATGCGGAGTTACAAAAATGCATCCCTGAGACTCATCATGAATTTTTTTTGCCTTAAGAAACAGTTGGTCCAGATCTTTAGTTGTGCTTCTGAAGCTGTCTACAGCCTCAGGTTTTGAGAAGAATTGACGGAGCTTTATGATTTCCAGAAAGGTAAGAACAAAAGACCTGCAGCTTTGACGCGCAATATTTCTGATGGTATGTTCATCCTTTTCTTCTTTAAAGGCATGCTGCAGATTGCTAATAGCTATATTGCGGCGTTTCCTGCTTAAGAAGTAGAAGAGATCGCCAAGAAGATTGCTGATCAGCCTTACAACTTTCAACGGTGCGAGTTGTGTGATGAATATGATGAGATACGCTGCTGCGTATTCAAGGAGTTTTGTAATTTTGCTTTTTTTCCTGCGTTTTTTTTTCACTGAACTTTAATGATAACCCGGGCCCTGCAGAAACAATGCCTGTTTCTTTGATGATGATTTTGTTATGTATGGCTGATAGTCTAAAGTAACTTTATAGTGATTATCAACATGTGCTTGACTATCCGCAGGGTTAAATTTTATTCTTACTCTCATGGAAAAACTCTGGTCCGGAAGGTTTAAAGAAAAGACGGAAAAGGTGGTGGAAAATTTTACCTCTTCACTGTCTTTTGACGTCCGTCTCTGGAAATACGACATCGAGGGCAGCATCGCACATGTAAAGATGCTCGGCAGGCAGAAGATAATACCTCAAAAAGATGCCGGTTTAATCCTTCAGGGGCTGAATGAAATAAAGACGGAAATACAGGGCGGCAAGTTCAGGTTTCTTGACAGCCTTGAAGATGTGCATATGAATATAGAACAGGCCCTCATCAAGAAAATAGGCCCTGTTGGTGGCAAGCTTCATACGGCAAGGAGCAGGAATGACCAGGTGGCTCTTGATATCAGGCTTTTTCTGCGGGATGAAATTGCAGATGTTTTAAAACTCCTTAAGAACTTTCAGAGAGTTCTGGTCTCTGCCGCAGAGAAACATGTTGATACTGTTATGCCCGGATTTACGCATCTCCAGAAAGCACAGCCTGTGCTGCTTGCGCATCATTTGCTTGCATATTTTGAGATGCTGGAGCGGGACCTGGAGAGATTTAAAGACTGTCTGAAGAGGGTGAATGTGATGCCTCTTGGCTCTGCTGCATTAGCTGGAACAACGTTCCCTGTTGACCGGAAATATGTAGCACAGCTTTTAAAGTTTCCCAGAATATCGGAAAACAGCATGGATGCTGTATCTGACAGGGACTTTGTCATTGAATTTATTTCAGCGTCAAGTACTTTGATGGTGCATCTGTCAAGGCTTTCAGAAGAAATAATTATATGGAATAACGATCAGTTCGGATTTGTTGAATTGCCCGATTCCTTTACGACCGGTTCCAGCATCATGCCGCAGAAGAAAAACCCTGATGTCCTTGAATTGATAAGGGGCAAGGCGGGAAGGGTGTTTGGACATCTTGTGGCCATACTCACTGTCATGAAGGGGTTGCCGCTTGCATATAACAGAGATTTGCAGGAAGACAAAGAGCCTTTGTTTGATACAGTTGATACAGTGAAATCAAGCCTTCAGGTTTTAACAGAGATGCTGCCTGGAATGCGCTTTAATAAAGAAGCGATGGAGCAGGCCTTAGAGAAGGGGTTTCCGACTGCCACAGACCTTGCTGAATATCTTGTCAGAAAAGGCATGCCTTTCCGCGAGGCTCACAGGGTTACCGGTGAAATCGTGAGATATTGCATTGATAATAAGAAGGCCCTGAATGAGTTGAGTACGAGGGAGTTTCAGCAGTTTTCAAGGCTTATCGGGAAGGATGTCTTTGATTACATTACAGTTAAGACTTCAATTGACAGTAAGAAATCTTTCGGCGGGACCTCCGGAAGGAGGGTGCTTGCAAGGATCAGGAAAATAAAAACTGGGAAGTGAAAAGTGGGAAGTGAAAAATAAAAAATTATTTCTGAGCGTTAATATCTTACTTCTTGCTTCTCACTTCTTACTTCTCACTTCGCTTACTGCTTGCGGCAGAAGGGGCGATCCTGTTGCAATTGAACCCCGTGATGAAAGAGCTGTTGAAAGAAAGAAGGATGAAACCCAAAAAGAGGGAGAGAGACAAGAGGATTTGTCAAAGCAGAAAATGCGTGAAGAGCAAACAATACAGGTAACCACTCCGGATTCCCCCGCAGGACTAAAAGGTGTTTATACCCGGCAAAGCATTGTGCTTACATGGGATGAGGTTCAGGGACAGGATATAAAACTGTACAGAATTTATCGCTCCACCACAACAGGCGAGGGCCAGATGCTGGTTGGCGAGACGGTCACTCCTGCTTTCACAGATAAGAACGTTAAACCCAATGTGAAATATTATTACAGGATTACAGCAGTGGGGCTGTCAGAGGGATTGCTTTCAAAAGAAATTCAGATTACGACGGAGGTTCATTGATAATGAGGGAAAAAATTATAAAAGCGTTTGAGGAGAGTGCATCTGTCAAGCAGCAGTTTGTTAAAGAAAATATTGACACTATTATTGAGGTATCAAAGATGATTGCCGAGGCCTTTAGCAAAGGCGGCAAACTCCTGCTTTTTGGCAATGGCGGCAGTTCTACTGATGCCTCGCATATTGTTGCGGAGTTCGTAAATCGTTTTATGAAAGACCGTCCTCCATTTCCTGCCATTGCACTGAATACGGATATGGCGGTCCTTACCTCTATTTCAAACGACTATGATTTTTCGGAAATCTTTGCACGTCAGTTAAAGGCCCTTGCGCAGGAAGGAGACGTGGTCATTGCAATAAGCACCAGCGGGAATTCTCCAAATGTCTTGAAGGCGATAGATGTTGCAAAAAAGAAAAAATTAAAGACCGTGGCCTTTACAGGCGCAAAAGGCGACAAGCTCGCCTCAAAGACGGATTATGTCTTTGCTGTTCCATCCAGCAGTACTCCGAGGATACAGGAAACCCATATTACTCTCGGTCATGTTATCTGCCAGATGGTAGAGGAAATACTCCTTGAGAGCCATCGGAAGAACTAGGAATCTAAAAGGAGATGCCGATTTCTGGATATGAAAAATATTGTCTTATTGTCACTGTTCCTGCTTTTATTGCCGCAAATTTCAGGAGGAGAAGAGTATCCCCTTAAATTAAGAACGAGCTACAATCCCGGCTACCTGCGGATAGTCCTTGAAGGTGCTGAAGAGATAGTAACCAAAGCAATAGTAAACCAGAAGGGATCAAATATACTCGTTACCTTCCCGGTCTCCAGCTTTACAATACAGGAAGAAAAGGCAGAGGTTGCTCATAAAAAGACAGATAAGGATACAGTTATGTTTTCACCGGGAGAGTTTAGCGGGTTAAAGGTCTCTGCTCTGAAAAATCCGGGCCGGCTTATCATAGATGTGTATCAGGATGAAAAGAAAGGCGAGAAGAAAAAGGAAACGGCTTTAAAATCTGCCCCTGCTAAAATAATTGTGATAGACCCCGGACATGGGGGCTTTGAAAGTGGTATTGTCAGGGATGATTATGCGGAGAAAAACGTTGTGCTGGATATTGCCAGAAAACTCGGTGCGCTTGCAGAACAGGGATCTTTCAAAAGTTATCTGACCAGAAGCGGGGATCTCTTTATGGCCCAGGCTGAGAGAGTGAAATATACAAACAGCAGGAATGCGGATGTTCTTATCAGTCTGCATGTTGGCCATCATAAAGATATGGTAATTTATATGCCTGTGATTACAGAGTATGTTTCAGACATAGTTAAGCCGTATTTATCCAATAGAGGACAGGAAAAATATCTTAAAAAAACTGTTGTCTTGCTGAATGCCATTAAGGAGGCAGCAAGCAGGTCAGGGTCAGGCGAAGAGACGGTAAGAGTATTGCCGCTTCCTTACAGCATTCTTTCAAAGATAGAGGCTGCTGCCCTCATGATTGAACTGCCCTCATTTGAATACGCAAACTATACTGAGGAATTTAAAACAGCAGTGGCAAATACTCTGAACAAAGGACTTTACTTGTATGAGGAGAGTGAAGCGAAGTAACAAAGCAGACGGGGTTTTTATCTTCGTATTGATTGCAACTTTTGCTGTCAGTCTGGGTATAAGTTATTTCTACTTAAAAGGCAAGTTTGAATTTGATTCTGCTTTTATTGAGGAAATTGCCTCAAGGCCGTCTAAACCAGGGAGCAAAGAGCAAAAGGAAGATACCCGCAGGCTGTATGAGTTAAAAGACACTGTTTCAAAAGATAGTGATGAAACAGAGGCTGCAGAAAGTTCACTGCTTGCCGCAGCAGAGGACTCAATAAGAAAATACATGAAGACTTACGAGGTGAGGCTTCTGGATTTATATATGGACAGGGAAGGCATAATGTATATTGATCTTAGCGGTGAGCTCAAGAAAAATTTCAGAGGTGATGCCTCTGAGGAGTTGAATATTATTGCCGGATTATATAAAAGCATTGAGCCGGTGGTTCCCGGCCTTACAGCCCTGAAGATTTTAATAGAAGGCCATGAGACTGATACTTTTGGCGGACATATTGATATTTCAAAACCAATAGGGAAAGAAATTGCAGAAGACATCTGACAACAGGCCCCTTGGGGTTTTTGATTCAGGCGTTGGTGGGTTGACTGTCATGAAAGAAGTAATGCGTCAATTGCCCGGAGAGAATGTGCTCTATCTTGGCGACACGGCCCGGGTCCCCTATGGGATAAGGTCGGCAGAGACAGTGACGAGGTATTCTCTGGAAATGGTTGACTTCCTCGTTAAAAAGGGGATAAAGCTTTTAGTTGTTGCCTGCAATACCGCCTCAGCCCTGGCCCTGTCTGCCATCAAGGAAAGGTTCGACATACCCGTGATAGGAGTCATTGAGCCCGGCGCAAGAAAAGCAATGCAGGCGACAAGATCAGGAAAGATCGGCATTATAGGCACTGAGGGAACAATAAAAAGCAACTCTTATGTAAACGCAATAAACGCCCTGTATGGCAACAAACCCATTGTCATTAAAGAGCATGGGGCCATACATTTTGACAGATACTTCGAGGTCCTTCTTGAAGACATCACTATTTTTACAAAGGCGTGTCCGCTTTTTGTGCCGCTTGCTGAGGAAGGCTGGGCTTCTAATGATGTTGCCGTTCTTACTGCGAGACATTACCTTGAAGGGCTGAAAAAAGAACCCATTGACACACTCGTTCTCGGCTGCACACATTATCCTTTATTAAAAGGAGTCATTTCCCAGATTATGGGTGATGAAATAGAGCTGATAGATTCTGCTCATGAAACAGTCCTTGAGGTGAAGAGTGCACTGATTCAATACGGCATGGAAGGCGCTTCTCTTTCACAACCATTGTGGAAATTTTACGTGACAGATGCGCCAGGAAGGTTTATAAAGGTCGGAGAGCGGTTTCTGGATCAAAAGATTGAACATATAGAAAAAATATATAACGGAGGATAACGGATGCGGCCTGATGGAAGAAGTACAGATGAGTTGCGAAAAATTAATATTATAAACAGGTTTTTAAATACTGCTGAAGGCGCCGTGTTGATAGAAATGGGAGATACAAGAGTAATATGCACAGCTTCCATTGAGAATAAGGTGCCTCTTTTTCTGAAAGATCAGGGCCGGGGGTGGATCACGGCTGAATATTCAATGCTTCCGAGGGCCACGCCTATCAGAACAATAAGGGAAGCGTCAAGCGGAAAGATTGGCGGCAGGACTCACGAAATACAAAGGCTTATCGGCAGGGCCATGCGCTCTGTTGTAGACCTTAAGGCGCTGGGAGAAAGAACGATATGGCTTGATTGTGACGTTATTCAGGCCGATGGCGGGACCAGGACTGCTGCGATAACTGGCGCCTTTGTAGCGCTGAAACTGGCCCTGAGATATGCTCTGGAAAACAGGATCATCGAAAAACAGGTCCTGAGGGATTATGTTGCTGCTGTAAGTGTCGGCATGGTTGAGGGAGCGCCGAGACTGGACCTTTCTTATCTTGAGGATTCAACAGCAGAGGTTGATATGAATATTGTTATGACGGGTTCAGGAAAATTCATAGAAGTTCAGGGCACTGCAGAAACAGAGCCGTTTGACAGGATGCGGCTGCAGAGCATGCTCGATCTTGCAGAGGCCGGGATAAAGAAAATTATTGCTGTTCAGAAGGCTGCGCTTGGAGAAAGTTAATATTGCATCCTGTATCCCGAATCCTGTATTCTTTAACGGGGATATGGAATATAAAAGCATCAAGCAATGGCCTGAGGATGAAAGACCGCGTGAGAGGCTTCTGAGATTTGGCGCTTATGGTTTGAGCACAGCTCAGTTGCTGGCGATAATATTAAAGACCGGCGATAAAAACAAGAGCGCTCTGGAATTAGGAAGGGAGATACTTTTGAATTTTAAAGATCTCAAGGAGATGGAGGATGCAGCTCCTGATGAATTGGCTAAATTTAAAGGCATGGGCCCTGCCAAGATTGCTCAGTTAAAAGCCTCATTTGAGCTTGGAAGAAGGCTGTTACAGAATGAAGCGGGCGGAGAAGGAACGATTCCGTATTTTAGGAACAGCCGGGAAGTATATGAATACTACAGGCCCAGATTTTACGGTTTAAAAAAGGAGAAGTTTCTTTGCGCACTGCTTGATGTAAAGAACCGGGTATTTAAGGAAACCACTGTTTCAGACGGCACCCTTACATCTTCTCTTGTGCATCCCAGGGAGGTATTTCGGTACGCTATAAAGGAAGCGGCTGCCTCTGTTCTGTTTGTACATAATCACCCAAGCGGGGATCCAAACCCAAGCAAAGACGATATAGATATTACTAAAAGGCTTGTTGAGACAGGCAGAATAATAGGCATTAATGTGTTGGATCATGTAGTCGTTGCAGATGGCAACTATGTAAGCATAATGGAAAAAGGGTATGTATAAAATTCAGGATTTATAACTGGAGGTAAAATGGCAAAGGTTCAAAGAGCGCTGATAAGTGTATCTGACAAGACAGGGATAGTGGAGTTTGCAAAGGAGTTAACCAGTCTCGGAATTGAAATTCTTTCAACCGGAGGCACTGCAAAAGCGCTGCGCGATGCCGGCCTTTCTGTTATCGAGGTTTCCGATTACACGGGTTTTCCTGAAATGCTTGACGGCAGGCTTAAGACCCTGCATTCAAAGATTTACGGAGGGCTGCTTTCAAGACGGGACCATGGAAAGGACCAGGAAGACATTAAAAAGTATGATATCAAACCTATAGACATGGTTGTAGTGAATCTTTATCCGTTTGAACAAACGGTTTCAAAATCTGATGTAACCTTTGAAGAGGCTATTGAAAATATTGACATTGGGGGACCTACCATGCTGAGGGCGGCTTCAAAAAATTTCAAGGACGTGATTGTTATTGTAGACCCTGATGATTATTCAAAAATTCTTGATGAATTGAAAACCGGTGGTACCGCAAGCCGCGATACAAAATTCTATCTTGCACGAAAGGTTTTTACGCACACCGCAAGATACGATACGCTGATCTCCAATTATCTTGCGAGATACGATAAAGCTGCGGAACTGCTGCCGCAGTATTTCAATCAGAGCTTTTCGAAGATAAATGAGCTGCGGTATGGTGAAAACCCTCATCAGAAGGCGGCCATATATAAAGAGCCTCTTTATAACGGGCTTTCCCTTGTCGGCGCAAAGATCTTGCAGGGCAAGGAGATGTCATATAACAATTATCTTGACTCAAGCGCGGCAATTGATTTGGTGAGAGAGTTTACTGAACCGGCCGCAATTATTATCAAGCATAACAATCCCTGCGGAGTTGCAGTGGCGGATAAAATTGAAGAAGCGTATGTGAAGGCTTATGAAATTGATCCGTTGTCTGCTTTCGGAGGAGTTATTGCGTTAAACAGGGCTGTCAATGCAGCGACCGCAAATGAGATACTTAAGCTTTTTGTTGAAATCATCATTGCGCCGGCTTTTGATGCAGAGGCTTTGAAGCTCTTAAGCGGCAAACCTAATATAAGGCTGCTTGAACTGGATTTGGCAAAGGCCCCTGCGGGGTTTGAAATAAGAAAAGTTCAGGGCGGGCTCCTTGTTCAGGAGAGAGATACGGGAATGATTGATGACGTCAGATCTTTGAAGGTTGTTACCAGGAGAAAGCCGAGCAATGATGAGTATGCTGCGCTTTCTTTTGCATGGAAGGTATGCAAACACATGAAATCAAATGCAATCGTTTATACCACAAAGGACCGGGCGCTCGGTATCGGCGTGGGACAGACAAGCAGGATAGATTCAGCAAAGCTCGGCGCCATGAAGTCGCTTAACTCGCTGAAAGGTTCGGTTGTCGGCTCAGATGCATTTTTTCCCAACAGGGACGGCATAGACTATATCGCAATTATGGGCGTAACTGCAGTTATTCAGCCTGGCGGCTCGATTAAAGATAACGATGTAATTGCTGCAGCCGATGAACATAATATGGCTATGGTATTTACCGGAATGCGGCACTTTAAACATTAAAAGAAAGGGTGTAGGGATTGAGGGAGAAGGGTGTAGGATAAAATGGTTTTCTACCTGCACCCTACCCCTTACTTCCTTGAACCCTGGAGAAAATCATGAAAGTTCTTGTAATAGGTAGTGGCGGCAGGGAACATGCCCTTGTGTGGAAGCTCAGGCAGAGTTCAAGGGTTGATAAGGTATTCTGTGCTCCAGGCAATACCGGCATAGTGGAACTTGCAGAATGCCTTGATATAAAGGCAGACGATATAGATGCATTGTTAAACTTTGCAAAATACGAGGGTATTGATTTGACAGTTGTTGGCCCCGAGGCCCCGCTTACTGCAGGAATTGTTGATTCATTTCTAAAAGCAGAACGCAGGATTTTCGGCCCGGACAAATCAGGAGCAAGGCTTGAGGGCAGCAAGGTATTTGCAAAAAATTTTATGCGTAAATATGGCCTGCCCACTGCTGAATACAAGACATTTACATCCTGTCTTCATGCAGAAGAATATATCAGACTCAAAGGGGTGCCTGTTGTGATAAAGGCAGACGGTCTTGCAGCAGGCAAGGGCGTATTTGTATGTGAAACTGCTGATGAGGCTATAGATGCCCTCAGGTTGATAATGAAGGAAAAGGCATTTGGTGATGCCGGCAGCAAGGTTGTGGTTGAGCAATGTTTAAAAGGAGAAGAGGCCTCTTTTATGATTTTGACTGACGGCAAAACTGTTGTCCCTCTTGCTACGTCACAGGATCATAAAAAAATTTTTGATGGAGATAAAGGGCCTAACACTGGTGGTATGGGCGCTTACAGTCCGGCCCCGGTAATAGATAAAAATTTATATTCAAAGATTATGAAGACTGTTATTGATCCTATGATGAAGGGGCTTAAAAGGGAGAGAATGAATTACAGGGGTGTAATTTATGCCGGGTTGATGATTGTTGACGGGAAACCTTATGTACTTGAGTTTAATTGCCGCTTTGGCGATCCTGAGACCCAGCCAATTTTAATGAGACTCGACAGCGATTTGTTTGATATGTTGAAAGCAACAGCAGAAGGCAGGCTCAGCGAGGTTCAGGTTATATGGAAAGAAGATACTGCTGTGTGTGTAGTTGTTTCATCAAAGGGATATCCCGGGACGTATGAAAAGGGCAAAATTATAGAAGGGCTTGATGAACTCAAAGGTAAACGAAATATAATGGTCTTTCACGCAGGCACAAGTCTTAATAAAGGGAAGATCGTCACCTCTGGCGGAAGGGTGCTGGGTGTAACTGCACTCGGCAAGGACATTCAGACAGCAAAGGGAAATGCCTATAAAGCCCTTGAGAAAATCCATTTTGATGGAATGCATTACAGGACGGATATTGCAGATAAAGCAATCAAGAGACAGTAGCTAAGGAATCAGTAGTTAGTAGTTAAGGGACATCTTCCATATTTTTTCTTTTCCCCTAACTACCAACTAACTACTAAAAGTCAGGAGATATTATGAAACCGAAAGTTTTAATAGTAATGGGCAGTGATTCTGATTTTCCGGTAATGGAGGAGGCAGGAAAAATTCTTGAACAGTTTAATATATCTTATGAGATTACTGTCTCATCAGCTCACAGGACTCCCGAACGAACTTTTAAGCTTATAAAAAATGCTGAGAAAAATGGTGTTGAAGTTATTATTGCAGGCGCCGGAGCCGCTGCACATCTTGCTGGAGTAATAGCTTCTCACACGATCCTTCCCGTAATTGGGGTGCCGATTGATTCATCTCCCCTTAAAGGTGTTGATGCCCTCTACTCAACAGTCCAGATGCCTCCTGGCGTTCCGGTTGCAGCAATGGCCATAGGCAAGGCCGGCGCAAAAAATTCTGCAATTTTTGCAGCACAGATTTTAGGCGTAAAAGACCCTATTATTGCAAGCGCTCTCAAAGACTATAGGAAAAAAATGGCATCTGAAGTACTAAAAAAAGCCAGGAATGTTGAGAAGTCATAACTGCAAAGCACAAATTTGTATAACCTCTGACAGCTTCCTGCAAACAGATAGTTGTACCATTTCTAAAACCTGCTTTTATTACCTGCTATAAAGAAAAATAGCTTTTGTGCCGAATATCATAAGGTAAGTGGCTGATGTTATATTTTTAAATTAAGTAAGTAGGGAAATATGCCAAAGCGTGAAATCGGAATTGTCAGATGGTATGACAATATAGAAGGCTACGGTTTTATAGCCCGCAAGCAGGGAGATGAAATATATGTTCATTACAGCGCTGTTGTCTGTGAGGGCAGCAAATGCACACTGGAAGAAGGAGATCCTGTAGAATTTACAGTGGTAGAAGATGGAGACGGGTTTCAGGCACAGGAAGTTGTTTTAGTAAGAAGAACCAAAACATAAACAAGAGCTTGGAAATACATCAGCTTGTCAATATTTCCAGCAGCCGGTCCAGTTCTTCAAGAGAGTAGTATTCTATTTCTATCCTGCCGCCTTTTTTGTTGGATTTGTGGATTAAACGGACCTTTGTTCCAAGCCTGTGCATCATTTTTTCTTCAAGAGAGGCGATCTGAGGGTCTTTTGATTTACTGGTGGCAGAAGGGTGGGGTTGCGGCATAAAACCTTTTTTACATAGAGCTTCTGTCTCTCTGACACTCAGTGCATATTTGATTACTTTGCCTGCTATTTCTGTCTGAAGTCTCTGGTTTTCAACCTGAAGCAGCGCCTTGGCATGTCCCATGCTTAAGGAGCCTTCAGCAATCCACTTTTTTATCTCAAAGGGGAGCTTAAGTATTCTTAGATAATTTGTTACTGTGGCCCGGTCTTTTCCGACTTTTTTAGAAATGTCATCATGTGTAAGTTTAAATTCATTTATCAGCTTCTGGAAGGCCTCTGCTGTTTCAACAGGATTCAGGTCTTCTCTCTGAATATTTTCGATAAGCGCAAGTTCAAGGGCTTCTTCAGGAGCTGCTTCTTTAACAATTGCCGGAATGCCAATAAGTCCGGCAATCTTTGCAGCTCTCCATCTTCTCTCACCGGCAATGAGCTGATATGAATTGCTTGATGTTTTCCTTACGATAACAGGCTGGATAATGCCTTTTTCTTTAATTGAGTCAACAAGGTCACTTAAGGCCTTGTCATCAAAGGTTCTTCTGGGCTGGTATTCATTAGGTATGATTGAATTGATATTCAATTCGAGTATCTCATGGGACTTCACTTTTTCTTTTTCTGGTATCAGGGCAGAAAGACCCTTACCCAATGCGGGCTTCATTTTCCATTATCTCCTTTGCAAGATCGAGGTAACTCTGGGCGCCTTTTGAGCGGCTGTCATACAGTATAACAGGTTTCCCATGACTTGGAGCTTCAGCCAGTGTTATATTCCGGGGGATAAGTGTTTTATAGACCTTATCGCCAAAGTGTTTTTTTAATTCATCAGAAACCTGATTGGCAAGTGTATTCCTGCCGTCAAACATAGTGAGCAGAATCCCTTCGATTTCAAGTGAAGGATTGAAGGAATTTTTGATGAGATTGAAAGTTCTAAGCAGCATGCTGATTCCTTCGAGAGCGTAATATTCGCACTGCATGGGAATAAGCAGACTATCAGCAGCAACGAGTGCATTGAGTGTCAGAAGGCTTAGAGAGGGAGGGCAGTCTATGAAAATGTAATCATAGCGGTGTTTAATTGGTTCTATAGCATTCTTAAGTATCAGCTCTCTGTTGTCTTTACCAGTGAGCTCAAGCTCCGCTCCAATCAGTTCTATATTTGATGGAATAATGCTGAGGAAAGGGAGGTTTGTTTGTCTGATAACCTCATCTAAGGTTTTTGATTCGGTATATAAATCGTAAAGACTTCCTTCGAGAGAGTCTTTATCCAAACCAATTCCGCTGGTTGAGTTTCCCTGAGGATCAGTGTCTATAAGCAGAACATTTTTTTCAGCGGCAGCCAGAGAGGCTGATATATTGATAGCTGTTGTTGTTTTTCCGACGCCACCTTTTTGATTGGCTACGGCAGTTATTTTACCCATAAGAAAATAATATCGAAATGCGAATATCGAAATTCGCATTCCGGACTACATGTTTCGAGTTTTATTTATGCTCCATCCTGTACGTACTTGAAGCCCTTCTTTAGAGACATCTCGGCCCTTGCAAGTTCTTTTCCCAGATATGCAGCATGGCTTAACTCAGTCACCCAGTTATTGTTAACAATTGTAAAGTAGATATCCCGGCTGTTGGCGCCTTCTATTTTTCTTAGCAGTTTGTTGTTATATGAATAATGCTCAACAAGGATATTTCCGTTTTTCTTTGATGGGATAATTACAAAATAACCAGATGGATCCAGCTTTACAGACTTGCCATATTTTTTTACTGTAATCTTTGGAATAGATAGGGCAGGTTTTGCAAGAGGCAGCGAAATTGTTGTTTTCTTGGTTTGTGGTTCGTTACATTCACAACTGCACACGCAACTTGATACGGTTTTTGCCGAAACTGCTTTTTTTGAAAGCTCATCTATTGCGTTTGTTATTGTTTTTGTATTTTCACAGCCAATCAGGTCTTTGATCTGGATTTGCTTGCGGAATGTATTTACATCCAAAGGTGTTACGTTTTTTAGAATAGGACGCCTGCCTTTAGAACCGATTACACGCATATCTTTATCAATGCCGTTTTCCCAGAGTGCTAAAAGTGTTTTTCCGCTTTGATGTCCTTCTGTATCTTTTCCTGTTACTATTAAAAAATTTATGGCAGGATTTGAGATGATATTTTTTACGATTTTATCAATGCCGATATTTTCAGTCTCTGTCTTGCCGACAATACAAAGGCCGGCTGGTTTGAGTTTTGATAATTTCTCTTCAAGGTTAATACTTGCAAGCGTGGAAACAGCAACAGGCGCCGATGCGTTCAGCACCGTGTATTCACCTTCAACAGGGGGCCATGAGTTGTCGCTTATTTTTATTTCACAGCTTGACAGCGTGGAAGATGCCAGAGAGGGGTATTTTGTTGTCAATACAGTCATGGCTTCAGGCGGAATACAGTATTTGCATCCAAAACAGGGATATGCCTGAGGTTCAAGCTGTTGGAGCCATTGATTGACGCTTTGCAGCAGTTCCTCTGCATCTTTCATCTTCAATAACGGAAGAGAGGCTTTTAGATTATTCAGAGTTCCACTCATGCAGCCGCATTTTCTGCACTTTGAAAGTTTCATGCCTCTTTGAATTTCTGAATGGACTTTTATAAAAGTGGGATTCATGGGGTTATTATGAATGATGAGGATGAGAAACTTCAACTCATAAATTATAGAAGTTGTGATTTTTATGATGAGTGAATTGCGATTCCAGGCGATGTTAGAGTTTACTTTTATGAGCGTTTTATCATAGAATGTCATGTTAAAATTTAATAAGCAGGGCCCATAGCTCAGTTGGTAGAGCTACCGGCTCATAACCGGTTGGTCCCAGGTTCGAGTCCTGGTGGGCCCACCAACAGAAAAGTTGAAAGTGACAAGCAGAAAGTGAAAATGGAAATTATTCAACTCATAACTTTTAACTTGTAGCCTGTTTTGGGAGGGGCAATTGAATGAACAATTAAAACTTCTGGTCGAGCTTCAGGAAATAGATTCCTCTATCCTGTCAATAGCTGATAAGATTGAATCACTTCCGGGTCAATTGGAACAATATAAAGCTCCATTCAAAGAAGCCAGCAATGCACTACAGAAGGTCAAGGCACAATTTGATGCGTTAACCAAGAATAAGAAAAATAAGGAATTGGAAGCTGAAGAACTGCAGGAGAAAATCAATAAACTTAAATCTAAGGGCAAGGATATAAAGACTAATAAGGAATATGAAGCATACCTGAAAGAAATAGAGGGATTTGAAAAGGAAAAGTTTAAAATAGAGGACGAAGTCCTGGTTATGATGGAGGCTCTGGAAGCTCATACGAAAAATTCGCAGAAGGAAGAAATAAAAGTTAAAAATCTGGAAGAAGAACTTAAGCATCAGGAGAAGATGCTTGAAGACGAGAAAGCAAAATTTCACGCAGAAATGGAAATGTTCAAGACCAAAAGGAAAGAATTTGTCGCAAAGATAGAGAGTGATGTTTACGAACAATACATGAATCTGTTAAAACGGTCAGGGGGAGTCGCTGTTGTGCAGACTAAAAACGAAATCTGTTTTGGTTGCAATACAAATATTCCACCCCAGCAATATAACGATATCAAAAAAAACGAAAACATTTTTAACTGCTATTACTGTAAGAGATTCCTTTATTATAAAGAGCAGTAAAACATTTTTTAGTGCAGACTCACTGAAATTATTCCCCCCACAGATTTCATGACTAAATATTTACAGCAGATGGATCAGCCGAATTTATTTGATACTGGATATGCTGAAATGTATTGTGACGGTGCATCAAGCGGGAATCCCGGACCTTCCGGGATAGGAGTTGTTATTACTATTATAAGTGACGATAGCGGACAGTCAGGAAAAGACAAGAGCCACAGGATATCGGAATATATTGGGACTGCTACAAATAATGTAGCCGAGTATTCTGCCTTATTAAAGGGGCTTGAAGCAGCAAGGTCGTTAGGAATTCGAAATATAAAGATATTTATGGATTCCGAACTTCTTGTAAGGCAGATAAATGGAATTTACAGAGTTAAAAACGAGAAGTTAATACCCTTGTGGAACCGGGCCATGAAAGCTCTTAAAGAGTTCTCTCATTATATTGTTACACATGTTCCCAGGGAGATGAACAAAGAAGCTGATTTACTTGCCAGACGATCTATAATCCAAAAAAGAGGGAAATAAGATCGTTATCAGGTGATATTATTGTAAGCTGGACATATGACTGCCTGAACTGGTATACTTAACTTACAATTCCACGGTAAAAAGTAATAAGTGACATATGTTGTTAAACATAAAGTTAACTTTATGTAAAGCTTTATATATTATATGTAACTAATTGAAAGTAGTAAGTTTTATTCGTGGAGAAATATTATATAGAATGCAGCGGCGGCGGTTATTTCACCCCCATATAGTTAGGCTTTAAGCTTGACAAAGAGGGCGGGATAAAACCCCGCCTTTTTTTTGTAATATTGCGGTACGGTTATACTATAACGGAATAAATCAATAAAGAGAGGTCAACATTATGCATGAATTGATTATGTGGCTGGTTAATACCATAGGCGACTTGGGCTATCTGGGCATTTTTTTGCTTATGGCTATGGAAAGTTCGATAATTCCTGTTCCAAGCGAGTTGGTAATGCCCCCAGCAGGATATCTTGCCCAGCAAGGGAAGATGCATATCTGGATTGCTATTTTCTGGGGCACTATAGGAAGTCTCGTAGGGGCCTATGCAAATTATTTTGCCGCTCATTATCTCGGCAGGCCGCTTTTGTTAAGATATGGAAAATATGTGTGGATTACTGAAGAAAAGTTTGCCAAGGTGGAAAAGTATTTTCAGGACCATGGCGAGATATCCACTTTCATCGGAAGATTGTTGCCTGTAGTACGGCACCTGATTTCATTGCCAGCCGGACTTGCAGGTATGAACCACTTCAAGTTCTCTTTTTATACGCTGGCAGGCGCTGGTATATGGGTGACGATCCTTACCTATATCGGTTACTTTATTGGAGCAAATCAGGAATTGATTGTTAAATATTCCCACCAGACACTGATAGTTGTGGTGCTCGTTAGCATCGTCATTATTTATTTTTATATACGATCGCATAAGAGGAAAAGGCATATAGGTACAATTATGGGGGAATAATGGATGTAACGGTCGAATTTATTTCAAAGGCAATTTCTAAGCCGATATCTTTTTTACTCGTCCTGCTTCTCCGCTTTTCATGCGGATTTTAATTCCACTTCCGTTCATAAATTGAACTCCAAAAAAAGAGCGCCAGGGAAATAATCCCTGGCGCTCTTTTTTTGCAATAGAATTATTTTTTCTTTTTTTGAACTTTTTTGCCGGCCTTTTTCACAGCCTTTGTAGATTTCTCTTTCAGTATCGCTTGTGCAGCTGCGAATCTTGCTATCGGCACCCTGAAGGGTGAACAACTGACATAATCGAGTCCGATATTGTGGCAGAACTCAACGGATTTTGGTTCACCGCCGTGCTCTCCGCAGATGCCCATCTTCAGATTTTTCTTGACCGACCGACCTTTTTCAACAGCCATCTTCATCATTGTTCCAACCCCTTCGATATCAATAGTGATAAACGGATCTTCACCGAGTATCTTATGTTCGACGTAAAACGGCAGGAATCTTCCGGCATCATCTCTTGAAAGGCCATAAGTTGTTTGTGTGAGATCATTTGTACCAAATGAATAAAAGTCTGCAATCGCAGCAATCTGGTCAGAGGTCACGCAGGCTCTTGGCAGCTCAATCATGGTGCCAACTGTGTACGGAACTTTTACCTTGTATTCCTTTTGCACATTGGTTGCAACAGAAATAACAACGTCTTTCATGGCTTCAAGCTCTTTTACATGCCCTACGAGTGGAATCATGATTTCAGGGATGACCTTCACTTTTTCTTTTGTAAGTTCACATGCAGCTTCCATTATGGCCTGAGCCTGCATTCCATAAATTTCCGGGAAAGTTACTCCAAGGCGGCAGCCTCTATGGCCGAGCATCGGGTTGAATTCATGGAGAGACTGGTTCTTTGCATTCAGTTTATCAAATGAAACACCCATATCGCTGGCAAGATCGCGCAGTTCATTGTCGGTATGCGGAAGGAATTCATGCAGTGGCGGATCCAACAGTCTGACTGTAACAGGTAGACCTTTCATTGCCTTGAAGATGCCAAGAAAATCTTCCTTTTGAAATGGAAGGAGTTTTGCCAGTGCCTTCTGTCTTCCTTCAAGGGTATCGGAGAGTATCATCTCTCTGACGGCTTTAATCCTGTCAGGGCCGAAGAACATGTGCTCGGTTCTGCAAAGTCCAATACCTTCTGCGCCATATTTTCGTGCTGTTTCGGAGTCTTGCGGGGTGTCAGCATTTGTTCTGACTTTTAAGGTTCTTATCTGATCAGCCCATTTCATTAATTCCTTATACCATTTATTATGATCCGGGTCAGCAGGAAGAAGGCCAAGTTTGCCTTCATATACACGTCCCTTTGTGCCGTTTAGAGTGATCCATTCGCCTTCTCTGACGAGCTTGCCATTGACATGAATCTCTTTTTTCCCTGCATCAATATGAAGCTCGGAGCAGCCCACGATACAGCATTTTCCCCAGCCTCTTGCAACAAGAGCTGCATGGCTTGTCATTCCGCCTTTTGCAGTTAGAATCGCTTCTGCTGCATGCATACCGTGAACATCTTCAGGAGAGGTTTCATTTCTGACGAGAATTACCTTTTCACCTTTTTTCGCCCATGCTTCTGCATCATCGGCAGTAAATACGACTTTGCCTACGGCACCGCCTGGTCCTGCTGGCAGTCCCTTTGCAAGCTGCACTGCGTCTTCTTCTGCAATCGGATCCACACTTGGATGTAAGAGTTCATCAATCTGATCAGGCTTGACGCGAAGCACAGCGGTCTCTTTGGAGATAAGTTTCTGCTTTGCCATTTCAACTGCCATGCGGATAGCAGATGGTCCATTGCGTTTACCTACCCTTGTCTGAAGCATCCAGAGTTTGCCGTTCTCAATGGTAAACTCTAAGTCCTGCATGTCGGTGTAGTGCTTCTCGAGTCTCTTCTGATATGAATACAGTTCTTTGTATAACTTGGGCATGGCCTCTTCGAGAGAAGGCAGATGTTTAGTATCGTCGGTCTTGCCTGCCTTGTTGACAGGATTGGGGGTTCTGATTCCTGCAACTACGTCTTCACCTTGCGCATTAGGCAGCCATTCACCAAAAAACATATTTTCGCCGGTAGCTGGGTTACGGGTAAATGCAACACCTGTTGCTGAAGTATTGCCGGTATTGCCGAAGACCATGGCCTGCACATTAACTGCTGTTCCCCAGTCACCCGGGATACCTTCAATTTTGCGGTATGAGACAGCGCGTTTACCCATCCAGGACTGGAAAACAGCGCCGATGCCGCCCCAAAGCTGTTCCATTGGGTTGTCAGGAAATTCTTTGTGCAAGGTATTTTTGATTATTTTTTTAAATTCATCGCATAACTGTTTCAGATCTTCAACGGTCATATCAGTGTCATTTTTATAGTTTTTTGCTTTCTTTAAATTATCCATTGCATGTTCGAGTTTATGGCGGATGCCATGACCGTCTTCCGGCTCAATACCTGCTGCCTTTTCCATTACAACGTCGGAATACATCATCATTAAACGGCGGTAAGCATCATACACAAAACGCTCGTTGCTGGTTTTTCTGATAAGTCCGTGGATTGTATTTGTGGTGAGACCGACGTTTAAAACCGTTTCCATCATTCCTGGCATTGAACTGCGTGCGCCAGAACGTACAGACATGAGAAGGGGGTTTACCGGGTCGCCAAATTTCTTGCCAAGGATTTTTTCAACTCTTGCAAGGGATGCTTCAACCTGCGGCTTTAATTCTTTGGGATACTTGCGGTTGTTTGCATAGTAAAGTGTACAGACCTCTGTGGTGATAGTGAAACCGGGTGGGACCGGAAGCCTCAGCGAGGGATGTCCCGCCATCTCGGCAAGGTTTGCGCCCTTGCCTCCGAGGAGATTTTTCATGCCCGCGTTGCCGTCGGCCTTGCCCGCGCCAAAAAAGTATACGTATTTCTTTGCCATATTAATCCTCCCGAAATGTAAAGGTTTATAGTTTGAAAATCAAATAGACTTACAGAGTCAGTTATTTTACACAAAAACAAAGCCTAAATTCAAACAAAAAATATCATAAAAAAGCTGTGAATAAGGACCGCTTAACCTTAAGTTTTTTAGTAATAATTCCGATATAAAAAGAAATTGAATAACAGTATAAAGAATGCTGATATGAGACAAATGCATTATTTTATCTCGGTTTTTCTTTTTATCTTCTTTTCTTCGGGGTTGTTGCATGCCGAAGAGCTTACCATAGGCCTTATCCCGGAGCAGAATGTCTTTAAGCAGTTTAAAAGATATGAGCCTCTTGGGAAGTACATCGAAAAAAAGACGGGCGTGAAAATCAGGTTCTCCGTCCTTTCGAGATACGGGAATATAATCGAAAGGTTTCAGCAGGAGAAGATGGACGGCACCTTCTGGGGGAGTTTTACCGGGGCCCTTGCCATCATAAAACTCGGTGTCGAGCCACTTGCAAGACCTGTTAACCCAGACGGCAATTCAACATACAAGGGGTATATTTTTACGCGGAAAGACAGCGGGATAACCAGCGTTGAACTTATGAAAGGCAGGGTCTTTGCCTTTGTGGACAGGGCTACGTCGACAGGGTATATTTTCCAGGTCGTTTATTTAAAAGGGCATGGAGTGAAAGATATCGACGGATATTTAACCCATCTTCCGCAGTTCAAGAGTTGAAAGTAAATTAATTCAATAGATTACGCTTCAGATCAGGCGATTTTCTTCACTACATTTTCGATAATCTTCGCTCTATTGGGCATAAGAATTTTCATCCTATGCAGCAGCACCTTCAGTTCTTTTGAAGGTGTAGAGACCACTCTCATTCTGATGGTATTGTCTTTTGCAGGAAGCAATACATCAAGGGATTTTACTTCCCGCATCTCCTCAATGAATTTTCTTGGGGCAGTACCGAGGCCTCATGCCGAGATCGTTCTTTTCTGTCCTGAAGGCATCTTCCACTTCGGTCAAATGTTTTTTCCTGTTGTTGTCTCCGTAACTGTCACGTCAAACAAAGAAGCAGCGCGACAAAGCACAAAGACTTCCTCTGCGCCTTCGGGGCTTGCACATTTTTTCACTTCAACGCCGGGATGAACTCGCCAAAACCACGAAGCCTCTCGACACTGACTCGATTGATATCCACTGCTGCCCATGAAGGCGGCTCTTCCGTCTTTTCACGATCGCCCGTTTTGGAGGAGATGAGTTCGTCATACTCCTTGAGGACCTGAAGGAGGAAAAAGAGGCCGTGGCTGTTGCGGAGCGCATTCACGAGATGATATCGAGGCCTTTTAATTGCTACGGCAGGGAAATATTTACTTCCGTAAGCATAGGCATAACCTTCAACACAACTGGATATGAGAGGCCTGAACATGTTCTGCGCGACGCGGACATCGCCATGTTTTACGCCAAGAGCAGCGGCAATGGGAGGTATGAGATATTCGACAAAAGGATGTACGTGAGCACCCTGGCCCGCATGCAGCTCGAGACGGACCTCAGGCAGGCGATAAAACAGAACGAATTTCTGCTCCACTATCAACCAATAGTGTAGATGCGGGACGGCAGGATTGCCGGCGTGGAGGCCCTCATAAGGTGGCGGCATCCGGTCCGGGGCCTGGTCCCTCCGTCGGAGTTTATTGACCTGGCTGAGGAAACGGGGTTGAGTTTCCAATTGACGCCCTGAAGCCAGACCTGAGGAGAGCAGGGCAGTGGAAGCCTTGCTGCGGCAGGGTAAATTTGATCTGGACTGTTATCTGATAAATCCTTCCGTTAAGACCTGACCTTATTCCACTATCTTTGAAAAATCTCCGAGAGTATCAAAAACATTTTTCACAGAGAAGAGAAGGGCGAGCCTGTTATTTTTGATCTTCTCATCCTTGTCCATAACGAGAACACTATCGAAAAATGTATTTATATGTTTTTCGAGATCGAATAATGCTATGAAATCTTCACCCGAAACACGGTCTTTAGTTTTTCTGACAGTGCTGTATAATTCTTTCTCGGCAGAATCGGTCAGAAATTCCGGGTTTACAGTTGAGGGCTGTGCTTTAACAAGAATGTTGTATACCCTTTTTGCTGCAATAAGAAGGGCCGGGAATGAGGGTTCTTTTTTAAACATCATGAGGGTGTTGACTCTACATTTCAGATCTTTCATATTCAACCCTTTTACTGCAAGCACAGCGTTGACGATATCATAGCTGTAACCTTGTGACAATAACATTCCTTCAACTCTCTGGTTGAAGAATTGCAGTATTTGGTTTGTGAGTATTGGTTTCTCATTTGATGCAACCAATAAATTTTCAAGAGCCTTATCTATGATAGTGTCTACTGACAGTGGATAGTCATTATTTTGGAGGATGTTTATTATTCCTGCAGCCTGACGTCTTAGTGCAAACGGATCTTCGGAGCCTGATGGGATTAAGCCGAGATAAAAGAATGAGGCGATATTGTCTGTCTTATCGGCAAGCGATACTATGGTGCCTATTTCTCCGGAAGGGAGGGCATCGCCGGCGGATTTAGGCAGATAATGTTCATGGATTGCAGCTGCAATTTCTCTGTCTTCGCCTGAGTTCAATGCATATATCATCCCCATATAACCCTGAAGCTCGGGAAATTCCCTCACAATACCAGTCACCAGGTCTGCCTTCGAAAGCAATGCAGCGCGCAGGAGTTTCTCTCTTGATGGAAAGTTAATTTTGTCTGCAATGAAAGAGCATAAAGACTTCATGCGCTCGACTTTGTCGTAGATGCTTCCGAGTTTTTCCTGAAAAGTCACCTTTTTCAACTTCTCGGTGTAATCCTGCAAAGGCGTTCTTTGGTCTTCTGTATAGTAAAATCTTGCATCTTCAAGCCTTGCACGAAGAACGCGTTCTGCGCCTTTTCTGACAATATTGCTGTTTTCGGCTTTTGTGTTGCTTACGACAATAAAAGAAGAAAGGATGTTTCCTTCTTTATTTTCGGTTGAGAAATATTTCTGATGAGTTCTCATTACAGTTATAAGAAGCTCTTTCGGCAGCGCCAGATATTTATCATCAAAACTCCCCAGAACCAGAGTGGGATATTCCACAAGGAAGGTAATTGTGTCAACCAGTTCCTCATCTTCATGAACCTTAAGATTTTTATCAGATTCAATCTTTTCTATCTCTGTAAGGATAAATTGTTTTCTTTCTGAATGATTTGCAGTTACACAGTTTTTAAAAAGGAGGGATAGATATTCGGAAGGGTCTTCAATCTCAAATGCATCCGGCGAGAGAAACCTGTGACCGTATGAAATATTGCTGCTCTTTATACCGTCAAGTTCAAATGACAAGACCTCGCTGCCGAGCATTGCCACAATCCAGCGAACCGGCCTGAAAAACCTCAATGAACCGTCACCCCATCTCATTGTTTTCGGCAGTTGAAGAGACGATAATATTTTTGGTAAACCATCGCATAAGACATCTTTTGTTGCTTTACCTTTTTCCTCGACAGTTGCAGCAACGTATTCTCCCCGATCTGTTTTAACAATCTGAAGTTTGTCAACATGGACATTGAGAGATTTTGCAAAACCGATAGCGGCTTTTGTAGGGAGGCCTTTATCGTCAAAGGCAACCTTCTTTGGTGGGCCAAATGTTTCTATAATCCTGTCTTTTTGCATATCAGGAATGTTCTCAATGTATATTGTAAGTCTTCTCGGCGTGGCATATTCGGAGACCGTGCCATATTCTATTGAGGCGCTATCAAGAAAATTCGTAACCTCTTCTTTTAATATCGTAAGACCTCTGAGAACAAATCTGGCGGGTATTTCTTCGGAACCTATTTCTAATAAAAGTGATTTTGTCATAATTAAAAAATATGGTTAGTAGTGTTGTCATTCCCGCTTGTCGGGAATCTTTTTTAAATCAAAGACTCCGGACAAGCCGGAGTGACAAATTAAGTTCTCACACTTAATTATCCCATAGTAGCTATTAACTCCTAATTTTTCTTTAACAGCGGGAACCCCATCTCCTCACGCAGTTTCAGATATCCCTCTGCACACCTTCTTGCAAGATGCCTTACTTTTGCTATGTATCCGGTCCTCTCTGTTACGCTTAGCGCTCCCCGTGCATCAAGCATGTTGAAGGCGTGGGAACATTTCAGACAGAAGTCATAAGCCGGAAGTACAAGACCTTTTTTCAGAAGGCTGACAGATTCTTTTTCATATCTTTCAAAAAGTACGAAATGCAGGTTTGTGTCTGCTTCATCAAAATTGTATTTTGAAAACTCGACCTCTGTTTCATGATGAATGTCTCCATATGTGATATCTTTATTCCATTTGAGGTCGAACACGTTATCTGCTTCCTGAAGATACATTGCAATGCGTTCAAGCCCATAGGTGAGTTCTACGGACACAGGCTTTAACTCAATGCCTCCGACTTGCTGAAAATAGGTAAACTGCGTTATTTCCATGCCGTCAAGCCAGATTTCCCATCCAAGCCCCCAGGCTCCCAGTGTGGGCGATTCCCAGTCGTCTTCTACAAAGCGAATATCGTGTTTAAGGAGTTCAATGTTTATTGCGGAAAGACTCTTTAAATAAAGCTCCTGGGTATCGGGCGGAGACGGCTTTAATATCACCTGATACTGATAATAATGCTGGAGCCTGTTTGGATTTTCACCATATCTTCCATCGGTTGGTCTTCTTGAAGGCTCAACGTATGCAGTCTTCCAGGGTTCTGGCCCCAGTACCCTGAAGAAAGTAGCAGGATTGAATGTGCCGGCGCCTACTTCAATATCATAAGGCTGATGAATGACGCAGCCTTTTTTTGACCAGAAATCATGCAGTGTTAATATTAAGTCTTGTAAGTACATTACGTGCTCCATCTTATGAATTATGTGGACTAAATCTTAAAGGGAAGGGCAATGGTTTGTCAAACTAAATGTATATAACCTTATGATAGAAATCATGGAATATATTTTTATAAAAGTTATAATAAAATAAAATTAAGTTTCTCAAAAGGAGGAGAATATGTTAAAAGAAAAAGTTGAGGCGGTCTTAGTCAAAGTTAAACCATTGCTTCAGAGAGACGGCGGGGATGTGGAACTTGTCGAGGTTCAGCCTGATGGAGTGGTAAAAGTAAGGCTTACTGGTGCATGTTCAGGATGTCCCATGTCAACGTTGACACTTAAGAATGCCATAGAAGAAACAATCAGAAAAGAAGTGCCTGAAATTAAATCAGTTGTACAGGTCGGATAATATTATTGTCATTGCAAGATACGGAGTAGAGCGGCAATCTTAAGACGAGATTCCTCGCTTCACTCAGAGATGACAAGGAAGAAAGTAACGAGGTTGGCAACATGGAAAAAATAATTGTCTGGTATCTCAGGATGAGTATAATTTATTTCGCAGCAGGTGCTGTTATTGGTTTTATTATGATATTAAGTCCGAATGAATCAGGTTACTATGTAACAGCGCATGCGCATCTTAATCTGCTTGGTTTTATGTCAATGATGATTTACGGAGTCGGCTATCATATACTTCCTAAATTTAGCGGGAGGCATATATACAGTCCTAAAATTATGCACATACAGTTTTGGTTTGCAAATGCGGGGCTTGTTGGATTAGCTGCTGGCTGGCCTTTGCGCGCCATGGGAAATGCATCTAATTTTACTGAATCATTGCTGATTGTATCAGCATTACTTTCTTTTGTGTCAGTGCTTTTATTTGCATTTAATTTACTGAAGACAATCAAGGCAGTAACCTTATGATTCAAATCATAGAACATATTTGTTTTGTGATTTAAATTAAAAAATAAAGAACATCTATTATGGAGGTATAAAATGACAACACAGATCGAAGTAACAAAAAATTCTATTATAGGAGATGTTATTAAAACAGTGCCGGGAGCAAGACAGGTGATAGAGAAATATTTTGGCGGGGGTTGTTTTACATGTCCTGGAATCAATATGGAGACTATTGCTTTTGGTGCTGCAATGCACAACATGGATCCAGAAAAGATTGTGAATGAAATCAAAAAACTGATGGAGAATTGATATGGAATTCAAATGCTTGAATTGTGGCATTTCAAGTGAAGATGTTGTATTACTTTCGTGCCAATATAAGAGCGAGGCATTATATGTTTGCGTTAAATGTCTGCCTATACTTATCCATGGTTCACATTAAGTAGCTAAGACATCAAATCTTTGCCCATTCTTCATAATTTTTATATCCCACCGGAATCAATTAAGTTATTTAAAATTCTTTCGAAAATCATTGCAAGGCTGAACGATTAAATATTCTGTAAAATTAATTGACAAGTATTTTTTTTTATGTTATTTTATGAAAAATATTTCTTAATTAAAACAATCAGTTAAATGTTTTTCTAAAGAGGGGTAAGCTATGGCGAGATTAGATGTCAGATGTAAGGTTGATTTGCCAGTCAATATATTATTTGATGATCCTAATAAAACAAAGGGACATGCAGAAGCGAAATTTACGTCTTTGAGCCTTGGCGGCGGATTCATTGAAGGGCTCCCCCCCCATGAAGAAAACAAAATTATAGGCCTGAAATATGAATTGCCAACTTATGGAGAATTTGAGATATTAGGAGAAGTGCTTCGTTCTGAAGAAAAGGGAGTTGCAGCGAGGTTTTATAATTTAAATAGAGATGCAAAGTTCAAACTCTGGGATTACATACGAGAAAATATAAAAGATGATATCTCATGTCCTTATTGTGGGCACAAGAATGCCCAGAAACTAAGAAGGTGCAATGGCTGTGGCTGGAGTCTCAATTTCTACTCTCAGGATTATATCATTGAACATGAGAAGGAATCCTTCATTAACAGACTTGCTGTAAAAAGTAAATTTTTTACGATTGAAGATATATATAAAATTCTTAATTTTGTTGATGTGGAAGTTTTAAAGATAGGCAAGAGTTTTGACATTAATGAGGAATTCGTAGGCTCCAGCCACAGGATGTTAAACGTCTTTTCGTTGATTAGAAAGGTTGCTCCTTTAGATATTCCAGTTCTGATTACAGGTGAAAGCGGGACAGGTAAAGAGTTGACAGCTATGGCCATTCATGAAAGAAGTTCCAGAAGGCATAAACCATTTATACCGATCAACTGTGCAGCTATTCCGGACAGCCTTCTTGAAGCGGAGCTTTTCGGCCATGAGAAGGGTTCGTTTACTGGGGCACATAAACAGAAAATAGGGAAGTTTGAATATGCTGATGGCGGCACAATTTTTCTTGATGAGATCGGCGAGCTGTCCCCAAGTCTGCAGGCAAAAATCCTGAGGTTTCTTGAAGATAAGATCGTCGAAAAAATAGGTTCTAACGGGGGAAAGAAGATAGATGTCAGGCTTATAGCAGCGACCAATAACGATCTCAAGACTGCTATTGAAAAAGGCATGTTCAGAAAAGACCTTTTTTACAGATTGGATGTTTTTAATATAACTCTCCCGCCAGTCAGGGACAGGGGAGAGGACAAACTGATTCTTGCAAGATATTTTCTGAATAAATTCTCCAGGGAAATGGATTTAAGGAAAACATTTTCATCAGAAGCGATAGATGCCATTAAATGTTATGATTGGCCTGGCAATGTGAGAGAAATAATAAATAAGGTTAAAAGAGCTGTGGTTATGTCCAGAGAATATACTATCACACCAGATGATTTGGATCTGGAAGTGATGGCCCTGAAAATGGAAGAGGTTTCGTCTCTTAAAGAAGTCAGATACAATATTGAAAAGCAAAAGCTTATAGAAGCTATGAAGTATTGCAATAACAATATTTCAAAAGTTGCCAGAATTCTTGGAATCAGCAGGCCGTCTGTTTACAGCCTCAGAAGAAAATATAATATCTGATCTAACGTCTTATAACTATTGACATTTAAAAGGCTTTGCTTTAAAAATATTATATGAAAAAGGCTTTAATAGTCCTTTTGATATTATGTTTTTTTGCAAGTCATAGCAAAGCCTCAAAGCTTACCTCAGTTAACGGACTTCGTGTAGAATCGTATAAAAATCACACAAGGGTTGTTGTTGAAATCGACAATGCAATTGAATTCACAAAGAACCGCCTTCCCAAGCCAGACAGATTATATTTTGATCTTAAGGATTGCTCGCTTCAGAAGAAAATAGCTTCTCCGGTGATAATAGATGATGGCCTTCTGAAAACCGTACGCATAGCCCAGTTTGACAGGAGTACTGTACGGGTAGTGTTTGAACTTCAGAAAGGTGAAAATTTCTATACATTCATGCTTGAGAATCCATACAGGTTGGTCATTGATATATATGACAAAGAGTATGCAGGAACATCACCAAAGGAGCAGGAAGAGGTGGTAGCCGGACTTGATGAAATAAAGAGAATTGTAATAGATCCGGGGCATGGGGGTGACGACCCGGGAGCGATAGGTCCGAGCGGAGTGCAGGAGAAGGATATCGTACTCTCTGTCGGCAGGAAACTTGGTGCGATTCTTACAGCCAGGTATGGAGCTGAGGTAATATTTACGAGAGATAAAGACATTTTTATTCCCCTTAATGAAAGGACAGAGATAGCAAATTCAAAAAAAGCTGATCTCTTTATATCTATTCATGCCAATGCAAGCCCCCGAAAAGAGGCAAGAGGCATAGAGACGTATTTTCTGAACTGGACCAATGATGCAGAAGCCATGAGGGTTGCAGCGAGGGAGAACAAAATATCATTTAAAAAAATGGAAAAGATGAGAAGCGAATTGCAGACGATTCTTTATGATCTTGCCAGGAAAAATAAAAATGAAGAATCAATGAGGCTTGCAGCGAGTATACAAAATGCAATGGTTAACACGCTGAAAGAAAACTACAGCAAGATTCAGGACCTGGGTGTTAAATATGCTTTTTTTTATGTGCTGGTAGGAGCTGAGATACCGTCAATTCTTGTTGAGATATCTTTTATAAGCAATGATGAAGAAGAAAAGAGACTTACCGAAGAGCTTTATAAAGACAGAATTGCAGAGGCCATTGCCACAGGGGTCAATTCCTATATGACACGGACCACAGTTGTTATGAAGAAGAATGGTGAAGGCTTTAATCTGGTGTCCGATAGTCCCCTTCCATAATCATGAGTATTAGCTATCTAATTAAAGATGGGTTTATTATTGACGGTTCAAATAAAGACAGTGAACTGTTCAGAGCTGATATTGCTATCGAGGGAGATACGATAACAGAAATCGGCGACCTTTCTCATGTTAAGGCTGAAAAGGTAATTGATGCCAGAGGCTGTTGTATCTGTCCGGGTTTTATTGATGCTCATTCGCATTCTGAATTTACTCTGCTTGCTGACGGCAGGGCCGAGGGTAAAATCTGTCAGGGAATAACAACAGAAATAAACGGCAACTGCGGGTTATCAGCAGCGCCTCTATTTGGGGCTGCTTTTGAACAAAGAGAGCAGGATTTGAAGAATCTGGATATCAAAGACAGGTGGCATACCTTTTCAGAATATTTCGACCTTCTGGAAGAAAGAAAATTTGCCGCTAATTTTATTACCCTCGCAGGTCACGGGAACATAAGGGCGTCTGTAGTTGGATATGATGACAGATCGCCCTCGGGGACCCACTTAAAAGAAATGATATCGTTTCTGAGAGACGCAATGAATGCAGGTGCAAGAGGTTTATCCACAGGACTTATATACCCGCCTGGAGTTTATTCCGAAGTTCCGGAGTTGGTATATCTGGCACGTGAGGCTGCAAGAAATAACGGGATGTATACGACGCATATGAGGAGTGAGGGGGACAGGCTTCTTGAGGCAGTTGATGAGGCAATAACGATAGCCCGTGCGTCTGGAGTCCGAACCCATATATCGCATTTAAAAACAAGCGGTGCAAACAATTGGTGGAAGATTCAAGAAGTCTTTCAGCGGTTTGATATGGCAGATAAAGTCGGTATTTCACTGTCGTGCGACAGATATCCATATATTGCCGCAAGCACAGACCTTGATGTGGTTTTGCCTTCGTGGGTTTTTGAAGGCGGGCATGAAGAAGAGTTGAGAAAGTTAAGAAATTCAAAGGTGCAGGAAGATATTAAAAAGAATATATTGACTGAACATCCTGAAGAAGATTACTGGAATAAGATAACAATTTCATCAGTGCTTCTGACTAAAAACAAATGGATGGAAGGCAAGCCTCTTTCTGAGATAAGCAGATTTCTAAATAAACAGCCGGTAGATTGTTTGTTCGATATTCTCATTGAAGAAAATCTAAAGGTAGGAGCAATATTTTTCTCAATGAATGAAATGAATCTGGAAGCCATATTAAAACAGCCATACACTATGATAGGTTCAGACAGCAGCGCAAGGAGTTTTGACGGAGTCACGGCAAAGGGCAAACCTCACCCGAGGGGTTTTGGAAGTTTTCCGAGAATATTGGGAAAATATGTCAGAGAGGAACAACTTTTAACACTGAGCGAGGCAATATATAAAATGACTGGTTTACCTGCCCGGATATTTAAGATTAAACATCGAGGCGTTATTGCAAAAGGATATTTTGCTGACATCACGATCTTTAATCCTGAGAAGGTAAACGACACCTCAGACTTCAACAACCCGTTTAGAAAACCGGAAGGCATTTATCATGTATTCATTAACGGGGTCCCTGTGGTTTCCGAAGGTGAAATCACAGGAGTGCTGCCAGGTAGAATATTGAGGCAGTGTTGATAAATGAAGACTGACAAATGTAAAATGCTGATTGAAAACCTGGATCGAGAGGTTATAATCAATGCAGACTGAACGCTTATCCACAATAATATATTTAGCAATAGTTCTATTACTGTTCTATCTTTTCTATAAAATATTAAATCCCTTCCTTATCACAATCGCCTGGGCTATGGTGCTGAGCATTACTTTTTATCCGCTTTACAATTTGTTTATGAAATTCCTTAAACGCCCATGGGCTGCATCTCTTCTTACATTGATTGCAATCATGATAACAATGTTTGGACCGTTTTCTTTTATTGTCAGATCTCTCACTGGTGAAATTACAGGGGTATATAGCGCAATTGAAGAAAAGGGCCTTGAGTCCATCGCAAATATACAGTCATATCCACAGCTTCAGGAGCTGCTTCAGAAACTTTCGTCCTACAACATGCTGGAAGGCTTTAATCTTCAGGAAAGCCTTGTAGCTACTTTAAAGTCAGTCGGCGGATATATTGTAAAACACATTTCGGATATCTTTGCGAACGTATTTGTGCTTGCATTAAATTTTATTATTATGTGTTTGACCATTTATTATTTTTTAAAAGATGGCGAAACACTCACCGAGTATCTGAAAAAACTTCTTCCCTTTTCCGAAGAACAAAAGCACAAATTGGTAGAGCGTGTCAAGGAAACAGTAGTAGCGGCAGTATACGGGCAGATTGCTGTAGGGCTTGCTCAGGGGATGCTTGGCGGGCTGGCCTTCTGGATATTAGGACTGCCTTCATCTGTATTCTGGGGAACTGTAATGGCGATTACCTCTTTAGTCCCTCTCTTTGGGACTTTTCTTGTGTGGGGGCCGGCGGCTTTTATCTTAATCTTGTCAGGCAGTCTGGGAAAGGGAATAGGCCTTATGCTTTTTGGGGCTTTGATAATCAGCAGCGTGGACAGCGTCTTGAAGCCTTTAATAATTGGAGGCAAGGCAAAGCTTCATACACTTCTTGTATTCTTCAGCGTCCTCGGCGGGATCAAATTTCTTGGCTTTCTCGGTTTTATCCTCGGGCCGCTGATTGCAGCATTATGCCTGTCTCTGTTTGAGATTTATACGGAAGATGTGTGAGAAAAAGATTGTGAGGGTTTGTTGCAATGCCCGCTTACTTGAAATTGCTTATTATTTCATCTGCCAGCCTGTAACCATGCTCTATACAATCATTCATCCCGATTCCTTTGTAAGCGTTGCCTGTCAGATATAATCCTGGATAATTTTTTAATCTTTCTTCAATCAGTTGCAACTTTCGGCTGTGTCCAAGAACATACTGGGGTATGGCCTTCTCCCACCTGTAGATTCTTACCATGTCAGGATCTTTTTTAAGATCCAGTATCGGTTTCAGTTCATCAAATACCAGGGTTATAATTTTTTCATCAGAGAGTGTTGCCATTTCCGGTGCCTTGGCTCCGCCGACCATGGTTCTTAACAGGGTATATCCCTCAGCAGCCCTGTTCGGGAATATGCTTGAATCCCAGAGAGTGCCGAGAATTTTTCGTCCTTCAATATAAGGGACCAGAAAACCAAAACCATTTAATGGGTGCCCGACTTTTTCTTTTTTGTAGCCGAAACATACAACGGATACGTGAGGGTAGGGGATGTCAGAGAGTGTTTTTGAAATATCGCTGTCAAAATCTTTCAGGATATTAGCAGTGGCATAAGCTGGCGATGCAAGAATTACGATATCTGCTTCTACAGTATCTTTGGATGTGTAGAGCCGATACATGTCACCGTTTTTCTCAATCCCGTGAACTGAAACTCCAAGATGTATGCTGTTTCCAAGTTGCGCTGTAAGGGTGTCTGTTATTGTTTGTGCTCCGTTAAAAAATGATGTCAGAGTGCCGCCTGGAGCAACGGATACTTTCTCACCGGGGGCTTTCTGCAGATGTTTTTTTTCTTTGCGTATTTTAAGTAATGCCTTTATGAGGCCACCGTGTTCCTGTTCGAGGTCTTTTATTTTTGAGAAACAGCTTTTCATGCTCATTTTGTACGGATCTCCGGCATAAATTCCTGATGCCATCGGATCTATGAGTTTATCAAGCGCTTCACGTCCAAGCCGCCGAATAATAAAATCAGCGACAGTCTCATCTTCAGGTCCCTTTGGTGCATTATACTCAAACAGTATCCGGAGTTTTCCCCTCCATGAAAGAAGGTCTGACTTTATAAATGCAGGTGGTGATTCCGGCAAGGCATTGAGTTGCCCATTTACAAAAATATACCGTTTTTTAGAATTTTCATTGCTGCGTAGTGGATCAATGCCCAGACTGTTACATAATTTAAGGGTTTGCGGTTTATTGTCAAGAAAGCCGTTTGCTCCTTTCTCGCAAAGGAAACCATCTGTTTTTTCGGTCCATATTTTTCCGCCGGTCCTGTTATCAGACTCAAAAACTGTAATGTCAAACCTGGAATCTGTAACTTGCAACTTGTGACTGTTAAGGAGTGAATATGCAACTGTAAGCCCTGAAATTCCACCGCCGACGATGACTACTCGTTTCATTTTACCCCCTTAAGCCTGTTCTGAATTAAGTCTTTTATTGCAAGGATAAATTTACTGTCAGTATTAAAGGCTTTGCATCTTTTTAGATTTACCCCATATTCTTCCGCTAATTTTTTATAGAGAATATCTATTTCGTATAGTGTTTCAATGTGGTCTGATACGAAGCTGATTGGCACAACGAACAAATTCTTACAGTCTGAGTGTGCAAGGGTTTTAATTGTTTCCTCTGTTGAGGGCTCTAACCATTTAACCGGCCCTGTCTTGCTTTGAAAAGAGAGGTGCCAATTGAAAAGCAATGAGTAACGAGTGACAAGGGATGAGTTAACCGCTGCGATTGTAGCTTTAATGTGGTCCAGATATGGATCTCCTTCGTCAATAAACGACTTTGGCAAGCTGTGCGCGCTGTAAAGCAAATCAAAACTTTCACCTTTGAATTCTGATATCCCTTCAGCAATAATTGCAGAGAGAGCATCTATATAGGGAGAAAAATCATACCAGCGATCAATATAATGAATTTGAAATTTGAAATTTGAAATTTGAAATTCAGTAATCGCCTTTTTAAAATCGGCGATTGCTGATCCTGTTGTAGCCTTTGAATAATGAGGATATAGGCTAAGGACCATGAGATCTTTAATGTCATCCCGGATAATTTTATCTACGGTATTTTTAATAAAAGGATGCCAGTAGCGCATCCCTACATAGACTTTGAACAGCCTGGAACCTGGGACTTGCAAACTGCAACTGTTCAGTTCTTTCTCCAGGGCCTCTGCCTGGGCAGTAGTGATATCAAGTATTGGTGATTTTCCACCAATTTGCTCGTACATCTGTTCGGTTTTCCCTGAACGAAAACTTGAGATAAGCCATGCCATAGGTCTTTGCATGAAGGACGGTCCGAGTCTGATAATGTCCCTGTCTGAAAAAAGATTATACAGGAAAGGTCTTACAGCATGAAGAGAATCGGGACCTCCCATGTTCAGCAAAAGGACCCCTATGGTATTTTTATTGTTGTATGACAAATTCAGATTTGATTATTACAGTTAAGGTTTTAATTTTTGTTCAATTCTATCAAAATCTGCTGGGCGATTCAATCATGAGGAAGACTTGTTTGAGGTGCCGGAGATTTTTGCTTTTCTACAATAAGGGCGATAGTAGGTTTTTTATTCTGCGTTTTGTTCCCGGGTTCCGGGATTATTATAAAATCCTTTTCAAACTGCTGGAGAATTCTGTCAAGAGAAAGCCTGACAGCTTCATCAGCCGTTTTTGTATACAAGCCGGAAACCTCGTAAGCGCCTTTGTAGTTATAGTGTGCACCCCATAAAATTTTGCCTTCAAGATCTTTAAGAGTCACAATCATGGTACTTTGCTGAGATGATAATATCCTGCCGGGACTGATTTCTGTTTCTGCCATCGGGTTGTAACTTTTTATGCCTGAATTATCATCGGCAGTGTACCAGGTATCTCCATACAGGACATTTGTTGTATAACCTGCGTCTCCATGTTTGGATGTGCCTGTAAAAACTATTTCGATAAGACTGTTAGGAATCTTCTTGCTGGACATTTGCAGATAAGGTCCGAATCCGGTTGAGGCATATTCATGAATAATTTTGTCCAAGTATATATTCCCTGAGCGCACCCTGAGTTGGTAGGTTTTGTTTGCTGTGATTGCTGAAAGACTGGTTACCTGCTTATTAACACTCATGGTAGAGCAGTTATAGAGGCTGAGTATTAGAACTATTGCAATCAGTGATCTTAAGTATTTCATGATGTTATTGGGTTTCTGTACGTATTTTTTCAACAGCAATCTTGGATTCTCCCTCAACGATAAAGCCTGTTTTATTTCCAAAAAAAGATAAATTTGAAATTTCATGGATAAAGTTATCGTTAATATAGAATTTCATATTATTGCCTTGCCTTACAATCTTTAAAGTGTTTACTGCATTTTGATTGAGGCCAGAATTTCTAACATTTCCACCGGCAATCTCCTGTGAAGTGCCGTTATGAGATCTCGTAATTGAATAGGAGCCGTCTTCTTTAATCTTAAAGGCATAGTTATTCAGGGTATCTTTGGCGCCCGTAACCAGGCCGTAAGAACGGTTATCCGAGTTTTTAACAACCAAGCCATAAGAATAATTACTTGCGTTTCTTTCAGTCTTTATTGAAGCTTCTGTTACAAAGTCCGAATCAGACGGAAGGGTCTGGCGGGCGAATATAATGTGCGGACCTTTTTTCCTCTTGTTTTCAATCCGGTATTCGCCGTTTTTTATTTGTGCTGAAGCCATATTAGTATTAAATATTTCCCAATTGTTAGAATTACTGTTGAATGATTCCTCAAATAATATCGAACGGTTTTGCGGGGTCTGGGTATTTTGAATCTGAATTTTTTGAAGTTCAACATCCTGATTTGCCGGAATGTTTCTGAGCATGGAAGGGGCCTCGGGCCTTGACTGCTCTTTTATTTCCGTAGTTGTTATCGTTTTAGAGTCGGAACTTTGTTTGATTTCTTCTTCTGTCTTCTCAGGAATATTGAGAGTTGTTTCCAGTGAAGTCGAATCACTTTTACCGGTTTTTTTTGCAATTTCACCTTTAGAGTCTGACACTGGAAATGTTTCTGACTTTGGTATTTCCTGTGAGATAGAGGGCCTGTTTTGTATATTAATTGCAGAAGATAGCTGTTTATTTTTAATTGGATTTACAGCAGGTTGCTCTGAACTTTCTTTTTTATCTCCTTGCACCAGCACAGTCTGTGTTTGAACTGACTCAGTTAATTCCTGTGCCGGCAGCGAGTCAGTCTTTGTCTCATCGTTATCTGCCAGGGAATGGCCCCTGTCTGTTTGTTGGGGAGAAACTGAACTGACAGACGGAGGAATATCATTTTTTTTCTCTTCTTTGGAATCGTTGAGTATCAGGTAAAAGGTAGCAGTTAAAATAATGACAGCAATCGTAACTGTTGTAATGTATAAACGGTTTATATTTTTTTTCTTTTCAGGTGCAGCATGAATTTCCTCGGGGTCCGTTTGTCCATTATCAGGAGGCATCCAGGGGGAGGGCTCTTCTTTAATAGTTATAGTTGAAGATGATTCTTTATCCTCCTGCGTCATGGAGATATCGGTATCTTTGTTAAGAGATAACGCAGAAGGTTTATTCTGCTCCATATGGATGAGGTTTGTTATTCTGGTTTTAGCCTCCTCGTCCATATCAATGAATTTTATCCCTGTTAAAGAGTTGTACCAGGAATCTTTTTTCCAGATTATTCTTCCTGTTGCAGAAACAGACAGGTTGCTATAAGGATGTTTTAATCTGAATTCCAGGGTCTCCCCGGGTTTAAAATCAAAAACCTGTGAGTCCAGACTGAAACCTTCGTGAGAAATATTACTTGTTACACCAAGTGAATATTCTGTTGTTTTACCGTGGGGTCTGAATTCTACAACAAGAAATGCATCAGATCTTTTTATTTGTCTTTTTTCAACCAACATTGGCAGTTCTGGCTACGAAGCTTTTAGACGTTTTCTGGTCCATTCAATCAGTCCTCCTGCAGAGATCAGTTCCTGCATGAACGGGGGGATAGGTTTTGCGGTATAGTCTTCGCCTTTTGAGATATTTCTTATTTTACCCTTATCTGCATCTATCTCTATTTCGTCTCCTTCGGCGATTTTTTTGGATGCGTCTTCTGACTCGAAGATAGGAAGCCCGATATTGAATGCATTTCTATAAAATATTCTTGCAAAGCTTTTTGCAATTACGGCTTGAAGGCCCGCAGCCTTTATTGCAATAGGTGCGTGTTCCCTTGAAGAGCCGCAGCCAAAATTGGCTCCTGCGATTATTATATCTCCTGCGTTTATTTTTGATGGGAAATTTGGGTCCGCATCTTCCATTACATGTTTAGCAAGTTCCTTTGGGTCTGATGTATTTAAATAACGCGCCGGGATTATTGCATCAGTATCAACATTATCTCCAAATTTCCAGACTCTGCCTTTTAGTTTCAATTTAATCAAGCCTCCTTCGTTATTATCAGGAAATTACAACTTTATTTTTTCCGTCCTTTTTTGCTTTATACATAGCCTGGTCGGCTTTTCCAATAATCTCTTTTGCAGTCTTGCCATCTTCAGGGTATGCAGACACCCCTGCACAAAAACCTATTTTTCTTATATCTCCATTGCTGCCCGTGAAACTGTGATGGTTTACCGATTTCAATATTTTTTTAATTAAACTTGTTCCGCCTTTCTTGTCAGTTTCAGGAGCTATGATGACAATTTCTTCTCCCCCGTATCTGCCGATTATGTCATTTTTTCTCAATTTACTTTTAATAAGTTTTGTAAGATCGACTAACAATTTATCTCCTAAAAGATGTCCGTGTGTATCATTAAATTTTTTAAAATCGTCTATATCTATAAAGATAGCAGTGAAAATAAGATCATGTCTTGAAGCCCTCTTGATTTCTTCTTCGAGCCTCGTCAAAAGAAAACCTCTGTTATATATATCCAGTAAGGAGTCAAAAGAAGCCTGCCTTTTTAAGTCGTCCAGCAGCTTCAGTTTTTCAATGGCTTCTGTAGACTGGGAAGCAAATATATTCAGAAGCAGAAGTTCGGAGTTTGTAAATTTCTCCCTGGCTTTTCGGTAAACTGTTATGCATCCGATAGCTTTGTTTGAACTTTTAAGGGGCACTGACAAGATGGAATTTATTCCCTCTTTCTGGGCCAGTTTTTTATGAACGCAATCCGTTACGTTAAGTAAATCAGAAGTCATGAATGGTTTACCGTCTTTCACAACTTTTCCTATTATACCTTCACCTATTCTTAATGGAGCCTGGCTTAAAAACCCCTTCGATAAACCAAAGCTTGCCTTAATGCCCAGTTTCCCGGTTGTAATATCAAAAGTTCTCAATGTGCCTGCCTCTGCACGGGTAAGCGCTACGGCGTTTTTTACAATATGATCCAGCACTTCATCAATACCATCAAATACCACTATCCTTTCCATAATAAAATGGATTTTGTTTAAAAGGTCTTCGTTATATTTCATAAGTGTCCCCTTTTACTTAAAGTATTTCTTTAGGGTGCGCAATCCTTCCCATGACTGCAGAAGCTGCTGCAACTGCCGGGTTGGAAAGATAAACTTCACTTTCCGGATGTCCCATTCTTCCGACAAAATTCCTGTTTGTTGTAGCAATGGCTCTTTCGCCTTTTGCGAGTATCCCCATATGCCCGCCCAGGCAGGGCCCGCATGTTGGAGTTGAAAAAACCGCTTCAGCATTCACGAATATCTCAGCCAGCCCCTCCTTTACTGCCTGTAAATAAATCTGCTGAGTTGCCGGAATGACGATCATCCTTACATTTGAATTTACCTTTTTTCCCTTTATCACCTCTGCTGCTTCTCTCAGGTCTTCGATCCTGCCGTTTGTGCATGAACCAATAACAACCTGATCAATGCTTATCGAGGAAAGCTCTGCCACAGGCTTTGTATTTGAAGGGAGGTGAGGGCAGGATACAGTTAAAGGAATTTTTGAACAGTCATACTCTCTTACCTCGGTATATTTAGCATTATTATCGGATGAATAAAATTTATATTCCCTTTGGGCCCGGCCTTTTACATATTGTTCTGTAATATCATCAGGGGTTATGATGCCGTTTTTCCCTCCAGCTTCAATTGCCATATTGCACATGGTGAGTCTTGCATACATTGGAAGCGATCCTATAGCTTCGCCTGTAAATTCCATGGCCCGGTACAATGCTCCGTCAACACCAATATCGCCGATCGTGTGGAGGATTAAATCTTTTCCACTGATCCATCTGTTCAGTTTGCCGTAATAAATAAATTTCATGGACTCAGGCACTTTGAACCAGCATTCACCAGTTGCCATAGCAGATGCAACATCAGTTGAACCCACTCCTGTTGCAAAGGCGCCCAGTCCACCGTAGGTGCAGGTATGACTGTCTGCGCCAATTACCAGATCCCCTGGTACGACAATTCCCTGTTCCGGAAGGAGAGCATGTTCAACACCCATTCTTCCTACTTCAAAATACAGGCTGAGATCGTATTCCTTTGAAAAATCCCTGAGCATCTTACACTGCTCTGCTGCCTTAATATCTTTCTGTGGCGCAAAATGGTCCGGGATGAAAGCGACTCTGTCTTTATCAAATACGTCTTTAGCGCCGATTTTTTTAAATTCAGTAATAGCAATAGGCGCAGTTATATCATTTGCCAGAATGAGGTCAATTTTTGCGTTTATCAATTCTCCGGGAGCTACCTCTTTTTTGCCGCAATGCGCTGCAAGAATTTTTTCAGTAATGGTCACAGTTCCTCCGTCAAATTAAAATATAATAAAAAATACTACAAGATGAAACTGGCAATAGTCAATTTCACTCATGCTTTGATTTTATGTTTCAGTTGAATTATCAATGGGTTGCTGCGTTAAGGCAGTAAATTGAGACGTCAAGAACCGGCAGAAGATAGAATAAATAATAATGCATATATTTATAATTCTTTGAAAAGATTTTTAACCTGCATTTCCGTGTTGCCAATATATCTGTTATTATCTATCACAAAATCTGCAAGTCTTTTTTTCTTTGTTATCGGCATTTGAGTGCGCATTCTTTTTAGTGCCTCACTTTTCGAAAAACCTCTTCTAACGAGTCTGTTTATAGCTGTATTTTTTTTGCAATATACCACAATAGTTTTATCAAAGAGATTTTCATATCCGGCCTCAAACAGGAGCGGAATTTCAAATATGATCAATGCGGAAGGATTCTTCTTTAATATATTAGACATGGCTGTCCCGATGACCTTGAGCACTTGAGGGTGGATTATATTTTCAACGGCTCTTCGTTTTTTTGAATCGCTAAAGATTAGTCTTGCGACACGAGCTTTGTTTATTGATAATTTCGGACGTGTTATCAGAATATTATCACCAAGTGCTCTGGTGATTTTTCTTATTGTTGCAGGTTTAGTCAGAATTTTATGAACGAATTCATCAATATTAAAAATATATGCGCCTGATTTTTTAAACAGGGATAAAACAGTAGTTTTACCCATCCCGAAATTACCTGTCAGGCCTATTGTCGGCATACGTGGATTATAACAAACTTTTGCATTTCTTATTCTTGACTTACACATAGAAGGCTGATAATATAATTTACTTTTTATAACTCTATATTCCCCGGGGGTCTTATGAAGATAGTAGTAGGTTGCGATCACGCAGGAGTAGCATTAAAGAATGAAATAACCCCTGTTCTGAAAGAACTTAATATAGCATGGGAGGATGTTGGCACAACCACTGAGGAATCTGTTGATTATCCTGATTTTGGTGAAAGAGTATCAGAATTGGTGTCAACAGGTAAAGTGGACAGAGGGATCCTTATATGCGGCACAGGTATCGGCATGTCAATCGTTGCCAATAAATTTGCAGGTGTGAGGGCTGCTTTATGCAGTGAAACATACTCTGCAAAAATGAGCAGACTTCACAATGATGCCAATGTGTTGGTATTGCCAGGAAGAATTATAAACAGTCAAACGGCAGCAGAAATTGTAAGGGTTTGGTTTACAACTTCTTTTGAAGGCGGACGTCATCAGGGAAGGCTTAATAAAATACAGGCGATAGAAGCGAGGCTGTGTAAATGAAAACAGTTGAACTTAAAAAGAGTGATCCAGAAATTTATAGCGCAGTTGTAGAAGAGATCAAACGCGAACGAGAAAACATTGTTCTTATAGCATCAGAAAACTATGCAAGCAGGGCGGTGCTTGAGGCCCAGGGTTCTGTATTTACCAATAAATATGCGGAAGGATATCCCGGTAGACGATATTATGGAGGGTGTGAGTACGCTGATATTGTGGAGTCCCTTGCTATTAAAAGAGCAAAGGAACTTTTCGGTGTCGAGCATATTAATGTTCAGCCGCATTCAGGTACTCAGGCAAATATGGCTGTATATTTTTCGGTATTAAAACCGAAGGACAAGATACTTGGTTTGAGCCTGAGTCACGGCGGGCATTTGTCCCATGGTTTCCAGATAAACTTCTCAGGGATGATTTACAAGACGTATTTTTATGGAGTTGATAAAAAGACAGGTTTAATTGATTATGACGAGGTCAGAAAGCTTGCCAAAAAACATAAACCTAAAATGCTGTTAGCAGGTGCAAGCGCATATTCAAGGATTATTGATTTCAAAATTCTGTCTGAAATAGCAAAAGAGGTCAATGCATATTTTCTTGCAGATATAGCCCATATTGCAGGACTTATTGCAACAGGCAATCATCCCTCACCTGTACCCCATGCAGATTTTGTTACTACTACTACTCATAAGACTCTTAGAGGTCCCCGTGGCGGAATGATAATGTGCAGGGCAGAATATGCTAAGGTCGTTGACAAAATGGTCTTCCCTGGATTGCAGGGCGGGCCTCTTATGCATGTCATTGCTGCAAAGGCAGTGGCCTTTAAAGAAGCCATGACAGAAGAATTTAAACATTATCAGCTTCAGATTATTAAAAATGCAAAAGAACTATCCGACACTCTTACAAATAAAGGTTTTAAAATAATATCAGGCGGCACGGATACCCATCTTATGCTTGTAGATCTCACTGACAGAAATATTACCGGTAAAGATGCTGAAGTAGCGCTTGATTTGGCTGGTATTACAGTGAATAAAAATTCTATACCACATGATACCTTGCCTGCTACAATAACAAGTGGTATAAGAATCGGTACGCCAATAGTTACAAGCAGAAAGATGAAAGAGCCTGAGATGGTAGTTATTGCAGATCTTATTTCAAAAGTACTGCATAATCACCAGGATGCTTCGGTTATTGCTCATGTTAAAGAAAAGGTTAGGGCTTTATGCAGGAAATATCCTGTGTATGAGGAAGTGGAAGCTTAAGAAATTTACAATATTAAGATGAAATGTCCTTTCTGTGGAAATATTGAAGACAAAGTTATTGACTCAAGACAGAGTAAAGAAGGCGACATTATAAGACGCAGACGGGAATGTTTGAAATGCGAGGGACGTTTTACAAGTTATGAGAGAATCGAAAATATTATGCCTCATGTTATTAAAAAGGATAGCAGAAGAGAACCTTTTGACAGGCTGAAAATTCTTCAGGGTCTTGAAAAGGCCTGCGAGAAAAGGCCTGTAAGTGTTGAAGCACGGGAAGCATTAGTAAAGAGAATTGAAAAAAATCTTTTAGGATCAGGAGAGAGAGAAATATCCAGTTCTCTTATCGGAGAACAAATAATGAATGGTCTTAAGGAAATTGATGAAGTTGCGTACGTCAGATTTGCTTCAGTATATAGACAATTTAAAGACATAAAAGAATTTATGCAGGAAATTAAGGATGTTGTTTACAATCGGAAAAAAACTTAAAAATTACTGAAGGTTTCCCATCCCTTATTCTTTCTTGGAGTCCCATATTTTTACAGATTACAAAGTAGCTTTTCTGGAGTTCCCCTATAACTTCAATAAAAATCTATATGAAATGACCGTTTGGTTACCTTGACAATAAGGCATGGAAAAGATATATTAATTTTAAGGAATAAAGATGTTCGAGAAATTTACTGAAAGAGGCAGAAAAGTAATAATATGTGCTCGTGAAGAAGCCGAAAAACGGCAGAATGATTATCTCGGGACAGAACACTTACTCCTTGGATTGCTGAGAGAAGAAGAAAGCCTTCCAATGATTATCCTTAAGAAAATGGGTCTCTCAGCAGAAGAACTTCGTATGGAAGTTGAAAGAAATCTGCCTTCCGGTTCCAACATTCTTACTTTCGGTGATATACCATTTACTCCAAGAGCCAAAAAAGTATTGGAGCTTGCTGTGGAAGAAGCGAGATTGCTCGGTCACAGTTATATTGGAAGTGAACATCTCCTTATTGGATTAATAAGGGAAGAATCCGGAATTGCGGGCAAGATACTCAGAAGCCTTGGAGCTAATCTCCTTGCTGTAAGACAACTTGCTATCAATCTGTCTACTCGTAAAATACAGCATGCAGCAAAAGAAAAGAAAACCCATACGCCTGCCCTTGACGAATTTGGGCGGGATATAACGCAACTTGCGAGGGAGGGGAAGCTTGACCCTGTTATAGGAAGGGAGAGCGAGATTGAGAGAGTGCTGCAAATCCTGGGGAGAAGGGTAAAAAATAATCCTGTAATAATAGGAGAGTCCGGAGTTGGTAAAACTGCAATAGTAGAGGGATTGGCGCAGAGAATAGTTGCAGAAGATATCCCTGAAAATCTGATTGATAAAAGAATTGTAAGCCTCGATCTTGGAGCTCTCATTGCCGGCACTAAATACAGGGGCCAGTTTGAAGAAAGACTGAAACTTGTAATGAAAGAAATAACTCAGTGCGATAATATAATACTTTTTATTGATGAACTGCATACACTCATTGGTGCAGGGGCAGCAGAGGGTTCAATAGATGCTTCAAATATGCTCAAACCCGCTTTATCAAGAGGGGAGATTCAATGTATAGGTGCCACTACTCCCGATGAGTATAGAAAGTACATTGAGAAAGACGGAGCCTTTGAGAGACGTTTTCAGCCTATATACTTACAACCGCCTACATTGGATGAGAGTGTAAAAATACTCAATGGTTTGAAAAATAGATATGAATTACATCACAAGGTTAAGATAGCTAATGAAGCTGTAAAAGCATGTGTTAATCTTTCAGACAGATATATAGCGGAAAGATTTCTACCTGACAAGGCAATTGATGTTATGGATGAGACAGGGGCAAGAATTAAACTGAAACGTTATACAATGCCTCCGGAACTTCGTGAACTTGAGAAAGAATTAAAAAGACTTAACAAGGAAAAGAACCTTTATGTAAAACTTCATGATTTTGAAAAAGGTGCTTCTGTAAAGAGTGAGGAAGACAGGATAAAAAAGTTGTATGACAATCTTTATAAAAATTGGCGTGACAATCAGCAGAAAGAAACGCCTACTGTTACGGAGGATGACATATCATTTACTGTGTCGAAAATAACAGGTATTCCCCTTGCCAAGCTTGAGGAAAAGGAATCGGAGAAACTCCTCCGCATGGAAGATGATCTACATAAGAGGATAGTAGGCCAGGATGAAGCAGTAAAATCTATTTCTAAGGCCATCAGAAGATCACGTGCAGGATTAAAAGCCAGAAAAAGGCCTATTGGTTCGTTTTTCTTCCTTGGTCCAACCGGTGTCGGAAAGACAGAACTTGCGAAGGCATTAACAGAGTTTCTTTTTAACGATGAAAATGCGCTTGTAAAAATTGATATGTCGGAATATATGGAAAGATTTAATGTATCCAGGTTAACAGGTGCGCCTCCCGGATATGTCGGATATGAGGAGGGAGGGCAATTGACAGAGATAGTTCGCAGGAGACCATATTCTGTAATCCTTTTTGATGAAATAGAAAAGGCACACCCAGATGTTTTTAATGTGCTGCTTCAAGTACTTGATGAAGGGGTACTTACTGATAGTTTCAGCAGAAAGGTTGATTTCAAGAATACCGTGATTATAATGACATCAAATGTGGGAACGAAATTTATTCAAAATTCAACACCACTCGGTTTTCAGCAATCAACCTCGAAAAATACATACAAAAAAATTAAAGAAGCAGTTCTTGATGAATTAAAAAATAAATTTAACCCTGAATTTTTAAATCGTATTGACGATATTGTGGTATTCCACCAGTTAGAAAAAGCACACTTGGTGAAAATTGTTAATTTGCTTGTTAATGAACTTAATAAGCAACTTATCGATCAGGATTTGGCAGTTGAATTATCAGAAGAGATAGTAGATTGGCTTATTGAGAAAAATTATCAGCCTTCTTATGGAGCTAGACCGATGAGAAGAGCAATTCAGAGATATATTGAAGACTCATTGTCTGAGGAAATTCTCAAAGGTAATTTCAAGGATGTAAAAAAGATTAAAGTTGTTCTTGAGAATGATCATCCTGTCTTTGTTGAAAGCGAAGTAGAAGAGTTGGTTACATCTCATAATTAGACCTCTTGCTTTTCCCAGTAATTTATAATATCTTTTTCATATGAAAGTGTTTTCTGATCTGTTCTAACCCAAATATTCTTAAGCCAATAAACTACGTTTGTGCAATTTTTAGGAGGAGTTATATGAAGAGACTGTGGGCACCGTGGAGAATAGAATATATTCTTGATGAGAACAAGCAGAAGAGTTGCCTGTTTTGTGATATTTCCCAAAATAATGGCAACAAAACTACTAATGATAAAAGAAACCTGATCCTTTACAGGGGACAACACTGTTTTGTACTCATGAATAAATATCCGTATAACAATGGACATTTGATGGTTGTACCGTATTTTCATACGCCTACATTTGAAGGTCAATCCGATGATGCACTCTTTGAGCTTATTAAAACAGTAAAAAATTCGGTGACTATATTGAAAAATGCAATGAGCCCAGATGGTTTCAATATCGGATTAAATTTTGGCAAGGTTGCAGGGGCTGGAATGGAGTCACATATGCATTTACATGTAGTACCAAGATGGACTGGTGATACTGATAGTATGCCGATTATAGCTGAAACAAGGGTGATGCCTGAACACTTACGGAAAACTTATATTAAACTTAATAAATTTTTTAAAAATAAAGTTAATTCTGAGAAGTAAGAATATTAAATAATTTCATGGAGTAAGATTAAGTTTTTGATGGTTGCGTATAAATAATAATTTTTCCAAGTTTGGGCAACGTACAGAAGATTTTATTCTTATTTAATGCATGTAATACCAAAATGATAATGTCCTAAACCACCAAAATAAGAATGTCCGGTATGA